>CASDWH010000030.1 GCA_949284715.1 uncultured bacterium
AACACTCAGCTATTCTGTTTTCAATGTTCAATCCCTTCGGGTATCTTCCCGCGCGGGCTAAAGTCACAGTCTTTACTTCGCTATTTCCCTGTGTCGCTTTCGGCTTCCGCTTTTATAGTAAGCTTTTCACTTACCTCGCTGGCTTAACTTAGCCAACTATTCTATACTATCTGTTAAAGTTATTTTGTCAATACTTATTTTTATTAACAGTAATATTTGTTTACATACAATTCAGAGCCGCTTTCCGGTTACGGGGAAAACCGTCGCCGGAAAACCTCCAAATCTTAGTGCTTATTTTATATTTCGGTTTAGTGTAAATGTACGGCGGGCAATCCCGCCCTCAGCGCGTTATACAGATTAGCTTTTCACGCGCAACATCTATATTATCACGGGCAATTTTCATTGTCAACTATTATTTTTATTTTTTCAACCTTAATTTTAAAAACCCGCCCGCAAGAGCGATTAAAACGCCTATACCGGCAATTTTTACTACCATTGGAGTTTTATCCCGCGACTTATATTGATATTTTTCGGTATTGGTTTTAATCTCTTTTTCCAGCCCGAGCATGCGTTTTCTTGCTTCGGCAGAACGAATACTATGAGTACTTAATTTCTTATCAGGCCCGCTGACTACGCCTTGTGAAATTATATTTGGTTTAATCACATCCATTATATTATTCCCTTTTTAAAATAATTGTCCATACCTTAAAAGTTTTTGTATATTTTCTTTAGGCAGATACATGTAACCCGGGGGCAAATAAAATTCATAGATATTTTTATCAATCATTTCTTTCAATATTATATTGCTATTTTCTTCTGTGTACCTGAATCCTAATTTATAAAAGAATTTTGGGCTGGTATCCTTATCGGATAACTGCGACATATATAATATAATCCGACCGCAAGTATCATCATCAAGCATGCTTTTCTCTACCAACGATTGCATAGCCTCAGTTCCGGCGCCTTCAAAAGGGATCGGGCTTTCTATTGCAGCCAGAAGATAGCACGTATTAAAGTATTTTGAAGGGTATTCATCAACAACGACTCCCGATAAAAAGAAATTGTTTTCGTAATTTTTTTCAGGCAGGATATTTAAACACTGACGCACTGTTTTTATTAAAGATGTTTTTAGCCCCCCGCCCGATGAATAATATTCTTCAGGAAGCCCATCCGGTGCGGCAATACCATCTGCCGCCATTATTTTTTTATATTTAATCTTCGCCTTTTGCTTTTTCTTTTCCTGTAAAATACTTGCGTAACCGGAAATTTCTCTCGTACCAAGAGTAGAAATTTTTCTGGAGGCAAGATCCTGATAAGACGTTACAGGAATATTACCTGACACTAACATATACCTTTACCTGTACTTAAAACTAACCTTATATATATAAAGTTAAAATTCAGCTTAAAATTGCTTATATAAAGAATTTAAACTTAATATTTCTTAACAAACATGCAAAAAAATTTTTTCACGGAGTTATACTAGTTAAGACAGTGTTTATTAAATCAGGAGGTTAATATGAGATTACAGCCCGTGGGCATGGCTACGAGTGTGCCAAAACAATCAAAAAGCTTGAAAATCAATAAAAATAACAGCTTAAATCAGGTTCCGCAAAATAGTGTTAGTTTTACAGGCAGAGCAGACCACGTAATTTTTTATGGTGCTGAATTCCCTGATTACAACAAAAAAGGCGGCGTTGCCAATGTAATGGGCTATTATGAAAAAATGCCCGGGATTGAAGCCGTTATTGCACAGCCGTATTATAATGCAAGAAAAGATTATACAAAAAAGGGTGAATACACCGGACTTGTAAAACCCTGGCAATTTGATGAAAGCTGTCCGTATAAAGGTCTTAAAGGACAGTATTTTTACGTTAAATTTGATACAGACAAAAAAAACATAACCACAGAAACAACTACAAATTTGGACAGTAATATTCAAAATAAAAATTTTATAGTCCTAAAAGAAATTAAGACCAAAACTGTTGAATATGGTAAACAACAGCCGCAGGATATCATATTATTCAAAGCAATGGAAGCTGTTCCGGTAAAAGATAAAGAAGGTAAAATTATTGATTATAAAATTGAAGAATTACCGGCAGATAAGGACACACATAAAGCAAGAAACCACTTTTTTGTATATTCAAAAGGAACAGCAGAGTTTAAAGTCCCATATGATGACGGCTCATACAGTTCAGACAAAACCAAAAACCCGGAAGCTTTCAGTAAATATAAACCGAGGGCTTATGCCGAAAATAACCGTGCGTTTGTAGATTTAAAAGATGCTTTATGCAGTGCTGTTAAGACAACTGATAACAGTAAATTTGACGCTGGTACGGTTTTCTGTTCCGATTCACAAACTGCATATACAATTTCATTCATGAGAGATGAAGCAGTAAACGGCAACCCGGCATTTAATCCCAAGGATATTGCTCCTGCTTATGCTATACACAATTTAAGAATGGGGTATACAGGGGAATGCGGCGGACTGGACATGGCGCTGAATTTGGGACTCACATCTGAAGAAATTGATATCATGCGCAGAGACCCCGAATTCACAAGTGCAGAAGAAAACGGAACGCTTAACAACTACTTTGCAAGTTACATTCCTGAACTCAGGGATTACTCGGGTTCTTTTAACCCTACATTAATTGCATTTAACCTCCGCAAAAATGGTTATATGACAGGTCTGAACACTGTTTCTCCCGGCTATGCGAAAGATATAGCTGTGAATCCTAATATTCCGACAGCTCTTCAGGGGGAATGGAAAGAATTATATGAACAAAAGCTCGCAAACGGTATTATGAACCCGTTTGAAGATCCTAATTTCCATATATTTAAAGGTGTAGCCGGTATGAACGGGTATTTGGAAAGCGGAGTAAATTCTGCAAAAGAAGCATTAAAAAAATTAGGAAATGACTTCGCTGCTCTTGCTGATGAAATTCATCCGTTTGCTATAGTAGATGAATCAAAGTTTCCCAAAGAAAACGAAAAGTATAAAGTGACAGAAGAAGCTTATAATCATTATACTGAAGTCAAAAATATCAACAAAAAAGAGTTTTTAAACCGCTTAACTACTAAGTTTGATAAACTTAAAGATGTTGACAGGGACTTATACAATACCCTTATTGCAGGCCGTTCAAACTGGAATGTAAATCTAATCGGCCGTATTGACGAAAATCTGCTGACTCCTGAAAAAATAGGAGATTTAAAAGTATACGTATCGTGGGGACGGCTTGACTCTCAAAAATCACTTGACATCGTTATGAATGCTTTTGACAGCTATTGCCAAAAACATCCTGATGATGCTAAAAACTGTATATTAATACTTGGCGGAGAAGCTCCCGGAACAGAGTATTCAAATAAAATATTGTCCCAGGCAGAAATTTTATCTAACAAGTACCCCGGACATATCTGTTTTATGGAAGCTTTTGCTCCAAACAAAATTCTGACTTCGGTTGCAGAAATGGCTCTTTTGCCATCCAGAGAAGCACCGTGCGAGTTAACAGACCTTGAAGTTATGCAATTTATGTCATTGCTTTCAGTCACAAACGCACAGGGCATGGCCGATAAAAACTTTGACCCTGTTATAGATGGGGAAGATATTGCTACCAGTTTTAAAACTGAAAACGGGTATTATATCTCTAAAGAAGCCATTGCCCAATACAAACAGGATGGTATAGGCGAAAAATGGACACAAGAATATAACAAATTAAGAAATGAAATCGCTAATGAACAACAAAACAGACATGCTTCTTCATTTAAAACAGATTTGGATGAAACTGAAGCTCTTGATAATTATATCAATGCTAATCCAAAGCATAAAGAAGCTCTTGATGACTTAATTGATAAATACCGTTCATTAATACTTGCTACAGGTGTTACTATCTGTATGGAAAGAGGCGTTGCACTTACAAAGGCGCAAAGAATGAAAATGGCAGAAAATGAATTAAACCTTAAAACCGGATGGGCAAACAATACCACCTTAACAAAAGCCGGCAAACCATCTGCTGATTTATATAAAGAAATCTTTGCGTCAAAAGCAGACTCTAATGTCGAAAGATATTCAGGCTCCTTTCTTGATAAGTTCAGAGAACATTTAAATGCAGTTAAGAAAAACTTTGAAACAATGCATGGCAACTCAACAACACCTCCGCCGGCACCTCCTGGAAAGTCTTTTTTAGGTAAATACGGTAAAGTAATTGCCTGGTCTGCTGCCTCTGCGGCTATTGTCGGAGGCGGGGTATATCTGCTTATGGCTAACAAAAACGGTAAAAATGACTCTCACAGCTTACCAATACGTAAACACCCGGGCAGCAAGCCTCATCATAAAATTCATATGAATGCATAAAAAAAAGCGGCAATGCCGCTTTTTTTTTACCATCTTAACTTATATCAGGCAAATGTTTTATACACTTCCTGTAATTGTCTTATTTTGTCATCATTTGCTTTTTTCAATGCATCTATTTCCGAATCAGGGATAATAGTTCCATATATTGCATTAACTGATTGCGGATACACCATTCTGTCTATGGTTGTTGTAACATATACAGCAGGTTTATTGAAATGATTCCAGCCTTTATTGGCAGCATTTTTACCTTTTTGTCCTACAGAAATTTTCCAGTTGAAGAATCTTTGCATTAAAGGTTCTGATTTCTTTTCAAATTTCAATGTTTTGATTATATCATCTACCATCGAAATATATGCTTCATCGTCTGCCGGAGTATTAGTTGTATATTGTCCTATTAAATTTCTTGCTTTTGCTTTTTCCGCATCAGATGCAAGTCTGTTTTTAAGGACATTTGCAGCCTTGGTCAAATCTAAAGCCCTATATTCAACTATAAGATTTGCTTTCATTGCATTTTCCTGAGCCATTACAACAATATCATTATACGCACGCATTATATCAGGAGTAGTATTAGGATTATTTCTCATTTCCTGCATTTTAGCCAGTGTTTCCTGTGCAATTTGGTCAAACCGTTCTACGGCTGTTTTTTGTTTAACTGCTGTATTTGCATTATAAAGTGTTCTGTTTGCAGCTTTTGTTCTTGTTAATATACGAAGTTTGAATTGTTGTTCAGGGCTTGCTGTGGCTCCTAATGCCCTTAACTCATTAATTTGAGTGTCCAAATCCGCCATTTTTTGAGCATAATCACTTGAACCAAATTTTGCAAATTTCGTTCTGTATGCTCCGCGCGGCGCTATAGACTCAGATATTTTTATCATATCATCAAATGCCGCAGCCGCTTCATCCGACAAACCTGTATTACTATTTCTATACACTTTTGCAAGTTTAGAATACCGTTCAAGATTTCTTACTGCTTGTGCATACTCTGCTTCATTTTTAGCATTATAAACTTTTTCGTATGCAGCAGCAATTTTATCAGCATATTTTCTATATTTTGCATCCGTACCCGGAATATCTGCCCTTAGTTTATCTAAATTATTTGTATATTTCTTTTCATAATGTGAATAACCTATTTTCTTTGACGCAAATTTATCTAATCCAATCTTCATATTACTGTAATTTTGTCTTACGGCATTAGATAAACCGCCTACAGCATTCACATCAGCCTTTGCAGACTTGAGCGCAAGTTTTAGTGATTGGTCTGCGCGGTACCATTTTGGTGCATCAACGCCAAGTTTTTGTGCGGATGACGCGCCTACTTTTTTCATACCGACCAGCGACAATGCTGTTTGCAATGTACCGGAACCTATACTTTGCCAAGCTTTTTCAGCCTCTTCATCTGTTTTTGCTGTATTTGCTTTAACACAGCCTTTTCCCAGTGTTAGAACACCTCCGGCTAATGCAGCACCCGCCAATACAGCACCTGCTCCCGGAATTAAAAATGCGGCAGCAGCTAATGCACCGCCGACGGCCAAAGTTGTTACTGTCTTTTTAAGGCTGGGAACACCGTTTTCATCCAAAAACATATCTGTTATAAGATTTAAGCATCCCTTTCCTAAATTAAATAGTTTTTTGCCCCAGGATATTTCTCCGTCATCTTTTCCATCTTCTGCTATATATCCTGTTTTTTCATTATATGAGCTTTTACTAATCCTTTGAGAACCTTGAGGAGTATTTACATCCACCACATCCTCTAGCTGCGCTCTTAGAGCAAATGCCTCTTCTAACTGCGCCTGCACTTCTTTTTTTTGTGCTTTCTTAGCTTCTAGAGTACTTTTTTCTACGGTTTCCTGCGAAGAACTTGCAGAACCTGAGTTAGCAACACCCGGCATACCCCCCATTCCAGTAAAAGCAAGCGGAGAATATCCACTCATCTGCTGTAATGCACTTTGCATCATCATATAGTTATATGGAGTAAATAACCCGTATTGTGAATTAAAAAAATCTGGTGTTGGCATAATTCTCCTTTTTATCCTTATATATATAAAAGATATTTTATCAGGAGGAATTGCCTATTTGTAAACTTTTGTTAATTTTATTATAAGAGCAATGCCAGATATTGTAAAAATTATTAATGAAATAAAGGCCGGGAAAGGCAGATCGAAAATAACAAACTCTGAATCAACTCTTATCAACTCTATCCCGAAACGAATTACTGAATATAATACAAGATATACAAGAGCCGCAGTTCCGCGCGGGAAATTCTTTTTATTATTGATAAAATAAAATAAAACCATAAATAATATAAAATCCAAAATGCTTTCATATAAAAAGGCCGGATGGAAATATGAATACTCACTAAATTCAGAAGGACGCATATAAGGAGGAATATATAATTTTAAGAAACCGTCATATGGAAGTCCAAAAGCTTCACTATTAAAAAAATTTCCCCAGCGGCCGACGGCCTGTCCTAATGCAAGCCCCGGAACTGCATAGTCGCACAAAGATACAATACTACGTTTATTCAATTTTGCGTATAATAAAACAGCAATGAAACCGCCTAATATAGCTCCATGGATAGAAATACCGCCCATACGCAAATTAAAGACATCAAGCGGGAATAACAAATACTCTCTGTAGTTTAGCAGGCAATACCAGATTCGAGCGCCGATTATTCCAAAAATAATTAAATAAGGCGCCATATCTACAAATATATTTTTAGGAAATTTATTTGATTTAGAAGCAAGATAATTTGACACAAGAACACCGGCAAGAAGCGCCAGCGCCATTGTTACTCCATAGTTATATATTTCAAAACCGTTTATAGATAGAAAAACTCTGCCGGGAGAGCTTAAAGCAAGCTCGCTAAGCATATACTAACCTTCTTCTGAAACTTTTTCAGTTTCCGCGGGAAGTTGTTTTTTAAGCTCTTCAAGCTTATTTTTTACAGTTGCAAGCTGATTTTCAGCAGAGGCCTGCGAATCCTGAGGAAGGTCTTTAAAAGTTAAGTACTTTTCTAAAGACTGAATTGCATCCGTATATAATCCTGCAGCTTTTTGTTTATCTTCTGCTGATAATTCTTTTGATTCCTCTGATTGCGCCTTTGCATCATCTTCATCAATATCATCATCGTCTGCTTCGCCTGATAATATATCTTCTGCCGCATTATACTGCGCAACGGCTAATGAATAATAAATATCTGCTTGTTCAGGCTTTAAAGACGCGGCTTTTTCTAAAACTCCAACGGCTTCATCATATTTTTCAGCATTAATATATGCAACACCAAGATTATAATTCGTTTCAAAAATAGTAGGATCAATATCCAAACTTGCTTCTAGTCTGCCGATAGCGGAATCGTAATCACCTTTAGCCAGATATTCAGCAGCTTTATTATTTAATTCCTGAACTGCAAAATTATTTATACACGCAGTAGACATAATCGCTGCAAACAAAACTGTTACTATTAACAATGCGTTTTTCATTATATCCAATCCTCAAATCAAACTTTTTGTACATTTTAATACAATAATCTTTTTTTGGCAAGCCGCAGGCAGGCAGTTTATATTACAGTAAATATCGTTCTTTCAGGCTTTTAATCCGCCGGACAGAAGTATCAACCGAGGCACAAAGGGCTTCATTATTCTTAATACTATTATAAATATTATTTATTACATCATAAGTACATTTATCAGACGCCCTATACAATAATATATCAACACCCGCTTTTATTGCCGCCAGTGCGGCCCCTTCCGGAGAAAATCCAGCAACTCCGCCCATATTCATATCATCGGTTATGATTACCCCTTTAAAACCGAGTTTACTTCTTAAATACTCTATTGCCTTAACGCTCAGAGAAACAGGTACACCGGCCTCTCCAAAACACTTACAATCCAGATGCGCCGCCATTATCATCGGGATTCCGGATTTTATAACATATTTAAACGGCATTAAATGAGTTTTTTCCATGTCTTTAAGCGGTAAATCTATAACGGGCAAATCATTATGACTGTCCGTTATTGTATCACCGTGTCCTGGATAATGTTTGGCACAGGTTATAATCCCCTTGTGCTTATAAACATCCATAACAATTTCCGCGCCTTTTATAACGTCGAGTGGATTATCTCCGAAAGCTCTGTTTCCAATAACGGGATTATCAGGATTTGTATTAACATCAACAACAGGAGCAAAATTAAGATTAATACCAAAACTTTTTAATTCCCCCGCCATTTCCTCAGTCTGCTCTCTTAAATATCCGGCGCCTCTTTCATACGCATCTTTTGCTGATAAACGCCTCGGTCTGATATTTTCTGTGCGTTCAACGCGCCCGCCCTCCTGATCTATAGCCAGAAACGGAGCATAAACTGATTTTTTCTTTATCCCGGAAATAATATCCTTAAATCCATCAGCAGAATTTATATCTTTTGAAAAAAATATTACTCCGCCTAACCCCCTGCTTAACAATTCATCAAGGTATTCTCCGGTTCCTGTTATAAATATTTGATAAAAATCTTCTTCTTTCATAAAATAATCATATATTTAATTGAGGTAAAAAATCAAACTTTGTTATAATAATTATAATAGTAACGTCAGATTTTGGGTGAGTATATGAAGAAGTTTATTATTTTATCATTGATTGGTGTGGTATTAGCCTCAGTATTCTGTATAGATGCGCAGGCAGCTAGAAAAACCAAGGCAAAATCAAAAATTTCTAAAGAGTTCCTCGAACAAACAGAAACAGAAATTAACAGACTCACCACCAAAATATACGGACACGCGCTGTTATCCCCGCAGGATAATGAAAGCCTTATTACAGTAAAAATTAAACTTGATACACAATTAATAGAAGGCAGTGCGCCCGAACTGGCGCCGCTTTATTACAAAACCGGCAACATATTAAGAATGCGCGACATGAAAAAAGATGCTATAGAATGTTATCAGACTGTACTGGAAAACTTCCCCAATACTGCATTTGCACCAAAGGCAAAAGCCGCACTTTTAGAGATGGGCGTTGAAATAAAAGAGCCGGAAAATTTAAGCGACGATAATCTCTCTGATAAAATTCAATAACCATACGGATACTACAGGTATTCCCCGGTAGAACTATAATAAAATCAACTGTTTAGAGGATACTAAACTCCCTAACCGGCTAGTAGTTATTTATTGAAAATAATTTTAAATTAATATTGTAACAAACAGGGAGAGTTTAATGAAACTTAGAGTCAGTGATTATATGAGTCAAGGTTTTGCAGAGTCAGATATAACAGTTTATCCGCAGAATGATATTATCGAAATTGCTAACATAATGTTTGATACAAATACCAAGTTAGTAAAAGTAGCATTAAGCCCATGGGATAAAACCTGCATCGGCATATTAGACTTTAACAACATTAAGGAATTTGCTAAAGGATAAAAGACTGTCTATTCATAATATAAAACAATTTCCGAATATATTTTTATGTAAATTTTTGTAAAAAATCATAAAAAAAATAACAAAATAATATATTTAGAGGTTTTAAAACAATAGCAAAAAGTATAAACTCTAAAGTAGAGGATATTCAATCAGGGTTATACTGAAATTGTGAGGTTGTTTATATGGTAGATAACAGGTCAGCAGGATTTTTCGGCATCGGAGGCGCATTTAATTTTAAAAGCGGCGACATCTCCGGCACTGCGGCTAAAACTAGTGATGAAAAATACGGGCCTGGAACTGAATACGGCGTAATAAATCAGGGAGAAGATGAAGAAGTACTACAGCACGAAGAACCCTTCACAGACCGGAGTGCGCAGCTCAGAGCTACCCTAAATTCACTTGCAATGATGAATGTTGCAGCCGTTATTAATTCTAAAAAACCTAAAAAACAAGAACCTCTTAATTTTAATGACCTTGAAAACGAAACAGAAGAGATTATCAAAGAAAATTCAAAACAAAAACAACAGAGTCACCAAGAAAACAAAGAAGATGAACTCCTTACTGAAAGCGAACAGGATATGGAACTGTTTTCAGACGAAGACGACAATTTTGAAGAAGAAGAAATTTAACCCCTTATCATATAAAAAATATATATCTTTTTGTTAAAATAATTTTACTTTATCGTGTAAACTCAAATTGTTTATACTAAAATGTCATCATGGAGGTGTCCTTTGATGAATAAACGACTTTTAGCAATCTCTCTTCTAACCTGTTTATGCTTTTTTAATACAACAGTTCCTGCATTTCCGCGTTTTTTGAAAGCAGATAACAGTGTAAATCAAAGCACCATTATAGAAATTACAAACGCAGAGCAGAGTTCTGCGCCAAAATTTATTACAAAAAAAACAGAAAAAGAATTAAAAGCAGCTATAACAAAGGTTTACGGACTTGAACAAACCGACGAGATATACGCACATATCCTTGAAATAGCCAAACAAGCAAGAGAAAACCGTTCGCAAGAATTAAAACAACAGGATAAAATAAGACCCTCTGACTGGTATAAAGATGAAATTATTTATATGTTCTACACGGATCGTTTCGGTGTAACTTCAACTGATAAACCAAACCAGTTTAAAGATACAGCTAAAATGCTTGATTATCTTGAAGATTTAGGGGTTACAACATTATATATACTACCCTTTGCGGAATCACCTATGTCAGATGCCGGGTTTGATATAAATAATCCCGATAATGTGCGTGAAGATCTCGGCGGGATGAAACAGTTTGAAGAATTTGTAAAAGCAGCAAAAGCTAAAGGTTTTAAAATAAAAGCTGACCTGATATACAACCATTTCTCCGATAAACACGAATGGTTCCAGCAAGCTCTAAATGGTGATTTAGATAAAATCAATTACTTTGTTGTAAAAGAAAAAATGCCTGAATATCGTAAATATAATGATGAGAAAAAAGGCGTCATAGTTGAATATACTGAAGAAAACGGTAAAATATCAAAACGAAGATTAATTTTCCCTGATATTACTGAAAATCATTACAGGAAAGTCACTATTAAAGGCAAAGATTACTATTTTTACCATACATTCTATCCATTCCAGCTTGATATAAACTGGATGAACCCGAATGTTTTATACTACTGTCTGGAAACCCTCAGCAACTGGGCAAACCGCGGTGTTGATATTTTCAGAATGGACGCTGTACCATATTTTATAAAAGAAGACGGTACAGATGCTGAAAATAGTCCGCTTACACATCAAATTTTGAAAATTTTAAGTATTTATATGCAAATTACAGCACCGAGTTCTGTTATGATTGCAGAAGCGTGCCAGACACCGAAAGATATTCTTCCGTATTTCGGAACCGAACGAAAAATATCAACATTTGTCGACGATACCGAACTTGATTTTAAACGTTCAGATGAATTTCAAATGGCATACCATTTCCCGTATATGCCGGCTCTCTGGGCAACACTTGTAACAGAGGATAGTAAACATTTTGCAGAAGCAAATAAAAATACTCCGCAGATTCCTCAATCTTGCACCTGGGCTATATTCCTAAGACTCCATGACGAACTCACATTAGAAATGATATCACCGGAAACAAGAGAAATTATATATAACTCTCTTGTAAGAAAGGGCGCCGGATTCAGAGATGGACTTGGCGTAAGCGGCAGGATGGCGGACTTTTTAGACTACAATCCTGAAAGAATTTCACTTGCGTTTTCTCTGCTGCTATCACTTCCCGGGACACCCGTAATCTACTACGGCGACGAAGTCGGCGCTAAAAATGATATAGAATTTGCACAGGAATTTGCCCGCCAAAGAGAATATATCCAAAAGAAAAATAAAATAAGACTACTGAGCTACTTTGACAGCAGGGATATACATAGAGGAATTCTTCCGCAAAAATTATTCTATGGCTCGCTAAAAAACTGGTATAAAAACAACAGCTATATTTATAACAATGTAAAAGCTTTAATTGCAATAAGAAAACAATTCCCTGCAATCAGCAGAGGCAACTTTGCACTGCTTAAAGCTAAAAACAAGGAAGCATTTGCCTATATAAGAGAAGATAAAAATAATAAAGTACTTATTGTAAATAATTTATCTAACAAAAAACTCATTGCTGAAATAGATTTACCTGTAACCACTGTTATAAAAAAGGGCAGCAAGTCTATTTTATTCAAAAATCTTATGAATAACCGTAAATACAGAGCTGATGTAAGTATTACAAAAAGAAAACTTTATATCCCGCTTCAACCGTACGAATTTTTATGGCTGAGTGCTGAAAATGAAGTTTTGTAAAAATTTTCTATATTAATAGCAAATATTATTTTCTCAAGATTTAAAAATAATGTAACAATCAGGAGAATAAGCTATGAACGTAAGAAATCTTAAACAACCAATCCGTGCAATAGGTACTAAAATCAAAAACTTGCGAATCGAAAAACATCAGAATGAAATAAATAAATACGTAAATATTACTCCCGGGGAAAATGATAAAGCATATGAACAAATTTTTACCGCTCAGGAAATGCTGGCTAATTATGCGAAAGCAAAAAATGTTAAAATCAATATCCACGATGCAGAAACTTCAGGGGGCAAGCTTATTAATATAGAAGTTACAAAACCAAATCATACTACTTTGGGAGAATGTGTAAACGCAGATACTAAATTAATACTCAATGCCGAACGCGATAACACGGTATTATTAGAGGATAAAGACGGATTAAATCATATTGTAAAAAGTAAATTAACTTCCGAAGATTCATTTCTGAAAAATATTTATAGAATTGTTGAGAATTTCACAAATATCTAATTACTGGCGCCGGATAAAAAATCTACTATTATCCATAATAATTTCAAACAAATATTTTCCTTCTTTTCTACAGTCACTTAACGAAACAGTAACAGGGCAAAATTTGTTTGAGCGCAGCGAGTTATTTTGCCTAGAGTTGAGTTTAGTGACTGTTTTTGATTGCGGGTTTTTCTTTCTTTAGCTGTATTTCTTTCTTTTTACATCGCAATAAAAAGAAAGAAATACAGTGCGGGGGTAGGGGGTGCATAGCCCCCTGTATAAATTATTGTCTTTCCTTTTTTAATAACTTTTATTTAAGTTTTTAACAGCTATTTAAATAATTTTGTTAAAATTATTTGGAACAGCGCCGGATGAAAATCCGGCACCTCAATTATATTCATGCTATAATCTGACCGGAGGCGAGGACAAAGAATGTATGCAAATTATCATGCTCATACATATTTCAGTGATGACTGCTCTATGCCTATGGATGAGTGTATTAAAGCTGCCATAAATCAAGGATTGGAAGAAATTTGCTTTACTGAACATATTGATATCGGTGTATACAGTATGCACGATTGTGACTGCGTAGCCTATTTAAAAGAATTCAACCGGATGCGGAAATTATACGGACATAAAATAAGCCTAAAATTCGGTATGGAATTTGGAATGCAGTCACATACAATCACGGAGTATGAAAAAATATTTCATTCATACGATTTTGACTTTATACTATTATCAATGCACCAAATTAATAATCGTGAATTCTGGTCACAATCTTTCCAGAATAACCGCCCGCAAAAACAATATATTGAAGAATATTATGAAGAACTGGATAAAATAGTTTCTAATTACAACAACTACAGCGTGCTGGGTCACATGGATGTTATTAGAAGATATGACAGGCACGGAGCGTATCCGTTTGACAAAATAAAACATAAAATCGAAACAATTCTAAAAAAAGTAATAAAGAACGGAAAAGGAATAGAAGTAAATACATCGTGCTACAGGTACAATATAGGAGATTTAACCCCCTCAAAAGATATAATAAAACTTTATAAAGAACTCGGTGGTGAAATAATTACAATCGGAGCAGATTCACATTATCCGGAACACGTAGCATATAAAATTAAAGATACAGAAAAATTACTAAAAGAATTTGGGTTTAAGTACATCTGTACTTTCGATAAAATGATTCCTAAATTTCACTCTATTTAAAAAACCGGTCATCTTTTCAAGATGACCGGTTTTTTAAATTAATTTATTATACTATTTTCCAAGTTTGCATTGGAAACCGCCCATAAACCCGATACCGGTTCTGCCGCCGTTTCTAATTGTAAATTGGAAATAACCTGAGAGTCTTTCTTTGAAACTCTTCACAACACCCAGACCATATTCAAAATACGGGTGTTTCATTCTTACATCATCAAGAGTAACCTTTCCGGCTTGTCCATCAACACCGCCCATTATATTAAATACCATTTGGGCAGTACCATAGATGCTGAATGTTTTCTTATTCCATATAACATTAACACCAGGAGCAACATTAATACCGTTAAGGAAGCCTGAATTCATACTCAGATTACCGCCAAAGGTGGAACCATAGTTTTGATTTCCAAATATATTATAAGCAACCATTGCAGTCGGCTGGATTATAAAGTTCTTAGGCAAGTGGAAATTGTAAGCAGATTTAGAAGCAACACCTGCGAACCAGTTTCCGGTATTATCAGCCAATCCGGTAGCACCATAGCCCATATTTCTTACATTCATCTCATTTGCATAACCGCCGCCATATGCTAACAATGATGTAAAGAAGTTGCCTTTATAAGCAGTGGCCATAGCACCGATTTGTCCGCCGTTTTGATACATACTTACGAAATCATAATTTTGGTGGCCGCCGTTGTATGCTACATATGCAGATGGAATTAATTTCCAGCCGTCTTTAAGTTTAACAACAGGAAGATCAGCACCTAAGATTGCGCCGTAAGCTTGATTATCAACGTGAATCCCCTTGGTCATAGATATGTTTTCTATGTTTCCATAAGCCTTGAACCAGAGTCCGCCATCCTTCTTACTGTATTGATAAGGTCCAAAGAGCGGATTTGTTGCTGCATAGCGGTTAGCGATTTCATCATCACTATTTGGCCCTAACTGACCGGATACAATAGCAGCATGGTCAAACATGATATTATTGAAGGCCAACTGATTAGCATACTGAGCAACAGTTGCAACCTGCCCTCTGTACATTTGCGGATTGACAGACTGCAATGTACCATTAATTGCACCCGCCCCGCCGCTTGTAGAAGTTATCAAGTACTGACCAAGAGCCGTATTTGCTACAAATTGGCTGTCACCAATATTTGCATACCCGTGTCCGTCTGTACCGGTAATTAATTTAGAACCATCAATGGTAAAATTATAATCATCAGGAGTATTGATAAAATTAATACCGGTTATAAGGATTTGATTATCTCCAACATTTACATCAGAACCAACAACAATCTGATCCATTGCATTTCCGCGCGGATCGTAATCGAAGGCCATATTAACATCTGATGACTGAGTTAATGAACCGGCAACATCAATAATACTAACACCGCCATCCTGCATATTAATTACAGGAGTTGAAGTTACACCGGCAGTATTTGCAATAAGCATATCACCGGCGACACTCATATTGGTGAAGTTGTTTAAAACACCATCGCGTAAATTGAGATTACCGCCAAGTGCAGCTGTATCACCGTTAAGAGTAACTTTTGATTTTTCACCGGCAATAGACATTCCGCCATTACCTGTTAAATTACCGTTAACCTCCGCACTGGAATCACCATTTACCACAAAGTAGCTGTCAAAAGTAACATCACCATCAACTGCTAAGTTAGAATTATTAGATACTCCAATCAAACCTTCAGTTGCCGCTAAATCACCAAGAACGGTAAGATTTGAATTATCAACAGCAACATTTTGATTAGCAGACACACTGCCTGTGACAGAAACATCACTGCCGTTTGTAATACCTAATGATGTACCATTAGTAGAATTTTCTGCAATCAAGTCGCCGAGAATATTTAATGTAGAGCTTTCAACATCAACTGTTCCGGTCATTGCTGTAACACTGCCGCCTGAAGTCAAGCTTGAACCGTTTACAACGCTGATATTACCGGCGGCTGTTACATCTTCACCTATAGAAACTACGGCTCCGTCTTTAACACCGAGTGATGCATTATCTGTTGTTGTATTTGAAGCGATTAATCCTTCTGCTATATTTACGACAGTTCCTTCGCCGCTTGCTTCAAACAATTTAGAATCCAAAGCTCCGCCGACTTCAACAACAGAGCCATTATGAATTCCAATATTATCTGTAACTATATCCTCACCAACATTAACTATCGCTGAATTAAAGTTAATGGCAGAATTAGTACTTGTTTCAGTTCCGCTGGCAAGACTACCCAGAACATTTAATGTTGAGTCATTTACTTCAATAAGGTTTTCCGCTTCAAGTGAGTTATTAACGCTTAGAGTACCACCGTTATTAACAGAAACAATACCTTTTTCACCGCCGCCATTAACAAGAATATGTGCGTCAGCAGTGAGAGAAGAATTATCAACACTTATTCCGCTTAAATTCAATATTGCACTCTGGTCATCTCCGGCTAAGTCAAGCGCACCGCCTGTTACATTAATAGAACCGTTATAGGCCGTAAGCGAGGATTCAATAGAAGTTGAACCGGCGCCGGACTTGTTAATAGAAGCATCAGCCGATGATGAAATTATTGAAGGGTTATATTCAATATCTGTATTTTCATTTCTGAAGTTTAATGACGCATTACCATCAAGTGTAACAGTTGATTCCTGTTTAATATAAGCATTATCCTTATAAGTAAGTGAAGTGTTATCGCCAAGATTAATATTATCAGCATACAGTCCGGAGCCGTCACCAACTGTTAAATGACTAACCCCGGAACCTGCGACAAGCGAAACAGTATTATCAGGTGTTTCACCTGTAATAATTGTATCGTTAAACAAACCTAAACCGCCGCCTGTAATTGTAATATTCTGGGTAGAACCGTTGCCGTTAAGGTAAGTAAGCGCACCATTTGTAATCGCTGTCTGCGCATCGAGAACTGTTTTACCTTCAAATTCTTCTGTACCCTCTTGACCGGAGAGCGGATTATATATATTAACCGTACCGTAACCGCCATTAGCGTTTGTCAGAACACTAACATCCGAATCAAGGATTGCGCCGTCAGCAAGGTTAAGTACACCGCCGTCAACAGTATTTGTTGCACCGCTCAGAACAGCACCTTCCTGAATATTAATAGTACCGCCGTGTAACGTATTAGAATTGCCGCCGAGAACAGCATCTTTTTCAATGGTCAATGTTCCTTTGTTTATTGTATTATCACCATTGAAGAATACTGAACCAGCTTGAGCAATCACAGTACCCATATTCTGGGTATATTCACCGGTAAACCCGCTGTTATCAGATTGGATATAAACCGTTCCAACACCGTGGTGAATTTCAGAGGTTGTTCCGTCATCATTTTCAACAGTTTCAACAATTTCATCAACAAGAACAGAACCTGCTCCCGATACGGCATTATTTTCAGTTAAAGTCAAGCTTGAACCATCGTTCGGAGTTAATTGCAAATTAGAACCTTCTGAAACAATAAATCCTGAAGAAGAGGTCGCATTATTGCTTAAAATCAAATCAACATCTTTAGCATCCGTACCAATAGTTAACGGAGTGTTTTTATCACTGCCGGATATATCAGCATCAATTACGGTAACATTCTGCGTTAGAACATTACCAGCAACGATAACATCCGTATCATTCATATAGAAATTATTAACGTCACCATTTATAGCAATATGACCCAGTCCGACTTCAAGCCCGTCTGAATCTATAGTAGCGGTTTCACCGTACTTTATAACCAAATCAACATTATCAGTTATTGTAACAATATCATTTTCAGCAATACCAGCTTTGGCCCCAAGCAGAGTCAATGTGCCTGATTCGATTGTCATATTACCATTGAGAACATCCAAAACAGAATTATCAATTGTGAGCGAAGCGTTGTCATCAGTTTGTGAATAATTTCCTACAGCAATGGTTGTATTGGAAGCTGTGATATTTCCTTTATTTTCTAAATTTTCAGAAGTATATTCACCGTTTATAACAAGATTTGCACTGCTTGCTACTGTAGTGGTGCCATTATTTTCAAATGAACCATTTATTGTTACATTAGCAGCTTCCGCAATAACCGTAGTTACACCGCTTTCTGTAGTAACTTTACTGCCTTCAACAAGTTCAGCACCGTCATTAAGATTAAATCCGCCATTTTTTATCGTACTTTCACCGCCAAAGAAATTTGAACTTACATTAGTTGTACCGCTTTCCTGAGTATAAGAGCCGGCATAGTCTTTGTTAACAGAACCTGATTCAAGAGAAAGGGTTGTACCGCTGTTAGTAATTGTAGTATTTGCAACCCCTGCAATACCGCTGCCTATAGAAACTTCATTTGTTCCTTTTAAGTCTAGAGCAGCAGAAATAGTGCCTGATACGGAGTCATTATCAAGATAAATATCATTAGCAGCACCGTTTGCAGTGTTATTTGTAAAGTTCATATCTCCTGCTGTCGTATCAAGTATAGTTTCGCCTGCTGTATAAATAGCCCCGCCGTTGCCGGATTCTGCGTAATTGCCGTCGAAAGATGCACCGCCATTAACCGTTAATACAGCACCGTCATCAAACTCATTACCGTATGCTGAATGATATATAGCTCCGCCGCTTGCAGCATGGTTTTCATTAAATACCGTATTTTCTCCTATCACTGCACCCGCCGCATAACTTGCAACAGCACCGCCGTTTGCCTTGGCGCTGTTGCCTTCAAAGAAAGCGCCGTCCCCAATTTGTACCGTAACAGTGTTAGTACCGTTTACCGGCGAATTATTATAGCTGTATACAGCACCGCCGCTTTTTGCTGATTCATTATTAATGAATTGCGCACTTTCGCCAATTATTAAAGATGAATTGCTGTCAGCATAAGATTCATTAGCAATTGCACCGCCGCTGCCATCTGTCGTCTTGTTACCGGAGAATACAACCTTATTACCAATAGTCATATTTGATTGCTGGTTAAGTATTGCACCCGCATATTCAGCAGAGTTTTCAGAAAATACAACACTATTTCCGATATTAGTTACAGCAGCCTCGCCATTAACTTTGGTCGACGATATAGCGCCGCCGTTAGCCGCTGTATTCTGGGTAAATTTTGTGCCGCTGCCGATAGTAGCGGTACCGCCTTCATTTATTATTGCGCCGCCGCTATAACCTGCTTCATTGCCGATAAACTGAACACCATCGGCGTCAGTTGTTGCATCAGCAACAACAAGTTCACCGCCAAGATTTGCTATAGCACCGCCACGCCCAAGATTCGCATTTTCATCAGAATAAACTTTATTAAATTCAAATGAGGAACCTGTACCAATACTTGCGTTTGCCTCATTATAAATTGCACCGCCGTATTCAACAGCAGAGTTTCCGGTAAATAGCGTATTATCTGCGCTTACGGAGCCATTTGCTTTATCTGCATCAGTTACGGTTGAGTATTCATCATACGGTGAAACAATGTTATATATTGCACCGCCTGATACGCCGGCTGTATTATTATCAAAAGTGACACCATCAATATCTACACTGGACATATAATCATCCCCCTGCACAACCAGTGCTTCATTATAAATAGCGCCGCCGTATGTTCCAGCCTCATTTTTAGTAAATGAAGCACCCTCTTTTATAGTTTCGCTGACATGCCCCCAGTTATAAATTGCGCCGCCGTCAGTGGCCGCATAGTTATCTTGAAAAACAACATTTTCTTCAATTGTAAGGTTTGAGCCGGTTAAATTATCTGTACCATTGACCAGAATTGCACCCGCAAAGTTTTCACTGGCTTCGTTGCCTATAAATTGAGTTCCTGCACCTATGCTGCTATCCTTTACGTTATCCATATAAATAGCACCAGCGTAAGTAGATGCATTATTTTCAAACAAGACATTTTCCCCGATTATAACCTGTCCTTGAGCAACTGTACCATCGGGGTTTAAATAATAATCCGCATAAATTGCACCGCCATAAGCACTTGCCGGATTACCATCAGCACCGTTGCCATTACCTCTGAAAACTACATCGTCACCAATTTGCAGTTTAGTACCGCCCCATGCTGCAATTACACCGCCGGCAGAAACTCCGCCTTCTGGAACATTTAACTGGTTATTTATAAATTGTGTAGAATTTTCAACGATTATACTTCCCTTATTATGCGAATAAACAACTGAACCGCCATAAGATAATGCATTATTAGAATTACCTTCAAAAGTTCCAGATAGAGTAA
The DNA here is from genome assembly GCA_949284715.1 of uncultured bacterium. Classification (GTDB taxonomy): domain Bacteria; phylum Cyanobacteriota; class Vampirovibrionia; order Gastranaerophilales; family Gastranaerophilaceae; genus CALUTH01. Next base: position 20,462 of record CASDWH010000030.1, read on the forward strand.
CTTCACCGCCTGCATAGTTGTCAACCACACCGCCGTAATAACCGTCGTGGCTTATACCTGTCGCGCCATCTACTCTTATTGAGTCGCTTTGTGAACCTACAACAATATGACTATCGGCCGGAGCAGCCAAAACACTGCCGGGAACGGAACAGAATGACAACATCAATATAGATGCCAAAACTCGTTTCATTTTATTTCTTTCCATACATTACTCCACTAGAACTTTATTTTAATTCCTCACTAAAATTTTACTATAAAGTAGAAATTTTTGTCCATAATTTACAATAATTTTAGTATTTATATAGGATATACGGGCTATTTTTTCCCCTTCAAATTATTTAATTTCAGCCATTTTATAATTGTAACAATTTTTCTATTTTCTTAACATTTTAACAATTTTTTTATTCATTGTTTTATCATTAATGTACGGAGATAATTATGCAGATACACCCGATTTTATACAATACAAAACCCGCAGTTAAGCCGACATTTTGTGGAAAACAAACAAATTTTTTAGAACTTTTACACAGAAATTATTCACTCGATGTTAAAACTATTGTAGAGAAAATTACTAAAAACTATCAGCCGGCGTCAACCTCCGGTTCCAATGCTGTATATAATATATACCCGAATAAACCTAAAACTATTCCTGCCGCAAATACTGTAAAGGGTTTGATGGAAATTGTTGTTAATCGTTCTAAAAAATTAGTTGAAAGTATAAAAATTTTTGCAGGAAATAAAGAAGAAAAGCTGCTAGAAAGCTCTGAATACACCTACAACAAAAAAGGGCAGATTATTAGAATTCTCCGTTCAACAACTTCCCCTAACGACAACCTGCACCAGATAAAAACAAATATTAAATACGAAGATAATGGTATTACTATTCAAAAAGATTTTGATAATGGTACAAAATACTTGAAAACTATCATTACAACACTCAATAATAAAAAACATATCCTCAAGTTTTCTAAAAATAATACCGGAACAATCGAAAAATTTAAATACACAGAAAAAGAAGCACTCTGCTCCAGCCGTGAAAAAGAAGGCACCGGCGTGCTGTTTGAAGCCTCTGGCGACCCGCTGACCGGTGAAATGGTATTTTCCAAAAATATCACAAGCCCGTGCAATCGCGGAGAGTATATAGAACTTCTCTCAAACGGCAATTACTATAAACAGGTAGTCGCAAAAGACTGGCATATCTCTACTAAAGAAATTCCAGCCTCAATTGCAGATGACTTTATTCACCAAAAAGTCGATTTAATGACACCGGAAAACGAAATGCTTACAAAACTGGAGGAATACGGTTTATAACTGTTTAATATACTGATAATACTCGCTTGCGCCCATTTTTTCAGCGTTAGCAAGCATTTCTTCTTTTGATATATACCCCTGGCGCCACGCAATTTCTTCTAAACAAGCAATTTTAACCCCTTGATTTTCTTCTATTGTATGGATATACTGTCCCGCTTTTAACAACGAACTATGCAAACCCGTATCAAGCCAGGCAAACCCGCGCGGGAACTTAATAACATTCAATCTGTTTTCATTTAAATACAATTTGTTTAAATCCGTAATTTCCAATTCACCGCGCGCAGACAGGGTTAATTTATCAGCCATAAAACTTACACCCTTAGGATAAAAATATAATCCGGTTACTGCATAATCAGATTTGGGCTGCTCCGGCTTTTCATCTATCGAAACAGCCTGCATTGAGTCATTAAATTCCACCACTCCAAATCTTTCCGGATCTTTTACTTTGTATGCAAAAATTGAAGCATACCCTTGTTTAGCATATTTTGAAGCATCTTTAAGCATGCCGGTAAAACCTGCCCCCCAGAAAATGTTATCTCCCAATATAAGTGCAGTACAATCATTATCTATAAAATCTTGTCCCAGAATAAATGCCTGTGCGATTCCATCGGGGGACTGCTGTATTTTATACTGAATATTAATACCAAATATTCTGCCATCACCAAGTAGTTTTCTGACTCCCTCATCACTCTGCGGCGATGTGATGATTAAAATTTCACTTATACCGGCAAGCATTAAAACAGACAGCGGGTAATAAATCATAGGTTTATCATACACCGGCAGAAGCTGTTTAGATACAGCAAGCGTACTCGGATATAATCTGGTTCCTTCACCTCCCGCTAAAATTATTCCCTTCATTTTCCCTATCCTTTTTAGTTACACCTGTGATGCCGTAATCGAGCGCATGCCTGCGTTTATTATCCAATCTTTATTATTCATATACCATTCTATTGTCTGCTTCAGCCCCGCCTCAAATTTTACAGACGGTTCCCAGCCAAGTTCAGAACGAATTTTTGTATTATCAACCGCATACCGTCTATCATGCCCCAATCTATCCGGAACAAACTCTATCATAGAAGCATCATATCCGAAATATTCAAGAATAAATCTTGCAATCTCCAGATTTGTTTTTTCACAATGTCCGCCTATATTATAAACTTCGCCAGGGCGGCCATTCAGCAGCACCTTTTCTATTGCGGAACAGTGGTCATAAACATATAACCAGTCGCGAACATTCAATCCGTCACCATATACAGGGAGCGGCTTGTTATTCATAATTCTTGTTATAAACAGCGGAATAAGTTTTTCGGGATACTGGTTAGGCCCGTAATTATTAGAACACCTTGTCACAATAACAGGCATTCCATAAGTTCTAAAGTATGACAAAGCAAGAACATCCGCTGATGCCTTACTTGCAGAATACGGACTGTTTGGTGAAATTTTTGATTCTTCAGTAAAATACCCTTCATCAATACTGCCGTATACTTCGTCAGTCGAAATTTGTATAAACCTTTTGCCTCCTGCTTTTAGTGCGGCATCAAGAAGGTTATATGTTCCTTTAACATTTGTTTCAATAAACGCGCCCGGAGAAACTATACTCCTGTCAACATGTGTCTGCGCAGCAAAATTAACAACATAATCGCACCCCCCTATCAAGTCGCCTGCAAGAACACTGTTACAAATATTACCATGTACAAAACGGTAATTTGAATTATCCGCAGCTTCACGTAAATTTTCAGGATTTCCCGCATATTCAAGCGCATCAAGATTTATAACTTTCCAATCAGGATGTTTTTCTAAAATATATTTTATAAAACAACTGCCTATAAATCCGGCTCCGCCGGTAACTAACAATACAGACATTTAATCACCTCACTTAAACCGGGCAGTTTAATATCCTTCTCTGAAAGAACAGGCTGGAAATCAATCCCCCAGTCAATATTTAAATCACTGTCCGCCCAGAAAATTCCGCTGTCAGCCTCCTTGTTATATTCCGCATCAGTTTTGTACAAAACAACAGCCTCATCTGATAGTGAAACAAACCCGTGGCCAAAACCTTTAGGTATATATAGAGAATACCCGTTCGCCTCAGACAATTCAACTCTTACAGACTGTTTAAAGGATGGAGAATCAGAGCGCAGGTCAACAGCTATATCAAAAATTTTTCCCTTGATACATCTAACAAGTTTTGCCTGTGAATAAATTCCTTTCTGGTAATGAATGCCGCGCAGCACACCATAACTTGAAACAGACATATTATCCTGTTTAAACTCCACACCTATACCGCCTGCCACATACTCTGAAGCCTTATATACTTCACTAAATAAGCCGCGGGAATCTCTATATACTGTAGGTTTTACAAGTATAATCCCTTCCGGTTCAAGATTTATAAACTCAAACGGCACTTACACTCCTTATTAATAAATTTTTCCTACCTGATAATATGAAAAACCTTTCTGTATCAATCTTGTTCCATTATACTGGTTTCTTCCGTCAAAAATTACAGGTTGTTTAAGTAAAGATTTAATCTTTTCAAAATCAGGACGTCTAAACTCATTCCATTCAGTAAGCAATAACAATGCATCAGCACCCTTAAGCGCCTCGTAAGAATTTTGCGCATAAGTAATTTTGTTACCCCAAATAAGCTCTGCACAATCAAACGCTTTAGGATCATACGCCTGAATTTTAGCCCCTCTTTCAAGAAGTGCGTTAATAATTGTAATTGCAGGCGCTTCTCGCATATCATTAGTCTTGGGTTTAAATGCAAGCCCCCACACACCAAATGTTTTTCCTGTTAAATCTTCACCGTAATGTTTGTAAATCTTCTGTAAAAACAATAATCTCTGCTTTTTATTAACATTATCGGCAGCTTCGATGATTTCATACCCGCACCCGTTATCTTTTGCGGTTTTTAAAAGTGCTTTTACATCTTTAGGGAAACAGCTTCCGCCGTATCCAAGTCCAGGGAAAAGGAACTGCTGCCCGATACGTTTGTCAGAACACATTCCTATCCGTACCATCTCTGCATCAGCGCCAACTTTTTCACAAATATTAGCAATTTCGTTTGCATAAGATATTTTCACTGCCAAAAACGAGTTTGCAGCATATTTCGTCATCTCTGCCGACTTTACATCCATAATTATTACAGGATTACCTGTACGAAGGAAAGGAGAATATAATTCCTGCATAATATCTGTAGCACGCTGTGAATCAGAACCTATTACGACTCTGTCGGGTTTTAGAAAATCATCTACAGCCGCGCCCTGTTTTAAAAATTCAGGATTGGATACAACATCAAACTCCTCTTTAGTCTGGGATTTAATAATTTGCGTAACGGCTTCAGCAGTCCCGACAGGCACAGTCGATTTATCAACAATAACTTTATACCCGTTTAATGCCTTACCTATTTCACGTGCAACCTGATAAACATATTTCAAATCAGCCGAACCATCCTCGCCCTGCGGGGTTCCGACGGCTATAAAACAGATTAAAGATTTTTGAACGGCGGATGCTAAATCATCAGTAAAACTGAGTCTGTTTTCTGATACATTCACTTTAATAAGCTCTTCAAGCCCCGGTTCGTAAATCGGAACAACACCTTTCTTTAGCTGTGCAAGTTTTTCTTTATTATTATCAACACAGATAACATCATTACCCATTTCAGCCAGACAGGTGCCTGCAACCAGACCTACATATCCTGTACCAATTACACAAACCTTCATTATTTACACTCCTTAATTTTTCGTTCAAAGTATTCAATCGTTTTTGCCAATCCTTCTTCAACACTAACTTTAGGCTCCCATCCTAGAAGTTTCTTTGCTTCTGTTATATCCGGCCGTCTGCGGCAGGGATCATCTTTGGGCAGCGGTCTGTAAACGAGTTTGGAATTAGAATTAGTCATTTTAATAACAAGTTTCGCAAAATCACCTATTGTAAACTCTGACGGATTGCCAAGGTTAACAGGGCCTATTGCATTTTCAGAGTTATTCATCATCCTTATCATACCCTCTACCAGATCTGATACATAGCAGAAAGAACGGGTTTGAGAACCATCACCGTAAATAGTAATATCTTCACCCTTTAGCGCCTGAACTATAAAATTAGAAACTACACGTCCATCGTTCATATCCATATTAGGCCCGTATGTATTAAATATACGCACTATTCTTGTATTCACACCATTTTGACGGTGGTAATCCATCATAAGTGTTTCTGCGCAGCGCTTACCTTCATCATAGCAGCTTCTTATCCCGATAGGATTAACATTTCCCCAGTAGGATTCAACCTGAGGATGCACAGCAGGGTCGCCGTAGACTTCGCTTGTTGAAGCCTGTAAAATAACAGCCTTACACCTTTTTGCAAGCCCTAACATATTTATCATGCCTAATACTGATGTTTTCATAGTTTTAATAGGGTTATACTGGTAATGCGGCGGACTTGCAGGACATGCCAGATTATATACCTGATCAACTTCAGCGTAGTATTCTTTGGTAATATCATGCCTTACCAGTTCAAAATGATTGTTCGATAAAAGCTCTCTTATATTGTCTTTACAACCGGTGAAAAAATTATCCAGACAAATAACATCATTGCCTTCATCTAACAATCTTTTGCACAAATGGCTTCCGATAAATCCGGCGCCGCCGGTTACAAGTATCCTTTTCATTTATTTTCCTCTTTATTATCATATCTAGCTAATTAACGTAGAATCAAGCATAGCATTCAATTTTTTCTCCCAGTTATAGGCAGAAACAACGCTTTCTTGTAAACTTCTTTTAGGTGTCCAGCCGAGAGTATTTTTAATTTTGTCAGCGTTTGCATAAAGCTTTGCGGGATCCCCCGGGCGGCGAGAAACCATCTCAACAGGAATTTCTTTTCCTACAACTTTTTCACATACTTCAAAAACTTTTTTTACACTATCACCGTGTTCGGTACCAACATTAAATACCTCCGAACGATTTTCTTTATTGAGATAGGTATATGCAAGAAAATGTGCTTCAGCCAAATCCTCAACATTAACGTAATCTCTAATACAGGTTCCGTCTATCGTTTCATAGTCGCTGCCAAAAATTTTAAATGAAGAACCTTCGCCGTTAACTGCTGATTTTAAGATGTTCGGTATCACATGGGTTTCCGGCTCATGCCATTCGCCGATTCTTCCGGCACTATCAGCACCCGCGACATTAAAATACCTTAATCTTATTGATTTAAGGTTATACGCCGTATCGTAATCCTTCATAATCCTCTCTATCATTAATTTTGATGCGCCGTACGGATTAATCGGCGCTTGCGGATGCTCCTCATCAATCGGTGTATACTCCGGCTCGCCGTATGTTGCACATGTTGATGAAAATACTATTTTTTTACAATCATAGTTGAGCATTGTATTCAATAAATTTAAAGTTCCTGCAACATTATTATCATAGTATTTTCTCGGATTTGTCACACTCTCGCCTACAAGCGCAAAAGCCGCAAAGTGTATGACTGCATCAATTTTATTATTAGCAAAAACTGAATCTATATCTTCTGTTTTGCGCAAATCACCTTTAATAAATTTAACTGATGATGATATTTTTTGAAGTTCTTTAACGGTTTCTAAATGTCCGTTTTCCAAACTATCAAATATTAATATATCTTTAATTCCGTTATTTAAAAAATTAATAACGGTATGACTGCCAATATACCCTGCCCCGCCTGTTATAAGTATCATAAATAACTCTCCTTAAAAGTTAGCCCGACACTATAAATGATTACACAATTAAAGCGTAATGTAAAGCATTAAATTTTACTTTAATACGCAATCTTTGTTTGTGATATGATATCTATAACGGAGGTACTAATGTACACAATAAAAGAAGTAGCGGATAAAATGGATGTATCGGAACACACTCTGAGATTCTGGGCAAAATCAGGATTTTTCCCTTTTGTTACCAGAGATAAAAATAATATCCGCCAATTTTCGGATAACGACCTTGAATGGGTTAAAATCGTAAAATGCCTCCGTGCGGCAGGTACTGAAAATAAATCTATTAAAAAATATATTGAACTCTGTATTGCCGGGGATTCCACCGTTAAAGAACGCTATCAAATTATTACAGAAACAAAACAAAAAGTCCTTCAACAAATGGAACACTTGAAAAAACAACTTGGAACTCTGGAATACAAAGAAAACTTTTATCAATCTATAATTAAAAATAATTTAAAAGACTCATGGAATCCGATGAACAAAAATTAAAAAATAAAGGGCAAACATCAATGATAATATCCAACCATTCACAGGAGAATCACATTTCCCCAAACTTCCAAAAATTTCTTAAAACAAAAGGTTCAATACATAAACTTGAAAACCTCAAAGATTCATTAAGAGAAACATTGCCGGACTCAATAAGTTTTATAAAAAAACAGGATAAACACACCGGAGTTTTATTCATCTTGACAGGCAAACATTCTAACAAGTTTTTAGATTTAATTCCTAATACTCATTTCAGGGAATTGAGGACAAAACCTGAAAAATATTTAAAAGAAAAAGCAAAACAAATAACTGATTCAAAGTTATTAAAAAAGCTTTACGGTTAAGCTTCTTTCTTTTCAATAAACGACGCTGCCAGCAAACCGGCTTCAAACAGCAGCCACGTGGGAACCCCAAGCATCAACTGGCTGACAACATCCGGCGGCGTAAATATCGCTGCAAGAACAAGAATCCCTACAATAATATAAGGCCGTAAATTTTTTAATGTGTCTACGCTGACAAGTCCAAATTTAACTCCGGCAAGCACTGCAAGCGGAAACTGGAACATAATGCCAAATGCCAGAATTAAGCCGGATGCAAGATTTACAAAATTAGCCAATCCAATAGTCGGTTCAAGTCTTTCACTCATAAACCCTACAGAAAAATTCATTACAAGCGGAAGTATAAGAAATATACAGAATGCACACCCGGAAATAAATAATAATACAAACAGCGACATAAACCAGCCGAGAAACCTGCGTTCGTTCTCATATAATGCCGGAAGTATAAATTTTCTGACTTCATACGCTATAACAGGAGAAGCAAAAATTATAGCAAGAACAATTCCTGCTTTTAGCTGTATAATAAAAACCTCCATAGGTGAAAAATAATGAAGCTTTGCCATTGTATCAGGCAGCGAAACCGCAACCAGCCAATCTATAAATTTCGGGGCAAAATAAAATCCAAACGGCGATAACAGGAGAACAGCAAACACAGAATGCAGCAGTGTACTTCTTAATGCTTCAAGATGATATATAAAAGACTGGTTATCATCCATATTATTGTCTGACTTCTTCATCTTTTTTTGCTTCTGCTTCAGCAGCTTTCTGCGCACTGTCAGCCAATTCCTGCGCTTCTTTTTTCAGAGTATCTTTGGCGTTTTTAAACTCATAAGATGCTCTGCCAAGAGCTTTGGCCAGTTCAGGAATCCGTTTTGAACCAAATAATAAAAGTACAACAACAATAATTAAAAATATTTCAGTAAATCCGATAGACATATCTTCTCCTATTTTTTAACTAATATTATATCTGAGTCTGAGGGTTAATGGCAACTATTTCAATTGCATTGACCGGACAAATATTTTCACACGCACCGCAGCCAATACATCTGGAAGCCGTGTACACGGGCAGTTGTCCGTATTTATGCGTAATTGCGCCTTTAGGACACTTGGCCGTGCAAAGCCCGCATCTGGAACACTTTTCATAATCAAATTTAGCAAGCCCGATACGGCAGTTTTGCTTTTCCTCCAGCGTCATTTTCCTTATAGCTCCGGCCGGACAGACATCAGAACAGTTTTTGCAGTCAAATTCACACTTGCCATCGGAAAAATCAATATGAACAGTATCATATTCAAAATCCGGTTTCTTAAGTATTCTTCCCCTGCAATGTTCTACGCACAACCCGCAATTGGTGCATTTTTGAACAAAATTTTCAACATACACAGCACCCGGCGGACAAATCGGCCGCTTTTTTAAACTTTCTGCAATTGTATGTGCTAATTCTTTTCCTTTAGCAAATACACCAACAGCCGCAGCCGCAATTACACCGGTAACAATAAATGTACGTCTGGAGGGTAAGAATTTCTCCTTTTCACCCGTCATATATTTAATTCCGCCGCCCGGACATGCCGCGATACAGCGCAGACAACGCGTACAACGTTCGTTATCCAAATATTTTTCTTTTGAATTAATCGCCCCTGCCGGACATTCTTTTTCACAAACTCCGCAGCCTTTACAAATCTCTTGTGAGATACAAAGTTTTTTAGGACTAAACTTTGCACACAACCCGAAAAGAGTTCCGACGGGGCATAATGTTGTGCAGAAAATTCTGTTTTTCCAAATAACAAGTAATGTAATTAAAACAAAAGGCAAAAATGTTAACAATGGTATTGTTTTAATATTAAGGAATCCGGTAACTATATTGCCGAAATTTGAGTACGGATCTATAAATCTTAACACAGCTCCGGCACCGGAAATTATAAAAGCAGCAACAATTGCAAGAACAGTGTATCTAATATAAAACAGGTTTGGTGTTTTACCGGACTTGCGTCTAAAAACAGCACCTATTATATCCTGCAATATACCGAACGGACAAAATACCGAACAATAAATCCGCCCGAAGAGAAATGCAATCAGAAGATTAACAAGAACAATAATCAGCGCCGTAAAAGAAAAATCAGCCGCAAGTCTTGCCGCCGCAGGTGCAAAATTAAATGCTAATAACCCTGAAAGAAATTTACCGGCAGGTAAAAATGCAAAGATTTCAGCAGTAAAAAATAACGCAGCAGCAGTAATACGTATAAAATACGGCTTTCTATTTCCTCTGAACTTCATTCCTTAAGCCCCTTTAACCGCAAGATATTCCTGATGGACTTTAGCAAGCAATGACGGAATATCGAGCTGCTGGGGACATTTAGGTTTACACAAACCGCATTTAATACATTTATCCGCACGTTCTGACTCTTTTAGAGCCTCGTAATGACTTATAAATCCGACTTTTTTCATCGCACTGTCATCATACTTATACTGGTTATAAATTGAAAAAATTCCTGCAATATTAACACCTACCGGACATTCACAGTACCTGCACGAAGTACAGCCGATTGCAGCCTGTTTAAGATGAGCTTCTATTGCTCTGTCATAAACAGCGTTTTCCTCCGCCGACAACGGTTTTAAGTTAGTAAATGTTTTAATATTATCTTCCAGATGTTCGGGCCTGCTCATCCCGCTCAGCATAGTAAGTATTCCCTCCAATCCTGCAAGCCATCTGAACGCCCACGATGCAGCACTTGCCTCAGGATTATAATCTTTTAAAATCTTTGTAGCTTCAGCATTAAGGTTTGCAAGCAGACTTCCGCGAAGCGGTTCCATTACAACAATCGGAAGGTTTGCTTTTCTTGCAATGTTATACTGCTCTTCCCCCCTTGTTGTTTTCCAGTCAAGACGGTTAATTTGTAACTGTACAAACTCCCATTTATCATAATAATCAATAATTTCCTGCAATAGCTCCGGCGTATCGTGATGTGAAAAACCTAAATGTTTAATCTTACCTTTCTTTTTCATTTTTTCAAGGAATGGAATAACATTGTATTTTTTAGTATTTTCCCAATTTCTCTTATTCAGGCAGTGAACAAGGTAAAAATCAAAATAATCTGTCTGGCACCTTTTTAACTGTTCATTGAAAATACGTTCAACATCTTCCTCTTTTTCAAGCATCACAACCGGCATTTTAGTAGTAAGATTAAACAATTGTCTATCATAAGGTTTAACAGCACGGCCGGTAATTTCTTCACTTTTCCCGCCCATATACATATACGCCGTATCATAATAATTCACACCGGCCTCCATTGCACGCTGAACCATTTTTCTGTTAAGTTCTTCATCTATCTCGCCGGAAGGTTTCACAGGCATACGCATACAACCGTAACCTAACATAGACACATCAAGCCCTTTAAATTTTGCGGTTGTAATACCTGTCCCGGGTTTTAATCCGGCAGCGCTGTCCTTATTAAAAGTGCAGCCGCTTAGCAAGACCGCGCCGGTTGTAAATAATAATGAATTTTTTATGAACTCGCGTCTATCCATTTTCCCTCAACATCTCCCTAGAATTTTTGTCTTATATTAACAATTTAACACTTAGAGTCCACTCTAAGTCAAGAATTAATATTTTTATCATCAAAAGCTGCTTTGTCTTTTTGAACCGTATATCTGAGCATTTTATTTAGAAAATGCGGCAGAGTAAAACCTAAAATTGCCATATTGCTCAATAATGACACCCAGTAAAGCGCGGCTCCGATAGTTTTTGTTTTTTTTAGCGCCTGAGGCGGAATACTTTTCATCTTATCCAGCTTCTTAAAATTCCTAATTCCGAGCGTAAACCCTTTCCAGAAGCCGGCCTGCTTATCACCGTATTTATCGGTTTTCATAATCCTTGTTCCCAAATACTTATCTGAAAGCCGCCCCAAAATATTATTAATAAGAAAATCACCGCCAAAGAACATAATAAAAGTTCCGCCTTCTCTTGCCGTTCTATCTCTTAATTCATATTTATCTCTTGATGACGGCAGCTTTGCGAGGAATCCTGTAAAAGCCCATTTTAAAGCATTTACTGTTTTAGACATACTGACTCCGGAGGTGTAATTAAAGTTAGACGCATTATTTTGTATAAAATTTGCACTTTTTGAAGTTAATCCCTTTGTTACAGATTTGGAAATAATTATCCCCGGAATAAACGCAAATGCGAGCGTTCCGATAGCACGTTTTATTTTACTTTCTCTATGTTTTTTCTTAGATACTTCTTTTTCATCAAGCATATCAAAAGTCGCAGAAAACCCTTTTCTGCCCGTTTTTAATTCCGTAATCCCGGTTGCAATCCACGGAATACTTCCCATTAATAATCCGGTTGACATAAAATCCGAACGCAAAATACCTTCATGCGCCTTTAAAAGTTTTGTTTTTAACTCTTCTTCACGCCCTTTGAAACGGACTAAAATATCATTAAACTCCTTTTCTGCCTTTAACGCTTTGGCCGAATTTTTTATTCCGTCAATCATAGTTCGGGTATCAGAGATTAAAAACTCTTTTGAAACCTGAATAATTTTTTTCTCATTATTTTTGAAATTTGATACAATCCCGTTGCGTTTTAAAAAGAATTTATTATATTTGGGAAGCAGAAACAGGGGCATAATAAATGCAAAGCTGACGCTTATAGCCGACATCCCAATTCTTTCAAGCGCCTCAGCCCGCGTATTTGACATTATGGCATTTGGAATGGCACACCCGCCTATATTAGTCAGACCGCGGTTTAAAAGAGTATGACTCTGGATGAACGCAGTAGCATTATAAAGCCCGTTTCCAAACGAAGGAGAGTGTTTATAGAGTTTTTTATCAAGCTCTTTATAATCCTCCGGCGTCATATCCGGACGGTAAAATTGTTTTTCATACTCCATACCTTTTGGAAAAACTTTTGTTTTAAGTATTTGATACCCTTCCTCGGGATTATCAGTGTTTAAAACCAATTTTTCAAGCGGGCATTTGATTTTAGAATTTTTATCAAGAACACTGTCAGTAATTTCTTTTGTTTCACATTTTATGCCATTCCGGTCAAAAAACGATTTTGCCGATTTTGTCATAACAGGGGTTTGAATATTTTTAGCCCCGCCGTACGCAAATAATATTGCAGAAGCTTTGCTTATTCTTCTATCAGTAATGTAACAGTCAGATAAATCATAATTATTATCCTCCAGCGCAAGAAAAACCGGTTTAAGATTGCGCTGGTTATAATACGTAATTTTCCCTTTTTTATAAATAATAAGAGTATGCTTATCAAGAGCCTCGTACATTTCCGCGCGGATTTTTTCCGGCGGAAGAGCCGGCGCCGGATTAATGGTTTTATTTTTTGTACCTATTGCCGGATAAGTGCCGGCATTAATACTATTACATTTCATTTATATAATTTTCGGCTATTTACGATACTTGTTTATATTAACACTGATAGCAGCTCTAATGTCAAGTGTTTATAAAATACAATTTTAATGTTATGTTATTTTTATGAAAAAAATTCTATGCTTTGGTGACAGCAACACTTACGGGTATAATCCGGAAACCGGCGGAAGGTTTGGCAGACAGGAACGCTGGTGCGGAATTTTGCAATCACTATGTGGAAAAGAGTACGCAATCACAGAAGCAGGATGCAATAACAGAACCTGTTTCAGAGATAATTTTGACGGTAAAAAATTCACAGGATACCGGATTTTACCAGAGTTTCTTGCCGCTGATAAATACGACTTAATTATTTTATGGATAGGTACAAATGACCTGCAAAGACAGTACAATGTTTCAATAAACGAAATTCAATACGGCATTGAAAATCTTATTGAAATAGTTCAAACAGAGTCACATGATTCAAAAATCTTGATTATTCCGCCGCTTAAAATTGGAAACAAAGTGTTAACAAGCAAAATATTTTCTTCCCTTTTTAATGAAAACTCTATTGAAAAATCAAAATATTTTTATGAAATTTATAGCACGGCAGCAAATAAATATAATTGTGAATTTTTATCACTTGAAAATACAATTACACCATCAAACCATGACGGCCTGCATTTTGATAAAAATGGACAGAAAAAAATTGCAGACACAATTTATAAAAATCTAAACCGGATATTTAAGCAATAAAAATTTCGTGCTTAAAAAATTCCCAGTTTTTCTTAAGAACCGAACACAGTTTTTTATAAACATTTTTTGGAGAAACCATTTTTTTTAACTGTTTTTTTTCCACCGGCGGTACTGCCGTTCGGAACAGAAGATTTAACGACAGACTTTAGTCCGGTATAGTTTAAATTAGCACTTACTCTATTAACAATCATTCATTAAACCTCGTACATTCATTATACCAGAAATGTAAATTTTTCTTAACAATTCATCCTCAAAAAAATTTTACGATAATATTTTTATAGGAGTTTATAAAAATGAGTATTTCGATTACACCCGTAAGGAGTTTCGGATATGGTTATCCTGCCGCCGGACAGCAAAAACGGCAGATAAATAGACCGGTACAAAATCCTGCACAAAATATTAATTTCACATCAAAAGTCCCGCAGGCTAAGCATGTTGCAAGAACACTTATAGGGCTCAGTCTTGCGTCTTACAATCCGTTAATCAAAACTTTTAGTGATTACAGTATTCCTGTCCACAACAAAAACATATCAGACAAACTTAAAGAAACTTACACCCCTGAGGAGTTTAACGAACTTTATACATTTGCTGAAAATAAAGGGGTTTTTGATTACGTTATGAACGGTAAAACAGGACTTATAAAAACATCTTTTATTACAACAAAAGAAAACCCGCTGATGGCCGATTTAATCTGGATAACAGATACATGCCATAATATGGATTTGGTTAAAAATAAAGAGCCTGAAAAATGTACGGAACTGTTTAATAATGTAACCGTATTCTATGAACACCAGCAGCAAAATTTTGATAATACAATATCGAACCCGCAGCTTTACTGGAATAACGGATTAATCTGGGCGGGCGAACAACACGGCGGCATAGGACATTGTTTTATAACCAAAACCAAAGAAGCACATCCATGGTATGCCAAAACCCGTCTTGAATCAGTCGGAAACTATCTGCAAACAGCGGCTGATTTAATAACAACAGGATTTAATGGCGGTAAATACGGGTATAAAAGCGCAGAGGAAGTTCCTGATAATGTTTGCACAGCCATTTCTAACTGTACAGCATACTTAAAAGCAATACATTATCCAACAGCACGCTCATGCGGGGCGTGGGAAGAACAAACTTTTCTTAACTCACTTACAAGCGACACCTCTATCTGCAACGAAGGGATAAGAAATGTTATCAGCCTTATGTTTGATGAAACAAATAATCCGGAACTCTATAATTTGCGGGATAAAATCAAAAATACCAGACACGGTTCGGTATTTAATGATAAAGAGGGACTTGAAAAACTGTTATCGGAAGGAGAAGAACGGATTATTGCCTCTCCTGATTTTGAAACAACCTGCGGTGATAATGTTCCGCCGATTAAACCCGGGGAAGAAAAGTGTGTCGAGCGCAAGTACGATGCGGCAATGAGTTTTATGCCGCAGACAGAAACACTTGTTAAAAATGATGTCATAAAGGATTCTGAAAAAAAACTTGCACTGCTGGATGAACTAAGCTGGGCGATTGTACGGGAAAACGGCGCAATACGGTATCCCGGGGATGAATATTTAAAACTTGATTACCATAAAAATAAAAACAAGTTTTCACAGGATTTTGAAGCTGAATGGTTTTTAGTAACCGAGATTTCAAAGGGATACGGAAGTATTGCAAAAGAACTGCTGGACTCTAAAGAACGCGGTGAAAAGTCTAAAGAGGAAATTCAGCCGCTGCTTAACAGGGCAATGAAAAAAGAAACAGAATATATAAACCGCGGATATGCAAGAATAACAGCTTCAAATACGATAAAATCTAACGGTTATCCGTGTCCTGAATATAAGGTTCCGGAGGCCTATGAGGCAATAACCGGCGCGGATGGAAAAATCCGCTACGTACCCGGCGCACATCCGCTTGCCTGGGCGGAATCATCGTTGTACAGCGCTTCTAAATTATTTTCAGAAAACTTGGCACGCTATACAAAGTGAGCTTGTTTTTTACCCCGGCTCAGCCTTTTGTCGGGCTGGATGAAATGCACCCTAAAACAGTCAAATAAAGCAATATTGAAAAATTCATATCATGCGTTATAATAAAAGTAGAGCGGGAGTAGTTCCAGCTACTCCCTTTACAGGCTCTACATAAAACTGGCGAGAACCAGAAGAATATGCCCTATGACCACTAGGGCATATTTTATTATCTCTGATACATTTTGCCTGTTCATGCTGCTCACCTCCTTTCTACACCTTTTTACAGAAAAGTTTGTCGTGCGTTTAAGGAGTAAGCCAGCCTGCTCTACCGGTCAAAACAATTGTAGTACAAACAAACGTAAAAAACAGACATAATCTAAGTAGTTTTGGGGTTACACCAACTAAATCTTTTGTTGGGCTGAATGAAATGTACCCCTGCCCCCTTAATAATATAAATATGTTATTAAAAAAATATTTTATAAATTATGGCTGTTTGACGCGATGTGCTAATATTAACAGGCATAGGCCAAGTGAGCCATCAATGTTTGCGAAACTTCTACAGAGCGGGCTTTGTTTGAGGTACGAAGTACCGAGTTTGCACGCTTCGGGTTGAGCTTTACAATTGATGTGCGAACTTGCCGAGCCTGGAGTTTCTTTGCCCTGCGTTTCTTTACGGTTAAAGAAATGCAGGTGCGGGGCCAGGGGGCGCATAGCCCCCTGAATAATTTAATAATTTTATTAATTCTTTGTAAATTTTTGTAAAAATGTATCCCGAATTATTAAAGTTTTTCTGAATTATGCCGTTATATGCAACATAATGCATATTTTAATGCAAAAAGTACAATGTAAGAGAGGTAACAGATGGAACGAAAAAACGGATTTACGCTCGTGGAAATTCTCATTTCTCTCGCTCTAATCGGGGTATTAAGTGTCGTAGCTATTAATACTCTGAAATCACGGGACATGAGTGAAGAATTTACCGCCAAGCGTGACAAAGCAGCCATGAACATCGAAGGTGTAATACACCAGGCGATGTTTGAGCAAAAAAGAGAAGAACTTACATCAATTGGTGAAGTTCAGGGCTTTATTAACGAAAAACTACAAGCCGGCAGCGGCGGAGGTTATAGCCTGATGAGAGATGGCGCCGGCTATGCTATTGCTGCAGGCGGGGGCGATGGTTACGTTGGAGAACTTACTATTGATGTCAACGGCGATATTGTTCCAAACGTTGAAGGTGAAGACATCTACAAATATAAAATTACCCCAAACGGCAACCTTTTATTAGCAACAATCGCACCAGAGGGAGGTAATGGCGGCGGAGGCGGAGAACCTCAGCCTTCTCAACCGCAGGAACAACCTGATGAACCGGAAGAGTGCGGAGCAGATGAAGTTCTGGTTAACGGCAAGTGCGAACCTAAACCGCCGGAATGCGGCGAAGACGAAGTTCTGGTTAACGGCAAGTGCGAACCTAAACCGCCGGAATGCGGCGAAGGCGAAGTTCTGGTTAACGGCAAGTGCGAACCGGAAGAAGAACCCGAACCCGAACCATGCCCTGAAGGTACACTGAGAATAGGCGATAAATGCGCGGAAATCGTTTGTCCGACAGGCACTGTTAAAGTGGGAAACAAATGTGAAACTGTACCGGATGAACCGGATGAGCCGGAAGAATGTCCTGAAGGTACATTCAAATTTGGCGATCAGTGTCTGAAAAAACTTGACCCGGAAGTTATCTGTAAAGCAAACGAAACCAAAGTCGGCGACCAATGCGTACCAAATCCTGAGCTATGTCCGATAGGCACCCACTATGTTAATGGTAAATGTATTATTTATGAAGCCGATATAGATGACGACGATGACGACAACGAACCGATAACTCCTGAAGATGATGTAGCACATTGTCTGCCCGGTCACATATACGTTGATGGCAACTGCATGATACCTCAGCCTGACAACGGAGGCAGCTCCGGCGGTGGCGGCGGCCACTTCTTCACCCAGGAAGATAATCATCATGTTTGGACTGAAGTCGGAACCGGCGACGGAACCGGGACTATCCACCACTATGGAAACCGCAACAATGCGTATTAATCAATCAATAATTAATTATTACCCCCTGACTTTTGTCAGGGGGTCTTATTTTACAGGTATTATACCTCCCTTATTTTTTTGATATAATCTAATAAAAACAGGAGAAGTTATGAGAGAAGAATTACTCGCTATATTAGAAAAAAACAGCAGAATAGATTTTAAAGAACTTGCAGTACTGCTGGGGGTTTCAGAGGAAAAAGTCCTGGAAGAAATCACTGCACTTGAAAAAGACGGTATAATATGCGGCTATCACACTTTAATTAACTGGGAAAAAACATCAATTGAAAAAGTAAATGCACTTATAGAAGTAAAAGTAACCCCTCAGCGAGGGCAGGGTTTTGACAGAATAGCAGAGCGGATTTACAACTATCCGGAAGTAAGAGCAGTCTATCTGATATCAGGCGGCTATGATTTACTTGTAACCTTAGAAGAAAAAACTTTGAAAGAAATTGCAAACTTTGTATCTGATAAACTCTCAACCCTTGACAGTGTATTGAGTACCGCAACACACTTTATCCTCAAAAAATACAAAGACCACGGAACAATAATAAACCAGAACCGCAATGATGAACGTGAGGTAATCACCCCATGACAAAACCTCTCTCTGAAAAAGTTCTAAATTTGAAACCTTCCGGTATAAGAAAATTTTTTGATATCGTAAGCGAAATGAAAGATGCCATATCCCTTGGCGTTGGGGAGCCTGATTTTGACACCCCATGGCATATCAGAGATGAAGGTATTTATGCACTTGAACGAGGAAGAACTTTTTACACATCTAATGCCGGTTTAAAAGATTTAAGACAGGAAATTTCAAACTATATATCAAGAACACAGGGGGTAAATTATTCTCCGGATTCAGAAATTCTTGTAACTGTAGGCGGCTCAGAAGCAATTGATATAGGACTTAGAGCTATTATTAACGAAGGTGATGAAGTAATAATTCCCCAGCCATCATACGTTTCTTACGAACCCTGTGCAATCCTTGCAAATGCAAAGCCTGTTATTATTAATCTTAAAGAAGAAAACGAATTCAGACTTAAACCGGAAGAGCTTTTAAGCGCAATAACAGAAAAGACAAAAGTTTTAATTCTTCCATACCCTAACAACCCGACAGGGGCAATAATGGAAAAAGAAGACTTGGAGTCAATAGCAGAAATTATAAGAGAAAAAGATTTATACGTAATGTCTGATGAAATATACGCGGCATTAACGTACAAAGATCGGCATACATCAATTGCCTCGCTTGACAGAATGAAAGAACGCACAATTCTTATAAACGGATTTTCTAAAGCCTACGCAATGACCGGCTGGAGGCTTGGTTATGCCTGCGCGCCTAAAGAAATAATTTCACAGATGACCAAAATTCACCAGTATGCAATAATGTGCGCTCCGACCACAAGCCAGTATGCAGCAGTCGAAGCACTCAAAAACGGTGATGATGATGTAGAACTTATGCGCAAAGCTTACAACCAGCGCAGAAGATTTCTAATGAATGCGTTTAAAGAAATGAAGCTTGATTGTTTTGAGCCATACGGAGCTTTTTATGTATTCCCGTCAATAAAAGAATTTGGAATGACCAGTGAAGAATTTGCAACAAAATTCTTAATGGAAGAGAAAGTGGCGGTGGTTCCCGGGACTGCATTCGGCGCCTGCGGGGAAGGTTTTCTAAGAATCTCCTACGCGTACTCTATCGACAATCTCAAAGTTGCTATGGAGCGTTTAAACCGTTTCATCACTAATCTGCGAAAAGTTAAGCAATAATAAGAAATTAAATATTTAAGCTGTAAATTTGTAACAAAACTTAATAAACATCTCTTCAAAAAGCAATTTTTATCATTGTATATACTTTATATATACATAAAAGATATATAGGAGATAAGTATATGGCAATCGGCGCAAGAGATTTTATTGACAGATTATTAGTAGAAAAATACGCACAGGAAAAAGTAGACAATCATACAGATGATGCCCTTGTATCAAGAGTTGACGCAGATGATATAATGAGCGCAATGAATAAAGCGGCAAATAATTACAGGAGTTTTCTTGACGTCAGCGCAAAACTTAATGTTGCCTGTTATGCAGTAAACGCTCGTAATGCAAAATATCAGTCAATACCCGTGTAACTATGACCAGATTCCGGCTTTAGAATAAATCTCGCTTCTGCCGTATTCTGTCAAGCGATACTCACTTTCGCCCGAACGTTCTATATAATTATTATCAAGCGCTATTTTAAGTATTCCATGATCAACAATAACCGCCAGATTATGCATTAACTTGCCGTTAATTTGTTTTAAAGAGAAGGTAAATTTAGCATCATATTTACAGAAGTAATCTGCCGTAAACAAAAGCAGTTCCAAACGGTCTGTAATATTGTTTGCTTTAACCAGTTTGCAGAATATTTCATCTTTTTTAACAACAGTATCAGTACTGATATTATCAACCGAATGCTCCAATATTGATTCAAAATCCATTTTTGCAGGACTTTCGGCGTTAAAGAGTGTATTAATAGTAATAGCATTTTCCTGCTCTTTCCCAATCGGCTCTGATACAACATCACTTTTATCCAGAGTATTTACAAACTCTTCCACCTTAGCCTGCACAGATTCCTGTATTACAGAATCTTGAAGGATTTCAGGCTCTGAATTTCCATCAATCTGCCCCTGAACAGCAGCTTCCCCAGTATGCACTGTATCTGGAACATTCTCCTGCACTTCTTCTTTCTCAAATATTTCAGACGGGTTAGTGCAAATATCAACATTTTCATCAAAAGATTCAGGAATATACGAAATAGGAGCAGCCGGCTCAGGCTTATCCCCAAGCGGTTTTCTTGACAACGCCATAACCCAAATTGCAAGCTGCTGCTCAACAGCATCCCTGTCATCTGTTATTAAGCTTATCTCACACCCGCCCTTGCGTACGGTAAACGTATATCCCGGCATTAATTATTATTCCCTTCCGGTGCGTTTATAAGTTCCTCGCGCCATTTATTCATCTGATTTTCCACAAAAGCCAAGTCATCCGATTTCAGCTCTATCTCTATTTCACCCTTTTTCATCTTAAATATATATTCGTGCATATTTTGTCTATACCCCTTCTACTTCATGTTATTTTAAAATCCCCACGGTGTCAAATCAGTAGTAACATTTTATTACAATAAAAATTTCCTCTTTATTATTCTTTAAAAATATGGTACACTTGCAGCATACCACTAATGAAACGAGGTCTTTATGGTTGAAACTATTACAAAAAATGTTGTATGTATGAAATGGGGTACCAAGTTTGGCCCTGAGTACGTTAACAGGTTATTTTCAATGGTTGAAAAAAATCTGACCATACCGCACAGGTTTATCTGTTTTACTGATGACGAAAAAGGGATTAATCCTAAAGTAGAAATAAAACCGCTGCCCAAAATAAATGATAACGGACTTACCGAAAAAGGCTGGAAAAAGCTCGGCATATTCTCACAGTTTGATGATATTTACGGACAGGTGCTTTTTCTTGATTTGGACATAATTGTCAGAAGTAATATTGACTGCTTTTTTGAAGTCGACGGAGATTTCAGAATAGTAAAAGACTGGGATTTTCCAAATGATATCATCGGAAACTCTTCAGTATTCAGATTTGAAGTTAACAAACATTCTGATATTATTGAACACTTTTATACGTACGGAACACATATACGCGACACCTATAAAAATGAACAGGCTTTTCTCTCTTACGAAATGGAAAAGAAAGGCATATTGCAGTACTGGGATCCAAGCTGGTGTGTAAGCTTCAAACGCAACTGTCTGCAAAAATTTCCTATGTGCTATTTTAAAGAAGCAAAAGAACCCGTTAATGCTAAAATTCTTGTGTTCCACGGACGGCCGACACCGCAGCAGGCTCTCGAAGGTTTCTGCGGAAAAGGCGGGTTTAGATATGTAAAGCCCACTAGCTGGCTGAAACAATACTTTGAAACACCACAAACTGTTTAAATAAAAATGGAGAAAGAAAAATGAAAAAAACTATCGCAGCAATCCTTCTTGCAGGATTTATCAATCTCACCGGAATACCTGCCCTTGCAGATATTGATATGAACCAGATTCCGGTACAAACCCAGCAGGCAAGAGTAGAACATTCTTATTACAAAAAATCTCCCGTACGCTCTATCAGCGTTTCAGAAGAAAACATAACAATCAAAGCAGGCAATGTCATAAAAATTGCCTTTGCCGATAATTTCTCAACAAAAACAGCCCAAGCCGGCGACCCGATTAGTTTTGTATTAAACGAAGACTTCAAAACAATAGAAGATACTATACTTCTTCCTGCCGGAACTATTATAAACGGAACTGTTACAGAAATAATTCCTACAAAATACTGGAACAGAAATGCACAGGCTTTTATTAAACTGAACGAAATTGTCCTCCCGACAGGTCAACGCGGTGATATCAGCGCAAGAGTGTATTCAAAGAATTCAGCACTGAAAAAATCAAGCTGGGCAGCAGTCGGTAAAGCAGCAGGATATACTGTAGGACTATTCGGTATAGGTGCCGGCCTCGGAGCCATTATCGGCGCTATCGTCGGTGAAGTCGGTATTGCATGTCTTGCAATCGGTATGCCAGTCGGCGGCGGTGTCGGTTTAATCACAGGCAGTGTATTTAAAGGACTCAACTACAATGCGAAAGCTGGTAAAGAAATTAAAATCCAGTTGAATGAAGACTTTGATATTAAATTAAAAAATGATGCAGTTTAATGAAAAAACCGGCGGGCTAAGCCCGCCGGTTTTTTACTATTTAATCAATTTTTGTACTTCTTTAAAATCCGGATGCTTGGAACTTCCAAGCCATTCAAATAATACCGTTTCTACACAGGTAAGCTTTGCCCCGTCTGATTTCATTAATTCAAGACCTGTACTATATTCGTATTCATTCCGACTCGATACCGCATCCTTTATTACATAAACTTCGTATCCTGCCTCTATAAGTTCCGCACAGGTCTGATAAACACAAATATGTGTTTCAATTCCGCACAGGAGTATTTGTTTTTTATTAAAAGATGTAAGTTTCTCACTAAATCCTTCTTCTCTTAATGCGGAAAAGTTTGTCTTTTCGATATAATGAACGCTGTTTCCAAGCGCCTCCTTTAAGGGTTCAGCCGTGTCGCCCAGACCCTGCGGGTATTGTTCTGTTACCACAACCGGTATTGATAAAATCTTTGCCGCTTCCCCAAGAATTGATGATTTTTTTACAATACTCTCTGTGTGTGCGCAAGCCTTAACAAGTTTCTCCTGTATATCAATTATTAGCACCAGGCTCTCTTCAGGTTTTAACATAACTCCTCCATATACATTTTATGTTCTTCAATAAATTCTTCTAACAAAACTTCAAGCGTTTTAGGCTCTAAATCATTTATATCAATCGTAATCCGTTTTTCTTTGGTATTGTGAATTATTTCAATATTAACCGCAGAAAACCCCGAACTTTTTACCCTGAATTCACTGTCAAAATACTCACCCATTATTTTAAAAACGCTAACCTCAGGTGTAATATTATGATAAATCTTTGTATTCATAAGTTTTGTTTCATATTTGGTTTGCATTTGATAAAAAACGGGTGTTAAAACTAACTCAAGCATTTTATTAAACTCTTGTTTAAATAGTTTAAAATTCTTCTTATTTGTATTAATTTTTTCTATCCAGTTTCCTCCGGCAGGCGTAAGATTTTCATCAATAATTATGTACTCTTTATTTGTCCCCACGGCTACATTAAGCGCATTTTCCAATATATTATTAATAACATTAAACTCTTTATTACCATAGTGAGAACAAATTCCAGCATGGAAACCCGCAGAGCCTGAAATATTTGATATTTTCCTTACAACCGCCACAGCCCCGTCTATATCTGTATCCGGCATAAAAATATAATAAATATTGCCGTATCCGCAGCATTTAATATCAGATTCACGCAACAATTCCGCAATATCTAAACTTAAATCCTCTTTAGCGGAAGATAAAATAATAAATGTTCCATAATCAAACCGTTCCATAAAATACGGGAAAATTTTTTCAGCATTTGTATAAAAACCGGCTGCATCAACAATACCGTTAATTTTTAAAATATCATATCCTGTTTCCAGCTTTTCTTTCTGCACGCGGTTTTTCAAAAGAAACATAACTCTTACAAGAATCTCCTCCGGAGCTGATTTTCTGGTAAAAAAGTCTGAAATTCCGCAATCACAGGCCGTCAACAAATATTCCGTATCCGGTTCGTCAAAAAAAGCAATCAGCGGTTTATTAATTTTCTTAGCAAGTTCAGTAAAAGCGTGCAAATCATATCCGCAATGTAAAATGACAATTGCCGGACTGCGTTTTACAATAGAATCCAGAGCATCATTATAATCGCTTTCATAAACAGTATCGCTGCTTCTTAGTAAAACCAGCTTAGGCTTTATAAAATCAAAGACTGTTTTATCGTTTGATACTATTAAAACTCCCGCCTTCATTAACAGCCTCCGGAGATTATATTACTGCAATTCTGAAATCATGATGTTAGCTTTTTGCAGAATTGTTTCTCTTAATTCATAAACAGAAGTTTCATCAAGTCCGAGTCCCAATATAAATTCTTTATCAAGCAAATCCGGTTTAAAATCATCACGAACCATCATATCTACGTTATAAACTATATTACAAATTGCAGGCATAGACGATAATTTAGGATTGTGGTGATATTTAATAATGTTTGTAAGAAACACCGGAAGCTGCCATCTTTTAGCAATCAAAGCTCCTGTTTTAGTATGATCGCTGTCAAAGTATTTTTTTTCGGCATCAAGAATATAAGCCCCTTCTGCAACCTCTTGATTAACTTTTTCATAAAGCTGCGGATCATTTGCATTTAATACCAGTTTCCCGACATCGTGCATAAATCCTGCAATAAATATTTCATCAGCCTTTGTAACACTGCCCATTTTAGCAAGATGTTCACAGCCTGCAGCGACTTTGATTGCATGGCGCCAAATATCTTTATCACCCTGATTTGACATCATAGGCTTCATCGCAACCGTAATAATAATATTTTTAACTTTATTCATTCCAAGCAATGATAATGCAATATTTATAGAACTTATCTGCTGTGAAAATCCATAGTATGCAGAATTAACCAGCGCCAGGAATTTTACTGTCAACGACGGGTCAAATATAACAATATCGCCAAGTTCTTTCATTCCGCTGTTGGGGTCTTTCATCACGTTTAATGCCTTGACTATAACGCTCGGCATTGAATGTATATCTTTTACATTATTTACTAATTCTATTGTTTTATCCATATATTAATTCCATTATTAATTTTATAATACCACATTTTAGATAAATTTTATACTTGCAAATGTTTTTTTATAGACAGCCAGCTCCCGCCTGCGCCAAAAACAATACCTATAATCATTAATGTAGCTATAACAAAATTTTGCGCAAGGGGCGGTGACGGAACCATTGCAAAAATATGTATTTTCAACAATACTCCCTGAACAACATTCAGAGGAATTATTGATATAAACCCTGCAACACAGCCGTAAAAAGCACCCTGAAGAAGAAATGGCACTCTGATATATCTATTTGATACCCCCATAAGACGCATTATTTCGATTTCTTCTTTTCTTGATTGAATTACAAGCTGTATAGTGTTATTAATTATTGTAATTGTAAGCAGGGCAACTACAATAACGCTAATAATCGCCGTCGTATTTATAATATGTGTTATAAACTGGACTTTTTGCCCCAGTTCTTTTGCATATCCGACATCTTCAACACCGGTGCAGGAAGATTTAATCTTATTCAATACGGGAATAGTATCCACAGGCTTTTTAACCTTAACCCGTAAGACGTCAGGCAAGGGATTTTCGGTTAAGGATATTCCTAGTGTCGGCTGGAATTCTTTCCACGACTTTTCTTTCGGAATAAGCGTAATTTTTTTTACCTCCGGAATCTGCTCTATTTGTTCTTTTACAAGCTTTGCATCAACATTAGGTTTTATGTATACGGAAATTTCCAGCACACTTTCAAGTGAATTCGCAAGCTTTGTAGAGGAAATTGCGGTTCTGAAAAGCGCTCCAAATATAGTTAAAATTGCAGCTATCAGAGTAATGATTATAAGATTCATCATCAAACCTGTTCTTCTTATATCATTAACAGCCTCCATTATAAGCCTGTAAGTTATTCTAAGCTCACTAAGCCATCCCTTCGGGATATGGCGTTTTACCTGCGACTTCAAATTCTGTTTTCTATCATTATTCATAAGTTCCTGCCTGAATATCTCTAATTATTTCACCGTTTCCGAGCGTAAGCACGCGTTTTCTAAAGTGGTTTACAATATTAGCATCGTGAGTTGACACAATAACTGTAATACCCCTTTGATTAATCTGCTCCAATATCTGCATTACTTCCATTGAGTTTTTCGGATCGAGGTTTCCGGTAGGCTCATCCGCAATTAAAAGCGGCGGCCCGTTTACCATCGCCCGCGCAATACTTACACGCTGCTGCTCACCGCCTGACAATTCAGACGGTTTAGCTTTTGCTTTATCAGATAAACCAACAACTTTAAGTGCCATTGTGACTCTTTGTCTGATTTCAGATGAACTCATACCAAGAGTTCTTATTACGTATGCAATATTATCAAAAACCGTCTGGTTTTGAAGCAGCTTGTAATCCTGGAATACAATCCCCATACATCTTCTGAGGCTTGGTACATTCTCAGGCGGAAGATTTGCTATATTAACACCTCCAATCAGGATTGTACCGCTTGAAGGTGTTTCTTCTTTATACAACAGCTTCATCAGTGTAGATTTTCCGGCGCCTGAGGCTCCCGTTACAAAAACAAATTCACCTGAACATATATCAAGGTTTATGTTCTTTAATGCGTAATTATTTTTGTATTTTTTAGTTACTGCTCTTAATTGAATCATAAAATTTTTCAATCCTTCCTGCTATAGAAGCTGTATCTAGTTCATATAATTTTAAAAGTGCTTCCGGAGTACCGCTTTGTCCAAACTTATCCTGTACGCCAATTCTTACAACAGGAAGCGGATGGCCTTCACTGAGCGTTTCGCAGACAGCACTGCCCAAACCGCCGATTACAGAATGATTTTCCACGGTAACAACCGCCCCGGTATCAGCAGCTGCTTTTATTATGCCTTCCCTGTCAAGAGGCTTGACAAACGGCACATTAACTACTTTGACAGATATTCCTTTTCCCTTAAGTATATCTGCCGCTTTAATACATTCAGCCAGCATTTCACCATTAGTAAAGAGTGTTATATCTTCTCCATCAAGAATGGTGGAAGCGTTATTTGTTAATTTATACCCTTCAGGGAAAATATCAGGTACACTATTTCTCGAAATTCTTATATAAACCGGGCCGTTAAAAGAATATGCATATCTGACAGCCTCAGCACACTCTCTTGCATCAGCCGGCACAATTACAGTCATGCCCGGAATTGTACGCATTAATGAAACATCCTCCAGAGATTGATGGGTTGCACCATCCTCGCCGACAGTTAAGCCGCCATGCGTACCAATTATTTTCACATTAGCCTTCTGGTAGCAAACTCCGTTTCTTATCTGGTCATAAGTTCTGCCAGTTGCAAATATTGCAAATGTCGCAGCAAAAGGGATTTTCCCTTCCATAGAAAGACCGGCAGCCGTAGAAATAAGGTTCTGTTCAGCAATACCTACATCAAAAAAACGTTCGGGAAAAGATTTTGCAAAAAACTTTGTCTGCGTAGACCCTGATAAATCCGCATCTAGAACTACAACATTTTCATCCGCTCTCCCCAATTCCTCGAGAGTTCGGCCAAAAGCCTCACGCATTGATTTTTTTGTACTTAAATCCTCTATTAACACCTGTTTGTTTTTTCCTCATATAATCCCTAAAATATTATAACACAAAATTTTATATGCTATACTAAAGTAAACTATGAATAATCCTAAAATCTTATCACCTGCTATGCTAAAAACTTACAAACAGTGCAGAAAGAAGTTCTTTCTGAGATATGTAAGAAATATTATAATGCCGCAGTCCTCAATTCCTTTTGAAAAAGGGAAAAATATTCACGCTATCGCCGGATATTTTTTATCCGGACTTGACATTTCCGAATTTGAAAAAGCACTCAGCGATTCAGAAGCAGCCCTGTGGTCGAAACTAAAATCAAATGAATACTTTAAATTAACTCCGCTTAAAACAGAATTCACCCTAAATGTCAAAATCGGCAAATACTGGTTTGGCGGCAGGCTTGATGCAATTGTTAAGAATGAAAATGAGTATTTCATTCTTGACTACAAAACAGGCTCCGCACCTGAAAATGCAAAATATGATTATCAGACTATGGTGTATCTATCAGCTCTAAGCAAATATCTGAAACAAACTGATAACCTGAACTTTGTATATATAGACTTGAAAAACAATGAAAATATTTTAATAAAAGCAAACACAGCTTTATTACAAGAATATGAAGAACAATTAACACAAACCGCAGAACAAATTGCAGCTCTGAACGAAAACACGCTGGTTAAATGTAAAAAAACAAATTGCGAATATTCTAAAATCTGTCTTTAAAACAAAATTTCTGATAAAATAAACCTATAAGGGGGATTATCCGCAATGACAAATAATTCAGAGATTAAAAATGTAATTAATGTATTTACTGACGGAATAAAATATTACATAAAACACTTTACATCTTTATTTAAATATATGTCATTCCCTGTTTTCGGACAGATTCTCGGTATTATAATTGTATTTACATTCACTTTTATTTACATGCTTATGCTGCCCGCTTTATCAGCTAAATATCTGTTCTTTCAAAATATTCTAAACTCTCTTGCTGTCTGTCTGCTGATAATTCTGCCGGGACTCATAATAATGCTAAAAGCTTTCTGGGAATACCTTATTGCATACGGAGCAATAAACTCTATAACTGCAAACATGGTTAAATCCGGAAATATTTACGATATCTCAGCCCACAAAAAATTAATCACAAACAATACTCCGCAATTTATACTTCTCTGGCTGATTATAAGCATTTTAATAGTACTTGCAATTATTCCGATTTTCTGGATTCCTGCTTTAGTTCTATTTGTATATTTTTCGCTTGTATTCCAGGTTTTCACTTTTGATGAAAAACCTAATGCTATCAATGCTTTTAAAACCAGTTTCAACATGATAAAAGGCCATTTCGCGGCAACTTTCGTCTTAATCCTTTTGACTGCGCTGGTTTCATACACAATAATACCGAAATTATTCTGTATATTAATTAGTTTAGCCGGACTGGACAAATTCTTTTTAGGTGCTTTAAAACTGTCTGAATCAACAATTTTAATTCCCTCGGCAAAACTAACCGCATTAGAAATGTATAAACTAATTGAATCCTCTGTAGTATCTTCTGTTATAACCATGCTTTTACTTCCAATGCGTTCAATAACCTGGACTCTATGGTATAAAAAGTTAATAACCGGTTACAAACGCGAGCAGCGCAAAATCACAAAATCAGGAACTAAACAACTTGACCCGCAGATATTAGACAGGGCCATGGAGGATTATGAATAATGTTTATCTGCAAAAATTGCGGCTCCATTGATAAATTTGAACTTATGTTTGCACCGGATTATAAGGGCAGCCGCATATTTTCGCAAAAATATAACAAAAACGGAGAAATTGAAATATCTGTTGATGGATACACATTTATTCCTGACTTGCTTTTTATGAATCAGCACGCCGTATGCAAATACTGCGGGCAAATCTATATATGGGATTATTCTATGGGAGAAAACAAAAAATGAGAAATGACGGCAGAAAAAATAACGAATTAAGACCAATTAAATTTACAAAAAACTTCACTAAAAATGCATTAGGTTCTGTATTAGTAGAATTTGGCGACACCAAAGTAATAACTACAGCCTCTGTTGAAACTAAAAAGCCTAAATGGATGGAGGAAAGCGATGAGAGGGGATGGATTACAGCAGAATACTCACTCTTGCCTTCCTCAACAAATACCCGCTGCAAAAGAGAACGCGAAAAGGTTTCAGGAAGAACGCAGGAAATTCAGCGCCTTATAGGTCGGGCAATGAGAGCCTGTGCAGACTTAACCAAAATGCCGAACTTAACAATAACAATAGACGCAGATGTTATTCAGGCTGACGGCGGAACAAGAACTGCAAGTATATGCGGCGGTTTTCTGGCACTATCCGATGCATTTGAAAAACTTATACAAAACGGAACCATTAAAGAAAATCCGATAATTGAACCTATAGCCGCGGTATCAGCAGGCATTGTAAACGGGGAAGTTCTTCTTGACTTAAATTATCTTGAAGATTCTCATGCAGAAGCCGATTCAAATATCATTTTAACCGCAAGCGGAAAAGTTGTTGATTTCCAGACAACAGCAGAAGACGAACCGTTTGAAAAGGCCGTAATGCTTGAAATATTTGACATTGCACAAGACGGGATTAAACAAGTTATTGAATTATACAAAAAAGTTAAATAATATCTGTATGAATATAATTCTCTATATCCTTGATTTTTAAAGCAGACGCAGCCACAAGGTTTCTTACTGTATTTTTTATCGCGCTTGTTTTTTCAAGCCTTTCACCAAATAAAAAATTTGTCTTTACAGCCTGTTTAAATTCACGTTTTAAAGCCAGACAATCCTTGTAAATAAATTCATCTATATTATCACGGCATTCCGCCAGCTCCATAAACAAATCGCACATCAAAGATTTTGTTTTATTAAGGTTTGCAGCATTTATTGCTATTTCTATTTCTTTGAACAAAATAAATAAAATTTTATATTTTTCAAGCAGAAATCTTTTCTTTAAAGGCAAAAAGTTCTTAAAATAATTGATTGTGTCGTCATACCCGATTGCATAAAGATCATTTCTGGCTTCTTTTGACATATTAAAATCAACAATAATAGTATCTCTTGTATTAATTTTAATACATTCATACCTGTCATTTTTTCTAAATATATTAGAAACAAATTCTGTTGCAGCGTAAGTCATACAAGAATAAATAGTATTGAGAAAATCAACCGCGTTTTTTTCTCTCCCGCTGTAGTCCCCCTCTAATCTAAATTCTATAATCCGTTCGCTTTTTTTGTTAACAGAGTCCGACAATTGCCACATCGGAATACTTTTTTGCAAATCACCATCAACCAGCTTGACATCATCTTCATAAGTAACAGGAGTCATTAATCCCGGCATTCCGCAGGATATCCGCACCGCCTGCGCAACTTCGTAATCCGGAGTCGTAAACTGTGAAAATTCCTGACACTTAAAGTTTGACAAGTTCGTGGTTATAATTACCAGCGGTTTACTTATATCTTTAAAAGTAACAGGTTTGTTTACATTATCTGCCTGCGCCCCCCAAACCTTTGCCTGTAACAAGTTTCTTACCCAATCAGTAAAAATGTCACCTTTTGAAAGCGCAAAATCCTTACCAAGACCGAAATGAATATCACGAAACAGGTCAAAATTAACCTTCATGAATATATCTTTCATCTCACCCGAGGTATATCCAGCCGCCAGCAGCGCCGCAAATATCGCACCTACAGATGAACCACCGGTCATTTCTACATCAACACCAAGTTTTTCCAATGCCTTGACAGCTCCGCAATAAGCAAATCCACGGGCGCCGCCTCCGCCAAATAAGCATGTATATTTTAAATTATTTTGCATTATACACTTCCGATTTCACAAATTCAGGAATATATTTCTTTAAAAATTCCTGTGTCATATCTGTATCAAACATTGTTTTTTGATAGTAATCTATATCCTCAGGCGGCAATTTATATTCAGAAACCGGCTTGGCATTCTTAACAAATACCCCTGACATATTCCCCTCATACACAAGTTTCCATTCAGGGAAATTCTGTTCTATATATCCATAAACAGGAGAACCCTTTTCAATCATAATAACATCTGCTGGATATCTCAGAAGAATTTCACCCCACGCATAACCCATCTCCTGAAATACTTTGAGGTGCATAAATATTTCCTCATCCCAAACCTCCTCATACCTTCCATCCATATAAACCTTAAGGTTAGGGAATAATTTGTATGTTGCATAGCTTCCGTGTCCGTATGAAACAATAAGATTACCTTTTAAATCATTCATACGGATAAATTCAACTTCTTTAAGCGGATACATTGCCCACGTAGCTTTAGCGGTCGTCGGCGCCCAGAAACCTACTCCTGCTATTAGTATATAAACAAAAACAAGTGACCAGATTTTACACAAATCAGATTTTGGAACAAGTTTATAAGCATTCTCATAACAATAACAGAATGCTGTTATCATAAATATAGGAATGAGTTTAACGTGGCTGAATCCGAGATATCCAGTAACAATAAGCATTATCCACTTTGTATAATCAAACTCCCTGATAAACTTAACAAAACCTTTTTGGACAAGCGATTTTATCAGGGAAAAAGCTTCTATAGCAGCAACTACCCCGCTCCAATAGAAGAAATTAGTGCATTTTTTAATATGGAACGGATGGAACACACCCCAAAATTCAATAATATCGGGTCTGTGCATTGTTGTCGCCATAAAAAGGAAGTCAAGATATTTTATCCCGTACGGATTTATAATTAATAACGGCAATGAAGCAGCAAGAGTAATAAGATATTTTTTAAACGGGCGCCGGCAAAGCATTTCACCAACGGCATACATAAACATAATACCAAGCCCGGTAACAACTCCGCCGTGAAGATTATTCCATATCAATATCAATGGAGGTATTATAAACAACGTTTTATTTTTACCAACTCTTGCACGTTCAAGTATATATATTACAACCGCCGTAAAGAAAAAAGTAAACATCTGGCATCTTACCGGTAAACATATACAACGGTTATAAACAAACAACGTCAGCATAATTAGCAGTATATTATGAGAATATTTTGCCCCCATTCTTAATTTAACCGTTTTTATACAAAAGAAAAATGTTAAATATATAAACACGGCTTGAAGTACAATAAGTCCAATCGGGCCAAACAAAAGCTGGACTGGATAAAAACAAAATGTTCCTGAACCCCATTCGTGGTCATACCATACATGCGAAGGAGTATACGAAAGAAAGTCGTGTTTAAGAACCAATCCGGTTGCCCAGAAAACCTTGCCGACAATCAAACGCGCCCATAAATCATAATCATAACCGGATGTATGGTTTGCAAGTACAAAACATAAACCAAATAATGTTATATAAAAAATCCAAGAATAAAGTTTTTTTTCTGTCATACCTATAATCTTTTTGCTGTAGTAGTATTCTCAAAAATAAATCTTCCGCCTGACAAAGCGAGAAGTTTTAAGGAACAAGATCCGTTCTTTTTATCCAGAACCCCTATAGACGACAAGCGTGCTGCCATCAATTCATTAAGTTCATCTCCGGATATAAACAAAGCACATTCAGATGTACACTTACCATTTCCGAAAGGACAAGATTTTTCCATGCCGGCTCCTCCCATATTTAATATTTTATTATAAAAACTTTTTTTCATGCAAATTCCCACAAAAAAAACTGACTTTTTGGAGTCAGTATAAGTATTCCATAATTTTGGAGGAGATTTTGGGATAGTTGTTACATGGCATGTTATTACAATTTTTCTTTTCATGATACTGATTTGAAGAAAAAATTTACAAAAATTTACAATTTATCTATTGCATTTTTGCTGCCACTGGTGTACGACAATGATTTCACGGGGCATGGGATTTATGAAAAATGATTAAAAGTAAATTCATCTACCGAGGTATATTTAATTATTTTATTATCAATTTGGATTAGCAAAGGAACATCAGAAAAAGGTAAAACGTCACCGATAACAACAGCATTATCCGGAACAGCACACTCAGGCACCGCAGCAGCCAGACCATAGTCCTCGCCGCCGAATAATACAAGCTCCTTCCAATCATCAAACATTTTTATACTTGAATTATAAGGTATTTTATCAAAATCAACATTAATTGTTACACGTGAAGCAGCCGCTATTTTAAATAATGCATCAGCCAGTCCGTCAGATGTGTCCATCATTGC
Organism: uncultured bacterium; assembly: GCA_949284715.1. Classification (GTDB taxonomy): domain Bacteria; phylum Cyanobacteriota; class Vampirovibrionia; order Gastranaerophilales; family Gastranaerophilaceae; genus CALUTH01. The sequence continues at coordinate 54,554 of CASDWH010000030.1, forward strand.
ATAAGGCTGTTTAACATTCTGTGAAATAAACCGTGCAAAATCTGCCGCAATAACAGGAGATTTATGGGCGTTGATTAATTCTTCGGGAGAAAACCTTCCTTGCTGCAACAATCTTAAACCGGCGGCGCTGGAACCATGCTCACCGCTCAAAATTAATTTATAACCGCATTTTGCGTTTGCTCTGGAGGAAATATTCCGCCCTTCAGTTTTACCTATCACACATATAGAAATAAAAACCCGTTCCCCGCCTGTTATATCGCCGCCGACAATTTGCAAGGCGGAAGAACAAAGAGCTGCCCCGTCAGAAATTCCTTGATAGAGCGATTCAAAAAATGATTCCGGATACGTACCCGGCATAGATATAGAAACCAGTGCGTACGCCGGCTCAGCACCCGATGCAAAAATATCGCTTATATTTACTTTAGCAGCTTTTATACCTAATTCATAAGGCGTCATCCAATCAAGATTAAAATGAACACCTTCCACGAGGCTATCCTGCGTAACAGTTATCCCGATATCCGGCAAATAAGCACAATCATCGCCAATATACCTGCTGTTTGTTATTTTTTTAACAATATCTATTAAACGATTCTCGTTCATTAAGTAATAGTATACACTTTCCTATAATAAATAAATATACCGGCAACCGATAAAATTATATTTGGTAAAAAGGCTGCCATTGCAGGAACAAGAGTACCGGCTTCCCCGAGTGATATAGAAAACGCCCGCACCAGATAATATACAAATATAATCAGAATACTAAACAAAAAGCCTCTGTTATAGCGCACTCTCGGCGGAGTAATGGCTAACGGCACACCAATCAAAACCAGTGCAATAGTCATAAGGGGAAGCGCTATTTTGTCATATAAACTAATCATCAGCTCCTGTTTCTTCTCAACATTCGGTTTGCTCAAATACTTTAATAATTGAATAAAATTATGTTCATTAGCAATATTTTTATTCATCTCTTTGGATAAATCCATACCAAACATTGCATCCGACTGTTCAAACATTGCAGTATCAAGGATTTTACCGTCATCAGAGATTGTATATATAATTCCTTTATCAAACTTCCAGCCCTCAGGTGAAGTTTTGCCTTCTCTTGCCTGTAGTATTTGAATTGTTCCGTCTTTAGAATTATCAAGCAAGGTTATATTATAAAGTGTTTTATTTTTACACTGACCGACGTAAAAAAGCCGTTTAAGCGTGCCATACTCTTTAAGTTCTTTAAATGTAAAATTATTTTTTCCCTCGGGAATATTTTTCTGTCCGAAAGCCCACAAAGCAAGATTTGTTGCCTGTTTGGTCATTACAGGAACAACAAACTCATTAATACTAAAACTAACCAGCGACATTACAATTGCAAAGATAAAAATCGGCTTTGCAATCCTGTTAAGCCCGATACCGCAGGCGCGCATAACAGTAATTTCTGACAAAAGGCTGAGATTATTCAATGTCATAACGGTTGCAAGCAGCACACCCATTGGAATTGTCATAACAAAGACCGTAGGCAAGTGCAGAATAATAATCATTAATGCGACTTTAAAAGGCACGCCATATGTTGAAATTTGTTTGATAAGAGTAATAAAACCTTCTGAGGCAAAAATAATCGACGTAAATACCAACACCCCCATAATAAACTGCCCGATTACCTGTTTAAGGATGTATTTATCCAATATTTTGAGATTTTGGTATTTTTCAACTAAATTCATGCTTAAATTTTATCAAATCCTGTGTATTTTCTCAAAACTTCAGGAATTATTACAGACCCGTCCTCTTGCTGAAAATTCTCCAGTATGGCCGCAAAAGTTCTGCCGACTGCAAGCCCTGAGCCGTTTATTGTGTGAACAAACCGAGTTTTTCCGCTTTCTTTGTCACGATATCTTATATTGGCTCTTCTTGCTTGATAGTCCCCGTAATTAGAGCAGCTTGATATTTCTTTATAAGTATTATAAGACGGCATCCATACTTCTAAATCAAAACACTTATTAGCACTGAAACCGATATCAGCAGTACAAAGCGCAACTCTTCTATATGGCAGTCCCAGAAGTTCCAAACATTTTTCAGCATTTTGGGTCAATTTTTCGTGTTCTTCGGGGCTTGACTCAGGAGTTGTAAGCTTTACCATTTCAACTTTATTAAACTGGTGGACTCTAATAAGCCCTCTGGTGTCTTTTCCGGCTGAGCCTGCTTCACGGCGGAAACACGGAGTGTATGCTGTCATATATTTAGGCAAATCCTCTTCTGATAAGATTTCATTAGCATAAATATTAGTAACAGGAACTTCTGCTGTAGGGATTAAATATAAATCCTCATCCTGACATTTATACATATCCTCAGCAAATTTCGGAAGCTGGCCTGTTCCGGTCATTGTTGCAGAATTTGCCATAAAAGGAGGCATAATTTCTTCATACCCGTGTTCTAAAGTATGCAAATCAAGGAAAAATTCAATAATTGCACGCTCAAGCCTTGCGCCTTTACCTCTGTACATTACAAATCTTGACTGCGATAATTTAACACCGCGTTCAAAATCAACAATACCTTTTGCTTCCGCAATATCCCAGTGCGGTTTAAACTCAAAATCAAATTTAACCGGCTCTCCGGTTCTGTGTACTTCAACATTATCATCTTCTGAAGCACCTATCGGAGTTGTTTCATCAGGAATATTCGGTATATTAAGAAGTAATGTACGCTGTTTTTCATCAAGCTCTATCTGCTTTTCTTCCAGCGCCTTTACCTTATCACCTATTGCACGAACTTCTTCCTGTATAGAATCAGTATTTTCTCCGCGTTTTTTCATTTCACCGATTTTTTGGGATTCAGTTTTTCTTAACGCACGCAGTTCATCTGCTTCCGTTTGGATTTTCCTGCGCTCAACATCTATTTCAATAACTTTATCTACCGATAACTCAGGATTTCTCCTTTTTAACAATTCATTTATCTTTTCAGGATTTTCTCTTATTAAACGAATATCCAGCATTTAACACCTCTCATACACTACTGCTATTTAAAATGATACCCCTCTCAAAAATTTTAATCAATAGAGAATACGGAAAATGTCGAAAATGTATATTTCCTCCTGATTTTATGTTCCGCTTTTCTTAAGTGCTATGCCGTTCAATTTACAGAAAGATATAAGCACGCTGAAAGCTTCTTTTACAAGTTTATGCAAATAAGTATTTTCGACCAATTCACTTTTGGCTCTCGCCGCTTTAAACATTTTTATTGCATTAGCAATGTGTTCGACTCTTGAATTTGTCTTTGGAATAGCCTGTTCTTGATAGTATTTACCATACAACACATACAGCCTTATAAGCATATCATCCATTTCAAACTGTTTAGCGACAACAATACCTCTTTCTATATAAACTTTTGCTGAATCAAAATCACCTTTTGCAAGGTAAATTTCTCCAATAAGCTTATTAAACATGACTATAAAGTAAAAATTATTAACGTTAGCTCCGCAGGCAACATCAAGAGCCTTAGTTGCAACATCAAGGGCAAACTGCGAACCTTTAGTAATCAGTTTAGTATCAGATATCAAATACCAGGTTAGTAAAACACCGATTGCTATTTTTTCCTTCGCAAAATAAGAAACCTGTTCTTCAAGAATTTCAAGCGCTCTTTTGTTTTCTCCGCATTCCTGCAAATATTTAGCCAATAATGTTTTTAGCATATTTTTGGTAAAATCATCACCTGCATTATTTGCAAAAGTAACAGCCTGGAATAACTCATCTGTTATTGTTGAATATTCTCTCGTTAAAAATTTATTTATAATATCAATGAAATTCCAGAAAGATATAAGCTTATCATCTATTTTATCAAGTTCATGCCTGTCAAGAATATCACTTAAAATTTCACGTGAAGAGTTAACATTACCTTTGAGAGAATTAGCCAGTGCAAGCAGCAATTGAATTTTAAACAAAAGATTATGCTCCTGTATATTATTTCTTTCAAGTGTATCAAATATAAATCTTATAACTTCTAATCCGCGATTATTACCGCTCCAGACAAGAGCCTCCGCCAGATCAAAATGAACCTCCAGCCAATTCTCAAAAATACATTCCTGAGAAATATTTTTATTAGCTCCTTTTTTATTAATATATTTATTCAAAACCGGCAGAATTTCATTATCAATCATATTCAAAACCTGTCCGGAATTACCTATTTTAATAAGAGCCTTAACTTTTCTAAGCTTAACAAGCGCACGCTCAAGCTCATTATCGGCAGATACAAGGTTCAAAACCGCATCAGCACATTCTACTGCTCCGTAATAGTTTCCAACTTTCATCGCGCAGGACGACAGGTAGCCTAAAAGCTCTATTCGCTGATACATATCCGTTTCACCTATGAGTTCAAGCGCTTTGGGTAAATATTCCATTGCGGACTCCGGATTAATTTTTTCAAAAAGTTTCCCAAGTCTTGTATAAATATTCTTTCTTATAATTTCGCTGTTAGAAAGTTCTATTTTATCAAGTAACTGTAATGACTGTTTTTGCGCGATTATATAAATACTAACATCACCGATATAAGATGCCAGTTTTGTTATTTTAGTCCAAATCCCGAATGCCTCACCAAGCATATTCCTATTTTGAGCCAAAAATCCAAGTACAGCAGCCGTTGATAATTTATAATGCTGCAAGATATCAAACATATTCCTGTTTACATCATCATAATCATTTGTCTGTTTAACGTTTGACAGTATTAAACTCCATATCTTGCTGCTTTTAAATTCAAATGATAAATTACTTATAGGAATAATATAATTAAGCTTAACTAATTTGGACAGAATAAGTTTTAAATACTCACCGCCAATATTATACAACCTTTCCAGCACAGCCGGATAAAATTTTACACCGAGAATAGCACAGGCGATGAGAACTTTATAGACCATTGAATCCTCTTTCTTAAGGATTTCAAGACGCTTGTTAATTATTAAATCAATATTAGACAAAAACTTAGGCTCTAACCCCAGCCGCTTATAATCCATCATCAAATTCAAGGCTTGTTCTATAACAGACGGGTTTCCGCTAGAAATCTTAAATAAAGCTTCTTTCATTGCTCCGGAAAATTCTAACTCATTATATTGAAGCAGAAACGCATCTATTTGAACCTTTTTTAATGGTGCTATTGTTATATCTCTGTATGCATTGTCCTTAAGTAATATTGAAGAAAATATTCCGCGTACAGGAGTCGGTTCAATATATGTAAATATGAACTTGCAGTTTGTCCTGGTTTCTTCTAATTCTAAAAGGCGCTTTAACAATTCATAAGAGGCACTGTCCATGTTCTCAAAGTTATCTATTACAAATAAAACTTTTATTTGAGAAATAATTGTTTTAAAGACTTTCAAAAATATATTTATATATTTTTCTCTGTTTATATAAATATTTTCAAAATAGTCAGTCTTTTCAGGATAAAGGAAATTAAGCAAATCCAGTATTTCATTATGTGAAAGAGTTGGGAAATCCTGTTTAAAAAATTTTGCAGCATTTTTTCTTAAAAGGAGAGTATCAACACAGTAATTATTAACATTGAAAAAAGTTAATAAAACATCCTGTATAAACCCCATCGGCGTTAATTGTGTTATCTGGGTGCATTTGCCAAGAAGCCATACAAATTTATAACTTTTTAACTCATTAGCGGCAAAGCGTAAAATTAAATTTTTGCCAATCCCGCTTTCCCCGCTTATAGAAATAATTTTTACATTATCATCTTTTATTGCCTGAACTAAAAGGTTCTTAGCTTTTTGCTGGGAAACCGCTTTGCTCTCGTTTTTTATAAGAGGTTCTATTTCTTCAACATATTTGTTTAGTTCAGCGTCCTCATCTTCCGGTCTGATAAATTTATACCCGCACTTTCTGCAAACAGAAGCTTCGGGCAGATTAAGAGAATTACATTCAGGACAATGCTTTAGAAGTTCAGATTTACAGGATAAGCATACAGAGGCGGTAATAGGGTTATAGGCACCGCAAAATTTGCACAACGAACCAATCTTGGTATTGCAGTGCGGACATTTAATTGTATTATCTTCTATCTCTTTCTTACATTTAGGACACTTCATTGCCGAATATTCTCTTTACCGGTGCTGCCAGTTCAAACAGCCGCTCCGCAGCCTGCGCCTGAGATACATTCAACTCATCAGAAATTGCTTCTAATGTTCGATTCTCTTTGTATCTTAGATTATACAGTTTTATAAATTCCTTTTGCGGATATTGTTTAACTAATTCAATAATTTCCGATTTGAGTTCAACAGCCTGATGGTTCTTTATATTAATATCAGACTGGTTATCAGCAGGTGTGCAAGAAAAAACATCGTAGTATCCGGAATAATCCTTTTTAGGTGCCGGAACCTTTTCCTCCGCCGCTGTAGCCAGCAAAACAGTACGTTTTTTAATAATAGTTATAACTGATAGTTTAGCTATTCTTTCTACATAGCTCTGTATAACCGCCTCGTCATTAATTGTATCTAAAATACTACCCAGTCTTGTTACCACGTCTTCATAAATAAATCTAAGCAAATCTTCATTCCCGCGATACCGCTCATTTTTGGTAATCGCTTCTATTATAAGATTTTCGTATTTTGTTTTCTGCAATTTATCCATAATCTAACCTAAAATTTAACTACAAGCCTGATAATACCCTGACTGCTTCCAAAAGTTCCGGCATACGGCTGAGTGCTTCTTAAAACATTTTCCGCCGTAGAAGCAGCAATTTCATCTACCTTTTTAGAACCGGAGGAACTGGATACCTTTTCATATTTTAAAACATCTTTATCAACGGATAAATCAATCACTAACTTATTAGCAAGCGGTTGTTCGCCGGATAAAAGAAGTGAATTTTTCAACTGGAGCTGCATACGTTTAACAAGCTTAATAAGATATCTCCTTGAATGTGTATTTAACATAAAGGAAGGCACGTCGCAATCAACTGTCATTGCCGCTACAGAAACAGAAGTATCAAGAAGTTGTACCGGCTCTTCAATATCTTCAAGCATAGCATCGGCTTCGGTTTCAATATCATCTTTCTTAGGCGGCGACGGTCTTTTTTCTGGCGGTGCTGCCAGTTCATTCGGCACAGATTCAGCCTGAGTATTTGACTGAACATTGCCCAACAGACTATCTTTACTAATAAAGCCTGCTATACCGAGTGCGATAAGAAGGACAAACAGCCCGCCAACAAGCGTTTTAGACGGTTGTTTCTTCTTTTTGCGCAGCGGTTGTTCAATTACAGGTTCAACATCCATATCATCAGAATATAAACCGTCAATTTCTTCGGAAGCCTCCTGAGCAGCTTTTGCAGAATCTTTATCAGAAACTTGTTCCGACGGTTCCACTGATTCTTCTTTGTTGTTTACTTTGTCACCTGCGTTTGCGGATGGGATTGCCCCCGGAGCAATGGCCTGTGAAGGTTCCAATGTGTTTACAAAACCTTCCAGAGCAGCCTGAATATCAAGCCCTTGTTTTTCAGTTTCGCGCTCTTGTACTACATTGAGTTCTTGTTCTAACTCACTGTCTAAAACTTCAACAGAGCTTTCATCAGAATCCACAGCTTCATCAGTAACCGGTAATTCCTCTTTTACACTTTCAGGTTCTTGACTCACCGTTATTTGGGGCTGTTCGGGTTCTGGTAGGGAGCCTGCCCCATCCTCAGATACCAGCTTAAACTCACCGGCTGCAAAGTCAGGAACGAAGTCCGGATCATAAACCTTTTCGGGTTCTTCCTCTTCTTGCTCATCTTCATCTTGTTCCTGAGAGGTAGTGTTCATATCATTATTAATATTTTCTATATCTTCTGCAAATTCTGAAAACGTCATATTTTCAGAATCTTCATTATCAGCGGGCGGTACCTTATCAGTATCAAATTGAGCAGTAGAAGATTCTTCATCAGAAACTGATTCTTCTATATGATCTGCGATATCCATTTCATCATTTAATGCATCTTCTTCAGGTAATTCAAACTCTTCTACCGGTTCTAACGGTAGGTCAGACTCATCAGAATCCGCAGTTATGTCTTCAGGCTGCACATCGCCTGCATCAATTTCAAGCAGTTCAAGCCCTTCATCAGTAATATCAAGCGGTCCGTCAGGAAGATTAAGTTCAAAATTATCTTCGCTGTTAACTTCTCCGCCAATCTGTGTACCTACAGACAACTCTTCGTATTCAGCCTCTGGTTCAGATATTTCATCTGAAACCGGCTCTTCCGGCAACTCTTCAAAGCCTTCGGAAAGGCCTAATTCTTCTTCGCTATCATCAGCTATCGGCTCAATTTCTTCATCTGAAACAGACTCTTCGTATTCAGCCTCTGGTTCAGATATTTCATCTGAAACCGGCTCTTCCGGTAACTCTTCAAAACCTTCGGAAAGGCCTAATTCTTCTTCGCTATCATCAGCTATCGGCTCAATTTCTTCATCTGAAACCGGCTCTTCCGGCAACTCTTCAAAGCCTTCGGAAAGGCCTAATTCTTCTTCGCTATCATCAGCTATCGGCTCAATTTCTTCATCTGAAACAGACTCTTCGTATTCAGCCTCTGGTTCATAAACTTGCTCTGTTAAAACCTCATTCTTAATCAGAGCATCTTCAGATATTGTCACAACATCTTCGTCTGGTTTCGATTCTATAATCTGCTCTTCATCTGCCGCAACAGGAATATCTTCATCACGCTCCGGCTCTTGTTCAGTCAAATCTATACTTGCAGATTCAATATCATCAGCCTGCGGACTATCAATCTCCAAGGGGACAGAATCTAAACGGTTATTTTCCGCCTCGTAGATAGACGGAAGTTCCTCATCAGGCTCAATGTCAACCAAATTATTAACAACATCCAACTCGGCAGGTTCATCATCTTCAACATCAGCCGCAGGCGACTCTTCTTTAGGAAGCTCTATTGCAAAATAATCAGATTCATCAACATCGGAAACCGTTACCGTTTCAGTATATGATTTATCGTCTGCCAAATCTAACGATATTCCTTCTTCATTGTAAGGCTTTTCAGGAAGCTGCATTGTTTCAGGGATAATCTGTAATTCGCCATCATCGGGATTATCACTATTATTGACATCTGAGTCAATATCAGCGTATTCACCATTAATGAATGACTCTATATCAACAGATTCCTCATCATTCTGCCCGTCAGGAGCAAGTCCGTCTGCATAACCAAGATTAACCTCTTCAGGAATTACTACCGGCTTTATCACTACTTCCTGATTAACAGCCGGCTTTTCATCAGTAATATCTTCTGCTGATACAGAGAGTTTACAAGCGCGTATAATATCTTCTGCTAAACAATAATCTAAAAGAAGTTTTCTTACTTTTTCATATAACATCAGCTCACGATAGAATTCTTTTATATCAAGAAGCTGGTTATCAAGGTACAATATACATTTTTTCTTACTATTGAGCGGGAATCCTTCTTTAGCCTGTATATTGCAAGAATCAAACAATTCTTCTATATTATTTGCAAAATGCGCTGTATTGCGGGGAATAATATAATAGTAGTCATCGTATAAAGATTTATCAATATTATCAGGCTTCAAAAAACCGGCAATATCAACTTTACCAGTTTCAGTATCATAATTAACAAACATGTATAAATCCGGCATAACACCATATTCATAATGTTTGCGAGGCACAAGGAAAATATCCTGCGAAGTCAGACCCAGCCGAATATCAAGCCTTAAATCACCGATATACAAATCTGATATATCAAGCTCTTCAAAAACTTTTTTAATCTTATGAGCTGCAAACTCAACACTGGGTGTAAGGCCGCACTTCTCAAAAAATTCAAACGCCGTCTTTAGCGCTATGATATTTGCAAGCGCACGATTTCGATTTTTCTCATCAGCTATATATCCACAGAACTCTTGTTCTTCAACTAAATTATTCGATAACAATTTAATAAATCTCTTCTATAAAACTACCACTCAGGAAGATAGTACCATAAAAAGTATTTTTTTTCCAGTAGTTTACAAAACTGAAATCTAATTCTTATCGCCAGCTTGAAAAGACATTTCGGCAAGAATTCTTGAAATATCCCCGCCGCCAAATATAATCTCGAAAATCAACTGCGCGTTAATTATAGCGGTTTCGCGATATTCCATCGTATCTATGTCAATGATATTAAATTCTATATAATCATCACCAACATAATTTATACGCCCGTAATCATTACCGGTTGCCCAGCGCAAAAAAACGTATTGTTGTTCTAAATTTTTTAGTCGGTTTATTAATTTCATTTAACATCCTTCTTACATATATAGTATATTTTATTATTTTTTTTTGTAAAGTCAAAATTCTTTCTTTGATTTGTTTTGATCGGTTAACTGTTTTATAAAACATTGTCTGGTAATATAATCAACATCAGCCGGATTTATATTTAAAAATTTAAAAGCACAGACTTTTATTTTTGTATTATCAGAGAGCTGACGTTTATTTACAAATTCCACCTTTGTTTTAATATCCTTATCCGAAAAGTGCAGACAAAGCCCGATTTGTGCATACTTCTTAATATCCGGATTGGACACAAGTTCCATAATATTTTCATTGTTCAATAATGGTGTTATTAACAGACTGGTTCCGTTTCCCGAAATATCAAAGGTCTGACACTCAAAAACCTTTTTTTCACCGTTGTTGTAATATATCGTAAGTTCTGCCTTCAGATTAAATCTGGTTCTGAAAAACTCACGCTGCTGACGGATATCATAGCTTTCAGGAATCTTTATATAACAAAAAGAATATGGAGAGTTAAAAACCAGCTTTTGCACTTTTGTATCCAGCAAAAATACTCCGTTAATACAATAAATGGCAACACTGATTCTTTCACCTGCCTGAGGGAATTTTACTGCCGCAGACGAGGATATAAGCAAAATTTCATCTTTACCTATCTCCTTTAGCTCTATGCCCTCTGTGATAATTGTATCAGACCACATCGCTCGGACATATTTCACCTCACCTATGCGATCCCTTAAACCTTTTGTCATATACAATATTATTTTAACATTTTATTTTATCTTTCGCAAGAAAATTAATTATTTATTTATATTTTTTAAATAACTTTTAATCCCCCCTGTAATTATCAAGTCAGGTTCAGCCGCGCAAAATTCATCCAGCATTATTATTCCATCCCTTTTATTGCCCGATTCTATCAGTAAAAGACCTTTTAATACCTTGTTAAACGGGTTCGTTTTTATATCAAGCGCATTCATTCTCGCCTGCATTACACCCATTCGTTTATAGCATTCCACCAGATTGATATAATACTGCAAATTCAGCCCGTATAATTTTAAAGCATTTAAATAACAATCCTCTGCTAAATTAGGATACCCTATTATCATATACGTATCCCCGAGATTATTATAATAAACCGCACTTGCCTGCGTATCCGGCACCAGTGATATTGCTATTTTAAACTCCTGAATCGCTGCATAATAATACTTATCTTCAATATAATTAAGCCCCAGGTTGTTATGAAAATAAGCGTTCTTCTCAGCATCAATTGTATAAGTATGCGGCTTTTTATAGCCCGATACAACAAAAGCTGCTGATATAAGCAATATCGTTATAAAAATTTTTTTTATCATAACAGCGAAAGTTCCAGCCCCTCACGTGACATTACAGCATCAGATGATGCGTACATTTCAGCTAACTGATCAAGACGTTCATCATTATACGTAGGTTCATAATGGAAGAATACAAGCTTTTTGGCATTAATTTGATTTTTCACTTCAAGCGCCATCTCAAAAGTAGAGTGGCCGAATCCTTGCTTTGGAATATAAATATTTAAATAATCTTCCGTTGCGTACTGGCTGTCATGAATAAGCAAATCACAATTTTTAGCAAATTTAACCAGTTTCTTATCCCCGCCGGGATAGCTCTCTTTATCTGTAGCATAGACCACAGATTTGCCTTTATACTCTATCTTATACACCAGCACTCCATTCTGAGGATGCGCATAGGATTTGTAACACGTAATCACAACATCATCACTCTCACAGTCACCGGCTTCCAATTCATCAACACGTTTTAATAACGGTTCCTCCTTACCCGGTTTAAATATAATATAATTTGTTTCACTTACATTATTTATATGAAGGTTAGCAGCTATATCCCCTAAATCAAGCGGAAAAGACTTTGAGAACAAAATATGAGATAATTCCTCTTTCAAAGTTTCATTGTAATTAACCCCGCCAAATAAATACATTTGCGTTGACGCTAAATGCAGCGGTTTGAAGAATGTAAACCCTTGAATATGGTCTAAATGTATATGGCTCAACAAAATACTTGCTTTAACAGGGGTTCTGTCAGTAATAGTAGTACCTGATTCAATATATTTTTGCATTAACTCATTACCAAGCTCTATAATTCCTGTTCCTGAGTCTAAAATAATTAAATGTCCGCCAACGTTAATCTCAACACACGCCGTATTTCCGCCGTATTTTAAATAATCACCTTTGGCAACCGGATAACTTCCTCTTACCCCTCTAAACTTAATCTTAAATTCCGACATTTTATACTTCCTTATCTTTCTAACTCGTATGTTCCGGTTTTATCACGCTCCTCCCCCTCAAACATTCCGGGGAATATCACACGCAGCCGCGAGCGCGACTGAACATCTTTTAAACCGGTTTCTTTATAATATAAATCTACAATTACTTTATCCTTCTGCGAATTAATATTCACAATCCTAAAAGCATTTGGATACGAAATTAAGGCCGGAGAATTAATAAACAAAATTCTCTCATCCTGTATCACTTTTGTACCGTGATAATGTCCGGCAAGAACTATTAACGGGCGCTTATAACTGTATAAATGCTTCAACTCCTCCGTCGCATTTAACAATTTATGTTCTTCATTAGAATAAGGCTCCATTACCGGAACATGTTGAAAAATTATAATAACATCGCTGTCAGGAGTTTGTTTTACCTCCTTATCCAGCCATTCCAACTGCTCAGAAGGAATTTCGCCGTTAGCGGTAACCCTCGACGTAATCATTGTGTCTAAGACTATTACTTTAAAACCCTTTTTAGGCTTGAATGAATAATACGGCATTGTTTCCGCGAAATTAAGATTATGTGCAGATACTATTTTTAAAAAATCATCTTTTGTAAATTTCCCGTCAAAATCTACATCGTGATTACCAAAAGCAATATACCAAGGGGTGTTAAGGGATTTGACATTAGCGATAAAATCCATTAGCTGCGAACGTTTAGGTATATCTATCATATCGCCGGAAAACATAACAAAATCCACACCTTCAGTAGAATTGACCTGCATAATTGCATCAGATAACAAACTCCCGCTATTCTCAAGCATTTTATATGATGAATTCTTCTCACCAGAAGCAAAATGCACATCACTTATTTGAGCAAACTTCAAATTATTTCCCGCAGCACCAATGACCTGTGTACCAATAAAATAAGCCACTACCAGTGTCGCAAAAAAATTAAACGCTTTTGATACAAATTTTTCTTTCTTTTTGTATTGATGCCCCATAATTTAAAAATTATACTTAGTGTACTATAAAATATCTACAACCATTTGATGGAAATTTCCATGTATTAACTAGAAATGGGACGGATACGGTATCTGTCCCATTTTTGAATTTAACTATTTGTCTTCCGAAGTTTCAGGCTCAGCAGGTTTTACATCTTTTGCTTCAACCTCGTTTTCGTTATCACATTCCTGCACATCAGAGGATTTTACCGGTTTTTCCTCTTTTACCTGAACTTCATCAGAAGCGTTTTCCGCCTCGCCCAGAACAGGTGTTTCTTCATCATCTTCAACAATCATATTCATCTTGAACACTTGCCCTTTCTTAAATACAAGGTCATTGCCGTATTTGTAGTAAGAAAGCGGAGTTGCATCTATTGCAGCAACCGCACCCGATTTCAAACGGTTCCCCTCCTCATTCTTATAAACACCTTCGACCACCTGATAACACGGGCTTATCCCCTGAACAACAAGATTGCCGGCCGTTAGAATGCCGGTTTTCAGCAGTTTTTTGGCCTCTATCTTTGCCAGTGCATCATATTTCCCTTCAATATGATATTTAATTTCGTACTTATTGCCGTCTACATCATAAAACATAACCGGAACAAACACAAATGACGCATCGCGTTTCAGACGTTTAGGCTGGACTACATCAATAATACGGCCTTCTATAACTGAGCCGGCCTTAAGCACCTGCCCCGTTTTTGTAGTAACATCTTCAACAAGACTAACTTTCCAGGTTTCCGGCGGATCTGCTGTTGTAAAATTACTTTCAGCAGCCACTTTTACAATCCGTGCTTCTGCTGAAGGCATAATTACACACGCCATCGCTAACAAAACTAATAATTTTTTCATTGGTAAATTCTCCATTCTTATAGACAATTTTAATTTACCATGCGAAAGGATACCCCGTCAATGAACAGGGTGGTTTATATTTTTTTTGTATACAATATCCATAGAAGAAAGATATATAAAATGAAAACAGTAATTCTAACCGCTGACAATTTAGGTATTGATATTCCCTCCAACCGGGCTATTTTTGAAGCATTTCATGCCGGAAATATACAAAACGCCGGTCTGCTTGCAAACGGAGAATGTTTTAATGACGCAGTAGAAAATGTCATTAAACAGTGTCCAGATTTAGCTGTCGGTATACAATTAAACATTACCGAAGGGAAATCACTTATAACAGAGTACGACTCCTTTCTAACCGCAAATGACGGATACTACAATTTAAGCTGTGAAAAATTATTATTTTTTTCCAATAACAGTAAATATCTAAATCAAATAGAAGCCGAATTCTGTTCACAAATCGACTATATTTTATCAAAAGATATAAAACCGGCTTTTATTTCATCGCACGGCAATATACACGCTATCCCCGGAATTTTTGAAACAGTTTGCAGACTTGCAGACAAGTACAATATTAAAAATATCAGAACCCAAACAGAACTGCTTTATTTTGTAAAAGAATTATACCGCCATACTGAGAGCAAATATCTGGGAAATGCAGGCAAAAACCTTTTACTTAATACAGCAACATGGATTAACCAGTCAACGCTTAAAAAATATAACATCAATACAAACAATTATTTTATAGGAATTCTATACTCTGGCCAAATGGATAGAAACACTATTCTATCAGGAATTAAACAACTTCCGGATAATACTGTGACAGAAATAGTATTACATCCTACGACTAATAAGTGGAAACATTTGAAATACATTGAATACAAAACGCTGATAGAAAACTCGCTAAAGAATGAAATACAGGAACTTAATACCAATATTTTATCCTGGAATGACGTATTTACACAGCCTGCAAACAAAAATGAAAATGAAGAAGAACAAAATGTTGACAGCAATTCAGATTCTATCCGGATAACAAACACCGGTAAATATGAAACAGTAGTCCATTCTATAACACTTTCAGAAAATACAGATACCGGTAAAGGAGCAGGAATATAAACAAAATTAAAAGAACAAATACCTGCTTGACAGAAAAGTATGTTCTTAATAGAATAAACATTGTTGCCGGTATAGCTCAACGGTAGAGCAACGGTTTTGTAAACCGTAGGTTGTAGGTTCGATTCCTATTACCGGCTTTTTATCCCCCGGCGGAGCAAGGGTAAAACAAAGGGCGGAACAAAGGTAAATAGACCCTCCGGGTTGGAAAGAGGCTGAGGCCGGCCGCTTGAAGCCAGGCAGAGGGTGCCGGGGCAAAAAAAATGCAGCGGAACAAAGAGAAGCCTTTGTGGCGCAGGGGTAGCGCACTCCCTTGGTAAGGGAGAGGCCATGGGTTCAAATCCCATCAAAGGCAAATTTAAAAATTAATACGGGTAGGTGGCCGAGTGGCTAAAGGCGACAGACTGTAAATCTGTTCACGAGAGTGTACGGTGGTTCGAATCCACCCCTGCCCATATTTTACAACAAGAGCCGAAAAGGCTCTTTTTTAATAGCTTTTCAAGTTCCAATCTGCGTTTCAGACGATTGAGAATTTTTAATCAAATTTTCAAAAATCGTCAAAAGTCTTTTGTACTAACTATTTTCAGAGTTCGAGTCCATTTTGGAGTCTAATTCTTTACAAAAATCTGGTGAAAACACCTTCTGTATAAACTCTACAGGGATTTCTTTTTCTGCAATTCTTGCAAATACTGAGTAAAGTCTAGCACAAAGCAAACTTGTTTCTTCATACGAGTATTCTTTGTCACCAAATTCTATAATCACACCTATGTCTTTTGATTTTCTTGGCATGTCTTTTTTATAATAATAAATTTTCAAAAATAAAGAAAAAAATAAAATGTCATCCCGAATTTATTTGCCAAAGTAAATCAAAATTTTTGTCATGCTGAACTTGTTTCAGCATCTTACAATCTTGGAATTAAACTCATCGCTGGTAAGACCCTGAAATAAATTCAGGGTGACAGCAAGTTTTAATTAGCATACACAAGTTCAGAATGACAGTTATTATTTTTTAACGTTATGTATGTCTGTTTGAAAAAATTATAATGTTCTAAAAATAAGACAGTTTCAGACCGGTTGAGTTCTTATATCAACTCTTTGATATACTTCAAAAAGTTCGATTTTCGACACGTACAGTCCAGTTTAAAAGGCAATACGCACCTTTGAGGAAATCCTCACAAAGGTCTTTTTTATGTCATCGCTTAGGCTTAGTCGTCTAACCAAAAGTCCGGAAATACCAATTTTAAAATCTTGCGTTTCCTCTCAATTCCCGAACCAGTATAAAGTTCATTTATACTGGGGACTGCTTCCAGCATGCGTTTCACGCTAATACATACTTTTTCGGAATTATTCTTAAAATTAGCAATTTATAAAACTTGTAGTCTCCCTTAATTCAACACCCCCAAATTATCAATCATTTATTGTTACATTAATTACGTGAAATCTTCTGGTGATGAATAAAATAATTTTTAAATATAAATTTTTGTAACAAATTTTTATATAATTCTAAAGTTTTACCTTCAAGTTGTCATAAAGAGAAATAGAAGGGAAAGAAAACATATGTCAGACAAAGTAGAATTATTAAAGAAAATAGAGTTATACAGATCTTCCCATCCGGATTTAAAGCAGCTAACGGACAAGCAAATAATCTCAATTATGGTAGTAAAACCCGAAGGTGTATTGTGAAAATAAATCCATGAATTACTGGCGATAATGTGTTCGATATAGTTAAAAAATTTACAATACTTCACATTTTGCTACTCATTTTAGCATTTAATGACTGGACTAGATATATCATAACACTCTATCAAAATAACGGTTTTAGTTTAATTTAAAACCTTTTACGATAATATTTTCAATATATCGACAATATAAATATATTAAATTTTGCTTATTCCCTCACCAAGCAGGACTTTTTTTTGCTGGTAAAATTTAGTTCTGTACACTTCTAAAAAAATATTATTATTATTTATACTTCAATATTATCATCAGAATTTTTGTATATTCCTATATTACTTATACTATTACTATTAGGATATTTAATTAAAAAACATATACTTTTTATTTTTTTTCTTTCCCCCGCCGGTACATTTTTTAACACTTATTACGCCGGCTCCATTCCTTAATTTTTTCTAATTCTTCCCGTTTCTTTTTATCTTCCGGCGATTCGTTTTTATATTTAAACTCTTTTGCAACTTCTGAAACAAACATATATGTTGCAAATAAAAAGGCTAGAACAAGAACAACTAATATAAAATTTTTGCTTACAAGTTTAAATATAAAAACCGTGTCTTCCAATACTTCAAACATCATTGCAAGAACTAATATTAAAAACCAACTTATTACAGCAATTACTATATGCATTATAATTTCTTTCTTCTTGGATTATGTTCAATTTCTCCTGTATGCACGTAGCTTTTCCCCACATATTTATACTTGTTGCGTTCTAAATACAAAAAGTAATGCGGCTGTTTTTCATAATTTATACCGTTATTTTTACGATTATAACAATAATCAGAAGGTATATAACTTCCTATAGGACTATTATATTATTTGCTGATTGTTTTTTTTAACCATGTTCCGGTGAATTCTGCACCCATTAGCAATGTTTTTACAAACTCTTCAACTTCTTCAATAATGCTCATTTTACCTCCTGACATTTTATTTATGGATAATTGCAACTGTTACAATAGTTTATTCAAGCAAAGCCCTAATTTTTTCTGCCAATACCTTTTTTCTTTCCGAATAAAACCGCCCAAAATTATCAAAATCTAAAGATATGCTTGGTCGTACAAAAGAATGTTCATAAAACAATCTTTTTTGCTCTTGGTTCATATCATTAACATAAGAATTTAAAGGCAAATCATTTTTACTTGCATTACTTCTACCTTCTAATAGGTGCAGGTTGGCAAGTCTGTTACGATTGCCCTTCCACTCTTTCCATTCTTCAAAAGTTATAGATAGAGGTTTTCTATTGTCATCACTAAATCTTTCACAAGGATGCAGATGGTCTTGTTCGTATCTGTAATTTTCATTTATCCATTCATGGCTCAAGTAATATAATGCTTCCCCTGCTATTCTGCTTCCTTTTTCAGAATTTAAAATATCTTCAATTTTAGAATCTGTTACTTTAAATTCATATATACCGTCAAGCATATTTATTGTAATCTTATAATCATTTTGTGTGATTATCTTTTTTAGTTTTTGTAATTTACCTTTTGTTCCCGATTGGAAAAAAGTAAATAAAATTGCCCTAATTAGATATACTTTCATATCCTTATAGTTACTTTTATAATCATGGTTATAATAAATAGAAAAAATCAAAGGTATTAAAACATTCCAACTACCGGAAAATCTGGAAATATTAATTTTTTCTTCTTCTAAAAATATCTTCAAATTTCTTAATGCAGCCTTTAAATAATCCCAGTTATTTTTAAGGTCTTCTGCTATTTGTTTATTGATGTTTGTCTTTTCTACGTTGCCAAATAACATTAGTGCGGTACGTATAATAAAATCTGTTCCAAAGTCTTCAAAAGAATTTGTTAAAAGTTTTCCAAATTCTGTTCTTGCACTCGGCCAGTACGCTTCAAGCATAGACATTGTAATTTCCGACGGTTTGAGAGCTTTACCGCCGCTATTAAACCTAACAAACATTTCAAGGGCATCATCCTGCTGCATATCTAATATTTCCGTATATCGTATAAGTTTTTCATCATAAATTTTTACACATAACTTGTTCAAAATAGATTGAGCATACTCTTGATTTTCTTTGGGCATATTCTTTATAACATTATAGATTGCAGTCTCTCTTGTTTCTTTATTTTTGAAATCAGGAGTCATAAGCCTTTTGATTTCAAATTGTGTTGCGGTTAGTTGCCCTATCTTATCATTAAATTTAATATCATATTTTTTATTGTTAAATTCTTCTTCGCTTGAAGCTTTTTCATTTAATTCAATAACCAATTTGGCAAGAGTGCCGCCTAAAGTTTTTCTTCTTGCATGTTTTTCACGTATATAAGAAGTACCATATAAAGATAAATACAAAGAAGTCAATCGCTGTTGTCCATCTAAAATTGCAGTATCCGAAATATTAGGCTTTATACCGGAAAGCTCATAGTTGATATTATCTGCTTGTTTTTTACTATCAAAGGTTACACTTTTAAGAAAATTACAAAAATATGTATCCCAGGTAATATTGTATTCATCAATATGCCAGAATAAAAATGTTGCTATAGGATAATCTAATAAAATAGAATCCCAAAGTTTTTCTATTTGTTCTGTACTCCATACATATTGCCGTTGGAACGCAGGCATTACATATTTCCCATTTTCTATATTTTGTAATGCCTCATAAATAGTTATACTATTATCTATTAATTTACTCATAATCTAACCTATAAGTTTTAACAATTTGTACTTATTATTCGACTAAAAATTGAGTATAGATTAATATTATCTGAATTATACTCATTTTTCAACTATTTAATGATTTCTATTAAGTTCATTTAACGCATTTTACACCTAACATGAAATAGAGGGTTAAAAATGAACAAAAAAGAACTATTAGGAAAAAGATTAAGAGAATTAAGAAAAAGAAAAGGTATTAATCAAGAAAAATTGGCAGAATTGATTAATGTTGCCCCTACAACTATAAGCAACATAGAAAATGGCAAAAATTATCCTTCACTGGTAACCCTTGAAAATTTGCTAGATGTTTTAAACAGTTCTTTTATGGAAGCGTTTGATTTTGAACACAAAAATACTAATGAAAATTTAATTACACAAATTAACAAAAGGCTAAAGGATAACCCAGAAAAAGTTGAAGATTTTTATAAAATTGTTATGGCATTGACTAAATAATTGTTACAAAATACCTATTATGGGTTGAATTTTTGGCTAAAATAGTGTAAGTCCTAGACGATGTACCACTTTTGTGGAGTTGCTAGGGCTTTTGTTTTGCGTACAGCGAGCAGAATACTGAAATGACTAACAGTGAGCAAGACCTGTAATGCTGTTTAATATGAGTAACCAAGTGGAAAACTTGTGTCGGCAACTAAGAAACTGTAAAAAAACACAAGGTTTGATTATTTATTCCACATGGTCTGATTTTTTCGGCAACATTAACTTGCATTGATGCACAATGCATCATTTATATGAGAATTTAAACTGTTCTTTTTTATATTGAGCTCCATAAAATGAAGTAATAGGGGAAATTTTCATATATATACCTGTTATAAATTACACAAATTTAATTTAAAATATACGAAAACAAAATTTGCTATTATTTTTTGAAAAATTTATATTTTTCCATGAATTTTTTATAAATATTGCATTATTAAAGTTATGTATAGGCAAAAATGCACCAACCTACATTCTATCAGGCATTATAGCAGAATTAACTTTACATTTCTTTACGCAAATTGGTAATATTAGCAAAAAAATATATTTACATGTTTTAATATGAAAAAATCTAAAAGGCTGTATATTAAAAAAAGGAGTAAAATAAATATGCAAGTTAACAATTATCACCACACTCAAAATCCTTGTTTTGGGGCTAAATTTATTAATAAAGTTCCTGACTTTGATGTTGATTTACAAAAAGCCGGTGAAATTTTTGAAAAATTAACAAAAGATTTCCCTGCTGAAAAATTAATTTTTGAAAAGCCGAAAGTATGGGGGCAGGTTGGTGACGTATTCTCTCTTTCGGATAAAAATGACAACAAACTGATAAAAGCAGCCTGTGCTTTCTCGAACCATAGTGAATTTGATAAAGCAAATCCGGAAAAACTGGCCTCTTTGTTAGATAACATATTTAGATTTATCAAAGAAAGAGCAAATGCAAAATTTATAGATGAAGAATTTGAGAAAAAATATGACGAAATCAGTAGAAAACTCAGAAAAATCAGAGAACTGCAAAGTGCCCATAGAAACATTG
>CASDWH010000031.1 GCA_949284715.1 uncultured bacterium
ATTTTTCATCCGGTTGAATTCCTATTTCTAGCGACATAAATGTCAAAAATTGACATACCAGACCTACAATAATCATAACAATATTTAACAGCAATATTATTGATATTTCTATTAACGGTGCTTTCTTTAATTTATCAAACATTGATGCTCCTGTTGGTAGTATATTAGCATATACTACCAACATTTGCAACTGTTTTAATATATTTTCTAATCATTAAATATTCAATTTTATTTTTTTTTGTACATTTATTTGTTTTAGTTTAGCTTTATAATATTCTTCCGTTTCTATATGCAAAGCTTCGTTTTTGGAACG
This sequence comes from uncultured bacterium, assembly GCA_949284715.1. Taxonomy (GTDB): domain Bacteria; phylum Cyanobacteriota; class Vampirovibrionia; order Gastranaerophilales; family Gastranaerophilaceae; genus CALUTH01. The sequence continues at coordinate 314 of CASDWH010000031.1, forward strand.
CCATTTTAAAAGCGGTTTTTCAAATATCAGCATTAACAATAGTACTCCCGATATAAACAATATATAATACATTACCCACTCATTCCTTATTCCCCAGAGTGTTGCATATATTACTGAGATCCACAACGGTATACTATGCCATTTGTATTTCTTTATTTTTTCTGTTACAACCTCTATTTTTATTGATAAGCACAAAAATATCGCTATCAAAATTGTTAAAATATATACCGCCGGTAATTCCCGTGTGAAACTATATATTAATCCAACCATTACCAATGACAATATTGAGGATAATGCTTTATTTATATACCCATAGATTTTTCTTGCTCTTAACGGCAGTTTATCCTTCAATTCCCAATAGCTGTATAACAGCATTAGCGGCATGGCAAGAGAAAATGCCGCTCCTAGTATAATCAGTATCAACTGTAATAATAACACATCTGTAATATATAATGGTAAAATAATACAAAGCAAGAGGTACATCACCCGGCGGAATTTAGTGTTAAACTTGAAAAAATAAACAATTTTGCTAAATAATTTGTTTACAGATAGCCCAAACAATACCAAATAAAAATATACTGGAACGATTATATAAATACAAACATATTGCAAATACCCTGATATTATCATTTCTTTTAGTTGATAATTGTCATCATAACAGTAGGGCATTATAATAAAAATAAAAAAAACATACACTGCCAATATACAATTTAGGCTTATTATATATATAAATTCTAGTACCGGTAGTTTCTTTAATTTATCAAACATTATTCTGCTCCTGCTGGTAGTATATTAACATATACTACCAGCATTTGCAACCGTTTTAATATATTTTCTAATTGGAAATTATTGCTTCCCATTCTGCAGGCGTGTATTTCAACTCCACGAGCAACACATAATTTGTTAAGTCACCTTCTTCCTGCTGTCTGTATGCATTCTTAACCATTGCACCGCTAAATGTTCTTTCATCTGTATCTGCAAAGTCATAAAAATCAACTATATTGACTACAATATTTCCATTTTTATCTTTATGAGGTCTGTATATATGTGTATGTCCTAATGTCTTGTACAAATCAGATTCTCCGCTAAAGTCGATATTAGTTATTTTTCTATCCGGATATTTCTTTAACGCATTTATTATTGTTGGTGAATATTTTACATCCCTGGTTAAACGAGCATCTTCTTTAGGCTGCACTACCCATGTTTTAGGGGTTACGCCATTACTTTGCATGGTGCTTAAAATATGATTTTTTAACTCTTCATCCTGTACGCTTCCGACTGTAAAAATATAATTATCCTTATCTGGCCCATTAAGTATTGACTGTCCGTGAGTAGAAGATATACGATAATACTTTGTGGAATTGGGATATTTAAATGTTTCGATTCCCCAAGACGTCAGCCTATTTCTTATCGCTCTTTTTTGCATTTCATAACCGTCATCGGAAGATAGTGTACGGTATGTTAACTCATCCCAATCTTTCTTCTTAATAAGTTCTATATACTCATTTTCTTTATTTTCTTTATGTACAGCGGGTTTCTGCATGCGTTTAAACTTCTCTATCTCCATTGTCGAAGGAATTATAGGTTTTAGTAGTTCATATTCCGGCAAGTCTATATTTTCTATCATCTTTTGTTGGGTAGTATTCGGCTTCTTGATATTTACTGCCGGTTTAACTGATTGAGGGGGATTTGCGCCCGATGGCTCTGTCTGTATATTTGTTACCGGAACCTCTTGGCTCATATCTCTGTTAATCTCTATTCCGCCTGTTAATACGCCGTTAACAGGTATTAATTCAGGAATTTCTTCCTGTATTTCCGTATTCGCTGCAAATCCCGTAGTTTTACCGTACTTTCTTGCCGCATCACGCGTCATATATTCATCTACCCATTTATCCAGCTCCTCTTTATACTCTTTTAATCCTTTCATCACAGGTTTATTTGGATTACCATGTCCCGCTTTTGAACGGTAGTGCGCTCTCACAACCGTTCCGTCATCTCTCGTATATTCCCGGACATAGACCACATCATCTGACGCTGCCAGTTCTTTATTACTTGGGAATCCTATTTTACCGTACTGTTCTTCTATCGCTTTCTGGTAATGTCTGCCTTCTTCATTATCCATTGCCAGTATATCTTCATAACTGAATATTCGGTTATCATTCAATGTTTCGTTTACATAATCTTTTAAATTTTCTATCATTATATTGTCCTTCCTTTTTAATTCTTATTCACTTTTTATGCGCCAATAATATTCAACAAGATAACTTGCGGCATCAAACGGATGCTCCAAATACTTTAGTTCTCTATCCTGCTTAATCCGTGTTATCGTCGGCACATCTACTATACTGCTGCCTTCTTTGTATTTTAAATTATTGATGTTATACAATAACCATTTACAGCGTTTATCTACAAATAAATGAGGCTCACTTCTTGCATTACATACGCGGGCATTAAAAGCAGATATTCTATTCATTATCGGCGGGTTATAATCTCTTAACCGAAACTTCACATCTGTATACCCGTAAGCCCTGAGTGCGTTTTTCATTATCGCATAATTTGTATACTCACTCTGCGTTGAACGATTATCCCCCGAAGCATCACCGTTTATTATAATTTCACTTTTATGCGACGGATAGCGGTGAATTAATTCTTCAATGCATTGTTTGGTCGTCGTTTTTTCCAGCACAAGTTCATCAAAAAAATAAACGTTATTTTCATCTTTATGCGCCAGGCACCAGCACATCGGATCTACGTTAAAATCACAAGTTATATGCAGCGGTAACTCCGGGTTATATTTTATTTGTTTTATATTTTGTTTCCCAAAATTCTTTACAACCAGTCCGCTTGAATATTCTCCAAATTCACCTAGTACATTTATACGGTAATAATCCTTATCAAAGCTTTCTTTCATTGATTCTATAAAATGTTCCGGCAAATATATATTATTCGTCGTTGGAGCCTGTATCAGCCGATAATTCGGGTGCGGTTTTTCCACAAATCTTTCATATATCCAGCCTTTATCAGCCTGAGGATTTGTATGTCCGAATAATCTATACCGAAAATCAACCCAGTCCTTCTGCCGGTATGTGTTTCTTAACCGCCCGAGAAGCTGTTTAAACGCGCTGTCACTTATTTGTGACGCTTCCTCAACCTCTACCCAGTGTAAGTTCAACGATTTTATCTTTTCAGGATTATCTAATCCGCTAAATAATATTTCAGAACCGTTTTTAAATCTTATGATTTTTTCCGTTTTACTATACGTATAATGAACATCAGGAATATACCCGAGCGTATCAAGATGCTCAAAATATGAAACTAAAGTCGTTTTTCTAAGTAATTCATACTCTTTTGCACCAACTAACCCGCGGCATCCCGGATATTTGCGGGAAAGTAAAATTCCAAGCAAAGATCCGCACCAAGTTTTACCGCTGCCATAACCACCTTGATATATTGCTACATCCAGACTCTCATTATGCGGAATTTCTATTAATTCCTTTTGTTTTTCTAATAATTTATATTTCGCCATAAATCTCCTGTTATTTTTGTATACCTATACAGCCTGCCACGCGCAGAATCTTTGAAAGTTATCCACGGCAAGGTACATTACCTGCGCTTTGACTTTGCCGACACCGGCGGATAGCAGGAGCGCCCTAAATACCCGTGAAGAGAAGTTTCTGTCATACCCTACGCTGTTATGATACACGCACATCCAATCGTGAACCATTGACGGGATTAAAAACTCTGCACTGGTCTTTGCGCCAATCAGCCGCCAGAAAAACCGCGGTATTGTCGCTCCATCCCAGCAGTAGCATTTAGGAATAGTAAAATCGTACTTCTTAGTTTTAAGGTGGTCAAACAGCGTAACCCTTAGCGCGTGTTTGTTCTCAAACGGGTATTGTGAAACGGCCTTTTTCTCTGCCTCGCTCATAGACGGTAAAGCATAACGCATACCAACAGAGGGTTTGTTATTAAAAAATATCGTAAGTTCTTTGTCTTTGTACCATTCTATCATCTCTTTTTTCTCCTTAGAGGCTTGACAAAGACCTGAACATGGTAAATAATATAATAACAGGGTGGCAGCTTGCCAAGCTAGCCGGATGCCCTTAGAAGGTCAAACGGTTCTTATCTGTTCAGGTAAGAGCCGTTTTTTAATATGAATAGTATCAAGATAAGTAAAATTAACGTTAAATTGATGTTTTCCATATCGCCCCCCTTTCTAGTCGGGAACTACCCGAAGGTCTACAATATATGTGTAGGCGGTTCCGTTTCAAAGAGGACATCTTTTACCCTGTAGCAACTATGCTACCATATTATTATATCTTTGTCTATTTCAATCTCCTATGTCTAACCTTTAAAATCTCCAGCAAAACAGGAATACAAACCCTGTTCTATTCTCCAGACGGTAGGGGAGCAGTATCAGCTTTAATTGCTTGGTTGCTCGCGTTAAACGGGTCTTCGGTCGAAAACTCACCGTTTCCGCCCTCAGTCCTCTGCCCGCAATCCGCCTTCCCGTTGATTTGTACATTAATCGTAAAAAACGTAAAGTGGTTGGTTATGTCCTGTTTTTGCTTGCCTTCCTGCGGTTGTTTTTGCAGATTTGCGGTAAAATATGACTGGTCATTTTTAACAGCCTGCGCCGGAGTAACCTCATCAGCAAGTACACTTTGAGCGCAAAAAAGCAGCAAGACTAATATTAATGTTAATTTTTTCATTCTTCTACCTCTTCTGATTCATTATCCTGTGTGGGGGCGGCCGGTTCATCTTCTGCCGGGGCTTCGGGGGCTTCACTATTATTTAACCCTTCATTGCCCCCATCGTTTGGGTCATCCTCTCCAACGGCTTCGGAGGTATCCTCCTCTGCGGGCAATAGCTTTGTATAGTCGTTTGTTTCAAAAAACTCATCAAGCTGTTCTTTACTAAATCCTAACAGGGTACCCACTATATCAATGTACGGATTCCCGCGGTAAAAATTGTTTGCTTTTAGTTCGATTTTCAGGGCCTTTATATCTACTACCGGTGACTGTCCTTCTGTTAATGGCATTGCTTCTAATTGAGCAATCACATCCTCAAAATCCATCCCTTTTGCCTTGTATATCGCACGCTCTACATCCGCGGCCGTAAGATTCAGCATTGCTACCCTCTCGGCCTCCTGCTGCGCTAACTCTTCCGGCGTCGGTACCGGTACCGCTTTTATCTGCCATCTGCGGGTTGTTATTACCTCGCCCTCTTCCGTTGCCTCTTCAATCGGCTCCAATTCTTCTATGTAGTGTGTCTGTGTTTCATTACACCAGATGGCCGCCTGCGGCGGGTATTCGTTTGAAAATATCTCCCCTGCCGTAAACTCGTAATCATCATACTCTGACCAGATTCCGCCGGTATTATTATTCTCTTCTGTTATCATATTTTCTTCCATTTATCTTTTCTCCTTACTTATACACTGCAATATCCCTGGGTTGACCATTGTACCTGTAAATCCCAGCTATCATGTCCGCCCATATTGGTTCCATATATATTAAACTGTGAGGTGGTTAAATTCGTTGGCATCGGGTTGTCATCAACATTTGCGCTATTTCTAAAATTAGTTAATACAACATAATTAGTATTAATATATGTTTTTAATAATGACACTGTTACAGTAGAATTCACATGAAGTTGTACAACTCCCCACTGCTCGCACCAACCGTCAGACCAGAGCCTATAACCTGATGTACCGCTTACGTACGTCTGTGTTACGTATGGCTTTGTACAGTTTGATAAATCAATCTCAGCTTTTTTTGAAAGATAATTTTTTAAATGACTATTGTCGACCGCTTGAAACGGCTTGTATGCTTGGAAATCTATTATTTTACCGCTTGTATCGGTTTCATAATATACCGCAGGGAATGTATATACTTGCTCCCAACTTTCCCCGC
>CASDWH010000032.1 GCA_949284715.1 uncultured bacterium
AACTCTACGTCGTGTAACCGCGCCGTGAGTGCTAATAGTCTGCCTTGTGATGCCGCCATTCCCATTTTGCTGCGTTTCCCTTTTTGTTTGCTTCCCTTGTAGTCATGTTTACGGCAGATTTCTATAAAACTTTAATTTTTTTCTCGTTTTTGCTTTACATTTCGTTACATTTGGGGGCAGGAACATTCGGCCGGGGTGTTTAATTACTTTGAAAAATTTCTTTTACCGGTTTAAGTTGATACAAGGCCGGAATCATTGTTTTTAATCTATTAAGCCGTTCACTGATTTCTTGTTCCGGCAAGCCTATTTCATTATGGAAATCCAGCGGCTTTCGGCCTGACAGCATAACTTTTATTATTCTGTAATCTTTTAAACTTAAAGTTTTATCTTTTATCATAATTTTCCCCGCTAAGTTTTAACCTTAGCATACCGGCGGAGTCTTTTATATTCCCCGGTTCGGTAATTAATAGATTCCAGAAATAATATTATTTAGATTATTAACATCGGTGTGCAGGCTGCTAAAAAGTTCTTTTATAAATTGCCGTATATGGTTATGCTTCGGAGAAGAGGAGCCAAAACTAAGGTAATACAAATCCATTGGCAAACCGCCATTGTTGTTTGGATAGATATAGTTTATATTAAGCTTTACTGCGCCGTTAGAAGTGTAGAATTTGGCGCGGCGCTGCGTTTGCGGATTTTCAGGAGTGATTTTTTCTACTTCAAAAAAACATCCGTCTTTATTCTTAAATATTTGCGGCAGCATTTGTATAATCCTGGAGCCAAGACCTTTTGACTGTTCTGTTTGAATGACAGCGATATAATCTGCAAGGATATACTTTTCTCCGATAAAAACAATTGTATACCCGCACAGCCGGTTATTTTCATATAATCCGAAGAGTTTATAACAAGGACTGTTTAACAGCTCTATAAATCTGTCATGGGTTTTTAATTCCTCCGGAGGGAATTGTTTGATTAAATCTGTGTAAACTGTTTCAAATGTTTCTAAATCGCTCTCTCGTAGTTCCATAATAAGAATTATTATAATCTATGTAATTTATTATGTAAACAATCTCTCCACAGTATGATATTGTATAAATATGCAAAAGAATTACATAACATACTTAAAATTTCTGGAAGAAAGGCTAGCCGGATTTTTTCAGCGCCAAAAAGAGTATATATGCTGCCATAAAGGCTGTTCCTTATGCTGTAAAAACGCCGAATTTCCCTATTCTAAATTAGAAGTCCGGTATTTGGCTGTCGGATTTTTTACTCTAGAGGAAAGTGTTCAAGAGCTTATAGAAAAACGATTTTATGAACTCGGGCTGCAAAAAAAATCCTTTACGGGGGAAAAATTCTTGTATGATTGCCCATTTTTAATAAATGATGCCTGCTCCGTATATGAATACCGCGGGGTTGTGTGCAGAACATTCGGATTGCTTTCACAGGCTCCTGATGGAACTGTAAAGACTCCGTTTTGTTGTTTTCAGGGGCTGAATTATTCAAAAGTATTCGATAAAGAAACACAGCAGTTATCTGATGAAAAAGTGAAGGCTCTCGGATATAAGGAAGAACCTTTGGGGTTTAATCTCAGCTATGATTTTTTAACAGGAGCGGATTTTGAACGCGGATTCAATATTTCTTTTGGTGAGAAAAAACCGCTCCTCGACTGGTTTTATAAAACCTAAGAAGCTTTTGAGTAGTAGTTTTCATTGCTTCTTATATTAACAACTCCGCTGCACTTCATTATTGCATCTTTTTTTATTATTTCACCAACACTGTCAGCAGTTATTGTTCCTGATTTAGGATTTTTTATTGAATCTATATGTCCGATGATATCTGCTTCCACATCTGAATATTCAAACGCAAGGTCTGTGTTTTGCATTTCACAGTTAATAAGTTTTAAGTTTTTACAATAACATAGCGGTTGTGTACCCGTAATAGTACAATTTATGAGCGTTAAGTTGTTAGAAAACCACCCCAGATATTCACCTTTAACGAAAGAATTTTCCACTACGATATTTTTACTGTGCCAGAAAGCATCTTTGGTATCTAGTTTTGAATTTTTTATATGAAGATTATTCATATATTGGAAAGAATATTTTCCGCTCATATTAAGATTATCAATAGTTACATTTTTTGACTCAAAGAGAAAATACATAGCATCAATTTGAGAGTTATTTATTTGTACATTTTTACAACGCCAGCCGAATTCAGGCGAGGCAATATTACAATTATTGATTTCAATATCCTTGCATTCCCGTAAACACTTTATGCCGTTAATTTCACAGCTATTTATAATTCCGTTTTTTGAATACCAGATAGGCGCTCTCGTTTTTTCATCCAATACAGAGTTTTCAAGTATAAATTTTTGTGCGTGCCATAGCGGGTATCTCAGTGAAAAAGAACAATTTTCTACACTGAACCTGCGACATTCTTTTAATACGGACTCGCCGTCTTTAGGGCCTTCAAATTTACAATTTAGCACTTCTGTATTTTTTATGTTATACAATGCTCGCTCTTCATCAAAGGTTTGATTGGTGATTTGTGCTTTCATATGTGATATCTCCTTTGCTGGATTTAATTTTGTACGGGGTTTGTGACAGGATTATTGCGCCAAACATTACTATACATCCAATAATCTCTCGTATACTTAATGTTTCGCCAAGCAGCAGCATTCCGCCTAAAACAGCAAATACAGCCTCACTGCTTAATATAAGTGCTGCAATTACAGGTTTTGTTGCCTTATGTCCGAATATTTGCAGAGTATATGCAAGACCTGTTACAATAATTCCGATGAACAGAACAGGCTTCCAGGCTGCAAGTATATCTGAAATTTCGGGATGTTCAAAAATTAGCATAAAAGGAAGTGATAAACTCCCTGCAATTAAAAATTGGAGGCAGGATAGTTTTATTATATGGGTATTATTAGCAAACTGATTGACAGTCATTATATGCAGAGCAAAGAAAAAAGCACTTACAAGCAAAAATAAATCCCAAATCTCATATTGAGTTGTACCTTTTACACATAAAAGATAAAGCCCTATTACTGCAATAAGTATACTAAGCTTCACATTGGGTAATAATTTTTGTTTCATAAAAAACGCAATAATCGGCACAAACAGAATGTATAATGATGTAATAAACCCTGCCTTGCCTGCCTGAGCATATATCATACAATACTGGTTAATTGTAAATGCGATGAATATAATTACACCGGCAAGCAGGCTGCCTTTTATTAGCTGTTTACGGGTATATTCTTTAGATTTGTCCGGTTCTAAATTTCTGAATATAAAAATAGATGGTATAAGGCAAATACTTCCGATAAAACACCTGAGTGTATTGAAAGTAAACGGCCCGATATAGAGCATACCAAGCTTTTGCGCTACAAATGACAGACCGGAAATAACAGCAGTCGCAACCAGCGCTAAGTTACAATATATACGCAATTTATAAAGCTCATTCTTTGTCATTGTTACTATTCTTAAAACATTAATAAGGTGGTTTGTATCTTTATTATGAATTGCTTAAAAAAAAATATCAAATAAACTTATTTAATCGAACAGCCATGATGGCTGTCAAGGATTTATCGGAAAACAGCCATTATTTGTTTTCTCCTTTCAGATAAGTGTTAAAGAAGGTTTCTATTTTATCAAACGGAATTTTTTCAAGATTGTCGTATAAATCAACATGATTGGCATCTTTAACTATTAAAAGCTCTTTGTTTTCACCTTTGAGTTTTTTAAATGCATCTTCGCTAAAATATCTGCTGTGTGCTTTTTCACCATGTATCATCAATACAGCGTTTCTTATTTCGCTGCTATAGCCCAGAATCGGCATATTGATTAAGGCTAAAGAAGCTGTAGTATTCCAGTTTCCGTTAGAGTTGATTGAACGCTTATGGAACCCGCGCTGAGTTTTATAGTATCCATAATAATCCTGTACAAACTGCGGCTCCTCGCCTGTTAATCTCTCTGGTAACCCTGGAGCTTTAGCATATGTTCCGTTTTTGTAATCTTCGGTTCTTTGCTTGTTAAGTGTTTCTTTTAATTCATATCGTGCGTTTTCATCCATTGAATCAAAATACCCTTTAGCCGTTACTCTTGTCATATCGTACATTGTAACAGTTACTGTTCCTTTAATCCGTGTATCAATCGCAGCAGCATTCAATCCGAAACCACCGAATCCGCAAATCCCGATAATTCCGATTTGTTCAGGATTAACCTCCGGTTGAACGCTCAGAAAATCAACAGCGGCACTGAAATCTTCCGTATTAATTTCCGGTGATGAAACATTTCTCGGTTCACCGCTGCTTTCTCCGGTGTAAGATGGATCAAATGCAAGAGTTATAAACCCGCGTTCTGCCATGGTTTGTGCATATAGTCCGGAAGCTTGCTCTTTTACCGCCCCAAATGGCCCTGCTACTGCTATTGCCGCCATTTTCCCCTGCGGTTTATTTTTCGGGATATACAAATTTCCGGCAAGAGTGATTCCGTATCTATTCTTAAAGTTTACTTTTTTTACATCAACTTTATTGCTTTGTTTGAATGTCTTATCCCAATCACTATTTTTTGCCATACTCATATTTGAACCTCCTATTATTAATGCTGTCGTAACAATTAAAATTAAAATTTTTTTAAACATTACTACCCTCGCTTTCTATATACTTTATAACTTTACACGGTGAGCCTACAGCAATTGCATTTGCAGGAATATTGTTTACTACGACACTCCCCGCACCAATTATTGCATTATTGTCTATTGTGACCCCGGGAACAATAATAACACCGGCACCCAGCCATACATTATTACCTATATGTACCGGTTTAGGGATTAACGATTGACGTTTTGACGGCTCCTGGATATGGTTTAGTGTTGTGATAATTACATTATGCCCGATAAGACATCCATCCCCGATAGTAATTCCACCCTGATCCTGAAATTTACAGCCGGCATTTATAAAAACATTCTTGCCTAATCTAATATTTTTCCCGCAGTCTGTATAAAACGGAGGAAATAGTCTAAAACTGCCGTCAACATTTTTACCTGTAAGTTTTCTAAAAATTTCTACAATTTCTTCTGGAGTATGATATTTGTTGTTTAACTCTGTTGTAATTTTTATTGCCTCCTGGCTCAGGATGTGTAAATATCCGCCCATTGGAGAGGCCGCATCTATAATTTTACCTTCATTCATATGGGTTAAAAATTCGTCTAATGTAACTTCTGAAACAGACATTTTAATTCCCTTTATATTTGTTAATTGTCTTTATTTCATTATTTACCTTTTTTAAAAAATAGCAAATACTTATATTGTATGTATAATAATGCCTTATGGGTATAATTCAATAACGCCATTTATACAGGTTTAAGCTGTGCTGTTTGGTGCTAAAATAAATGTATGATAATAAATACAGGTTCAAGAACAGATACAGTACAATACTACACACCATGGCTGCTAAAAAGGTTTGAAGAGGGCTTTGTCTATTCAAGAAATCCGCTTTTCCCCGATAAAGTTACAAGATATGAGCTTAATCCTGAGGTTGTAGATTGTGTTGTATTTTGTTCTAAAAATTATAAACCTATTTTGCCATATATAAAAAATATTACAGACAAATTTAATACATATTTTTTCTATACTATAACCCCGTATGGTAAAGATGTAGAACCTAATGTACCTGATGTTAATGAGAGTATAGAAACATTAATAGAGTTATCTGAAATAGTCGGAGCTAAACGTCTGGCGTGGCGGTATGATCCGGTATTACTAACCGGTAAATATACAAAACAGCTCCATTACGAAATGTTTAATTCAATGGCAGAAAAAATTGCTAAACATATTGACCGTTGTATTTTCAGCTTTGTTGAAATGTATAAAAAATTAAAAAATAATATGCCCGAAATAATTCCGCTCTCAGAACAGGATAAAGCCGAACTTGCACAAAATTTTGCCATTCTGGCTAAGACTCACAATATTATACTTCAAACTTGTGCGGCATATGACGATTATGCTAAATACGGTATTAATATTTCCGGCTGCATTACATCTGAAATTCTTGGTAAGGCTAACGGAATTAAATTTAAAAAACTGCAACATACAGGGAACCGTAAAGGCTGCGGCTGTATTGAAAATAGAAATATAGGCGATTATAATACCTGCCCGAACGGGTGTAAATACTGTTATGCAAACCAGAATCCGCGAATTGCTAAATTAAATTTTGAAAAGCATTATCCGGATTCACCTTTGATTCTGGGTGATTTAAATGAAACAGATGAAATTAAACAGAGCAGCCAGAAGTCTTTTATTATACAATATGAACAGCAAAAGTTGCTGCCGGATTGAATAAAGAGTCCCATAGTGCAGCAGGCCGGGCTTTCAGCCCAAATATAATTGAGTCGTTGGGGTACCCCACACTAAAAAAGAGGCTTTAAACAAGCCTCTTGATTAAATGGTGGAGGCTAGGAGATTCGAACTCCTGACCCTCTGCGTGCAAAACAGATGCTCTACCAGCTGAGCTAAGCCCCCACGATGTTTAAATTCAATTTTCACACTCAGCTGGTAGAGCATTGATATCTCTATTCGGAACCTTCCGGTTCCCGGGGCTGCTGAGCCAAGCCCCATATTACACTCTATTTATATTTCAGCATTTAACAGGACAGATCCACCTGCAAATTCATTATATTATGCTGATTTTTTTTTGTAAAGAGGGGGAATTTAATCTTAAAAATTTGCCTTTATAAATCTTAATAATACTTCGTGCAATGAGTTTTTAAACAGACCGGAAGTTTGGGTTATAAAAGAAAAGTCGAGCAGGCAATATTTTAACCGAGCAGAACTTTTTTTTGTACAAAAAATCCGGACTGAAACTGAGCAATAGAAACCAATTTGTCCTTATATACCAATGCAGCGAATTCACTTTCACTAAACCCTGCTGCTTGTATTTTCATACCATTTTTAACAGCATTTAATTTGCTTTCATCTATTTCATATTGTTTAAAATCAAGGGTTTCAAGCGGTGAAATTAGTGATGTTTTGACTGATTCTGCATTTAATTTGTCAAGCGGGCATGCCTTATCTAGCGTAAATTTACCTGCTTTTGTTCGTATCAGTCTGTCAAGATAGCCGCAGCAGCCGAGGACTACGCCCATATCATTTGCAATAGAGCGGATATACGTACCTTTTGAACATTCGATATAAATCTTTGCCTGCTGAGTATTATAATCAAAATCTTTAAGCTCCAGCTTGTAAATTGTTACTTTTCTTACCGGAACATCAACTTCTTCACCCGCCCTTGCATATTCATAAAGCTTTTTCCCTTTTAGCTTTATAGCTGAAAAAACAGGAGGTTTTTGTTCAATTTCACCGCTAAATTTATCAAGTACAGTCAGCAGTTCTGTTTCATCAATCTTATTAGTACAAGTTTTAACAACATCCCCTTCTCTGTCATAGGTGGTTGTTGCTGTTCCGAATTGAATTATGCCTTCATAAGCCTTGTTATCCGGCAGGTATTCAATAAGCCGCGTTGCTTTTCCTATACACACGGGTAAAACCCCTTCCGCAAAAGGATCCAGTGTCCCTGTATGACCAATTTGTTTAATTCCGGTAATCTTCCGCAGTCTTGCAACGACATCATGTGAAGTCATTCCTGACGGCTTATAGACATTGAGAAAACCAAACACTAAATCTCACCTTTAGAAATTTTGTCTATTAATTCAGTTACTTTAGAGCCTTTTTCCAGTCCGTCGCTGTATACAAACTTAATTTCCGGCGTTAAACGCAATCTGATACGTTTTCCGACTTCGTACCGGACTTTTGAGGTATTTTTTTCAATAATTTCTCTGTCTTTTTCAACCTGTTCAGGAGAACCAAGCACACTGTATATAACTTTAGCATAGGAGTTGTCGTGAGAAACTTCTACATCGACAATTGATACAACACCGGATAATCCTCTGATTTCTTTTCTGAGGATTTCTGATATATCACGCATTAATTCTTTTCTTACACGTTCATTTCTTAGGGACATTGTTTATTACTCCTATAAATAATCGTACTTAAAGACTTGTTCTTTCGACTTCTTCAGTTGTGGAAACTTCAATGATATCACCGATTTCAATGTCATTCCATTTACTGAAAGAAACACCGCATTCAAAACCCTGAGCGACTTCTTTAACATCATCTTTGAAACGTTTAAGCTGGTCAATTGCCCCTTTGAATATTTGTTGGCCGTTTCTTAAAAGTATTGCATTTTTAGCACGTACAATTTTACCTTCTGTTACGTAGCAGCCGGCAATTTTAGTTGTTTTGCCTATTGTAAAGACCTGACGAACTTCTGCTTTACCGAGTGCAACTTCTTTAACTTCAGGGTCAAGAAGAGAAATCATTGTTTTTTCCATATCTTCAAGGATTTGATAAATAATATCGTATTTCTTGATAGTAACACCTTCACGCTCTGCGGCAGCCAACGCGTTTGAATCTTCTTTTACGGTGAAACCTAAAATTAATGCGCCTGAGGCTGAAGCCAGCATTACATCGGCTTCAGAGATATCACCGACACCTACGTGGATAATTTTGGTAATAATTTCTTTTGATTCAAGCTGTGCAATAGCCTGAGAAACGGCCTCTGCGGCACCGAAAGTATTAGCTTTAATTATCAGGTTAAGCTGAGGAATATCACCTTCTTTACCCTGTACGGCTTCTTTTCTTATGTGAGCAGGAAGCATTGCATCTAACCGTTTGTTACGTTCTTTTTCTTTACGTTTTTCAACGATAGTTTTCATCTCTTTTTCGTTCTGTACAACTTCAAAATAATCACCTGCCTGCGGAACTTCTGTAAGCCCCAGAACTTCAACCGGCGTTGATGGTTCAGCTTTGGTAATCCTTTCTCCTGAATCCGATAATAATGCTCTAACTCTGCCGCAGGCTGTTCCTACTACTATGCAGTTTCCTGTTCTTAAAGTTCCGTTTTGGACAAGGAGTGTTGCAACAGGCCCTTTGCCTTTGTCTAAGTCTGCTTCTATAACAACACCGCTTGCTTCCGCTTTCGGGTTTGCTTTTAGGTCAAGAACATCAGCAAGAAGCAGAATATATTCCAATAATTCATCAATACCCTGTCCTTGAAGGGCTGAAACCTTAACAGCAATCGTATCACCGCCCCATTCTTCAGGCACCAGTCCGTGTTCTGTTAATTGCTGTAAAACTTTTGACGGGTCTGCTCCCGGTTTATCTATTTTATTTACTGCAACAATGATTGGCACTTCTGCTGCCTTTGCGTGGTTAATCGCTTCGATTGTTTGCGGCATTATACCGTCATCTGCTGCTACTACAAGGATTGCAATATCTGTAGCTTTTGCACCGCGAGCGCGCATTTCTGTAAACGCTTCGTGTCCCGGGGTGTCTACAAAAACGATTTTCTTCTCTTTTTTATTATCAAGATAAACTGTATAAGCACCGATAGATTGCGTAATACCGCCAACTTCTGTTGAAACAATTTTATGCTTTGATGCGCGGATACTGTCAAGAAGTGTTGTTTTACCGTGGTCAACGTGTCCCATAATACTGACTACAGGCGCACGCTTCTTCAGCAGTTTTTTATCTACTTCACTAAAGGCCTTGTTCTTCTCTTCCTTTTCCATTTCTTCTTCAATATAAGCTTCAAGGTCTTCATCAAGGACTTCAAGTCCGTATTCTGCACAAACTTTTTTGATTACATCTATATCTATAAGCTGGTTAACGGTTGCCATAATCCCTTGAAACATAAGAAATTTAACAATTTCCGCCGGTGTCTTTTTAATTTTTTCAGCAAGTTCGTTAATTGTCATTGCGCGGTTGACAACCAGTTGTGTTACTTCAACTTCTTCGTTGTCTTTATGTACTTTTTTCTTATGCTTATGTGCGGCCGTTTTTTCCAGGGATATGCGTTCTTGTTCTTCCTGCTTTGAATTATAATCTTTATCTTTTTTCTTGTTATCTTTTTTCTTGGAAAATCCCTTATTATCGTATATTTCTTGCGGAATGATACGTCTTTCTACTAATTTTTTCTCCTGATTATGTTCTTTCTTAAACGGTTTTTTATCGCCGTCTGCTGCACGTTTATCACCCGTCTGCGTTTTACGTTCAACTTTTTCAACTGTTGTTTTTTGCGGCGCTCTGCGGACTATTTCAATTCTGCTGCTTTTTTTGTCAGGATATTCTATTTTTGTATGTTCAACTTTTACTGCCTTTTTTTCCGGTTTTATTTCTGTTTGTTCTTCAACCGGTTCTGGTTCTGGCTTTTGTTCTTCTTTTTTCTCAACAGGTGTATTTTTCTTGACTATTTCGATAAGCGGCTTATCCGAAGCTTTTTTTACTTTTTCTGGTTTTGGTTCCGTATTTTCTGTTGTTTCAGATTGTTCTACAGGTTTTGTTTTCTTTACGACAAATGCTTTTGGTTTTTTAGCCGGCGCCCCGCTTGCCTGTCCCAGGTGTTCTTTTAAGCGTCTTATTTGCTGCGGAGTTACCACATTGGAATGCGATTTAACAGCAATAGATATTTCTGCAAACTTTTCTATCACTTCTTTGCTTGTCATTCCAAGTTCTTTTGCTAATTCACTTACTCTGGTATTCTCCATTATTAAATAATCCTTTCAATTCCTGTGAAGTCTTCAAGGCTTTATTTAACTTATTTTTCTTAAAAGATTTCACTATACACATTTGATTATAACAAAGATATGCCGATCTGCCAAATACCTTTGAATCAGGCGAGATAATGACTTTGCCGGATTTGTACTCTTTAGTCAGCTTAATCATTTTATCTGCTTCTTCCAGTTTGCCACAACCAACACATTTTCGCAACATTTATACACCTGCTGCTAGTTTTTCAAGTTTCAATTTCTGGTCATACTCAATCAATAAATTGATTAATTCATCCAGATCTCCTTCAATAACTGTCCAGACATTGAGGTTCTGGTTAATCCTGTGGTCAGTAAGCCTTCCCTGCGGGAAATTATATGTCCTGATACGTTCGCTTCTATCACCGGTTCCGACCTGTGAACGTCTAAGATCGGTTATTTCTTTAGTTTGTTTTTGCAATTCCAAATCATAAAGTTTTGCTTTAAGAATTTCTAAAGCACGTTCTTTGTTTTGTAACTGTGAACGTTCTTCCGTGCAGAAAATCATTATTCCTGTCGGCTTGTGGAATACACGGACAGCCGTTTCTACTTTGTTAACGTTTTGTCCGCCGGCACCGCCTGAACGTGCTGTTGAGATTTCACAATCATTCAGATTTAAATTTACTTCAACATCTGTAACCTCCGGCATAACTGCAACTGTTGCTGTTGAAGTATGAACCCTGCCCTGTGACTCTGTTTCAGGAACTCTTTGTACGCGGTGTACACCTGATTCATATTTTAGTTTAGAGTAAATGCTGTCCCCTTTCATTGATATAATAACTTCCGATACTCCGCCGGCTTCGCATTCGTTCTTAGAGAGAATCTGGGTTTGCCAGCCCTGCTTATCAGCATATTTAAGGTACATTCTCATTAAATCACCGGCAAAAATGTTTGCTTCATCCCCTCCTGCACCGCCTCTTATTTCTAACATAATATCTTTATCATCCATCGGATCGCGAGGCAGAAGAAGTACTTTCATTTTTTCTTCGTACTCTTTGATTTTATTTTCATTCTCTTCAATGTCAGCTTTCATAAAAGCTTTCATTTCGGGGTCATTTTCTGCAAACATCAATTCTTTTGCTTCTTCTATTTCTTTTGTTGCTTTTTGCCATGCGTAATATAATTCTACCGTTTCTTCCATTGATTTTCTTTGTTTCGACAGGTCGCGGAACTTGTTATAATCAGCTATAACATTTGGATCCATTAATGTTTCGCCAAGTTCTATGTATTTTTTTTCTATTTGTTTTATTTTATCTAACATGTCTTGCATAATACTAATTCCTCACCAAGTAATTTTATTATATCAGAAACAGAGCGGGGGTAAACATGGGGTAAATATAGGGAGGGAAATGGGCAGAAATAATTGACAAAGAGGTTGAATAAGATATAGAATTGACTTATGTCAACAGCGTATTTATGCCTGGGTTCTAACCAGGGCGACAGAATAGGTTATATACAGCAGGCTGCTTCACTCCTTAAAGGAACGGGCGGTATCAGCATTGTGACGACCTCCTCCTTTTATGAAACAGAACCGTGGGGGATGGAAAGTGAAAATCTGTTTGTTAATGCTGTTATGCAAATAAGTACAACCCTTTCTCCTGAAGAGTTGTTGAAGGCTATTAAGTTTATTGAAAAAACTCTCGGGCGAGTAGATGATACCCCGAAAGGAGAACTTTATACCGACCGGTGTATTGATATTGATATTATTTTTTATGATAACAAAGTGATAAACAAGCCGGATTTGATTATACCGCATCAATTTTTTCATAAGCGTGCATTTATGATTGTACCAATGCTTGAAATAGCTCAGGATTTTGTTCATCCTCTGTATAATAAGACCGTGTCTAAATTATATGATGAGCTTGAAAATCCGGAAATGGTCTGCCTGTATGGTACGCGCCTGTAGAATTGCTGTAATCGGCGGAGGCCCTGCCGGTGTAATGACAGCCGCACTTTTAGACAGAGGATTTGATGTTACAATTTTTGAGCCTAAAGGGCTTCTTTTAACACTGCTGCCAACCGGCGGCGGAAAATGTAATATTACTAATTCCGAATCTGATTACAGAAGTTTTGCAGCTAACTATCCGAGGGGAGAGAAGTTTTTATATTCAGCTCTTTCCAGATATTCATCAGCAGATGCGGCGGAATATTTTAAAAGTATCGGAGTTAATACGATAGTTATGGAAAACGGCAGGGTTTTCCCTGAAAAAATGAGTGCAAAATTTGTACGTGAAAGAATGCTCTCGCAGATAAAGCATTGTAATATAGAAAAAACAGCAGTTACAGATATTCAACGCAAAGACGGCGGTTTTTGTATTATATGCGGCAGGGAAAAGTATTTTTTTGATAAAGTTATTGTTACTGCCGGCGGCCATTGTAATTTTAATTTTTTAAACTCTTTAGCAATAAAAATTATACCTGTAAAGCCCGCATTAACCGGTCTGATAACTGTAATGAATTACTGCTCATTAAGCGGAGTGGTTTTAAAGGATATTTATAACAGCGAAACGGGTGAAGCCGGAGATTTATTATTTACGCATTTTGGCATATCCGGGCCTCTTGTTTTCAGGATTTCGTCTATAAAAGCGCAGAATGATTTCCCCTACAAACTCCATTTTGACTTGCTTAGCGGAGAAATACCATCTTCTAAAAAGTTCCAGAATATACTTAATATGAATTCTAAAAAAGGATTAAAAAATGTATTATCATTGTTTCTGCCTAAAAATTTTGTTAATTTTTTCTTAACGGAGAAAGGATATTCTCCTGATATGCCGGCCGGTTCGGTTAATGCCCGCATCAGAGATGGGATTTTTGAATATCTAAAAAATTATGAAATAGAAGTCAAAGCTCCTAAACCTGACGGCGAAACCGTTATGGCAGGCGGCGTTGATTTAGCATGTATAAATTCAAAAAGTTTTGAACATAAATCTATTCAGAATTTGTATTTTGCAGGTGAAATCCTTGATATTGACGGGTTTTGCGGCGGGTTTAATCTGCAAAACTGCTGGAGCGGAGCCTTTGCAGTTGCAGAAGCAATAAATGCAGTTTAAAATATAACCTGCATTTTATTCTAATCTTCGCCAAAATCACGTTTAAGATCGGTCATTTTCTCGCCGCAGTAATCTCTGCCTGAGAAGCAGGACACCGCACCATCCTGAGTAACATTTAAGCCGCCGAGTGCTACTCTTTCATCCTTTATAGTTGCATAAAAAGTTATTGTATACGAACCTGAACCGGTAATTTCGTATTCAAGGTTATCCCTCGTTGAATAAAATTTTCCGCCGGATACGTTGCCTGACGGAACACCGAGTTTGTCAGCAAAAATCATCGGGAATTTATTTGCACCGCTGAACGTATCACTTGAATATATTCCCCGCGGCGGTTTCTCCGTATTACCAAATCCGTACAGCGGACTTGATGTATCTACATCCGGATAAAGTGATGAATCATTTATCATATCGTGAACTATCATTTTAGAAGCATTGTACGCTTTTAAGAACCGGGCTTTGTAAATATCAGGCATGGCTCCGCCGATTACTTTGGCAAGGATAGTACCAATAATACCGATAATACATATTGTTAAAAGTATCTCCATTAATGTAAAAGCTTTTCTCTTCATAATTTTCCTCTTTTATCCGATAGTTTTTCTGTTTTTAATTTTATTTTATTTTTGTATTTATGACAAGGGGGAATATTTTTTACCATCTTTGCCGCCGGGCGCTCTTGAAAAAACTTGATAAATACTGTAAAATTAACTGGATGGTTAAGTTTGTAAATAGTAATATCAACAAAAACGATATAGTTAATATAAAATCTACCCATATAAGTACTTTTTTGCAGGAAAATAATATAACTGAGCTGAAAAAGATATATGACTTCTATGCAGCACCCGAGCAGTCGATTCTCTTGCTTACCGGGTTTGGCGGAACAGGGAAACGGCTTATAATAGAACATTCCGAAGGGTTTCTTGCTCCTAATGTTTTGAGAGTCGAATTTGATTGCAAAGCAGCCACTGTCTGCGATGATATTCTTATGCATTTTATTGATATAATGCAAAAAACACCGGATGCTAAAAAGATATTCTCTCCCAAAATTGAAAACTTTGCCAAAACCCTTAACCGTTACATAAGTGTAAGCAGTTTCCCGATTTTAATTTTTATTAATACTTTTGATAATGTGCAGGAGAAAAATGCAAAACTTATTCTTGATTTTTTATTCTCTGTTGTTAACTATGACAAAGTTAAAATAATCATTACGGCAAAAACCTTTGATTCATCCCTGCTTCCTCCGGGAATAGAATATACAAAGATTATATCAAAAGCGCTAAATCGTAATTTATTTTCTGCATATATCCGCTCTAAAAATATTGAATTTAATGAGGTTGAAATAGAAGAGCTGTATAAGCTTACCCGCGGGTACTATTATTATGCAAAACTTACATCAAATGTTATTAATAACATGGGGATTTCGCTTAAAGAATTTTTGCTAAGATGCAAAAACGCCGGTAAAATATTTGATAAGTATCTTTGTGATGCGGCTATATCAGTCCTGCCGCTTCCAATAAGGAATTTTTTCTGGTTTTTACTGCTCTTAAGACACGGAATATCCTATGATGCTTTGAGTGTTCTGGATTTGTACGACGAAATGTCTGTAAAATACCTTTTAAAAAACGGGTATATTTATGAATCATCAGGCGTTATTTATGTGAGTGATTATTTCCACTCAGCTGTAGAAATTATTATCCCTGTGAAGATTAAACAAAAACTCCACAAATATTTGGCTGATATTTATAAAGAGCAGTTAAAAGAAAAACCGGAAAATAGAGTACTAAAGCTTTCTAGACAATCTTTAAATGCAGAGATTGAGTACCATACCGCAAAATCCGAGAGCAATGCGGAACTTGTTGATGATGCACCGGCCGCCGCGGAAATACAGCAGGAACAATCTGATAAGGTTAAGGCTCCGGAAAATAATACGCTTAATTCCACTAAATCAAGCATAGACGATTTAGTTAAAAATGCTGAAAAATTGGCCTCGCTTCATAAATACAATGAGGCAATAAAAATTTATAACAATGTTCTGGAATCGTCAAATAACCGTATGAAACTGATTGATGTTTATACCGCTCTTGCAAGACTTTATTCTAAAACTTCTGATTGGTCCAAAGCGCTTCATTATTATCTTATTGTAGAAGATTTTTTTAATGAAAATAATGAGCCGATAAATGTTAACTATATAAAATATGAAATCTCAAATGTATATTATAACATGTTCAATCTGGAGGCTGCTCGTAACACTCTGAAAGAAGTTATATTTTCGCAGGACTCTCCTAAAGGACTTATGATAGATGCGTGTTTACAGCTTGGAAATTTAGAGGATTATTCCCGGAATTATGATGAAGCTTTTGTTTATTACAAACAAGGGGTTGATTCAATAGACGAAACCACATCTAAAGAAACAGCCGAGGAGCTTTATTTCCGGTATGCCGTGGCGCTTGATGAACACGATGAAAAAGAATTGGCCATATCCTATTATTACAAATATATAGAATCAGGTGCGCAGACTTATTTATCGCCGGTATTCTGCAACCTTGGAACGATGCTTGAAGAAGCCGGTGATTTAAAAAAAGCAGAAGAATACTACAAAAAAGCTTACGATATTGATATGGCTAAAAATAATTATGATGGAATTTACTACTCTGCAACCCGTCTTGCCGGTCTGTATTTTGAAACAACGCCGGCAAAGGCACTGCCGTATATAAAAACAGCGCAAAACAGTGCAGAAACATTGAACGACTCGTTTTATATCGCACAGTCGCACCTTCTTGCCGGCGATTATTACTACCGCATTAATGATAATGAAAACGCATTAAAAGAATATGTCGGTGTATATATGAATGTTAAAGACGATTTTTCCAGAGAAAATCTGGATAAGATTACAGCAAGAATAAAAGATATGGAAATTCGGCTGGGGTCTGAAAAGTATACGGAGATTATGAAAAAATATGGATAGAAATAAATTTAAGCCGTATATGGAAGCTTTTTTAGAAGAGAATGCAAAGGTTAATCTCATATCCGGAAACGAAGAAAAATATCTTTATGAAAAACATATTGCTGACTCTCTCGGGATTTCCCTGTTTTTTGAAAAATATATTATTCCCAAAACCCTTCTTGATATAGGAACAGGCGGAGGTTTTCCTGCCGTGCCGGTGGCAATTGAATATCCTGATATACAAGTTTGGGCGCTTGACAGTATTGCTAAAAAAATCCGCGCTATTGAAAATATCAAACAGAGATTAGGTTTGTGGAATTTACATCCCGTTTGTTCCAGAATAGAAAATTTCAGAGAAAGAAAATTTGATGTTGTTACATCGCGTGCGCTGGCATCGTTGGATAAATTATTACTTTATGCCTCACCGCTTTTAACTTCCGGCGGATATTTTGCGGCGTATAAATCAAAACTTCTTGATGAAGAACTCAAATCAGCCCGAAAAACGATAGAAAAAACAAGGTTTGAGCTGCTTGATATGATTGAATATACACTCCCTACAGAGGAGAAACATGTCCGCAGGCTTGCAATATTTAGGAAAAACGGCTGATTTTATTTACAAAAAAATTTCTTTATGGTGTAATAACACAAGAAGACAGTTTAAGGAGAGATTATGATTTCGGAAGAAAGAACATTTGTAGCAATCAAGCCGGATGGTGTAAAAAGAGGATTAATAGGTAAAATTATTGACCGGTTTGAAACAAAAGGTTTTAAGATTGTTGCAATGAAACTCTTGCAGGTAACACCTGAACTTGCAGCAAAACATTATGAAGAACATCAGGGCAAACCGTTTTATAACAGATTAGTGAACTATATTACAAGCGGCCCGATTGTTGCTATGGTAGTTGAAGGATATCGTGCTATAGAAAGTGTACGGCACATGGTTGGGTGTACAGATCCTGTTAAAGCTGATGTTGGTACGATTAGAGCAGACTTTGCGCAGGTTATGGAATACAATGTTATCCATGCTTCTGATGCGCCTGAAAGTGCTGCACGTGAAATAAGTATTTACTTTAAACCCGAAGAAGTCTATGATAACTGGCAGTCTATGCTGGAGATGATTACTTATGACCAGGAACGTTCAGGGGTTTAGTTACGATTTGGTACATATTTGCAAGAACTCCGGCGCAAGAGCCGGAGTTCTTCATACGCCGCACGGTGATATTGAAACTCCGATTTTTATGCCTGTCGGGACTAACTCTACTGTTAAACTTGTTACTAACAACAATCTCTATGATACCGGTGCGCAAATTATTCTTGCAAACTCATATCATCTATATTTGAGAGCCGGACATAAACTTATAAAACAATTCGGCGGTATTCACGGCTGGATGAACTGGCAAAAACCTGTTCTAACTGATTCCGGCGGGTTTCAAGTATTTTCGCTTGCACATTTAAGAAAAATATCTGAAGAAGGTGTAGAATTCAGGGATCCCAAAGATGGTAAAAAGCATTTTATAAGCCCTGAAGTTTCTATGGAAATTCAGCAGGATATAGGCGCCGATATAATTATGGCCTTTGACTGGTGCGCTCCTTATCCCTGTGATTATAAAACGGCAAAAGATGCAATGGAGAGAACACACAGATGGCTTGAAAGATGTTTTAAAGCAAAAACATCAACAAATCAGGCGCTGTTCCCTATTTGTCAGGGGGCATTTGAAGATGATTTGCGCAGAGAAAGTGCAGCCGTTGTTTCAACTTTTGACGCGGTCGGTTATGCAATCGGCGGTGTGAGCGTAGGTGAGCCGCCAGAGATTAAAAATCACCTTGTGGAACTTACTGCTCCGCTTTTACCTGAAAATAAACCGCGCTACCTTATGGGAGTAGGAACTCCTGAAGATTTGCTTGACGGTATTTTACGCGGCGTTGATATGTTTGATTGTGTTCTTCCGACAAGAAATGCAAGGCATGGCTCTTTCTTTACTTATGAGGGCAAAAAACAAATTAAAAATGCCCAGTACTATGATGATCCGCGGCCGCTTGATGAAAATTGCGACTGCTACTGCTGTAAAAATCACACACGCGCATATCTGCGACATCTCTATAAATGTCAGGAAGGTACGGGTCAAGCTTTGATGAGTATTCACAATATTAAATTCCTGATAGATTTTGCCCAAAAAGCCCGTCAGGCAATCTTAAATGATGAATTTGATAAGTTTTATAAAACACATTATGAAAAACTAATAGCCGGATAAGAATAGTTATTTACTCACTACGGGTATGGCAATTGAACTTATTCATGCTATTCTGTTGTTATGAAGAGGTTGTCCGGTATATTGACCATATTTGTTATTATTCTGCTTTTTATGGTGCTTATATTCCATAAGGATGTACCTTATGAACCTCAAAAACATTCATACAAACCTTCGCCGGTTATTGATACACCTCAAAGAGAACCCGATACTACTGTAACAATCGACGGAGTTGATTATTATAAATCAGGGGCGAAGAACGGTAAATTCGGCGGAGAATTTTTTATATCCACAATCGGGGAGGGGCCAAAAACCTTTAACCCTTTTAACGCAATGGATGCGACATCCTCCACAATGGGCGGAATTATGTATGACGGACTTTTAACCTCTAATCCTGCGACCGGCGAGGTCATTCCCCTTCTTGCCAAGAATTATACTATATCTCCGGATGGCAGAGAGTATACAATAAACTTAAGAAAAGGGATTAAGTGGTCTGACGGCAGTCCAATTACTGCTAATGATGTCATATATACATACAAAGAAATTATTTTTGCAGGATTAGGAAATACTTCTACCCGTGATATGATGGTGATAGACGGGAAATTGCCGATTGTAGAAAAAATAGATGATTATACTGTAAAATTTACAACAGTAAAACCATTTGCTCCGTTCTTAAGACAGTTATCTACCCCCATTGCTCCTGCGCATATTTTTAAACCTGTTTCGGATAAAGGCGCCGATGCGTTTAATACATTTTTATCAACCGATATTAATCCAGACAACCTGGTTATAAGCGGTGCTTTCAGACTTAAAGAATACGTTCCAGCTCAAAGAGTTGTATATGAACGAAACCCTGATTATTACAAGGTGAATACTAATAATGAAAAACTTCCCTACCTTGATAAAATTGTTTATTTTATTGTTGCAGATTTCAATAATGAAATCCTGAAATTTGAAGCAAAAGAGATTGATATGATAAGTATCCGCGGGGCTAATGTTGCCAGATACAAGGCAAAAGAACCAACCTCTGATTATACGGTTTATAATCTGGGGCCGGATACCGGAACGATGTTTATCACTATTAATCTTAATACCCGCAAAAATAAAGACGGGAAGTATAATGTAAACCCAATTAAGCAGGAGTGGTTTGCAAATAAAAATTTCAGAGCCGCAATTGATTATGCTCTTGACAGAAAGAGTATGGTAATGAATATTGCTAACGGCCTCGGAGTTCCGCTCTTTACGGCGGAAAGTCTTAATTCTATCTATCTTAATAAAAATCTTAAAGGACATGAGCGCGATTTGAAACATGCACGGGAACTTCTTATTCAAGGCGGGTTTTATTATGATAAAAACGGGAAATTAAGGGATAAAAATACAAATTATGTCGAATTTGATCTGTTTACCAATGCCGGAAATACAGAACGCGAAGCCCTCGGTGTTATGATTAAACAGGATATTGAGGATTTAGGAATAAAAGTTAATTTTAAACCGATAGAGTTTAATTCTCTTGTCAATAAGCTTGTAAATACTTATGATTATGATATGGCTATTATGGGGCTTACAGGCTCTCCGCTTGAGCCGCACAGCGGTAAAAATGTCTGGTATTCATCGGGGCCTTTGCATATGTTTAACCAGCGGCCTGCCGGATATAATATTGATGACAGGCTCCCGATGGAAAAAGAGCTTGATTATATTTTTGATGAAGCGGCTCTTAAAACGAATTTTGAAGAACGCAAAAAGCTCTATGACAGATATCAGGAAATTATTTATGATGAAAAACCTATGATTTATCTGTATTCTCCAATTAGAATAATTGCCGCGCGTAATTATTTAAAAAACCTTTACCCATCATCATTATCAGGTATTGGTTATAATCTTGATGAAATTTTTATAGATAAAACAAATTAATTCATTTTATTTGTTCTGTCCATGCCGGTAAAAGCCTTTATAATAGCGTATATGCCGTAAATTCCAAGACCGCCGGCAAAGATTTTTTGCAATATTCCTCCGCCTTTTGCCATTAGTGTTCCTGCTGAAAGTCCTATTGGTACAACATTATCAGCAAGTGAACTGCAAAAACCTGCGGTGTAGCCTTTAATATTTCCCCACATTTTTGCTAAAGGGCTGTCCAATCTCCATTTAAAAGCTCCGCGTTTTAGCATATTATCAACATCACTTTCTTTAGAAAGTCTATTTGCATCAAGCCATGCATCAAGAGTTGAGTCTGCCATTTGAATTTTTCCGTAACGAATAGAATCCCTTCTGGCACGCGAGTGTGCGTCATAGACCCCGAGTCCAAGCCCGCCGGCGCCTGCTGTTTTTATTAAAATGTTTTTAAGTGCGATAGCCATGATTTACAGCCTCTTTTTTCTTTGCCTCTTCCGGCGGAAGCGGGTAGCTCACTACTTCTGTTTTGGCAGACATTCTAAGCAGCGCTTCTGCTGCTTGAAGTGAATCTTCTTTATC
Organism: uncultured bacterium; assembly: GCA_949284715.1. Lineage (GTDB taxonomy): Bacteria > Cyanobacteriota > Vampirovibrionia > Gastranaerophilales > Gastranaerophilaceae > CALUTH01. The sequence goes on from CASDWH010000032.1 coordinate 21,351, forward strand.
TGCCTGATTGTTTTTCATATTATTCAGCAGAGTTATTGTATAATTGTTTCCCTGAGCGGTACCTGTACTAAGAAGGCTTAAAGCAATCCCTCTTACTGACCCCTGAGGGTCTTGAAGCATTTTGTTTACTAAAGCATTTAGTGCAGGATCATTGTATCTGGCAGCATCTTCTTCAAAACGCCGTACAATATCTTTTGCTGCCTGGAGTCTTACTTCTTTATTCGGATTATTTAAGTAATTTTCTAATGATTTTATATAATTATCAGTTAGTGCAACAATTCGTTTTTTTCCTTCAGGGGCTTCTTTTTTTTCTTCTGCCGGAGCTGTTGCCTGCGGCGGATACGGCGGATAACCGGGATATGCAGGATATGGCGGATATGCCATATACGGAGCAGGATAAGGATAACCCTGATATTGCTGCGGGTACTGAACATTGTTGTGTATTTCATTATTATTGTTATTATAAATTGAACCGTTAGGAATGCTGCTCCACGGAGTCTGCACCCGCTGTGTATCAGGTGGTGTTGCAGGACTTGTTTGATTGGTATCAGTTGTTTGTGTCTGAACCGGCAGCCGTTTTATGTTCTGTCCGTTTTGTGTTACCGGTAAATTACCTTGTCCTCCCATATTCACGGCAGGATTTATTATTTGTATATTTACTCCTGAGTAATTAGGAACTTGTAATTGTTTGTCCAAATATTCAGCCATAATTTAACCTTATACACTTACTACTATTTATATAAAGTAGAAAGCTGCTAAAAAGTTGCCCATTTGTAAAGTTATGTAAATAATTTAGTCCATGCATGTCAGAAAATTCTCATTAAGATGTTAAAATATAGAAGGTTTTTAAAGGAGTTATAGAAGATGCGTGTTCCTTGCGGTGCGTTCTCTTTGCAAAGTTTTACATCCAACAGCAGGAGTTTAGACCAAAAAGATAAGATATTGTTATCAACTCCTGCACTTGCAGCTTTAAGCGCAGGATATAAGAGCCGCAGAAAAATGCCTTCAAAGATGATTTTTGAAGGAGCGAAAAGCGGTTTAAAGTGGGGTGCTTTTTTATTATCCTTATGTACAATGCTGGGGACCAATAAGTTTCTGGCAAGAAATTCAGAAAAGGTCAGGGAGTTTGAAAATAAACACGGACTTATTACAATGGCCGGTGTCGGTGTTGCTTCAACCGGCGGATATTATCTTCTTAACGAATTCGGGAACAATCTTGCTAATAATCACCCTAAAATCAGAAACGGAGTTGTCAATACTATTAAAGAAGTTGATAATAATGGTTTTATTATGGGTATAAAAGAATCAATGCGTGACGGCCGGTTAAGTTATAGACGCAGAATATTAAGCCAGCCGGATTATATAAAAAAGAGTGCAAGATTTGTTTCCAGAGCGACAAGAACAGCAATGGCCTCACTACCGTATGTTGGAGCCGGGCTTGCATGTGCAATCGCAGTAATTAAACCAAGAATGCTGCCCGAGGATTAACTTATTAGTTTGGATAAAACTCTTTTGTTAAGTTTTTAGGTGAGTATGAAAATTAATTCTATTCTTCATTCATTCAATAATAAATCTGCTAAAAGAACAAATATGACAAGTATATACAAAAATAAATCCGGTACAGAAATTGCACCGGAAAATTCCTATCCTGTGTTTTTTAATGCCAGATTATATAAAGATGGTTTTTTATCTGTGTCAAAACTTTATATAAAAAGATTAATTGATAATTACAAGGGAGATAACAATGCTATAAGCCTTCTTGGGCAAGGAACGTTTGGAACGGTCTATAATATTTTCTTCCCCGGTAAAGGTAATATTGCAGTAAAAATTTTGACACCGGGAAAGCCGGTTTTATATGGCGGCGGAAACCTTAAAAAAGAGGCTGAAATACTGGAGAGCATTCCGGCCGTATGCTCCAGAACCCAACAATTAGTCGATTATTTTAAATTTGAAGGCCGAGAACACCTTGTAAGCAGTGTTGTTCAGGGAAAACCATTGTCTAAGCAAAAAAATGTAGCACCGGAACTCTTAGATGATATTACAGAAGAATTATTTAAATATGATGTTAATGGATTGATGTTTTATGACTTTAATCCTAATAATATTCTTGTACATAATAATAAAGCAGGGTTTATAGACTTTGAATTTATGGAATATAAAAATATTAAGCAGAAAAACTTTGATGCATTTAATGATTTTCATCATCTTGATAGAAACCTTTATCATCCGGTAAAATCAAATATTAATTCGTTTGAGAACAGGTGTTTAGGATTAGTTTTTAAAATGCCGGAAGCAGAAAAAAATAGTATAATTAAAAACTATTTAAAATCATTATCCGGATACTATAATAAAAGAGCTGATTTTTATTCGAGCCTGAAAAGTTCTGACGGAATATCCAATAAAGCTGTAAAATACGAAAAGGTTTTAGCAGAGCTTTTTAAAAATCCTGTAGATGAAATTGTCAATATTGAAAAGAATTTTATTGATTTAAGATTTACAACATTGAATTACCATCTTTATATGCAGAGAAAAAAAGAAAATAAATTAATTGAAGGTGATATTGAAACTTATGGTGATTTTAATAAATATATAACGCGAATGAAACATTTAGTAAAAGATATTTTTATAGGTCTGAATAAGCTTTCACAACAGCATGGTAATAAAGACATTGAAAAATATTGCGGAGTTAACAGAGTTTTTGCGGAAAATTTCTTAAGAAAAAATGCAAATCCGGTATATTTTGCACTAAGGCAGGATACTGATGCCCAGAAACTTGAAATACTTCAAAACACCGTGATGAGTAATTATAACAAGCGTAAAAATTATATTAACATTTCAAGATTTAATAAAGAATATGACAGATTAATGAATAAATACCAAAACAGCCCTAATTTTCTAACTTTATTTAAAAGTATAAAAATTACTTATGAAAAGAATATGAATTTTATACAGAATGAAATTCTATAATATTTGTTTTTTTATGCTTTTACACACCTTTACAAGCCTTAAGGTGTTCTAGTTCCCTTTGGAACGGAGAAATTTTATTTAATTTCTCAATTACAGCCGGAAGTTTTTCGAGTACATAATCAATATCTTGTTCTGTAGTGTATTTACTCAAACTCCATCTTATACTTCCGTGAAGCGAGGTAAACGGAGTCCCCATTGCTCTTAAAACATGGCTTGGCTCTAATGAACCGGAAGTACAGGCACTGCCTGAACTTGCACAAATCCCCAAATCACTCAGGTGTAATAAAATTAATTCGCCCTCTATATACTCAAACCCGATATTGGTAGTATTGGGTACTCTGTTTGTAATTGAAGTGTTCAACCGAGCATTAAATATAGAACTGAGAATTCCTGTTTCAAGCTTGTCGCGCAGCCGTTTTACTTCTTTTGCTTCATATTCCAGATTGCAAGCGGCAAGTTCTGCTGCTTTGCCGAGGCCTGCAATATATGGTACATTTTCTGTTCCGGCTCTTAAACCTCTTTCCTGATGTCCGCCTGTGATAAGCGGCGGGATTGACGTCTTTGCATTGATATAAAGCATACCGACACCTTTGGGTGCATGGAACTTGTGGCCTGAAATTCCAAGTAAATCTATACCGTTTTCCTGTACATCAATAGGAATTTTACCTGCTGCCTGAACAGCATCGACAAAAAATTTGGTTTCAGGACTTCTGCTTTTTATTATTTCTGAGATTTGTTTTATAGGGAAAATAACGCCGGTTTCATTATTTGCCCACATAATTGATACAAGCGCAGTATCTTTACGTATTTTATTTTTTAACTCTTCTAAATCCAGTTCTCCGGAATTGTTAACTCCGATATAATCGACCTCATATCCCTGTTTTTCGTATTCTTTGTATGTATTTAGTACACACGGGTGTTCTACTTTTGTAGTAATAATATGCCTTTTTGCCGGATTATAGCTGAGAACACCTTTAATAGCCATATTTGCACTCTCGGAACCACAGGAGGTAAATATTATTTCCCGCTCGTTTGCGGCATTAATAAAATCTTTTATTTTTCCTCTTGCTTCTTTTATTGCATTGTGTGCTTTGCGGCTAAAATCATACATGCTTGAAGGATTTGCATATTCTTCTTTTAAATATGGCAGCATTTCCTCCAGCACTTTTTCGTCTACTTTTGTTGTTGCATTATTATCTAAGTAAATCATTTTTATACCTGTATAACTTCTATTTCTTTGCTGACTTTTTCTCTTAGGGTTGTTTCGACAAATGATTTTAGTGTAACGAGCGAATTTTTACATGAAGAACAGCGCCCGTACAATTTAACCATAACTTTATTGCCGGAAACATCTATTAATTCAATACCGCCCCCGTCTTTTTCAAGTTCCGGAGCGATTACTGTTTCGATAATTTTATTAACTTTTAAAACCATCTGAGTAGAAGTCATTTTTGATTCTTCTGCTGATTTTTTGTTGTAGGTATTGAGGATATCCTGTATAATCCCTTTACAGCGTCCGCATGCGCCTCCGGCTTTGGTATAATTTGTGACCTCTTCAACGGTAGTCAAACCGTTATCTTTTATGGCGTCCCATATTTGTTTTTCTGTTACATTAAAGCAGGTGCATACAATTTTTTCCTGCTGTGCGGCTTCTTCTTTGAAATAATGTTTAAGCGCGTCCTCCAAAGCTTCATGTCCCATAACAGAACAGTGCATTTTTTCGGGAGGAAGCCCATCTAATGCATCAGCAATATCCTTGTTAGTAATTTTTCTTACTTCTTCAATCGGCTTTCCAATAATCATTTCTGTCAATATACTGGAACTTGCAACGGCAGAACCGCAGCCGAAGGTCTGGAATTTTGCATCTGTTACAATTCCGTTATCTATTTTTAAGTATATTTTAAGTGAATCTCCGCAGGCAAGCGAACCGGCTTCTCCAATTGCATCCGCATTATCTATACTGCCTACGTTTCTCGGATTTCTATAGTGATCGAGTACTTTTTCTGAATAATCCCACATAATTTTTTCCCTTTTCTTACAGCTTGATTTTATCGCAAAAATAAAACTTTTGCATTGCAGTAAAAGATATTAGAATTTTAAAATTTATTGCCGGATAAGATTACACATCCTCTTTTACTGTATCAGAAGGCTGTGACAAATAATCAATTCCGCCGACTGCCTTGTAAAGATTTATGGTTGAAACTACGTAATCAATTTTTGAGGAAATTTCTTCTTCTTCAACCTCCAGCATTTCTTTTTCGTGTTTAAGATATTCCAGCCTTGACATTGCACCAATATCAAATTTTTGTGCTGCAAGTTCAAATTTATGTTTTTGATTCTTAAATATTTCTATACCGTTAATATAGTTATCACGCATAAGCTTGGCTGAGGAAAGCGAGTCATTAATCTCCTGCATAGAAGTTAAGACTACTTTCTCATATTGCTGCAATGCTTCTTTTAAGCCCAATTTGTGGATTCTAAATATTGCCATTTTAGCTCCGCCTGTAAACAGGTCAATATTTGGAGAGATTCCGGCCGATGACATAAAAGTAGCCGGTGTAAACATTTTCCCTGTCTGATAAGCGTTATACCCTATTGAGCCAAAGATTGTAAATGTCGGGAGAAGGTTTGCCCGTGCCGATTTGACATCAAACCCTTTTTTCTCAACATTAAGCTGCATTTTTTGGTAATCCGGTCTGTATTGAATTAATGCACCATTTAATTCTGACGGGATTTCAAAGGTAGTTACCTCTTCCCAGCCGCTTACAACAATTTTTGATGGTGTGCGGCTTCCGAGAATTACAATCATCTGGTTTTCCAGAAGGTCTTCAAACTCTTTTAAATTATTCAAATGATTCTTAAGCTGAGATACCGCTTGTTTTTCTGTAAGAACTTCAGGATAACCGCACAATCCCCAGTTGTATTTTGTTTCGGTCATCTCTGCAATTTCTGTTTGAATATCCAGTACTTTTTCATAATTAGAAATTAATTTTTTAGTCTTTATAAGATTAAAATAATCTGCTGCAAAATCTGAAATTGTTGAAATATATGTTGCACGTTCATTTTCTCTTACCATTTCAAGAGATTTTTTTGCTGCCCGCTTGTTATTAAGATTCTTACCCCATATATCAATTTCGTATGAAGCAGTAAGCGGCATTATAAATTGACTTTGTTTATAAGAAGGAATGAGCATTGCACCGTACTGATTATCACTTGAATGGAAGGTTCTCTGCGCGGTACCATCAAACCCGATATACGGCAGTTGATTACCAACAGCTATTTTTACAGCTTCCTGCGCCTCTTTAGTTCGTATACTTGCTATTTTCAAATCCTGGTTATTTATTACTAAATCCTGTATATATCCGACCAGCTTCTCATCCTGATATTTATTCCACCAGTCCATATTTGTATAAGCCATACGATAATCTGTTTCGGCAGCATAAACTAACTGTGAGGTAATAATTACAGACAAGAGCAGTCTTACAATATTTTTAATTGTCATTTATACACTTGCTCCTTGTGTTATTATCATAACACAGTGAAATATTTTTTTTCAAGAGGAATTTATTATTATGTAAATATTTTGTAATAAGAATATCAGGTAATAGCAAATTTTTTGATTTACATTTGTTTTGGCTTTATATTAATATGTCGTAAAAGGAGATAATCATTATGAAGGTTAAGCTTAACCCTTATATAAACAGAGCGGGAAAAAATCTAAAAAGCGTTATGCATAATAATCAGCGGCCTTTAAGGACTGCAAAACCTTCAAAAGATACTTTTGTTGCTGCTTCTTCCCGGAAAAAGCAGTTAAGAGATTACCTTCCCATGGCAGAGGTTATTGCAGATTACGCAAAATACGGGTTTAAAAGCGCAAATGATGCAAAATTGTTAGGCCAGTATTGTCTGGAAAAAGGACTGGTTTATATCCCTGCGCTGGCTCTGGTATTAAATATGTACAGAGATATGGGCGGCGGAGAGGCCGTTGATGCGGATTATTGCGTTAAAAACGGCTGGCTGAACTTTGTAAACTATATGGATTCTGTTAAAACTAACGGGAAATTTGATACACAAAAACTGGATATTGCTAATAAAATCAGTAACCCGTTTGATTATCTTAAACTCAATTTAAACTTTGAAGATGTAAAGCTTGCGGGAAAAGATTATTCAATAATAAGCGAAGCGCTTGATAACGGGGCCGGGATTTATTTCCTGATAGATGCTATGCATATATTGAATAAAGAAAAGAAACCGTATAAAAATATTACTAAAATGCTTCAGCTTGCAGGAGAGCTTAAAGAAATTAACCCGTATTGCAGTTATATGGATAATATAGCTCTGAATTGCTACGAGGCGCCGGAGGCTGCTAAAACTTTTTATACTCCGGAGGTAACAGAAGTTTTAGACGATGTTTCCCCAGAAAAATTTTATCCGGATAGCATTAATACAGCTCTGGCATTAAAAGAAAAATTGTTTTCAATAAAAAGAGATAATTCAGGAACACTTTCTTCATTTATAATTGCAACCAGCACTAAAGACAGGAAAAAACACTATTTAATTGATATGAAACAGAGAAATGGTAATCTGCAAACGTTTGTTTCTACATACGAATATGGAAAAAATGGACAGTTGTTATCTGTTTCTGATGCGATTTACAAACAGGTATCAGAAAATATCAAAAGCGGAAAAACAAATTTTAAAGACATTATAACAAACGCAGAAATAAGCAGAGTTTTTGATTCAATAGGGAGTTATGTAGATATCGTAAAAGAACAGAAGATTGTAAAGAAATCTCCTGACGGAGAATTATTAAGAACCGAGTATTACAAACAATCAAAACTTCCGGGGATGTATGATATATTCTACAGTTATCCTGACGGGCATGTGGAAGTTATTTCAAGAGGAGTAGAAAATCCGCTTACCGGTGAGAAGGTGAAAAAAGTTAATCTTAAAAATGAAAATAATGTTATTACTAACGTGTTTTATAAAGAGGACTCGGCCGGTAACAGTGAATATAAATACAATATCGCTGATTCATCAGGTACCCCTCTGTTAGCCAGAAATGTTATTAGAAAAGTCATAGATGAAAATCGTATTATTTCTATTATTGACGGCAGAGAGTATGAAATTTTGTTTAAAGATGATAAAATAATCATTTCAGAGCTTACAGCAGACGGCAGGCAAGCGAAAAAATATTATTTAAATGTAAAGACCGATGCTTTCTCAAAAATCAAACGGCCGTCTATAATTCCTTCAAAGGATTTGACTGATTCTGTTAAGAAAGTTCCGGCAGAGTTCCTTATAAATTTGATTAAAAATAAACTGATAATAGAGCATTCAGGGGAAGAAACATCTTGCTATCTGCCTAAAAAAAATAAAATTTGTATCAATCCCCAGGTTCAAAGCGGTTTTGTGCTGATGCACGAGGGGGTGCATGCCAACGACGTAGAAATCCTTGGAAAACACGAAAAATATAATTTTTCAACTGATAAATCTTATAGAAAAATAATGAAGAAGGAACTCGATAAAGCAAGAAGTATTGAACCATCGTTAAGTATTGAACGGGATATGAATTATTATTTTAATATAGAAAATAAAAACCGCGGAGAAGCCGAACTCTTTGCCGATGCGGGCGCTATTATAAACACACCGCCCGATGTTTCAAGCATTTCACTAAGAGCGTTTGAATTAATGAGGAACTTTCCGGAAACAATTGCTAAATGCGCAGAAACAGCGGCAAAAATTTTTAATGTGAAGCAGTATTTAAAATAAACGGCTTATATTTTTTATACTTCATATCCCAGTTATAAACCGTATATCCTTTAGGGGTTACGCTTATTTTAATAGAATTATTTACGTCAGTTCTTGCATACGGAATATTTTGAAGTAAGTCAATAGTTGATTTTGCCGGATGTCCGTAAATATTTTTCCCTACAGAAATTACTGCAAATGACGGGGTTAATTTATCAAGAATATTTTTATCCAGAACCCCGTAGGCGCCGTGGTGCGGAACTTTTAAAATATCAATATCAGGAATATCCCAGTTTATATGATTAAACGCGGTTACACCTGCATCTCCGGTGAATAAAAGCTTTGTGTTGTAATATTCGACAAGAGTTATTATAGAGTTTTCATTGTCCTCTTCATCCGGGTTGAATCCAGCAAAATAATTTGTTAGTTTTAGTCCCGGCTCCTCGTATATTATTTCATTATTCTTTGCAAAAAGAACTTTGGTATTTTTATGCTGTTCCAGTGTTTTGAAAATTTTTCCGGCTGTGTAAGTTTTCTGTCTATCCGAGTTTAGATATATTTTATCAGGTTTGCCAAATTTGATTAAGTCGGCAGCACCTCCGGCATGGTCGTTATCAAAGTGTGTAACAATAATTGTATCGAGTTTTTTAATTCCGCGGTCTTTCATATATTTTGTAACAATAAATTCAGCCTGTGATTTGCCGCCGTTGTATCCAGATTTACCGGTATCAATCATAATATATTTGTTCTCTGGAGTTTTCAGTAATATACAATCTGCATTTTGTACATCAAAGAAAATTATATCCAGATTCCTATCCGGCAGTTTTATAAATGCAGCAAGAAAAACAATAAAAAGAACTGATAAAACCAAAACGGTACGTTTATTAAATAAAGAATTTTTTATAACCAGAACGATTGCACAAATAATAATATAATACAAAAGGATTTGCAGTATATGAGGATGAGGTGCTGTTATCAGCGAGTGCGGCAGGTTAGAAAAGAATTCTGATATTTTAATAATAATTGTTAAAAACGGATTTAGAATAAAATCAAAAGTGCGGCAAATAAAGCTTCCAATAACAGGAATCGTTGCCAGAATAGAACTCACAAACCCGCCAAAGCTTACTATTGCAAGGAATGGCACGGCAATTATATTTGCAAATACTGAATACAAGCTTATAGTATTAAAATAAAACATTTGTACCGGTATAACCCAGATTTGTGCAATAAACGGAACCAGAACGCTGCCCGATATACTGTTTAAGATTTTATCCTTTATTGACAGAGTATCTCCGCCGCCAAACTTTATAATTAACGGTGAGCAGATAAGAATCCCGAAAGTTACAACAAAAGAGAGCTGAAAACTTACGTTATTAAGATAAGAAGGATTATATAAAAGCATAAGAAAAGCAACAAAAGATAAAAGTGCAATACTGTGCGTATCTCTATCAATGAGTTTTCCTGCAAGAATAAAAATAATCATAACAGCAGCCCTTACAACAGAGGCTCCTAAACCTGTCATAAGTGAATACGCTATTATCAACGGGATTCCGCCCGCTATTCTGAGCTTAAACGGTAATCTGAACCAGCCGGCAATTATAAACCAAAATCCGTATATAAAGGCGACATTCATGCCTGAAGCAGCAAGGATATGCAGCAAACCTGAATTAATAAAAGATGTTTTAATATAATCAGGCGGAGCTACTGCATCATCTCCAAACACTATGCCGCCTAGAAGTTCTAAATTGGGAGATTTAAGGTAGCTGCTATGGGTTGTTATGATTTTACTTCTAACATCGTTTAGTTTTTGTATAAAAGCACTCCAGCCGGTAGGTTTGTTATTGAGGGCGGTTATATCTTCCATACTACAGTACAGAATTGTATGCGCACCGTAGTTTTTCAAATAGGCGCCGTAGTTAAATTGTGAAGGATTTCCCGGCTTAAAAGGCGGTCTTAGGCTGCCTTTAATTGTATAAAAATTTGATATTTTGAGTTTGTTAAATTCTTCCGAATTTTCTTTGTCTGTTACACTTACTAATAGTTTAGAATTTATTTTATCAATTGTTTTATGCTCATAATCGGCTTTTGTAACTTTAAAAAAGAATTTGGAATTGTTCTCAATATTACTGTTAGGTATTGAAACTATTTGACCGGTGAAACTTCCATCTACCGGAGCAATATTTTTAAGTATATCGGAATCAGAGATTCTCAGCATTGCATTAAACAAACCGATATAGAATGTTAATATCCAGACAAACAGGTATTTGGGTTTTATTAAATTTAAAATACACAGCAGACCTAGAACAATAGTTATACAAACAGAGTATAAAACCGGGTAGTGAAGCTGATAGGCGCAAAGTCCCAGAATATATACTAATGATGTTAAGAACATTAAAGCGTTCTTGTTAATATTGATTTGTGAAAAATTCAGCATGAGTTCATTATTATACAAACACCGGTAATTAATCAGAAATTGTAAAAAAATGTAAAAAAAGTAGCAATTAAAAATATTTACATTTTTTATATTTGCAGGATAATTTTTTAACTATGCGAATATCACCGGTATTAACAAATAATTTAAATAAAAAACAAACACCCCGTACTGTATACAGGCCCCCGCTCATCACACCTTCATTTACGGGTAAAGATGAATTTGTGAAACCTGTATTATGGGGAAATATTAAAAAGATTTTGTCAAAATCAATATTGCCTCTAGGCGGTTTAGCAGGAATTGGAACAAGTTTTCAAGAGAGCTTTGAAAGCAGGAATGAACAAATAGATTTATATTTAAAGTTAAACGGGCATTTTATTACGCCGGAGGTTTTTTATGATTTGTATTATAAATCGCCGGGACTTGCAAAAGCACTGGTAAACTCCGAGAGAAAAGTTTATTTAGGCGATATTGATGATTTATTGGATATTACGCAATATAAATTTACTGATGAACAGTACAGCGCGCTGGAATGTTTATTTTCTGCTAAAAATATGACACGTAAACCGGTGTTTGAAATTTCGGATATAGTTGCTGAATACTGGGAACAGCTTGATAATGAAACTTGCATGGCAATTATTGAAAATAAAGAAAAGCTGGAGGAAGTTTTTTCAAGTATTCCCCAAACTCTAAATAAGGGTAAAGATTATATTAGCACTGCAATTGTATTTAAAAACAGACCCGAAGCCAAACCCGGGGAATTGATAGATTATTTTGAAACAATGTCGGAATACGATTTGTCATCAATGCTTGCGTGGTTTGAATGCGAGCCGGAAATTAGGCTGGAAGTGCTGAATAGACTGAATAACAGCGACACACTTGCAAAATATCAGGAAAAATATTTTCTGGCAATTATACCGGGAAAAGAATTATTAAAAAAATTTGATATAATATCTGGATACGAAAAAAACGGACAGCCGTTAGATGGTTTGTTAAAAACACCTCAGGATTTACTGGATAAAGCATATAAGGCTGATAATGTCACAAAGGGGCTGCAACGTTTAAAATCTCTGCCTCCGGCTGTATTTAATGATATTAAATGCACAAATCTCGGCGATATAATAGTTCATTTTGAAACTTTAAAGGATATCGGTAATATTAAACAACAGATTACGCTGGATGATTATATCTGGTTAGCAGAGAATTCAGGACTTTTGGATGATGGTCTTAAAGAGGAATTTGTTAATTCGGATTTTATTTTTGGTTTATTGCCGATTACTGATGACGAGAAAAAAATTTTTAAACAAAATTCTGCTCTATTAAACCAAATATATTCAAAAGATATAACACTTTCAGGCAGCGAAATTTTTAATCTTCTTTTGAATCCCAATGCGTTTAATAATTTGCACAAAGTCGAGAAAATTCTTGAAGAGGACTTGGACAGCATTATAAAAGAGTTAGGATATAAGTGTCATAATACAAACCCTGTTTTTGCAGATATTGTTAAAAAATTTCTTCAGACAAAAGAAAACCTGCCTGCTCTGGTTGCTATTCCTGATATTAATAAAGATACTATTATTGAAAATTTCTTTCAAGTGTCAAAAATCCGCCCTGCAATTTCCAAATCCCCTGAAAAATATTTAAATGATGCAAAGGATAAATATTCTGATTTAGAGCTGTGTTTTTTACAAAAGTACCTTGAGCTTGGTAATCGGGATGAAGTGGCTGCCAAAAAATTTTTAGATTCACTGGATGTTGAAACCAGAGATAAATTCTATATTGTAAATCGCAGTATAGATTACAATAACAATTATTATATGCAGCTTTTGTTTAATGCGGTTTCTGTAACAGACGGCGAGTATATTAATATGCTTTTATCCAAAAGGCTTAATAAATTCAGGCAGCGTGCCGGTGATATGCAGAATTTGTCATACGAATCCAAATATTTTATAAATAAACTTATAAGACACGGTAAAAACAGAAATAGTTCCGGCAAAATTATAAAGCTGTCGGGTAAACAAAAACAATTAATAGTGGATTATATTCCTATTATGCAGAGAACAGTGTCTGATGATTTATCATCAATAATAAACAGCTATTGCGAGCCGGTAGGGCGAAACGGCGATTTTGTATTTAATCTTAATGACTTTTTAGAAGGTTACAGTCGTATAGTTTTTGAAAAACTCGGATACACCAGCGGAAAATATGAAAAATACTATGACTCTCTTAAAGAGTGGGATAGAAATAATATTCACCATATTCTTTCCCCTAACAGCAGAGATAAAGGGGAATTAAAGCTTTTATTTGATTTACAGACAACAGGCGGGTTTAACGAATATATTCTTAATCCCCAAACTCCGCACGGCAAAGACAATAATATGACCGGAAGAATATTTTCTAATCTGGGACTCGATTATAAGAGATGGCTGGAAGGTATTAAGCCGGAAAAGATAAATTGCGCCGGAAAAGATTATACAATAGGTCTGATAGACAGAAGTGCCAAAAATATGGTATTTATGGGTAATTATACCTCCTGCTGTACTGCACTTGGCGAAGAAAAGGGCGACTCTGTACCAAACTATCTTTTAAATACTGCATTTAACATTATAGGCGTAAAAGATGAACAGGGTGAAATTGCTGCAACATCAAGAATATTTGTAAGTAACAATTTTCAGGATGAACCGTTTCTGGTTATAGATAATATTGAGATTAGTAATAAATTCCGCTCATCTTTATCTAAAGATGACAGCATAAAATTTGCACAGGAGGTTTGGAATTATATCAATAAATTTGCACAATCATTGTCTGATAATCATACACCCGTTTATATGTCGCATAAGTACCCTAAAATTTTTCTTCCCGAAAGACCTGTTATCTCTTCCAGAATAAAACTTGCCGGAGCAACTACGCGCCCTGAGTTATATATTAATACAATAGGTGATTATGTTATAACAAAAGACAGCTATGGATGTGAATTGATTAATATATTCAACGAACCTTGACGAAGTATAATTGTGTTATGACAAAGGTAATTTTTATAACCGGAACAAATACTGATGTGGGTAAAACGTATGTTTCAGCCGCGCTTGCCGGCATGCTGACCGCTGACGGAGAACGCTGCGGGTATTACAAGCCTGTATTGAGCGGAGCTGTTATGAGCGAAGGGGTATTGCATCCGGGTGATTGCGAGTATGTAATTAAAACCGCAGGACTAAACCAGATATCCCGGGAGTCTGCAAGTTATATTTTTGAAGAGGCTGTTTCTCCGCATCTTGCTGCAAAGCATGCCGGCGTAGTTATTGACAAATATAATATATTGGCTGATTTTGAGATGGCAAAAGAGAAGTATGAATACTTGATAGTCGAAGGCGCCGGAGGGATTACTTGCCCGTTGTCGCTGGAGAATGACAGATATTTAATGTCTGACCTTATTAAAGATATGGGATTAGACTGCCTCATTATTGCAGACGGAGGACTGGGTACTATTAATTCTGTTTTATTGACATACACCTGGGCAAAGAACAAAGATATTAATGTTAAAGGAATAATATTGAACAAATTCAAATACGGGAATGCTATGTATGAGGATAATATAAAAGCTATCGAGTGTCTATGTTCAGTTCCTGTACTTGGTTTGTTAGAAAATAACGGAACTGAAATTGATACCCGCGGGTATAATTTATCAGATATGTTTGGTGAGGTTTAGGGGAATGGATTGGCAGGCAGAAGATTTAAAATATATATGGCACCCGTGTTCGCAAATGAAAGATTATGAAACACTTCAGCCGATTGTAATTGAGCGGGGGGAGGGGATAAATCTATATGATATTACCGGAAAATGCTATAAAGATGTGGTAAGTTCCTGGTGGTGTAATCTTTTAGGGCATTGTAACCCGCGGATTACAAAAGCGCTGAAAGAACAATCAGAAAAACTGGAACACGTTATTTTTGCAAATTTTACCCACAAACCTGTAATCTCTCTTTGTCAGAAATTGTCAAGATATCTTCCTGATGGATTGTGTAAATTTAATTTTGCGGATAACGGGTCATCTTCGATTGAAATGGCTCTTAAAATGAGCTTTCAGTATCATTATCAAACAGGTAATCCTCAGAAAAAAAGATTTATGGCTTTATCTGACGGTTATCACGGTGAAACAATAGGAGCTTTATCAGCAGGGGCGCTTGATTTGTATGCTGAAATCTATAAACCGATACTACTTGATGTGAAACGGATTGCAGCGCCTGATTGTTTCAGATGTCCTTACGGAAAAAACAGAGAAAACTGTGATTGTGAATGTATTAAGGCTGCTAATAGCACTTTTGAACAGTATGGAGAAGAAACAGCGGCTCTTATAATTGAACCATTGCTTCAAGGTTCTGCCGGCATGAGAATTTATCCTCCGCTTTATATAAAAAAACTCAGGGAACTTTGCGATAAATATAACGTGCATTTGATAGCCGATGAAATTGCAACAGGATACGGGCGTACAGGAAAAATGTTTGCCTGTGACTGGGCAGATGTTTCGCCGGATATAATGTGTCTTTCAAAAGGGCTTACAGGCGGATATATGCCTATGGCTGCTGCAATTACTACTCAGAAAATATTTGACGCATTTTATGACGATTATTTAAAAGGCAAAGCTTTTATGCATTCACACACCTATGCCGGCAATCCTCTTGGCTGTGCGTGTGCAAATGCTGTGCTTGATATTTTTGAAACGGATAAGATTTTAGATACACTTCCCCAGCGTAACGCTGTTTTTCATAAAATTGTGTGTGAAAAGTTTATTTCGCATAAAAATGTTGGCGAAGTCCGCCATATCGGGTTTATTAATGCTATAGAGCTTGTTAAGAATAAAACTGCAAAAGAACCGTTTAACTCATCTTTAAGAACCGGATACAGGATTTATAAAAAAGCGCTTGAAAAAGGGCTTATTCTCCGCCCGCTCGGTGACGTTTTATACTTTAATCCGCCGCTTATTATTACAGAACAGGATATGCACGAAGTAGCAGAAACAGCCTATGAAGCAATGCTTGAGATATTAGGAATGTAAAAATTGTTTATCACTTGCTGCCTTCTGTAATTACCGGCAAATCAATAATAAATGTCGAGCCGTTATTAACCTCGCTTTTAACTGATATCTTCCCTCCGTGGAGTTCTACCAGTTCTTTGGTTATTGTAAGCCCCAGTCCTGTCGATGCTTCCTTTTTGGTATAAGCGGAATCAAGCTGTACAAATTTTGCAAAGATTTTTCCGTGATATTTAGGGTCTATACCTATTCCGTTATCGTGTACTGATAAAATAACACGATTCTTTTTGTTTTCCGCTCCAAGCAGAATTTCTCCGTTTTCAGGTGTGAACTTAATAGCATTGCTTACCAGATTATAAAAAACCTGCTGCATTTTTTGATAGTCCGCATATATTTCAAAATCGTCATCAAAATCCTTAATCATTTTAATGTTTTTCTTTGCAGCAAGCGGAGCAAGTACATTACAGACTTCGGTATAAAGCATATCAATGCTGAATCTGCTTCGTGAAATCTTCATTGCTTTTGCTTCAATCTTTGAAATATCAAGAATTTCGTTAATCATGCCGAGCAGCCGCAGTCCCGAAACACGGATTTCTCCGACAAATTCTTTTTGTTTTTCGGAAAGCTCTCCATACATCCCGTTTTGCAGTATTTCCGAAAAACCTAAAATAGAATTCAGCGGGGTTCGTAATTCATGTGATACATTTGCAAGAAACTCGTTTTTAACTTTGTCGGCTTCTAATATTTTTTCGTTTTGTTCTTTAATTGTTTTATAAGCGTTATTCTTTTCAATTATACCGTCTTTTAAGGCTTTTAATTGAATTTTGAATACGTTTGACAATTCAAGATCTTTTATTACATAAGAAATTATACAGGAGCAAGTTTGTAAAATTGCCAAATCTTCATCTGTGTACAGCCTGCCGTCATTTCTTGCAAGAACAAGAATTCCAAAAACAGTCTGCCTGATAATAAGCTTAGATATCGCATACTTACAGTCTTTACCCTGAATTTTTAAAGTTTTTATTATCGGATTGTTTTCATCGGCAATATAATTATCATCTGAATAAATAAGCTTTTTTTGCCGTGTATTGAACGGGAAGGTACTATTTACCGGATAATTAGGATAGTTATTAAAGGAATATTTTAATTGCAGGCTTTCAGGATTTACATAGTAAATGAAGGCTTCCGTAAATTCAAAAATTTTTCCGAGTTTTTCAAAGATACTTAAAGCCCCGTCTTTTTCGTTTAGATTAGTTTCAAAAAAGAGCGGAAAAATATTGAGTACTTCTGTATTGCTTATTTTTGGCATAACTAAATTTTAACAGATTAAAGAAAACAGAGCAATAATATATTTATGTTATACTGGAATGGTAAAAACAGAGGTAAAAATGAGAGCAGTAGTATTTGATAAAACACTTAAATATGTTGAAGATTATAAAAAGCCTATTCCGCAGCCCGGAGAGGCATTAATAAGAGTTACACTCGCCGGTATATGTAATACCGACTATGAAATAACAAAAGGGTATATGGGGTATAACGGAATCCTCGGACACGAATTTGTCGGCGTTGTAGAGGAGGTTAACGGAGAAGATAAAACGCTTGTTGGCAAACGTGTTGTTGCAGAAATAAGCTGGGGATGTGATAAACCTGATTGTGAGTGGTGCGCGGTTAAAAATTACCGTCATTGTCCCCAGCGCCACACTCTCGGTATCTGGCGCAAAGACGGGTGTTTTGCGGATTATGTAACCATTCCGGTTAAGGTTCTGTTTGAAATTCCGGATAACGTAACAGATGAGCAGGCAGTATTTACGGAGCCGCTTGCCGCGGCTTGCGAGATATCTGAACAATTGCATATTGAACCATGCCAGACCGTTCTTGTTCAGGGGGATGGCAAGCTCGGACTTATTACTGCAATGACTTTGAATTCTCAGAATTATGACGTTACTCTTGTCGGTAAACACCCTGAAAAACTTGAACTGGTAAAAGGGTTAGGCATAAAAATCGTTCTTCTGGATGAATTCGACAGCAAGAAATACGATGTTGTAGTTGAAGCAACAGGTTCTGTATCAGGATTTGAGTCTGCCATGGTGCATACAAAGCCCCGCGGTGTTCTTGTATTAAAAAGTACAGTTGCGACAGGCAAAGAACTAAACCTTGCACCGGTTGTTATTGACGAAATAACAGTACTCGGCTCCCGCTGCGGACAGTTTAAGCCGGCACTCAGACTTCTTGAACGGCACGCGATTGATTTTTCAAAACTCATTACTGCGGTGTATCCGGTTGAAAAATCAATTGAGGCTTTTGAACGTAATAAGGACAAAGATTCTGTAAAAGTTCTTATAAAGTTTTAATCTATCGCCCGCGTTGCTGTTATAAAGGATATAAAATGTGGCACTAATATATTGGAGGTGCGATGTTTTTATCCGTATCAGGAATAAATTTTTACCGGTATGACGAAGCTGCGGAGGCTAATTATGTAGCCCGTAAACTTATGTCATACGGTGTTCCGCCTACAGGTGATATAACTTCTGATAAACAAATACTTAAACGTATAGAAGCAGGAGAAACCTTTTTACCTGTTATTTCAACGCAGAATACAGATACACGACAATATACAGGAGCCTCCGAGTATAGTCAGAATAATTACGACGAACAGTTAACAAAACTTGAAACAGAACGCCCGGGAGCAGAACAATTAGGGATTCTTATGAAACTCAGATTAGGCCTAGTTTAGTTCTGGTCAAGAATAACGGCACCCTGTTCTTCTACTTTAAGTGTTTTAACATCTGCCGATATACCTAACCCTTCCCATATTTCTTTTACCGAGGACTTAATTTTTTCTGTATTGTAATTCTTTGAAATAACGAGTAATGTAGGGCCGGCGCCGCTTATTACGCAGCCGAGAACGCCCTGTTCACTTCTGAGTTTATCCATAATTTCAGGCATCCCCGGAATAAGTTTTACCCTGTAGGGCTGGTGGATTCTATCATTTAAAGCCCTTGTCATAAGTTCGTCATCTGCTGTTTCTATTGCATGAATAAGCATTGCCGAGTGTTTTAGATTGTAAACGGCGTCAGCAAGCGGTATTTCTTTAGGTATTACAGAACGTGCAATTGCTGTTGAAAGTTCAAAATCCGGTACACAGATGGTTAAATCCCAATCCTCCGGCCATTTTAGTTTTCTGTAAATAACACTGCCGTCATCTTCCAGAGAAGAAAAGACAACCCCTCCAAGTATTGCAGGAGTTACGTTGTCAGGATGCCCCTCAACCTCTGTTGCAATTGATATTAAGGCCGTTTCATCTGCCGGAAATCCATGGAGTTTATTTGCTGCAATAAGTGCGCCTACAATTACAGAAGCAGAGCTTCCGAGGCCTCTTGTTATAGGGATTTCGGATTGTATATTAATTTTTAATTCTGACGGCTCTTGTCCGATTGAATTGTATAATAATTCTATTGCTTTGTATGCAAGGTTATTTTCATCCCGCGGTATATCTTCAAGGAATGCTGTTACCGCATCACTGCTGTTTGCGATTATGTTAATTTCAATACCGGAGCCGGGCAGAACAGTTTCTTCTATTGTAATAGTATTATAAATGGGCAGCGCCAGACCAAAACAATCAAATCCCGGGCCGAGATTTGCCGATGTGGCTGGAACTCTTACGCTAACTTTCATAAATCATCCTCATACTTTAAGCAAATTATAACATAGATACATTAATCTTCCCAAATTTTGCCGATAAATCATCCAGATGGTGAACAATGTACAGTTCAGGCGCCAAATCTTTTTCATTTAAATCAATTATAGCACCCCATTCAGCTCTGCCATGATGGGCAGCAATCATCTTTGCAATGTTTCTGAAGCCGGCGTTCATACAGACAGAAAACCCGTACTGGGAATGGGTAAGCCAGTCTTTTCTAAAATCTTCATCATAGTCTATAAGTCCGGTTTCTGTATCAATCGTATATTCAAAAATTTTGCCGATGTCATGAAGCAGACATGCTGCTATAACTTCATCTTTATTTATTCTGGCAGCAAATAACGGAATATTGGCTTCTGCAAAGTTCAGACATTCAAGAGTGTGTACCATCAAGCCGCCGATATAGTTATGATGCATAAGCTTTGCTGCCGGAGAAATTTTTATTTTTTCCTCGTATTTTTTGTATATATTAAGAGTAAACTCTTTTAATTCCTCATTAGAAATTTCTTCAATATAACCGATTAACTGTTTAAAAGCATTTTCCCGTTCTTGTTCATCTAACCCTGTTTTCGCTTCTTTAATAAGTTCAAGAGCCGAAACAAGGCAGTTGTTATATTTTTCATTAAAAGAACCTGAAACTATTCTAAGCAGGTTGCCTGAACGGAAAAGTTTTGCATCAAGCCTGTTCAGAGTTTCTTCCCAGAGTATGCAGTTAAGCAGAGAATCGTCTGAGGTATCTTTTAGCTGAAGTTTACCCATTTTTGTTCCTGCTTTAGTATCTCCGATTGAAAATATAACAACTTCATAGATTGTTTCTGTACTAAACATAATTACTCCTATACCGTATGTAAATTATAATAACAGAAACAAATGCAAAGTGTATTTATTTCATTTATGCAAGATAATTAAAAGTTTCTTTTTGTGATTCGTCAGTAATAAGTTTTTTTTCGCAAAAATCTTTCCACAGTGCTATTTTATGGAACATTTCTTCTCTGGTATTTTGAGAAGCATTGTTTTCTTTTTTTGCGCCGAAATAATTATAATGGTCGTAATGATTATTTTTTACTGCCTGTTTAGCAGTATTTCCCCCTAAATATGAATTGTTTTTCGCAGATGATAAACTGGAAATTGCAGACACTAACATGCAAAATTCACTCCTTCTGATGGTATTTTATCATGGACTTTATAAAAAAACAATAATCCCGGAGCGGAATTTTTTTCAAGTTATTATTTAAACTGCGCGTTTTCATGTAACAAATTGTAACAATTACCCAAAAAACATTAAAGTTTTATGCGAAAACTACCGTAATAGAGAGGGTAATGTAGTATAGGTATGTGTTAATCCAAAGAAAGGAGAAATATATGACTACGGATGTATCACAAATGGTAGCAGCATTTCGCGCCAAGAATCCGGTAGAAACACTGGGTAAAACGGATAGAGAAGTGGCAAATATGATGCTCGCCAATCCCGCAGCGCTGTCTTATGCTGAAGCGGAAGCCTTGATGAAAGCGTTTAGCGGAGAGCCTGATCCGATTGGAGATATGGCGGAATTTTCCAAAACAAAAACAGGGGAAACGGATGACAGTAAATTTGCTAAGTATATGCCTCAGGGTGATGTACCGGCGCCAAAGGATTCTAAAAAAGGATGGCTTATCGGCGGCCTTGCGGCATTGGGCGCAGGTGCTGTAGCTTTATTTACGCGAGGCAAAGTTAAGCCGACAACATTGGCTGCCGGTGCTGCTGCGGTTGCCGGAGCGGCTGCTTTGACAAGCTGTAGTGAAGATTATACATATGCTCCGGATATAAAACCCGAATTCAATATTACTTTAGATCTTTCTGATTTAAATGCGCGTTTAGATGAGTTAATAAATCAAGGCACTACTAATGAAGCCATATTCAGGCAGATGCTGGCATTACTTGAACAAATAAGTTCAAATCAGGAGGAAATGAGTGCTGCAATGAAAGCACTTTTAAATGATGTACTTGCTGTTTTGAATGATATGAAAACAGGTGATGATAACAGAGCCGCCATACTGGAAAAAATTCTGGCGGAGATAGTAAGCGGAAATACGCAAAACCAGGAAATCTTAAGAGAGATGCTGAATATCCTGAAATCATTTAAGGATGACCAATCAGCCTTTAATGATATGGTAGTCGCTTTATTAAATGA
This sequence comes from uncultured bacterium, assembly GCA_949284715.1. Taxonomy (GTDB): domain Bacteria; phylum Cyanobacteriota; class Vampirovibrionia; order Gastranaerophilales; family Gastranaerophilaceae; genus CALUTH01. The sequence continues at coordinate 43,401 of CASDWH010000032.1, forward strand.
AATGATGGCTAAGCTGGATGGTATAGATAGTACAAACAGAACATACTATGACAAAATACTGAATGCCATAAATGAACTTGCCCTGGGTAATACTGAATCGGCAGAAGAATTTATGGGTGTTCTCAACAAAATCTGGGAATCTATTAATTCAGGAAATGAAATTTCAGCTAATCAACAGGCAATTCTTAATGAAATCCTGACAGCAATTACTGAGATGAAGAATGCTGCGCCAGAAGTTGCAGAACAAATCTCCGGATTACTGAATCAAATACTTGATGCTGTTAATGAAGGCAATGACCTTACATCAGAGCAAACTGTTCTTATTAACGGAATTCTTGAGGCTGTTACTGCTATTCAAGACGGAACTCCTGAAGCAGTTGAAAAACTTACAGCTATGCTGCAAAAAATTATTGATTCTGTTAATAACGGAACAAATGTTAATATGGAAGGATTTAATGCAGTCATTGAAGTTCTTAAATCCATTCAGGCTGCCGATGCTGAACAGGCAGAAAATATTGCTAACCTCATAAGTGCTATGTGGGAAGATATTGCTGCCGGCAATCAGGAAATTATTAACGCTCTTAAAGAATTGAGTACATCAGGTGCGGCTAATAATAAAGAGCTTATGGAATTTATCCAAGGACTTTATAATAACTCGCAAATAAATTCTGATGAACGCACTGACAAGATTGTTGACGCAATTAACAGTGTCGGACAAATGGTTGCCAAACTTGAAGAAACTGTTAAAACAACCGGTGATGCAATTTCTAACGCAATCAAAGAACTCGGATCTAAACTGGATGCTCTGTTAGAGGCATATAAAGAAGGTAATATATCCTCACAGGAAGTTCTTGCTCAATTGAGGGAAGTTATCAACGCCCTTCATGAAGGCAACGGTATTAATACTGTAACCAACGAACTTCTGCAAGAGCTTCTTGACAAGGCCGATAATATTATAGCAGGCGGCGGTGATTATGTAGATTATACAGAAATCCTTAACCAAATTCTGGATGCAATTAACAGTGTTGCGGCCGGTATTGAGGACATTAAGATTGGTATGGGCGAAAACAATGCAGATATTGTTGCTGCGTTAGAAGAGATTATCCATAATCAAAACGTTCAAACTGATGTTCTTAATGACTTCGCAGCCCAAAGTACCGCTAATCAGCAAAAATTAATTGATCAGGGTAATGTAATTATCGAACAGTTAGATAAAATCGGCGCTGATTTAGGTCAAGGTATTTCTACTATAATAGAAAAACTGAAAGACAGTGATGCGAAACTTGCTGCCGAACTTGCAGCCTTAACAGAAGCTCTTGGACTTAAGATTGATGATAACGGTCAAGCTATAGTTAATGCAATTAAGGGATTAGAAGGTAATCTTACCGCAATTGAAGATGCTATTAAGAACTTAATAAACATCTCAGGTAATGATAATCTTGACTTGACTACAACAAATAATCTTATCCAAACAATTATTAATATGTTAAGCGATCAGCAAGATCCGGTATTTGACCTTAGTGAAATTACACAAATTCTGGCGGCTAATAACGAATTATTGCAACAGCTTCTTGAAAAAGAAAACGGCGGTACAATTGATACCGGTGCAATAGAAAACGCATTGGCCGAAATCTTAGACGCAGTACGCAATATGAATGTCGGAGGCGGCTCAGGTACTGTAGACCTTACTACAACAAACAACCTTATACAGGTTTGTATCAATCAGCTTGCACAACTGGTTCAAGCATCGTCTACAAATACCGATATTATGGCAAGTGTAACAAACCTTGGTACGCAGTTAACAGAAGTTATTTCCAACTTGCAATCAGGTAATGTTACGACTGATGAAATTAATGCCAAACTTGATGCGATTATGGCAGCTATCGAACAGCTTAATACATCAATGCGGTAATAAGTATTCGGTACAGAAAAAGGAAGGGCGCGGTTTAAATAAACCGCGCCCTTCCTTTTTATAATTATATGTTATAATACACAAAAAGAGGAATAGTTTATGGAAACAGTTACACTTATTCAAGGCGATGGAATAGGGCCGGAGATAACAGACGCGGCGGTTAAGATTATAGATGCGGCAGGCGTTAAAGTCGATTGGGACTTGCAGACGGCAGGTGCAGATGTAATAGAGAAAGAAGGTACACCGCTCCCCGCGCGTGTAATTGAATCTGTTAAAAAAAACGGTGTTGCTCTTAAATCCCCCGTTACTACACCTATCGGAAAAGGGTTCAGGTCTGTTAATGTGACTTTACGCAAAGAACTGGATTTATATGCAAATCTCCGCCCTTGCTGTAATATACCCGCTGTTAAAACCAGATATGATAACATTGATATAGTTGTTGTAAGAGAAAATACAGAGGATTTATACGCCGGTATTGAAGAAATGATTGATAACGACACGGCACATAGTATAAAAATTATTACAAGAAAAGCATCCGAAAGGATAGCCCGGTTTGCATTTGAGTATTCAGTTAAAAATAACCGCAAATTGGTTTCGGTTGTAACAAAGGCAAATATCTGCAAGTTATCAGACGGGCTGTTTCTGGAATCGGCGCGAAATATAGCCAAAGATTATCCGCAGATAAAGTTTCAGGAAATCCTTGTGGACAACTGCTGTATGCAGCTTGTTCAAAACCCATGCCGTTTTGATGTTTTACTGCTTCCAAACCTTTACGGTGATATAGTTTCAGACCTTACAGCCGGTTTAATAGGAGGGTTAGGGGTCGCACAGGGTGCAAATATCGGTGACAAATGTGCGGTGTTTGAACCGGTACACGGGTCTGCGCCCGACATTGCCGGGCAAAATAAGGCCAATCCTACAGCAATTATACTAAGCGCGGTTGAAATGCTTTATTATCTTGGTGAAGCAGCAAAAGGGGCAATGATTAAAAAAGCATTGTTTAATACCTTTAGACAGGGAATATATACTGCTGATTTAGGCGGAACGTATTCTTGTACAGAATTTACGGATGCAGTTATAAAAAATTTACAGGAGTAATATTATGGTTTTATTAGAAAAAACGGTTAAATTTGATCCGGGATGGGGAAGTTATGTTCTGGTTTATTCAGGCAGTGTAGAATACTTATATAAAGATATTAACAAATTTAAGAATTTGAGTCAGCGGAGCTTCAAATTTAAACAGTATTTTCCTAAAATTGTGACACTTTTGGAAAATAATATCGGTTTTTATGCCGGCTGTCTTTTGTGGGCGGTTTATTTGAAAAATTCAGGAGATGCTGATTTCACAGGCAACCATTGCCTTGGTCAAAAATATAACCCTGATGAGCCGGATTTGGAAATAGATTATATTTTAACCAGTATTGATAAACTGCAAAATGATTATAAATATTACACCGGCAAAGTTATGGAGTTTCCTGAAATTTATAAACATATACTTGTTACTTACAACGAATTTATGGAGATTAATAAAGGGTTTACCGAAACCAGGAGTACTGCCGATTTAAAACTCCCTGAAAACCTTAAAACTCCTTCGGAGGAGGAATTAGAAAAAATAAATTCTTGTATTCAGTCGGTCGTTGAATCAGGAAAGCTTGCTGAGTTAATACCGCTTGCAGATTTAATATTATAAGGAATGTATATGGAACGGGAACGTATTATAAAAACAGCGCGCGGACAGGAAAAAGCAGACCTTGTCATAAAGAATGCAAGTATTCTGAATGTACTGACTGATGAGGTTTACAAGGCAGATGTAGCGATTACAGACGGAATAATTGCAGGAGTCGGAGATAATTATTCAGGCAAACAAGAGATTGATGCCCGCGGCAAGTTTGTTACCCCGTCTTTTATTGACGGACATGTTCATCTGGAAAGCTCTATGCTTATGCCCTTCGAGTTTGCAAAGCTGGTTGTCCCCTGCGGCACAACTACGGTTGTTGCAGACCCCCATGAGATTTCTAACGTTCTTGGGCTGCACGGAATAAGCTTTCTGAAAAATGCGGTAGACGGGCTGCCAATGGATGTGTATTGTACATTACCGTCATGCGTTCCGGCAACCGGATTTGAAACCTCCGGATTTGACCTGCAAAGTTACGACCTTTCAATGCTGATTGACCGGCCGTGGGTTCTTGGTCTTGCGGAAGTGATGAACTTTACCGGTGTTCTTAATAACGATCCGGTTGTAATGTCCAAAATAGAACTCGCTCAGCAATATAACAAACGTATTGACGGACATGCGCCTCAGTTGAGCGGCAAAGATTTGTGTGCGTATGTTGCTGCCGGAGTTTCGTCAGATCATGAGTGTACAACTCCTGAAGAGGCTGTTGAAAAATTAAGATTAGGCATGTATCTTATGATTCGGGAAGGCACCGCTGCAAAGGATTTAGCAGCATTGATTCCTGTTTTGTTATCGCATAACACAGACAAATGCATATTTGTAACTGATGACAGGCATCCGCACGATTTAAAACCGCATATCAACGGAATGGTAAAAATGTGTGTTGAGGCCGGTCTTGCCCCTGTTAAAGCTGTAAGAATTGCAAGCCTTAATACAGCAGAATATTTCGGACTGAAAAATGTAGGTGCAGTTGCTCCGGGATATAAGGCTGATTTGCTTATTTTTCCTGATTTAGAAAATTTTGAACCGGAGTTAGTGCTAAAGAACGGGAATATTGTTGCACAAAACGGAAAACTGCTTTATGAAATAAATACTGAACTTAAAGGAACTGCGCGCGGTTCTGTCAATGTGCGCTGGATAGAACGTTCTGACTTCAAAATTCCGGCCGGTGCAGCTGTAGATAGCAAAAGCCGCGTAAAAGCAATTAAGGTTATCCCCAACCAGCTTATTACAAAAGTTTATGATGCGGAAATTAATGTTATAAATGGTTACGCCGAACCGAATCTGAAGGATGATATCCTTAAAATTTGCGTAATAGAGCGCCACAGAGCATCAGGGAACATCGGACACGGATTTGTGAAAGGGTTTAATCTCAAATCCGGCGCAATTGCTTCAACTGTTGCACATGACTCTCATAATATGGTTATTGTAGGTACTAATGATGAGGATATGTACAAAGCGGCTGTAAGACTTATCAAACTTCAGGGCGGTAAAGTGGTAGTTAATAACAGTGAAGTCCTTGCAGAGCTTCCATTACCGATTGCCGGACTTATTTCCGACAGAGAGTATGAATACGTTATTAAACATTGTGATGAATTAAACAGCGCAGCAGCGGCTCTCGGATGTAAACTTAATGACCCGTTTATGGCAATGGGCTTTTTATCTCTGCCTGTTATACCTGAAATTAAAATCACTGATAAAGGTGTATTTGATACTTCCAAATTTGATTTTATAGATATATTTTCGGAAATTTCGACCTCCGCCGGTGTTTAATTGAATCTTCCGGTATTTTTTCCAAAAAATGGCAGCAAGTTGAGTTTTAATACACTCTCCTCCTCTTCCTCCTGCCAGCACTGAGTTGTACTGATAAACACTCCTTCTTCTGCTGAACGTTTAATTAATACTGCATAATTAATATTTACAAAATCTATTTTGGATAATTTTTCAAGATAAAAATCACTCCCGCCGCAGTTGTGGCAAAACTTTTCGGCAGGAATGATGCTTTCGCCCTTCTTCACGCTTTGTAATCTTACCCCGCAGCACTTGCAGCGGGTTATGTACCACTCATTAACAATATATCTGCCGCAATCAGGACAGTATTCTCCGTCAGATAACGGTGAAACCTTGTCATGCTGGCATTCGCTTTTGGGTATAAGATTGTAAACTAATTCAAGAAACAAGTTGTTTATCATATTTTATAACTCCATTAGTTTTTATTTAATAAAATTTGTTATAAAGTCAATCTGAATTATTTTTGTTGTATAATTCTTTGTATAATTTTGGAATTCAGTATGGAAAAAGGTACTAACGCAATATTTTCAATAATCATACCTGTTTATAATGTAGAGCCGTATTTGCGGGAATGTCTGAATAGTATTATAAACCAGACTTTTCAAGAGTTTGAGATAATCTGTATTGATGACGGGTCGACTGATAATTCGTTCTCCGTATTACAGGAATACGCACAAAAAGATAAACGTTTCAAAATCTTTAGACAAGAAAATCAAGGCTCTGGTATCGCTAGAAATTATGGAATAAACACAGCTAAAGGCAAGTATCTGGTATTTGTTGATCCTGATGATTGGGTTGTCCAGGATTATCTGGAGCAATTATACGATGCGTTTAAAGAATCGGGTGCAGATGTTCTTCAGTTTGATTATATGAAATATAATGATATATCAAAAAAAGGAAAACCGCGTACTTATGGTTACGAATTAAAAAAATCCGGCGGGAAGAAAAATATTTTCAAAGACCCGTATTATGACCGGTCGGATTTAAAACTGTATATTCGCGGGATGGTGTGGGATAAAGCGTATACTCTTAATTTTATAAGAAGTAAGCATCTAAAACTTGCACCTACTAGAATTGGACAAGATAATTTGTTTTCAATCGGAGCGGTTTTAACGGCGGACAAAATATTTTATTTAAACAAATACTTGTATTATTATCGTACAAGACCCGGTTCTGCGGTTAACAAGGTTACTAAAAAAGCTTTTTGTGTATTTGATAATATACAATATGTGCATGATTTTCTGAAAGAAAAAAATCTTTTTGACGAATGTTACGAGGATTTTGCGGAATACAAAATACAACATTTGCGTTTATTCTATAATCTTATTCCTGAAGAATTAAAAAATGATTATATTGAACAGACAAAAGGAATTCTTTCAGAGAGTGAATATAAAAGGCTTTATCACCAAATTAAAACAAAAAACCGTTCATTTTTACAACAAGTTTTTTCAATCGGCAATAAGTATGATAATGCCGTAAAGAGCAAAATAGTAACAATTCTTGGCATTGATTTTGAGATTGGTAAAAAATAACTGCGTATTATCGTTACAAAAATTTGTAAACTTCTGGACTGAGGTTTTTTTGGGTGTATAATATAAATGTATTTTTTTATAATAATTTTGTGTATTAGTTTATAAACGGAGTTTGATAGTATTTATGACTATTCAGGATTGGTTTGAAAAGCGAAAAGAGGCGCAGATTAGGCGCCGTGAAGCTGAAAAACATATGGAAGATGATGGACAGCCCAGTTTGTGGACTAAATGTATTCATTGCGAAAACCAGATTTTAAAAGCTGATTTAGAAGAAAATATGATGGTTTGCCCCGTATGTGAATACCATTACAGAATAAATGCAACAAAAAGAATAAAACTTTTGTTTGATAATGACTCCTTTGTTGAAAGATTTAAAAATATTAAACCGACTGATCCGCTTGACTTTGTTGATACAGAGCCGTATAAGGAACGTCTGGAAAAGGCGCATTCCAAGACCAATCTTGATGAAGCTGTTATTACCGGAACCGGCACTATTAAAGGCCATCGGGTTGCGGCCGCTATAATGGACTTTGACTATATGGGCGGCTCTATGGGAAGCGTTGTTGGTGAAAAAGTTACACGTATAATGGAAGAAGCTGTAAAACAAAAAATTCCGATGATAGCAATAACCTCCTCAGGCGGTGCAAGAATGCAGGAAAGTGCGTTAAGCCTTATGCAGATGGCTAAAACCTCCTGTGCTGTCGGAAAACTGGATGAAGCCGGTATTTTATATATAAACGTACTTACAGAACCGACATTTGGAGGTATTACTGCAAGCTTTGGAACCTTAGGCGATATAATTATTGCAGAACAAGGCGCGCGTATTGGATTTGCCGGCAGAAGAGTTATTGAACAAACAATCAGGCAAAGTCTTCCGGCGGATTTCCAAACAGCAGAGTATTTGTTAAAATACGGACAGGTTGATATTATTTCTAAGAGATCAGAGCTTAGAGATAAGCTTGCTGATGTTCTTAGTATGCATGGAGTATAAAGAATGACAGTGTTGGAGTTTGAAAAACCGATTTTAGAAATACAAAAAAAAATAGACGAATTCAAAAAAATGAGTATGGAGTCAGGCATGGACTTTAACGGTGAAATTGAAAGCCTTGAAAAACAGGCAAATGAAATAAAAAAAGAAATGTATGAATCATTAAAGCCATCACAAAAACTCCAGATTGCAAGACACAGCGAGCGTCCTAATTTTTTGGATTACACACATATGATGTGCGAGAATTTCATAGAACTCCACGGTGACAGGGAAGGCGCTGATGACAGGGCGATTATCGGCGGGCTTGCAACAATTGCAGGCCGTAATGTTGTACTTATCGGAACACAAAAAGGTAAATCTACTAAAGAAAATCTTGAATACAACTTTGGTATGCCGCAGCCGCAGGGGTATAGAAAGGCATTAAGATTATTTAAACACGCCGAAAAATTCAAACTGCCTATTATAACACTTATTGATACACCGGGAGCGTATCCGGGGATTACGGCGGAGCAGACCGGACAGGGAATTGCAATTGCTGTTAACCTTAGAGAAATGTCTAAACTCACTGTTCCTGTCATTGCAGTAATTACTGGCGAAGGATGCAGCGGCGGTGCGCTGGGACTCGCAGTTGCAAACAGAGTGTTTATGCTTGAATACGCATATTATACAGTAATTTCTCCGGAAGGGTGTGCTTCTATCCTCTGGAGAGATGCTGCAAAAGCGGCTGATGCAGCTGATGCTCTTAAAATTACAGCGGATGATTTGCTTAAATACGGCATTATTGACGGCAAAATTAAAGAACCTCTCGGAGGTGCGCATACAAATCCGCAGGATATGAGTGACAGACTTAAGAATGCGCTCATCGGCGCATTAGAGGAATTAGATTCATATTCTCCTGATGAGTTAAAAGCACAAAGATACAGCAAGTTCAGAGGTATGGGTGTTTTTAACGAGTAATGGATAATTATTTTGAACTTATTATAGATATTAATCCTGCTATATCCGATATTGTGTCAGATATTTGTTTTTCAAATTTTAACTGCGAAGGCGTTATACTAGCAGAAGAAACATATAGAGATTTGGAAATGGTTTCAACGACGGAAGGTGAATTAAAAGCGTTTCTTGCCGCGAATCCGGACAAAGCGGCTATTGCACGTGTTTTAACTGAAAATCGCAACCTCCTCCTAGAACGCGGTTTTAGTGAAGAAGAACTCGGAAGCTGGGCTTTTACAATTGCCGAAAAGGAAAATCAGGACTGGTCAAAAAAATGGAAAGAAAAATGGGATGTAACACACGTAAGCAATAGGATTACAATTGTTCCAAGCTGGATTGAATATAAACAGCAGCGCGCAGATGAAATTATAATTACGCTTGACCCGGGCTGCGCCTTTGGTACGGGTACACATTCTACGACTCAGTTATGCATGCGTACAATAGAAAAGTATGTTAAGGAGGACTACACGGTTGCCGATATAGGTACGGGGTCGGGTATTCTTGCAATCTGTGCTAAAAAGTTCGGCGCCGGTTATGTCTACGGGTGTGATAATGATGAAACGGTTATTGATGTTGCTAAAGAAAATGCGCTTAAAAATGGTGTTGATGTGGTTTTTGAACTTAATACCGCAGATAAAATCAAACGTGAATTTGATTTTGTATGTGCAAATATTCTGCATAATGTTCTTGCTGAAATTATGGGAGATTTAAAAGCAATAATGAAACCGGGCGGCAAGATTGTTTTGAGCGGAATTCTTGATGAGAAAAAAGGTGTTGTGTTTGAAGCCATTGAAAAACATTCATTAAAAGTGGTTGAAGAAACACATCTTAACCAGTGGACAGCTATAATAGCAGAGAGGGTATAAGTATGGGAAAAACTGCAATAATAATACCGGCAAGGTACGGTTCAAGCAGACTTGAAGGCAAACCGCTGATTAAAGTACTTGACAAACCTATTATCCAATGGGTTTGGGAGAAGGCTAAGAGATGCACAAAAGCTGATATGGTGATTGTTGCAACAGATGATAAAAGGATTTATGATGCAGTAAAAACCTTTGGCGGGGATGTAGAAATGACATCCACCGAGCATAAAAGCGGCTCTGACAGGATAGCGGAAGTTGCTCTAAAGCACCCTGAAATTAACGTGATTGTAAATTTGCAAGGGGATGAGCCGTTAATCAGCCTTGATGATATTAATGCTGTTATTGACGGGATTAAAAATGATGAAACAGTAGATATTTCAACTCTTGTAAGGGAAATTAAAGACGAAGACGAGGCGAATAATCCTAACCTGGTTAAATGTGTTTTTGATATAAATCATTACGCGCTTTACTTTTCCCGCTCTAAAATACCTTTTGAACGCAACAGCGGATTGAGCAAAATATACGGGCATTTGGGTATATACGGATATAGGAAAGAATCTCTTCTAAAAATGACAAAACTCCCGCAGACAAATCTGGAAAAGGCTGAGAGCCTTGAACAATTAAGGGCGTTACAGTCCGGTATGCGGATAAAAGTTGCGGTGACTGAAAATGTGCCGGTGGGAATTGACACAATTGAGGATTTGGAACATTTTAAACAACTCGTAGAAAGATAATAAAAAACCGGTTTTTAATAAAAACCGGTTTTATTATGCAGTACTTAAAGATTTTTAATTATTTTATAATTACGTTAGAGTTCTTTAATTGATTCATTTCTGCGATTAAGCTGTCAAAACCTGCTTTGTCGATATTTCCGTTTTTAGCGTATTTGTTAAATATTTTGCCAAGTTTAACCATATCGTAAGCATCCATATCAACTGTATCGTGGTATTTGCTGCCAGCACCGTATGCTGCGTCTGATGTTGCTCTCATTGCATCTGCTTCATAACCTGATAAGTAAGCTATAAATTCGTCAAATGAGATTTTGTCGTCGCCGTGTGCGTATTCTTCAAAGATTTTATCAATATTTTTAGTTACCTGTGCAATACTTTCATCATTGTGGTTTAATAACCAGGAGCCGAATGTTGAACCAACTCTTACACAGTTGCCGTTTTCTTTATCCCTGCCGTCGAAGTTAACGGTTGTAACTTCGGCATTAGCATCTGACCATGTTTGTGTAACATTTTGGTTTTTGGTTTCATCAATGTTCTTTGGTTTTGCTATTTCATCTGTACAAGTTTCGCTGAATTTGTTAAATGTTGTTCCGTTTGGAAGTGAATATTGTTTTGTTGCAGAATCATATTTGAATGCTGTTTCTTTACCTTGTTCATCTTTATAAATTACATATATGTTGCCTGCATCATCTTTGCCTAAACGTAATCTGTTATTGTTCCAGGCCTTATCTATACCGGCTGCATCTGGAGTAACGCCGATTGATTTCCAGAAGTTTTCACGGGCTTCTTTTGCCTCTTCAGGGGTAAGACTACCTTTTATATCATCAAGATTATATCGTTTATTATTATCTGTAGTACCAATAATACCAGCCGGTTTCTTTTCGTCTTTACCATCACCAGTGCCTGTTACAGTGCCACCCTCAGTGCCTTCGGTCTTACCCGGGGGGTTCTCTTCGGTACTTTCAGGTTTATCGGTGCCGCGTGTACCAAGAGTTGAGTATTGACCGGGTATGTACGGAGAATAAGGATTATATGGACTATAGTTGCTATAGTTGCTATAGTTGTTATAGCCGTTGTGTCCGCAATTGCAGACTCCGGCTTGCCGCCCGCCGCCAAACAGACCGCCGAACAATCCGTTACCGCCGCCGAATAAGCCGCCAATTAAACCGTTGAACAAGCTTACTCCTAAGCCTATACCGATTCCTTTACCGAACATTGGCCAGAAACCGCCGCCAAAACCGAAGCCGAATCCGCCGAAACAGCCTCCGCTTCTTCTTGGGCCGTTAAAGATGTTAATCGTTTTTGTGTTTCTGATACTAACACCGCCGTGGCAATGTCGTGCGTCAAAGTTGCATGGTAAAACCCAGACCATAATCTTATCCTCATTTTTTGTACTGCTTATATATATAAAGTATATATGATTTATTTAATTTCACATTTGGGATTATTTGTTACAAAACTTAACACCCCACACCTAAAAGCTATCATAATTAGATTATTTCCCAAAGAAGCTGCCACAATAAACAGTATTAAATTTGTATACCGGCATTTAATATCTTCCTCCTGACAAAGAATTAATCCTAAAGTATTATTTCTTAACAAAACTTAACATCTATATAATCTTATATTTTCGCACTTTCAGGAGAAAAATTTTTTAAATTATCCTTATATCTCCTGAGCAAGGCTTGATTTAATAGTTTGTTACTGCTATATTCATGTAGCGGGAATTTTCCCGTTTAGTTTATAGTAGAGAAAGTAAAGGTATAAAATTATGGCATTACCAAACGTAGCATATTTTTCAATGGAAATTGCAATGGATCAGTCATTGAGCACTTATTCTGGCGGTTTAGGATTTCTTGCCGGTTCACACATGTTATCTGCCGGCTACCTTCAAATGCCTATGGTTGGTGTAACAATGTTATGGTCTTACGGGTATTACGACCAAAGAATTAGTCACAACGGTCAAGTTGAAGTCGCTTACATTAGAAAGTACTATGACTTCTTAACTGATACCGGTATTACCGTAGAAGTTGATTCTTTTGGCGAAAAAGTTAAAGTTAAGGCATATCTCGTTCCGCCGGAATTGTTCGGAACCTGTCCTGTTTATTTACTAACAACTGATATTGAAGGAAATAGCGATTGGGCTAAGAGCATTTCTTACAAACTTTATGACGGAAATGAAAAAATCCGTATTGCTCAGGAAACTGTTCTGGGTGTTGCAGGTATTAGAGTTCTTCAAGCCGCAGGTTACAACTTTGATGTCGTTCATATGAACGAAGGACACGCTCTTCCTGCTGCATTTGAACTCTTAAGACAATACAACGGCAACCTCGATGAAGTTAAAAAGAAAACCGTGTTCACAACTCACACTCCTGTTGCCGCAGGTAACGAAGTTCACTGGGTTGATACACTCTTAGGCGGCGGTTTCTTTGCAGGATGTTCCAGAGAACAGGCTGTTGAACTTGGCGGTGAAAATTTCTCGCTTACAGTTGCTGCACTAAGAATGAGCCGTATTGCTAATGCTGTATCACAGCTTCACGGTCTTGTAGCAAACAGAATGTGGGAATGGGTCGAAGGCAGATGCCCGATTAGAGCTATTACCAACGCCGTTAACCTCCATTACTGGCAAGATAAGCGTATGAGCGGTGTTGCATCTTTTGATCACTTGCTCAGAGTTAAGCGCGAAATGAAAGAAGAACTCTTCAGATATATCGCAAATGTTGCAGGTAAAAGATTTGACCCTGATGTATTAACTATCACCTGGGCAAGAAGATTTGCTGATTACAAACGTGCTTGGTTAATCTTTATGGACAAAGACAGAATCGGCAAACTGTTAGATGAAAATAAACTTCAAATTATCTTTGCAGGTAAATTCCACCCCGATGATGTTATGGGTAAAGAAATGTTTAACAAGCTCTTGACCCGTTCACATTCATTGAAGAATGTTGTTGTTCTTCCTGGATATGAATTACAGCTTTCCGGAATGTTAAAAAGAGGAACCGATGTTTGGCTGAACACTCCGTTAAGACCGTTTGAAGCTTCAGGTACTTCCGGTATGTCCGCTAACGCTAACGGCGCTTTACACCTTTCAATCTATGACGGCTGGGCTGTTGAAGGTACATTTACCGGTATTAACGGCTACACTGTTGAATACGAAGGTCTTGATGATGAAATGCCTTGGGAAGAACGCCACTGGAAAGACCATGAATGCATAATGAATATCATCGAAAATCAAATCATTCCTACTTATTATAACAACAAACAAGAGTGGGCTAGATTGATGAGGCAGGCAATCAGAACTTCTGAAGCTTACTTTAATTCAGACAGAATGGTTGTTGAATATTACAACAGATTGTATAAGCCAATCGCACACGATGATACAAGTGCCGGTGAAAAGAAAAAAGAAATGAATATTTCTGAAACTCCAACATTCGACGCTTGGACATTCTCTAATATTAAGTAATAGTTGGAAAACCAAACAAAAAAAGACTTACGCTTTCGTAAGTCTTTTTTTATTATATTAATTTAACTGCGTCTTCTATATCGTGGTTAAGAGTGTATACTTCAAGCTTGCTGTTTACGGCCGGAAGCAGGCTGCTTCTAACATCTTCGTACTTAACCAGTCCTTGTTTCAGCATTTGCAGTTGAATTTCCGGTGATTGGGTTTTCTTAAACAAACCTAGGCGTTGGTTAGTGTTTAAACGTTCATAGAATTTTTTAACAACCTCTTTCGGTGCATTTTTAATTACTTCTTCGACATCTTGAAGGGTTTTGCATCCCCGAAAAGTTTGTACTACTGAAATATACGATTGTTGTGTTTCCCTAGGGGCAGTATATTGTGTGTTTGCTTTAGTATATTCCTCCCGGGGAACATCTTTTTGAAGAGTATTATTTATTACCGTTTCTTGTTTGTCAGTTTCTTCTATTGTTTCTGTAATAGCCGGCTCGTCAGCAGGTGCAGTTTCTGATACTACAGTAGTATTTTTATCCGTAGTTTCAATAACAGGTGTATCCTTTTGTACTTCTGTTTTCGTTTCAGGGGTTTTCTCTTCAACCCCGAGAGCGCGTTTATATTCTTCCTGTATTTTTGTTATGTTTTCAGGGGTAAAGGAGGTTCTTACATTTTCATATTCAGATTTTTGAAGTTTTGCTATTGCTTCTTGACGAACCTTTTCCGGTGCAACATTTGCAACCTGATGAGTTACTTCCCCGACAACTTTTTCATATTCGTGCATATTGTTAGCTGTACGATCGTAAGCATCCGCCTGTTGTGATTCATCCAAATTTTGAATTTGTCTTGCAGTTTCAACACCTAACGATGTTTTTGTTTCATCTGTATAATTCTGGTTTGCGACAATCCCTCTCGTTGTAGCATCAACTATTTCTGCCTGACGTTCAACTGCGCAATTTGGCATTTGTTTAATGACTTCGCGGGTTGGTTCATCTGTATCAGAATGTTGAGCGATATTTTCTGCAATTGGTGCTTGATTTTCATCCTGCATATTAGGTAATTGTCTTGCTAAACCGGTTCTGACATCATCATCATAGTTTCCTATTAATTCTATAGCTGTTTCTAATTGTTTAATTGCATCTTTGATTTCCGCTGTATATTCTCCTGCTCTGGCCTTAATTTCTTCAATTTTTGATTTTGCACTCGCAATAGCGGCTGCACGTTTGTTATCATCACTTAAGTCCCAGGTTCTGATTTCATCGTGAATAGCTTTAATATCAAGCCATTCGTTTGCTTTAATTACGACGTTTTTAACACCTTGTTCTACAGCGTTTACAACCTCATTAAATCCTTTTTTAATCTTGCCGAAGAACCCGGTTTTTTCTTCTTTTTCCGGTTCTTTAAGCGGTTTCGTTTCATTAACATTTTCTGCTTTAACAACTTTATCAGACATATCCGTATCAATAGTATCGCAATTGGGGGTAAAGAAATGACAGAAAACAATTTTATCGGACATATCCGTATCAATAGCATCTTCTGATACCATTGGAATAACAGTTTTAGCCGGATCGCTTCCTTGCAATGTACCAGGTGTAACAGGTGCGAATTCCGGGTTAATACTTTGATTTTTATTAAGTTGTTCTAAATAATTCTCCGTAGGCATACTTAATAATCCTCTAATTAAATATATAAAGTATATATTGTATATAAAATTTACAATATGCGGGAATTTGTTACATAACTTAATAATATGTGCTTGGGTGGATTCAAAAAGCAACCGAAACACTATGCCTGCAATAGTAATTTGCAACAGATCTACAACAGTAAAAATTTAATATAGGTATTAAACGGTTGTCATCTTTATGATGTACAACCTATCTACAACAGTAGAAATTTAATATAGGTATTAAACGTCATTGACACTTGCACCGTTTCATCATATCTACAACAGTAGAAATTTAATATAGGTATTAAACATATATGGACTTTGAACTATTACCAGCAATCTACAACAGTAGAAATTTAATATAGGTATTAAACGAATATTAGAAATAGAAAGGGTGTACAATATCTACAACAGTAGAAATTTAATATAGGTATTAAACGTCTTGAGAACTTTCGTCTTTACCTGAATCTACAACAGTAGAAATTTAATATAGGTATTAAACAAAAAAAGATGGCAATAAATCCGTAAATCTACAACAGTAGAAATTTAATATAGGTATTAAACAAAAAAAGATGGCAATAAATCCGTAAATCTACAACAGTAGAAATTTAATATAGGTATTAAACCCTGAAACTGGCAGGGGTATAAGTCCGTATCTACAACAGTAGAAATTTAATATAGGTATTAAACACTTATGCTTGTAAACCAACAGTGTAATCTACAACAGTAGAAATTTAATATAGGTATTAAACTCTGTTATATTAGACAATGCGATTTCATCTACAACAGTAGAAATTTAATATAGGTATTAAACAAAGTATTTCACTCATTTAAAATCTCCCTATCTACAACAGTAGAAATTTAATATAGGTATTAAACCGGTTAGCAACCCTTGTAATGTCGTATCTACAACAGTAGAAATTTAATATAGGTATTAAACAGCGTGGAGCAGAAGCAATTATGCCTTATCTACAACAGTAGAAATTTAATATAGGTATTAAACCCTTAGCAAATGGTTTTTACCTTTTTTACCGTATTTTATTGTCAAAGTACAACAAATTTTATTCATTTTCATGTCGTTTAATACCTATTTTCTCTAAATTTCTTATATTAAGACCCGGGTTTGTATTTTCCGGTTTAATTCACTATTATTATATCACTTTCTTCGTGTTTTAAAAAGCCATATTTTGATATTTTACAATTTTCACTTGTTTCTATTATCAAAACACTATCTTCCTCTTTAAATAATTTTTCAAAATGATTATCTATTTCACTTTTTATTATATCCAGCATGCGTTTGCTGTTTTGTATTTTATATACAGAAAACTGCATTCTATTTCCATATTTTTGTAAAAATTTGGAAAATTTTGTTCTCAATTTATCATTTGCTATATCATAACTAATTAATATCACCTTTTAATACCGCCTTCGGGAACTTTGTAATATCTTCACCTTTCATAAACCAGCGATAATATTGCTGTATAAAATCAAATATATCGCTCTTATAACTCATTATTTCTGACAGAATTTCGCCTATAAAATGACTGCTATCCTTCCAATCCAATTGATACTGTTCTTTATATTTTGTAAACTTATAATCTTTCATTTGCTGTAAGTTTATCATTTTTCTTATTTTATAATCTACAATTGGTCTAAAAGGCTCAATTATATCACATACAAGTGATTTACGCTTATAAAATTCTCTATGCAAGTTGCCTTTATAAAGGTCAAATCCATATATGTTTAATACCGCTTCTATATAATTGAATAACACAGTATACCCTATGTCTAATAACAGATTGATTTCATCACGCTTAACTCTCGGTTGACGCCCCTGCCAGTTAAACGGCTCAAACATTCTGTTAAAATATATTTTGGCACTCGTTCCTTCCAGCCCCATTATACCGTAATTATCATACTCGCTTTTTTCAAGTTTCTCTATTGTTTCATTTAATTTCGCTATCCCTTCTTTTAGTTCTTTTTTACGCAGCTTTTTTAAAAAATCTCGCTGATTTATTATTTTATTTAAAATTATCCGTTTAGCTATATCATTTGATAAATTTGTACAATATTGTTTTTCGTGCAATAAGAAGTTGCCTTCCAGAGTAAAACTTATTGCTGTATACAATTTAAAACTCTGAGTAAACAAAATAATTGAAAATCCAAACTTCTTACTTCGCGATATGATACCACTGCTCAGTGTTATATCACCTACAATAAACAGAGCAAACAGATTATAGCAGCTCAGTTGAAATTTAATATTACCATCTTTGTCTTTTATAACAACGTTATCATTTTTAAATGTGATTTTTTCACCCTGGTGCGTAAAAATAAATATTACTTTTTTCTCTAAAAAATCCGGCTTGGTTAACATAATAAACTCCTGTCACAACTTGGTTCGTAGATACAATTTTTACATTTCTCAATATTTACTGCTTTGTATTCTTTCATATCAAATTCCCGAATTTCTTTTATCAAACCCCTAAAAGCTTTATCCATCTCAGGATTATCTTCCGGCAATTTTATATCATAATTCCGGTTATCTTTTATACTGTGAAATCTCAGTTTTTTAACCTTATATCCCATTTCCATAAGGGCATAATATTGCGCATATAGTTGAAAAATATATCCGTCATATATTCTTACAATCTTATTTTTCCTTTCTGTTAATACACCCGTTTCTGTATCAAAAGTATCAATTTTCCCCGCAATATTAAATTCTGAACTAAAAACATTCATACCCTGCAATATGCTTTTTCTGGCAGAATAACTTCTGTTATCAATTGCTTTATGGGCATTTGTTCCTTCAGTCTGGCTTGTCGATTGATACAAAGATTTTTCCATTGTCCCGTACAACTTATGAAAATAAATTGATACGGGACAAAAGATAAAATCATTTAAGTATGATATCAATATGGTTTCTTCCATTATTTAACATCCCGGGTCTGTACATATGCAAGCCAATCAACATTTTTTATAGCATAATCTATTTTCTTCCCTTCTTCTGTCTGTCTGATTCTATCAAGTAAAATCAAACCTTTTCTCGCGATATTATATGCGCCGTTTGCGTCAGCATTTTCCGGAAGAGTGCCATTTTGCAGTCTGGAATCATAGAAAAATCCTTTTTTATTTTTTACAGGAGAAAGAATATAATCCTCTTCACTGCTTGTAACACTATTTCTTAATTGGATAAGGAGTTTAAATAAGATTTTAAATCCGTTAAAACCATCTTTTTCTTCTACTGCATTAAAGAATTTAGAATCTGCTTTTGTATTAATTTCTTCCTTTATATTGTTATAATTTATTCCATATCTATCAAACAAACCCTTAAATTCATCTGTCAGATTTACCATAATATTACACCATTCATTATTTAACTTAGGGTTCCTAAATGTTCTTATTCTCTCGCCATAGCTGCATACAGTCCATTTCTCACGTTTACCGGATGGCTTACGGCTAAAGTTTCTGTAATCAAAATCAAATTCAAAATACCTTTCCTGATTATTAAATCTTATTGAATCGAATTTTTGTACAAAATCTTTATCCACACAAGTTAAATCAAATAAATTTACAAACCCTGTAACAGGATCTATTTTACTCGTACACCATGCCGGAATATAGAATATTAAACCTTTCTGTTTTGTACTGCTTATTTCTTTACTTGTAAGCTGATATGCGTTCAATACACCGCCTTGCTCAAACTTGTTCTGTAAAGACTTGTCAACAAGATAGCTTAATTTATCAATTAATTTAGTTTCAAACTTGTCATATACTGATTTTTCGACTTTTTTCCTTAAATTTTTAAATCCGCTGTTTAAATCCTCCAATACAATAACAGCATTATATTTGAGCATTAATCCTGTAATTTCATACACCACCTGACTCATATACCCTTCTTTTAACTCTTTTATATTCTGAATTGTACCCCAGGATTTTCTCGCCAGATCTCGTTCCTTTTCCTTTCTATCTAGCAATTCATGATAATTTGTCTTTCCGATTGTATTTAAAGAACGCTGTTCAATAATTTCTCCTTTGCTGTTAATTACGCATATATACAGCAAGTGTCTTTCACCTCTGTCTATACCAATTATATTAATATCTCCGGTATGTTTTAGCTCATTATTTGCAAAATCATTGAACTTATTTATACCTATGGCTTTAAAATTCAACGATATTGGAACATGAAACTGGAATTTATCCAGAGTATAACGTCTATCCTTGATTAAATCATAATCAAATACACTCTGCTTTTTGGGATTATTCGGATTCTTATTATCTATCGGTACATTTTGGGGGTGAGTTATTTTAGATTCTATACTCTTTTTGCGGTAAAAAACTTCTGCTCCGCCGTTTAACTGGTAAACTACATTTTTTAAATTATCTTCATCAAAAATAGCTTTCCAGTACATCGTGTGCAAATTCGGAGTGCCTTGGGAATACTTTGAAAAATCTTTGTTATAAATCTGGAATAAATACAATTTCCCTTCTTTAACAAGCTTATTTATATATTCTTCTGATATGTCAGTAAATGATATTTTATACCCCTGCTGCTCAACCTGTCTATAAAACTGGCTTATATCCTCATATTTTTCTGTATCAGAAAAATTAAAATTAAACTTTGACCAATCTTCATGCTTATTTATTGATTGCTTGTAAAAATCTATAAGTTCATGACAAAATTTGATGTCAAAATTTTCTCCTTTTTTATGTAAACCTTTTCTATAATTAGATAATAAATCTTCCGAAGGGTTAAACTCATTTATCCTTGCTTTGGAGAAAAACACTTTGGGCAGCATTTTATTTGCCCCGGGAAGTAATTTATACTCTATTTTTTTATAATATGACTGACTTTCTTCCTTTTTATAATTAACAAATATTTTTCTATTATCTTTATTAATTATCCCAAGATAATATTCTCCGTCTTTAATAAACAGTGTTCCTAAATTTGCTTCTTCTTTATTCAAGTCCCAGCCGTCTAAAAATGTTGGACAATCAAAATTCAATTTAAATTTTTCAATTGAATATGGTTTTTTAGTTAAATAATTTCTGGTCTTATTATATACAGATATAATTTCATTTAATACATCATAATTAAGCGAGTTATAAAAATCCAAATCTGTTTCTGCTGCTTTATCTTTAGGAATAAGGTATTTTACAAACTCTTGCAGATTTTTAACTGCATCAAGAAAGTTTTTAATACATTCTATCGCGGCCGTATCTTGCAACAGTTGTATTGATGTTTCGTCATACTCTCGCTCCAAAACAGGCAATACTGTTTTATATGACTCATCTATCTTATCAAAAAGCATATTAACCGTATTAATTAAATAATCATATATTTTAGAACCATTTCCGCTCTCTGCATCATATTTTTCGATAAGCTCTTCTATTTTATAAATTGAAATCTCTTTTATCTTTTTTAATTCCTTTTCTTTATTCTCTGCATACTTATTTGTGCCGTATACAGCTTTCCCGTTGTATGTTTTATCATACTCGCATTCCAGCAAATGATTTATATAGCCCCATTCTTTGTATACATTCTGGCTGATTCTGGTCAAGGAAGTATCATTATTAAAATAAATTTCTTTTGTATTGTAATCTTTAATATTTTCAAGAACAGTTTGCAGCGGCCGGCCTTGAAGGAATGTCTTTGCAAACAAATCATAATAATTGTTAATCATTTCTATTAACGACTTATCTGCCGTAAGAATATCAAATTTAAAGGATACAGATGTTGTATCGCTTAAAATTTGTTTATACAACTGCTTCAATTTTGGAATTTTAATCTTTGTATCCTGAATATACTTATTTACAATTTCATTAATTCCTTGTAATTTTTTACCTTCTTCTGCTTTCCCTGCTATTACAAGGTTATATTCCTCTATCATACTCTGCGGTAAAACTTGAGAATAATTTTCCACTTTAGAAAAATACTTATCACAATCGAGTCCGAGATTTTCCTTAATTAAATTTTTAATATCTGGAATATTTTCTAATATTTTATTAAAAGCTTTAATATTCTTTAAATATACGGGCAAATTTTCATCAATAAGCCTGTATGCAATAGCCGTATGTTTAGCTTCGTTTAAATACATATTTTTCCTGTTTGTATCAAACCCTGTAAAGTATGTCGTAAATTTCTCAAACACTTTTAATTCCTCAAGAATTTCTTTATCTTCGGAATTATAGTTCTTAAGATTTTTATTAATCATATCTTTGCCGAACAGAGTCGAGTATTCCGGGTTTTTAGTAAAAGTTTCTGAAATTATTTTTCTAAGATTATCCTGTATTTTGCTAAATTCTTTTTCTTCCTTATCCGAGAGATTTTGATAATTAAATAACTCTCCATACCGGACTAAAAGCCGGTTAAAGTTTTCATCTTCAAAATTCTTTAAACACTCTTCTATAAAATATTTGTGATATTCATCATAGTATTTTTTCACTTTTTTATATATAAGTGCCTTATTTTCATCATCGCACATTATTCGTTCTTCAAAGTATTTTTTAGTTTCTGCCTGCGGCACAAGTTCAAATCTCAATGTTCTAGAAATTTGTGTTAAATTGTGAAACTCATCGAATAATTTTTTCATGTAATTCCCCACCTTTCTTAATTTGGAAATTAGATTATATCATATTTAATTATCAGATTCAAAAACTGAAAATTTGGACATATTTTATAATTTTTTGTGTAAAATGTGTTATAATAATAGTATCACCCCGGTTATTAATAATTTTTATTTTATTCGTATTGCACATTGTCAGTTTAATAATATTTTTAACTCCAGACAAACATCAGCATGCCTCATGCTCTTAAAATATATTTTACACGCCGGATTATTCACATTTTTTTAACTTAATGGCAAAAATACAAAAAAAATAGGAAATTTTACTATATTATTAAAAAATGTTTACAAATCCACACCGCCTGTAGAATCTAAATTTAACAGTAAATCTTTTTTTGCAATAGGGCTAAAACCCAATGATTACGTTAATTAGAAAAACTACATTATCTGTACGGTTGACATGCTCTAATAGAAATTTTATAATTTTTAGAAAGGAGACATTGCGGATGAATAAAAAATATATTTGTACTGTCTGTCAATATATCTACGATCCAACTGAGAATGATAATGTATCGTTTGAAGAGTTACCGGAAGACTTTGAATGTCCAATCTGCCATGTTGGCAAGGATATGTTTGAGCCAGTAGAAAATTAAAATTAAATAAGATTTTGGAGAATTAATAAGTTTTGGGATGGGGCAGTTTCAAAAATTGCTCCAGAGAGGATTTTTGATATGCAAAATAATATAGAACAAGAAAAAGTAATAGGTATAAGTTCAGCATCCAAATCATTCAAGGGGATGACATCTCCTCTTGCACAAAAAACGGAAGCAGCAAGCGATAATAAAGTAGTAAGTATTCAATCAGCATCACTAAATGATGTGGTCGTTATTAAAAAAGACGGCACAAAAGAAGAATACAATGTACAGAAAGTTGTTGCAGCAGTCCAGAAGTCTGCAACAAGAATGCTTGTCAAATTAACAGATGCAGAAATTAAAACAATATGCGATTACGTTGACGAAAAAGTTATTGCATCAGGACAGAAAGAAGTCCAAATTTCTACAATGCATAATATTGTAGAAAGTGTACTTGAACTTGTTAACCCCAAAATTGCAGCAAGCTACAGAAATTACAGAAACTATAAACAAGATTTTGTACAAATGCTTGATAAAGTTTATCAAGAAAGCCAGAAAATTATGTACATCGGAGATAAAGAAAATTCAAACTCCGACAGCGCACTCGTTTCAACAAAACGCTCTTTAATTTTCAATCAGTTGAACAAAGAATTGTACAAAAAATTCTTCTTAACTGTCGATGATTTGCAGGCAATAAGAGAAGGGTACATTTATATCCACGATATGTCTGCCAGACGCGATACAATGAACTGTTGTTTATTCGATGTAAAATCTGTTCTTGAAGGCGGATTTGAAATGGGTAACATCTGGTACAACGAACCTAAAACTCTTGATGTCGCATTTGATGTAATAGGTGATATAGTAATGGCCGCAGCAAGCCAGCAATACGGCGGTTTTACAGTTCCGGAAGTTGATAAACTGCTTGCGCCTTATGCACAAAAAACTTATGATAAACAATACAACAGATATATTTGCATGGGATTATCCTTTGAAAAAGCAAGAGAAGAAGCATTAAAAGATGTTCAGAACGATTTTGAACAAGGATATCAGGGCTGGGAATACAAGTTTAACACTGTAGCATCAAGCCGCGGTGATTATCCGTTTATTACAATTACTCTTGGGCTTGGCACCGGTGAATTTGAAAAAATGGCTTCTATGACCATTTTAAGAGTTCACGCTAAAGGTCAAGGTAAAAAAGATAACAAAAAACCGGTCTTATTCCCTAAAATCGTATTCTTATACGATAAAGAGTTACACGATGAAGGCAAAGAACTTCACGATGTATTTAACGCAGGTGTTGAATGCTCACAGAAAACAATGTATCCGGACTGGTTATCATTGACCGGCGAAGGGTATGTTGCAAGTATGTATAAAAAATACAAACGCGTTGTTTCACCAATGGGCTGCCGGGCATTCTTATCTCCATGGTTTGAAAGAGGCGGGGCAAAACCGGCTGACGAAGATGATAAACCGGTATTTGTCGGCAGATTTAATATCGGTGCTGTAAGCCTTCACCTTCCGATGATTTTTGCTAAAGCCAAAAAAGAAAGCAAAGACTTCTTTGAAGTTCTTGATTATTATTTAGAATTAATCAGACAAATTCACTTGAGAACTTATGAATACCTTGGTGAAATGAGAGCTTCAATTAACCCGCTGGCATACTGTGAAGGCGGATTCTACGGCGGACACTTAAATCATCATGACAAAATTAAACCGTTATTAGAATCAGCAACAGCCTCATTTGGTATTACAGCACTAAATGAACTTCAAGAATTATACAATGGCAAATCTCTTGTAGAAGACGGGGAGTTTGCTCTTGAAGTTATGCGTTATATCAATAAAAAAGTTGATGAATATAAAGAAAAAGACCATAAATTATACGCAATCTACGGAACACCGGCAGAAAGCTTATGCGGATTACAGGTAGAACAATTCCGCAAGAAATTTGGAGTTGTAGAACATGTATCTGATAAAGGCTATGTTTCTAACAGCTTCCACTGCCATGTAAGCGAAGATATTACACCTATTCAAAAACAAGACCTTGAAAAACGTTTCTGGGATTTGTTAAACGGCGGAAAAATCCAATATGTTAAATATCCGATTGCTTATAACAAAGAAGCGATAGAATCACTTATTCACAGAGCAATGGATATGGGATTTTATGAAGGTGTAAACCTCTCTCTTGCATACTGTGATGACTGCGGCCATCAAGAACTTGCAATGGATGTTTGTCCTAAATGCGGAAGTACAAACCTCACTAAAATTGAACGTATGAATGGCTATCTTTCATATTCAAGAGTAAAAGGCGATACAAGACTCAATGATGCTAAAATGGAAGAAATCGCAGACAGGAAGAGCATGTAATGAATTACCATAATATAACTAAAGATGACATGCTCAACGGCGACGGTCTGCGTGTAGTACTCTGGGTCAGCGGCTGTACCCATCACTGTCACGAGTGCCACAACCCTGAAACCTGGGACTTAGCAAGCGGAATTCCTTTTGATAAGGAAGCCGAAGATGAACTATTTGAAGCCCTTAAGCCTGATCATATTTCCGGAATAACCTTTTCCGGCGGAGATCCGCTCCATCCGATGAACAGAGAAGAAGTTGCACGGCTCATAAAGAAGTTCAGAAAACTCTACCCGAACAAAACAGCCTGGTTATATACGGGCTATTTATGGGATGATGTTAAGGACTTAGACGGAATATCTGACCTTAATGTTCTATGCGACGGAGAATTTGTTCTTGACTTGAAGGATGAAAAAGTCCACTGGGTCGGAAGCACAAACCAGAGAGTTATAGATGTTCAAAAGACTCTCGAATCCGGAGAAATTGTACTTCATAATTCATAAATAAACGGGGCTTCAAATTTTTAATTTGAAGCCCCGTTTTTATTTGATTAGTTTTAAAACTTTCCATATGAACCGATAAATCTGATTTCATCAGCATAAGGTCTTAATTCTTCTATCACCGAAGCAGTAGCAGGTTCATCTATATGACCTTCAAAATCAATAAAAACAGCCTGTTTAGCTGTATCTGTTTCACACATCTGTGAATTAATATGTGAAATATTTATATCGTGATTCACAAAAACCTTTACCATATCGAGTAAAGCGCCTTTTCTGTCATTCAGAAACAGGACAATACTTGTTGTATCATTCCCTGTAATTTCTGTTCTGCAACTGCCTATTATCACACAGCGCATACTTAAATTGGCATGGTTATCAATATCACGTTTGAGTATATTCAGATTATAAATTTGTGCTGTTTTTTCCGTTCCGATTATTGAATAAGTTAAGTTATACCTGTTAAGCATGCCGGCAGCTTCTGCCATATCATCAGCCAGAATAATATTAAGATTGGCAGGCATCTCATTTTTTATAAACGATTGACAATGTGCTATGGCGTTAGGATGAGCAATAATACCTGTTATTGAATAAAATTCCGTAGTTTTTGAAAGCAGGCAGTTATGAAGTGGTATTGTTGTTTCTGCAAGAATTTTTACATTTGAATACTGTGGAGAAATCAAACATTCTCTCGATTCTGCGATAACACCTTCAACACTGTTTTCATAAGGTATAATTCCGATTGTCGTCGGATTCATATTCACATATTGGACACATTCAGCAATTGTTTGGAAACTTCGTTTATACACACTTATTTTATAAGTATCATAAAATTTATCCAAAGCTATTTCGCAATTGCTGCCCCCTTGACCTAAACAGATAATTTCTTCAATATTTTCAAACATAATAATCTCCTATGGTACAATTATAATAAAAGGAAATTAGTTATGGCAAATATTAAGTTTGGAACAGACGGATGGCGCGGTATTCTTGATAAAGATTTTAATCAGGAGAACTTTACAATTGCAGTAAACGCTATTGGCGAATATCTCTATAAACACGGTAAAAATGAACTTTTAATAGGCTATGACCCGAGAAGGGAAGGAGATTCATACGCCGGACTGGCTGCTAATATTCTTGCAAATCAGGGCATTAATGTAAAACTCTCCTCTAAAATTGTACCAACTCCGATACTCGCTTACTATGCGGGATTGACTTCAACCTGTGCAATAATGCTTACAGCCTCACACAACCCGCCAGAGTATTTAGGGCTTAAATTCATACCGGAATATGCAGGGCCGGCAACTGACGATATTACATCAGAAATTATGTCATACCTTGGAAAACAAATAGTATCTACAGACTCCGGCAAAATTTCTTATACTGAATTTTTTAATGAATATGAAAAACATCTGCATACTCTTATTAATTTTAATAAAATCAGAGAGGCACAAATTCCTTTTATTTATGACGGATTGTATTCAAGTACAATCGGATACCTTGATAGAATTCTTAACAATGCGGACATAAAATATACAGCTATAAGGATGTTTCACAATAAGGATTTTGGCGGAGGAATGCCTGACCCTAAACCGCAGTATTTAAAACCGTTAATTAATGCCGCAAACGATAATAACTGTATAGGATTTGCAAACGACGGCGACGGCGACAGATTTGGAGTAGTTGATGAAGATGGTGAGTATGTTTCTCCAAACGAAATTATCTCTATTCTTGCACAACACCTTATACAAAACAAAGGCGCAGAAGGTGCAATTATAAAAACTGTAGGTTCGAGCATTCTTATCGAAAAAGCCGCTCAAAAACTCGGTGTTCCTGTTATTGAAACCGCCGTAGGATTCAAGCATGTCGGCAACGCTATGAGAGAACACCGGACTATAATCGGCGGAGAGGAGTCCGGAGGGTTAAGTATAGGAGGACATATTCCGGAAAAAGACGGTATTCTCGCTAATCTGCTTATCCTTGAAGCTATTGCATACTCCGGTAAACCGCTTAAAGAATTACGCAAAGATTTATATAAATTAACAGAAACACAGTATTATACAGACAGAATTGACTTAAAATGCAGCAACAGAGATGAGATTAACATAATTCTTGATAAGTATAAAGATGCAGAACATATAGGAGATTTTAAAATCACCGGAAAAAATATGATTGACGGCGTTAAACTCTATCTTGGAGAAAATACAACCGTTCTTATCAGACCGAGCGGCACTGAGCCATTATTAAGGATTTATTTTGAAAGTTCTGATAAGAGTATTCTTGTAAAATTAAAAAGTATTAATTACGTATAAGCGGATTCAAACTCAACTAAAAGGGCTATCTTTATGTTTGCACTGTTAACGGCACTAACTCTAAGAATACTATCAAATCCGGTTGCAAATAGCTGTCAAAAATATTTGGGAGAAAAAAGCTCATCCTTACTAGTAAATTTTTATATTGCTCTTTTAATGAGTATCGCCTGTATAATTCCGGCCTTCCAGTACGATTGGAGAATATTCGGTTATGAGTTCTGGCTTTATGTTCTTCTTGCCGGACTTTTCTGTTCACTCGGAACAATCTGTCTTATAAAAGCTCTAAAACTCGGCGAATTATCAATTTTAGGCCCGTTAAACTCATATAAATCAATTGTCGGACTCGTCAGTGCTTTCGTACTACTTGGGGAACTTCCTTCTATAACAGGAATTGCCGGGATATTGCTTATTACCGCAGGCAGCCTGGTACTCATAACGCCTTCTGCTGCGGCTTGCAGAGATAAAAATTTCTGGATATCTATTTTTTTACGTATACTTGCTCTTGTTTTCACCGGATGTGAAGCAAGTATTCTAAAAAAAATTATTCTCCTTTCTTCTCCTGAAACCTCTTTTATCCTCTGGTGTTTTTCAGGAGTATTATTCAGTGCAGTTTTTATTCCGCTAACAGGTAAAAAATTCAAACTTCCGGCATTTTCAGACTTTAAGTTTTATCTGCTTGCAGCTCTCTGCCTCGGGATAATGCAATTTTCGACAAATATTGTATTCTCTAAAATGGAAGTTAGCACAGCACTTGCATTATTTCAACTCTCCTCAATAGTTAACCTGTTTCTTGGTTTTAAGATATTTCATGAAAGAAATATGCTAAGAAAATTTGCAGGAACAATCATAATGATTACCGGCTCCATTCTAATTTTAATTCTATAATTTCACGCCGGCTGTTTCTGCCGCACGATAAGAGCTTCGTACCAGAGGCCCTATTTGAAAATTTTTAAAGCCTGCTTCAGCAGCCATTTGTTTTAATTTCTCAAATTCATCGGGAGAATAGTATTTTGCAGCTTCTAAATGCTGTTTTGAAGGCTGGATATACTGTCCGACCGTTAAAATATCACATCCGGCATTCATCAAATCGTCAAATGCAGCTTTTATATCATCAAAATCTTCACCTAGCCCGACCATTAATCCTGATTTTGTCTTTATGCTGCTTCTATCTTTAACGTATTTAAGAACACCCAGCGAAATATTATAATTCCCCTGCGGGCGTGCTGTTTTAAATACCTTCCTGACAGTTTCAATATTATGATTAAAAACATCAGGTTTAGCCTCTATGACTGTATCAAGTGCTTTTTTATCACCTTTAAAATCCGGCGTAAGAATCTCTATTTTAGTTTCCGGTGTCAATTTTTTTATCTCACGGATACAATTTGCAAAATGTTCTGCTCCGCCGTCAGGCAAATCATCCCTTGTAACAGACGTTATAACAGCCCACTTAAGTCCCAAATCTCTTACTGCCTCTGCTACATGTTCCGGTTCTTTTAAATCAAGCGGAAGCGGATGTGAAGCAGATATGTTGCAATACCGGCAATTTCTTGTACAAACATTACCCATTATCAAAAATGTTGCCGTATTTTTTTGATAACATTCATTCTTGTTCGGGCAGCGCGCGTTTTCACAAACCGTATTCAAACACCTGTTTTTTAAAATATGTCTTACTGTTTTTGTTTTTTCTGTATCAATAATAGGACGTTTTAAATATTCCGGTAATCTCTTCATAAACGCATTAGCCCCTCAAAAATACCTTCAGAGTACGTTGGATGTGCAAAACATACTTCTTTTAATTTTTCTACAGGAATATTATTCTGCATTGCAATAACAATCTGCTGCACCAGTGCCGATGCTTCTTTTGATATTATATGCGCACCTGCTATTTTATCACCGTTAACCAGAATTTTTATAAACCCTTCCGTACAATTATCACACTGGGCTTTACCTAAAGCAGTTATCGGCAGCAGCACCTTTTTAAACTCTCCATCCTGTTCCCGCTTGCCAACCCAGGCTATTTCAGGTTCTCCATATACAACAGAAGGAATTAATTCTTTATTATACGGAATACCTAAAATCACATTTTTAGCCTGACAGGCTGCATAATGCGCAAGCTGGATTTCACCTGCGCAATCACCGATAACTATTACATTTTCACCTGTGTCAGGAATATCATTTTTAACCCTGCCTGCGGCAACAAACAGTGCCTCCGTTTGTATAATCTCGCCATTAGAAAGTGTAACCGATTTATTTGCCCTGTCTGCCGATAATATACTGCATTCTGTATAGAATTTTATACCGGACTTTTTAAACATACGTTCTATCCGTTTAGAAATTTCAATATCAGCAGCAGGTAATAAGTTTGGAGCCATCTCAACTACTGTTGTATCAACATCAAAAGCAGAAAATATCCGCGCCCACTCTATACCAATAGCACCTGAGCCGAGTATAACTATATTAGAAGGAAGTTCTTTTAAATTTAAAATATCATCAGAAGATAAAATAAATTCACCATCAAATTCCAAACCTTTAATCTCTTTTGGCTTTGCGCCCGCCGCGGCAATAATTTTAGAACATTCATAAACTTCACCATTAGCAGTAATCTTACCTGTATTCCCTATCGCAGCTTCATAGGGAATAACTTTAATACGCAGCGTTTTCAAAACCAGTTCAAGTGCTTTTCTAAGATTATTACAAACCGTTTCTTTTTCTTCAAAGATTTTTTCAAAACTAAACCCCAATTCCTCTGCACGATAAATCTCTTTTTTTACACCTGACTTAAATTCCGTATACAAATCCGCCCAGTGCAAAAATGTTTTTGTGGGTATACATCCTCGATTAAGGCAGGTTCCGCCGATTTTATCTTTCTCAAACAATACAACACTCTTTCCGAG
The DNA here is from genome assembly GCA_949284715.1 of uncultured bacterium. GTDB lineage: Bacteria > Cyanobacteriota > Vampirovibrionia > Gastranaerophilales > Gastranaerophilaceae > CALUTH01. The sequence continues at coordinate 74,253 of CASDWH010000032.1, forward strand.
CTTTGCCGCATAAATTGCTGCTGAATATCCTGCCGGCCCGCCGCCTATTATTCCGTAATCATAAACGGTCATTTCTATCTCCTCAATTTGTAATAGTTTATTTTATTCTAAATCAAATACCAAATATCAGCTCTATTATAAGTTATTATTGTTACATTTCTTAGAAATAAAAATAGGACAGAGTTTATACCCTGTCCTATTTCCGTATAAATTTCTATTATATTCTGTTTTTCCAGACACCGCCCTGTCTGTCAACAACACCATCATAACAAGACCAGAATCTAAATAGTATTGTTAAACCCAACAGTGCGTGAGTAATAACTTTTTCATCACTTTGACCGTTAACAATTTGTCCTAATCCCGGCCAGATAAGTAATGATAAAGCTCCCGCTCCAACAGATTTTAAAGAAACTTCTCCGTTAGTTCCGTGAGTACCTTCTGCAAATGCCGGAGCCATTGATAATAAGAAACCGGATAATATTAATACTGATAAAATCTTCTTCATACTTCCTCCTTTTGCTAACTATTTAATAGTATCATACACCGGATAAGTTTTCAAATCCACTGTCACCATAAATCGCATCTCCCGAAAAACTATCAAAGAAATATAAGTCATCTGCATCTATTCCGATACAAAAATCATCATCTATATTAGTTTCTGCCGGAACAACCGTCTGGCAATCTATGCCGTTTAATTTGAAATATACATTTTTATAACAACCGGTTAACTCTGCTATTTCAGGCTTTATATTTATTTTGTAATTATCTCCATTCATAGCCTCTGGTCTTATACCGACAATCACTTCCGGCATTCCGTCTAATTTTTTTAAAACATCTTCCTTCAGAGTAATCTTGCATCCGTTAATTTCTATTCCATCATCACTTACCGCAGAATTAATAAAATTCATCTGTCCGAGAAATCCTGCTACAAATTTGTTTTTTGGATGGTTATAAATATTTTCCGGAGTATCAAACTGTTGAATAGTACCTTTATCAAGAACCATTATTCTATCGCCCATCGTAAGAGCTTCTGTCTGGTCATGAGTTACGTAAATAAATGTCGTTTCCAGTTTTTTATGTAGTTTTTTAATCTCAGAACGCATTTTAACTCTGAGATTTGCATCGAGATTTGATAATGGTTCATCCATAAGAAACACTTTCGGGTTTCTAACAATTGCACGCCCTAAAGCCACCCGCTGCCGCTGTCCGCCTGATAATTGTTTGGGTTTTCTGTTAAGATAAGACTTTAGCCCTAATATTTCGGCGGCTTCATCCACTTTTTGTTTAATCTCTGATTTTTTATACTTCCGCATTTTTAACCCGAAGGCCATATTATCATATACACTCATATGCGGATAGAGTGCATAATTTTGAAAAACAAATGCAATATCTCTATCTTTAGGATGAAGGTTGTTAACAACCTTATCATCAATGAGAATTTCTCCGCCGTTTATATCCTCCAGACCTGCTATCATCCTTAAAATAGTAGACTTACCGCAGCCTGATGAACCAACTATCACAATAAACTCTTTATCTTTAATAACGGCATCTATACCATTTATGACATTATGTTTTCCATCATAGCTTTTTTTTATATTTTTTAATTCAACACCTGCCATTGTTAATCTCTCTCATGTATTGGAATTAAAACATTAAATGTAGTATTTTTCAAAACTTCAGATGTAACCCATATCTGGCCGGCCATAGCGTTTACAATATTTTTCACACTGGCAAGTGCAATCGAACGGGCAATAAACCGTTTCGATAAACCTTCTGTAGTAGTATATGGATTGAATATAGTATTTATTTCCGTTTCAGACAAACTCATACCGCTGCATACAAAAGAAATCAAAACACCATTGCTAACCGCTGCCTGTTCAAGAAGAGAGGTTGACGGTATAGAAAGTATAACATTTATACTGCCTATATCCATATATCGTAAAACTGATTCAAGAATATTCTGCACCACCAGCTTAACACCGTTTTCGTCAGCCCGAAATGTTTTTCTAATTGAGGAATCCGCTTCAAATTTTATTTCAACAGCAGAATCATTATGCAGCTGCTCCATAAACTTAACAACAGATTGAACAAGGTTCACAAAATCCAGAACTTTGTAATCTTTTTCGATTAAATTCATTTCTGTCTTTGCAAGTTCTGTAAATTTATCTGTTAAATACAGTAACTCATCAGAGTTTTTATAAATAATTTTTGTATACTTTTCCTGCTTTTCATTAATTGCTCCGCCGAGACCGTCAAGCAAAGCCTGAGAAAACCCGAGAATAGATTGCAGCGGGGATTTTATATCATTTGCTATTTTAATGATAAGATTATTTTTATCCTTAATGCCAGAACTCTCCGGCTGGCTAATCCTAATATCACGACCGATTCCTCCGGCTCTTCCGGAAACTTTCCTTATATCAGCAACATACCCGTAATCAACTTCTTTTGCAAGAATTTCAAAACTCTCTTTGGTTTCGCTGCGTACAATATATTCTTTTTGTTTAAACTTTACAGAATGTTCGATTGCTTCAAAACCGCTTTCAAAAAATATATCAATATGTGATGATATAACAATATCTTTCTGGGTATCCATATCTTCCAAAAACTGTTCATTTACCCAGGATATCATCCCTTCAGACGTAACAATGATTAAGCCGTACGGCAGACAGGTTTCAATATCTATAGAATTATTTTTAGCCAGCAGTTTTCTAAAATCCATCTCTCTAATCCTTCTTAATACTAGTAGTTTAGCATAAAACATCTGCAAAATTCTACATGCAGTTACAGAAAATCCACTTTCTGTACCAGACTACATTTCTGTAAGAGTTTGCGGGAATTTGTCATTTTTCGACTCTGCCAATCTTCTCAAATCATACTCATGATTGATGAAAAAAACTATCATTAACTCTATACTTAATATTGAGGTATAGTGCTTTATGGATTTTATTCCAAACAGTTTAAACCAAATTAACGAACTCAGCCAGGGTCTGCAAATCGGAAGCGGAAACCAGGTTAACCTTAATGACAATACGTTTGCAAATCTTTTGAATTCCAAGCTTGACGGAATCGCGGGACAGGGAATTGAGGTTTATACACAACTAATGGGGCCGCTTGGTGTTCCTGCCGGACTGAATATTGAAGGCCTGACAGATCCGTTTAAAGTTAACGCCCTTGATGCAGGTTCTATGTCAGAACTTTCTCTAAACCAGTCAGAGTCAACAGGCGAAGATGAAAATATTATAAAGAGTGCCGGAAATAAGCTTGAAAGTTTATTTGAATTTTCAGGAAACACTAACGGCGGAAATATCAATGTTGCTGATTTATTTAGCATGAAAGCATCAAAAAACAGTGTTAACCTTGCCTCCGCACAAGAAAAGCTTTCTGGCGGATTCGGACAATTCCTGCAAAAACACGCATCTAAATTATACGGTACAATGGGAAAAAACATAGCTCATAATCTGGGAGATATCCTGTCAGCAATTTAGTTTATTGACTTGAAGTACCCTGTTTTTGTAAAATAGAAACTGTTGAGGCTCGTATGAAAAATTTTTTATTGTTTTTATCATTACTAACATTATCGGGAAACTGTTTTGCACAAACAATTAACTATACAAATATTCCTGTAAATTCTGTTGTTTATTACAATACAAATACCGAAACCTGGGGTAAAACATGCACAGGCAACTGTATTACCTTTACAAAATCTCTAACAACCGGAAATAATACATTTTCAGAGTATTGCACAAATGAACTTAAGTATGACCCCAATTCAACTAAAGAATTTTTATATAAAGGCGACTTGATTGGTTATAATCAGAACTCTCTTAAATTTCACAGGCTCTACTTTGAGGATGGAGAATTAAAGACAGAAAAACTAAACGAAAAGGAACTTCAGGAACTATTCCCCGATTGCAAAATAATAAGAGTATCAAATTTCTATAAAAATACTATGAAGATTAAACGCCCGCTGTTTAAAGACCAGAAGTTTCTTATTATGAATGACACTAATAAGATGTTTTATAACTATTACTTTGAAAATCTTGACAATTCAAATGAAGCCTTCAGTTGTATTTTCACCCCGAAACGTGCAAGAAAATATTATTTTTCACCGAAAGAAAAAAGCGTGTTATATAACAAATACACCTTTCAGATACGATATATGATATAGGGTTTAAAAATGAAGGGAATTATTTTTGATTTTAACGGAACGTTATTTTTTGACTCAGAACTCCATTACGATGCTTGGCGGATATTCTCAGCACGTTTAAGAGGATATCCTTTTACAGATGAAGAAATGCAAAAATACATGTTCGGGCGGACTAACTCTGATATCATTGAATACGCTATCGGCAAAAAACCCTCACCTGATATGGTAGAGAAGCTTGCGAAAGAAAAAGAATCGCTTTACCGTGAAGAATGCCTTAAACACCCTGAAATCTTAAAACTGGCACCTGGTGCAGAAAAGTTTCTTGACCTGCTCAAAGAAAATAATATTCCGCGAACGATTGCAACCATGTCAGAGCGGGACAATGTTGCTTTTTATATAGATATTTTCAAACTTGAAAAATGGTTTAACCTTGATAAAATAGTTTATTCAAACGGAAAAATTCCCGGGAAACCGGCGCCTGATATTTATCAGATTGCCGCCGAAAACCTGAATCTTTCCCCGCAGGAGTGTATTGTGATAGAAGATGCTGTATCAGGAATAAATTCTGCAAAATCCGCGGGTATTGGTTCTATTATTGCAATATCTTCAGTTGAACCCGTTGAATACTACCAGAAAATTGACGGCATAAGCCGGATAATCCGCAGCTTTGACGAAATCGACCTGAATATATTCAATGCAGGATTATTAACAGTGTAACTACTCCGGATTTACTTTTCTACTCCGTCTAAATAACTCTGTGCGCAGGTTTCGTTTGTGTATTTTGCAGCCGTTTCAACAGCACGAACCGCGATTTCCTTCAAATCCGTACGCTTAATAATTTCTCTTAACTTATCTTCCAATTCATCCACTTCGCACAGGAATCCGTTTACGCCGTCTTTAATAATTCCGTCGATACCGTCATTTTTTGTCCCGACCGTTATACATCCGCACGACATAGCTTCAAGATAAACAAGTCCGAAGGTTTCATGTACAGACGGCAATACAAAAATATCAGAAGCACGCATTCTTTCAAGTACTCTATCATGGGATAAACGCCCTAAAAATACTACATCTGATGACATTTTCATCAATTTTTGTTTTTCAATCCCATCGCCTATAACAGTTAGCTGTACACCTTCAATATTTTTACAAGCTTCAATAACCTTATCAATATTTTTGCGTTTAATAAGATTTGCGCAGGTCAAAACACGTTTAAAATCAGATTTTATACCATCCATATACCGTGGTTTTTGTTTTATTTGAGTTTTAGATGGAGGTGGTTCAACACCTGATAACGCTGTAAATGTTTTTGAAATATACATCGGATATTCTTTTATAAACCTGTTTTTCAGGACATGCGAACGGCAGGCTATACTAACAGCCTTTTTGTGGGCTTTTTCAAGCTCCTTTTTAAAATAAAAACTATAAATTGGTTTTGTTAATACGTCAAAGTCTGACGAATGAACGCCGGCAACAAAATCAACCCCTAAATGCAATGCAAAAATTTCACCTGACGGCATATGGGCAAAAATTTTATCATACCTATCAAGATTAATTCCTTTAAGCTTACTTTTTATATTAAACCAGAACGGTGTAAAGTAATTAACATTATAAACATTTCCATACCAACCTGTTTTATAAAAGGGTTTATTACGTATAAAAGAATTCAATAAGAAATTTGGTTTTATAACATCAACTTTATGGCCTTGCAGCTCCCAGGATTTTACAAAATTATATAAAGTTCTCGGTGTATTAATTTCATCTTCTTTAACCGGATACAAATCAGTAATCATCAATATTTTCATCACACATCTCCATACTTGTTTTTCTCAAAACAGAGAATATTAATCAGCGAAAGGAGCATTACTATTACTAATAATACAACCGCGAGTGCTGATGCATAACCTAAATCAAGATTTTCAAAAGCGCGTTCATATATGTAGTATACAATAGTTTTGCTTGAATTTAAAGGGCCGCCTTTAGTCATAACATAAATTTCTGCAAAAACTTTCATAGCAGATATAGAACTAATTGTTGTTACAAGTGCAATAACGGGCATAATATGCGGGATAGTAACAGTAAGATGTTTTCTAAAAAACCCTGCACCGTCGACTTCACAGGCTTCATACAATTCTTGCGGAACAGACATTAGAGCCGCAAGATAAATCATCATATAATAACCGATGCCTTTCCATACAGTTACAAAGGCAACAGAAATGAGGGCAAAATGTGTATCTGTGAGCCATCCAATCGGCTCAACCCCGATAAGGGATAATAAATAATTTAGAATACCTTCCTGCGCATACAGCCATTTAAAAGCAATAGCGGCAACAACTATCGAAATAATTACCGGAAAATAGATAAGAAGTTTATAAAGTGTTATTCCTCTGAGTTTTTGATTAATAATAATTGCCAGAAACAAAGGGAATATAACAAGAACCGGTACAGCAAGAATTAGATAAAGAAAGGTATTTAACATAACCTGATAAAAAACAGGAGAATGAAAAAGTTTTATATAATTATCAATCCCAATCCACTGCGGATTATAAACCGAGGCTGAATAATCCTGGAAGCCAAGGAATATAGTTTGGACAAACGGAATAAAAAAGAATACCGCAAGTACAACAAGAGCCGGCAGTAATAATAAATATGGTGAATATTTAGCATAAAACTTCATATTAAAAATCCCGCTGAATATAATTGTATCAACTGTCGGAAAAAATACAATACAACCGGTATAGGAGATTTTAAGCGTGCAGGAGTGTAAACAAAAGTGACTTTTTTTCAGTCATGTAGTATAATCACTATGCGATGATGAAGGATTTAAACAAACTATCGGTTGCATTTTACTGGCATCTTCACCAGCCGGTATATCAGCTTGAAGACACCTTTCTTATGCCGTACGTAAGGTTGCACGCGGTAAAAGATTATCTTGATATGCTTCTATTTCTGGAGAAATTTCCTTCGCTGAAACTAAACTTTAATATTGTACCTTCACTTATAGATTCAATTTTAAACTATACAGAGGGAGGCTGCACCGATGTTCAGCAAGATTTAACTTTGAGCAGAATTGAAGAACTCACAGACGATGAGAAAGCATTTATTTTAAACAATTTTTTTACTGCAAACTATGAAACAATGATTTTAAAGAGCGAGCGATATACACAGCTTTATAAAAGACGATTCAGAACGCAGGAAGCAAACCTTGAAGAATTTACAGATAATGATTACTCAGACATAATGGCATTATTTAATCTGGTCTGGGTCGACTCTTCACACATAAACCGATACCCTGAATATAAGTATCTGTTTGAAAAACAGGAAGGTTTTTCATTTGAGGACAGACAGGATATTATCAGGCTCCATTTACAAATAATGAACGATATAATTCCTGCATATAAAAGATTTTTAAACGAAGGTCGTATAGAAATTACAACCAGCCCGTACTACCATCCTATCCTGCCTGTGATTCAGGATATTAAAGCTGTTTTAAGAGATGCAGACACTTTAGAAGGGCTTCCTCAGAGGTTTAATATGTCACTGGATGCGAAAAAACAAATCCGCTCCGGATTGGACAGGATAGAAGAAGTTTTCGGAGTCCGCCCGAAAGGCTTATGGCCGCCGGAACTCTGTTTAAGCAACAAAACATTAAACACTCTGGCAAAGGAGGGGATTAAATGGACAATTTCTGATGAAGCTATTTTATCAGAATCTATTAACTTTCCGTTCATACGGGATTTTAAAAGCAATCTTGAAGACCCTTACCATCTTTTGAAAGTATATGAATTTAAAGATAAATCCGAACCTATAGATATAATCTTCCGGGATAGGTCGCTTGCCAATTTAATAAACTTTGAATACCAGAATATTGACAGCAAAATGGCGGCAAAAGATTTGTACGATAAAATAAAATCAATCCAATCCAAGCTTCTTGTTTCGCCTGATAAAACCCACCTGCTTACAATTGCACTTGACGGTGAAAACTGCTGGGAGCGTTATGATAACGATGGACATGAATTTTTAGAAACAATTTACTCGGAAATTGAAAACGACCCGGGTTTAGAAACCGTACTTATCAGCGATTATATAGAAAAAGATAAACACAAAAAAGAACTTAAAAAGATTTATGCCGGCTCATGGATTAATAACAGCTTTCAGTACTGGATAGGTGATAGAGAAAAAAACATTGCCTGGGCAAGTGTAAAACATGTTAGAGATGATATTTTTGCATACAAGAAAGAACACCGTGATATTTCCAAATCAGTATTTGAAGATGCAATGAATGAACTCTATATATGCCAGGGCAGCGACTGGTTCTGGTGGTATGGCGAACCAAATAATTCTGGTCAGGATTACATTTTTGATTACATTTTCAGAGAAAGACTAAAAAATATCTATAAAATTCTGGGTACTCAACCCCCTGAATATCTTGAAACGCCGTTTATAACAACAAATGATTTTTCAATGAAATACCCCCGGAAGCTTCAGACCCAAACTATTGACGGGAAACTATCCTCTGATGCTGACTGGAGCGGTGCAGGCAGCATAATCATACCGGATGGCCCTGTTTATCAAGAAAATAAGCTTTTTGACAAAATCTCCTTCTGCAATGATACAGAAAACATATATTTAAGAATTTATACTAATAAAACTCCTGAAACCGCATCAAAAAAAATCAACCAGTTCCACATTTATACGCGCAACGCCACAGTAATAACGCACCGCGCGCCTATCAGGCTCATTGATAAAAACGAAGAAAACTCGCTTATAGTTAAAGAAAAATTTAACAATGAATTATTACTTATAATTATTAATGACGAACTTTTTCCAATTCGTTTTTTGGGAGTACGCGAAGAAAACTGCTGGAAACTCGAAAGTATAAACAATATAGAGATTAAATACGAAGATGTAATAGATATTAAACTTCCGTTTACAGATTTAGGAATTAATAACGGTGATACACTGGAGATGTTTTTTGCAACCTCCGATAACGGAATAAAAGATACATATATTCCAAACGATGCCCTGCTTGTATTAAAACGCGGCTAGAATCTAAAAATCCAACTAAAGTTATACCCCAAAAACGGCTTATATTCATTGAATACAGGATGTAAATCAGAAAAACAAATGTCAAAATAATAGCAGAACACAGCTTAGTAAAAGGGTTGCCTCAATGAATTTACACGAAGAATGCCTGCTCAAATACCTTACAAACTCTTTCAGTCTTGCAAATACAACCAATGTACTTTTAAGATGCAACAAACTTATTGAAAAAAAGTTTCAGACCCAAAAAGGATATGAAAAAGGTACACTACAGTAGTGGATAGGATATATAACTCTGACCGGCCTTTAATCCTTGCAAAAATACCGCGCCTAAACTATACTAATAATCAGTAGAGAAGAAGAGGGCGTGTGGTTTGAGCAAAATAGGAAAAGTTACAGTGCTGAATATTTTGGCATGTACAATGATTATTTTTACGGCTGTAGTCGTTTTTTGGCTTCTTGCTAAAAATAATCTGTTTACTGATTTTATAAGAGATTCAGAAAACAAATCTTTTGACTACCGGCAAAAGGTGCTTGCGAGCCGGAAAAATAATTTTTTGGCAAAAAATAACATTGCTGTTATAACTGTTGACGATGTAAGTTTTGAATACCTGTGGGATAAGTATGGTGAATGGCCGATACCGCGCGATATTTATGCCGGACTTATTGATTATATTGAAGCATCACAGCCCAAATCCGTCGTATTTGATCTGCTCTTTATAAAATCATTGAAAAGCTCCGACAACGCTGATAATAAACTTATAAACACGGTAAATAAATACAACAACATATTTATGGCAATGAATTTTGATAACATTCCGGATGATGCAAGAAAACCTCTTGATTTGCCCGAAAGAATTGAGGTTAATGTAAATAATCAATCGAAAGTAAACATTGTATCAAACATGACTTTTTCAAACTGCCGTACAATCTTACAAGGATTATTAAACGGGAAAGCAAATGTCGGTATAGCAAACGTTAACCGCAGTACTGACGGAATAATACGTACAGTTTCGCCATTTGCTTTTTATAAAGGACATTACTACCCGTATCTGTCATTAATTGCAGGCGACAACTTTTTAAACGGCAAATTATCCGGAGGATATACAATTAACAAGAATTCTGAATTACTAATAGGGAACCGCGCAATTCCGCTTACAGAGAACGGAGAAATAATACTCAACTGGTACGGTGAAGCAGGGCGGGTATTTGAAATGGTACCAATGTATAAACTTCTGCTTGATATTGAAAAGAGCGGACAGAATTATAATTTCAAGAATAAAACCGTCTACATAGGAACAACCGCAACAAGCCTTCATGATACAAAGAGCGTACCGGTTTCAAGACTTTATCCCGGAGTTGAAATTCATGCAACATTTCTAAATAACCTTATTGATAATAATTTCATAAAGAAAACAACACTTGGTACTGATATTATAATCTGTTCACTGCTTGCAATAATAACAATATTAATTGTGTTTGCATCATCAAGTGCAATATTTGCAACACTTTCAACCATTATGATACTTGTCGGATATACATTTATAACTTATTATCTGATGTTTATTTCAAACCTCTGGGCGCCGCTGGTGCTTCCGGCGATTATTGTAATTATGGCGTTTGCGCTCTCTTATATCATTAAATACATAATTAAATCCCGCGATTTTGAATATCAATATAAGCTTGCAACCGTTGACGGACTAACCGATTTGTACAATCACAGATATTTTCAGGAGAGTCTTAAACAGCAGATGGAAACCGCAAAGCGTTACGGGACTTCTGTTTCACTGATAATTGTTGATATTGACTTTTTTAAAAAGTTCAACGACACATACGGGCATCAGGCTGGAGATGCTGTATTAAGACAGGTTGCGCAGGTTCTTAAAAAGAATGTGCGGACAAGTGATATTGTATGCAGATACGGCGGTGAAGAGATGAGTATAATTCTGCCTAATACCAACAACACAGAAGCAAGAATAAATGCCGAACGTATATGTAAAGCCGTCGCAGAAAAACCTTTCAAACTAAACGCAACAGATGAAAGCCATGTAACAATAAGCCTCGGGGTTGCAACTTTCCCAAAAGACGGAGAGATTCCCAAAGACCTTATTGAAACTGCTGATAAAGGGCTATACAGAGCCAAAGAAAACGGCAGAAATCAGGTTGGAGCGGCAGAATGAGTTATGTAACAGTAATCGGTGCCGGACTCGCAGGCTCAGAAGCAGCTTTACAGCTTGCCAGACGGGGAATAAAAGTTAAATTATACGAAATGCGTCCTAATAAAACAACAGGCGCGCATAAAACAGGGAAGTTTGCAGAATTTGTCTGCTCTAACAGCCTCGGCTCATTTGATATAACAAACGCAAGCGGGCTTTTGAAAGAAGAAATGAAATGTTTAGGCGGAGAGCTTATTAAACTAGCGTTTGAATATCAGGTGCCGGCCGGAAGCGCACTTGCAATAGACAGAGAGGGGTTTTCTGAAAAAGTTACGGAAATAATAAAAAATAATCCGTTAATTGAAGTTATAAACGAAGAAGTAACAGAAATTCCCGCAACACCGGCCGTCATCGCATCAGGCCCTCTCACATCAGAGCCGATGGCTGAATCCTTAAAAGAATTTACAGGATGTAATCATCTGCATTTCTTTGACGCAATCGCACCAATTATTGAAAAAGAGAGTATAAATTTTGATAAAGCGTTTTATGCCTCACGCTACAATAAAGGCGAAGCTTCGTATATTAACTGCCCGATGAACGAGGAAGAGTATAAACAATTTTATAATATTTTAATAAATGCCCCGCGTATTGAATTGAAAGAATTTGAAAAAGACGCAAAGTTTTTTGAATCCTGCCTGCCGGTAGAAATTCTTGCCTCCCGCGGAGTTGATACACTAAGATTCGGGCCTATGAAACCTGTAGGACTTGTTGATAAACGTACAGGGGCAGAAAATTACGCAGTTGTACAGTTAAGACAGGACAACTCTGCAAAGACATTGTATAACATTGTGGGCTTTCAAACAAATCTTAAATGGGGCAGCCAAAAAGAGCTGATTCACTCAATTCCGGGATTAGAAAACGCAAATATTGTCCGCTACGGAGTTATGCACAGGAACACTTTCATAAACAGCCCGAAAGTTCTTACTCCGTTTTTAAATACAAGAAAAAGAGAGGATTTGTTTTTTGCCGGACAATTAACCGGAACAGAGGGCTATACTGAATCAATAGCGACAGGAATGCTTGCAGGAATTAATGCGGCAAGATATATACTGGGAGAAGGGCTGCTGGAACTACCGCCGGAAACGATTCTTGGGGCATTAACACATTATATATCTGATGAAAGGCACGAAAACTTTCAGCCAATAAACTCTAACTGGGGCTTGCTGCCGCCGGTTGAACTTCCTAAAAAAGAACGAAAAAACAAAAAACTAAAGGCGGAACTGTTATCCAAGCGAGCATTGGAAATCCTAAAACCAACCTCCAATCCCCTATAAATACACTTTATCCGACAGAACACAGTGTGGTTATTAATTTTTCGCTCCTTCTTTGAGAGGAATAAGGAGGGGTACGGCCTTGGCACAGCTATATTCATATCATTTTCGACTTTTCACCTTCTGTTCATTGTAAATTTATGTAACCTTTTTGTTACAAAAAAAAGAAATCCAGTCAATTTTTTATTAAATATATACTTTATAAAAGAGTGTAAGGTTTTAGTAGTATGACTCTCAATATAAACAGTTTAGGCAATAATTATAATCTTTTAATAAATTCTATTTCCACCCCCCGAAAGGCTTTTACCGCCTCAAATGTACAAACAGGGATTTCTGATACTTTTACGCCGGCCTCGGAATTGAACCCGTATCTATCAGAAAGTGCTATCCGGCAAATGATTCTTATGAACCCTCAGGTAGTTAAAATACTTAAAAACAACGGTCTAAAAGCAGAAATAAATATTAAAGAATTACAAAAGCTCGCAGAAGGACATTTGTTATGGACTAAAAATATCGCTGCCGGTATCATAGGAAACCTGCCGTCTGATATTCAAAAACAAATTAACCGGCAGGCAGTATTACAAGCCGCAATCTTTCACGACTTCGGGAAAGTACTCATACAAAACAAAATTATTAATAAAAAATCCGCTCTTAATGATAAAGAAAAACAAATCATGAACCTTCATTCAGAACTTGGATACGAACTCTTAAAAACACAAAAACTTTCGCCTGAAACGCTGGAATTAATAAAATACCACCACCAGACTCCGGAAAATACAGGCTACCCAATCAACAACACCGGTTTTACCTACGGGCTTGAAGCTGAAATACTCGCTGTTGCGGACAAATACTCCGCTCTAATCGAAAAACGCTCCTACAAACCAGCTCTGTCTAAAAAAGAAGCACTTGAAATTATAAAACAAGATTACCCTCAAGGCGGATTAGTATACGACGCTCTCGTAAATTATGCCGGAATATAAACACTAAAAAATCGGAATGACAGGATTTGAACCTGCGACCCCCGCGTCCCGAACACGGTGCGCTACCAAGCTGCGCTACATTCCGATACTCTTGTATTAACTTGTCATCTTATCGAAGCGCAGCTTGGTCTTTATTTCGGACAAACGGCTCTCTCGGGGGTAACCCCCTCAACTCGCCTGCCCCATTGTAAAACGTGCCGCTGGCACCTTTTCCA
>CASDWH010000033.1 GCA_949284715.1 uncultured bacterium
ATTTTGCTATACGGCTGAAACCCTTTATCTATTAGGGTTGTACCCCCCCCCCGAAACACAGGCAGCACAAGGGATTGACATATTTACGGTCCCGGCTGTTTCTCTCATTTTTTTAAGCACATCCCTTAGTTGCTTCATTTCGTTCGTTCCTTACATGTTTCTTATTCCACTTTTTTGAACTTTTGTAACATCTCAGGAGTTTTTTTTCTTTTTTTTTTAAAATATATCCCTTTTCTACTATCTTCACATATTTCTCTCCCTTTTTCATACTGTGTTAAGGGGATTTTTGGGGTAAATATTTCAGCACGACGGGAATGATGGCTGCAAGTTTTAGCCCTAAAACCGCTCCCCACCCCTTACCCCTCCCCAACTTGTGGAGGGGAAAAGAAAAGCTGTATAATTTGATAGCAATCAAAGGCGCCGCAGGCAAAGCCTGCGGCGCCTTTGTTATAAAATTTAAATTAATTCACATTTTTAAGTGTCGGAAACATGATAACATCTCTAATAGTAGGAGAGTTGGTTAACAGCATAACAAGTCTGTCAATTCCCATTCCCATACCGCCTGTAGGAGGCAGACCATATTCAAGAGCTGTTACATAATCCTCGTCATAAGACATTGCTTCTTCATCACCATTTGCTTTAGCAAGTGCCTGAGCCTCAAATCTATATCGCTGGTCAATCGGGTCTGTTAATTCAGAAAACGCATTTGCAATTTCCCAGCCGTTAACTCTTGTTTCAAAACGTTCGGTTAACCGGTCATTATCCCGGTGGATTTTTGCAAGCGGCGAAATCTCACGCGGATAATCAATAATATGGCACGGCTGGATAAGCGTCGGTTCAACGGTTACTTCAAACACTTTCTCTACAACCTGTCCCCAGTTATCAGTATCTTCAACAGGTACATGGAGTTTTTTTGCAGCAGCTATCGCCTCTTCTGCCGTAAAGAAATCGTTAAAATCAATACCGGTAAATTCTTTTATAGAACCCAGCATTGTTTTTCTATCCCACGGAGGGGTCAGGTCGATAAGATTGTCACCATACTGAACTTTCATTGTCCCGAGTACTTCCTGCGCAACTGTACTTACAAGGTTTTCTGTCAACACCATCATTTCATTATAATCAACATACGCCTGATAAAGTTCTATCATTGTAAACTCGGGATTGTGTCTTGTATCAATACCTTCGTTTCTAAAACATCTGCTTAATTCAAAAATTTTCTCATTAAGCCCGCCGACCATAATACGTTTCAAGTGCAATTCCGGCGCGATTCTTAAGGTTAAATCCATATCAAGCGCATTGTGATGCGTAATAAACGGTCTTGCATTTGCACCGCTTGCCTGTGTATGAAGCATTGGAGTTTCAACTTCAATAAACCCTTGTTTTGTTAAATATTCTCTTATTTTTTGAATAATAAGACTTCTTTTACGGAAAGTATCACGGGTCTGCTCATTTACAATCAAATCCACATAACGCTGGCGGTATTTTGTTTCAACATCAGTAAGCGTAGTATGAGATTTTAATTGTTCTTTTTTTTCTTCGGAAATTTGTTTATTAGGAAGAGGCAAAAGTGATTTTGAAAGCACTTTTAAAGATGTAGCTTTTATCGACAATTCCCCGCGCGGAGTTCTTCTTATCGTACCGGTAAACCCGATTATATCCCCAAGGTCAATTAATTTAAGGATTTTCATAGTATCTTCGTCCAGATTCTCTTTATGAGAGAAAATCTGGATTTTTCCGGTAGAATCCATTAAATCAATAAACATGCCTGAGTTCCGCATAGCCATAACACGTCCGGCGACAGAGTATGTATCTTCTGTTTCTTCGCCTGCCGGAAGGTCTTTGTATTTATCTTGCAGAAACTTCGCATCTGCATCTTTATCAAACGCATAGGGATAAGGGTTTACACCTTTATCGGCCAAATCTGCAAGTTTTTGTATCCTTGTCTGCCTGATAGTTTCTAAGGCAGAAGTAGGTTGATGTATTGTTTTTTCTGTCATAGTAACTTCCTCTTGTTCTCTACTTATACCTTCATTTTATCATAAACAGAAAATACAAATTAAACAAACTTATCCCTTTATCCTGTAGGATACGGAAAGTCCGGCCGGAAGCGGTAAAATTTCTGTCTGAAAATCTTTATCATTATTAACAGCATCAAGAAACGGCTGAACCTTTTGTGCGTGCGAAGTCACATTATCCGCACAAATTAACCCGCCCTTTTTAAGATGAGGTTTTATCAAATTAAAATAATCCAAATACTGCGGTTTACTTGCATCTATAAAGACAAAATCAAATAATTCATCCTCTTTTAAATATTCAAGAATTGTACACGCATCACCGACCTTGGAGGTTACAATATCAGCAACACCGCATCTCTTAAAGTTTTCTAGAGCGACAGTCTGGCGTTTTTCATAAAATTCAATAGTTGTAAGTCTGCCTCCGGTTTCTTTCAGACCAAGCGCAAGCCAGATTCCGGAATACCCGTTAGAAGTGCCTATTTCTAGCGCGTTTTGAACATTATTCATTTTTATCAACATATTCAAGAAATTACCCGTTTCGCGCGCTACGTTCCAGAACTGTTTTTGAGTAGCTTCCAGTTCTTCAAATACGATTTCGACCTCACTATCAACCGTCAGCATAAAACACCTCTATAGTGATGCCGGTTTCTTGGCAACGAGGATATCCATAATCGGAATATTCATCGAATATGTATTTACAAGAGTATTCTTGCTAAGGTCTATAACTGAATATTCACTGCGTTTTATATCACATACGATTGCATAATTAGTACCTTCAATCTCTCGCATTGATGTTCCAAACCCGTCTGTACCAAGTTTAATATCAGTTATATAATTGTTGTTTTTGGTATCAATAACTCTTACAACATTTTCCTCTGCACCCAGAACAAATAATTTATCTTTATAAAGCAGCATATCACTCGGCTTTTTAACAGTATCGTATTCCCCGATAGCAGACAAGGTGTTGTAGTCAATACATGCCAGCCTGTTACGGGTACGACTTGTTAAATAAAGCTTACCATCCGTATATACAAGTTTTGAAACATTAGGAACATTTCCTATATCCTTCATAGAGTAATTATTTTTTATATCAATTCCCCAAACCTCGGCTGAATTTTTATCTACATAAAAGATATAATTATCTGCGATAATAAGGTTCTCGCAATAGCCGTTGACTTTGATTTTCTGGGTTAATGACATATTCTTAAGATTAACAACATAAATACAGGAAGCCTCCGGAGAAGCAATATATGCAATATTCTTTGATTTATTCAAGACTATTTCTGTAGGCTGTGTTGTAAATTCTATTTGTTTTATTACACTGCTGTCCGCAAGTGAAATAACGTTCATAAAAGTTTTTTCGTAAGATGTTACAAGTAAAAATTTATCGTCAATAACTTCCATATCAATAGGAATCGAACGCTGCGAAAGGGCGTAATCCGGATCCATGTTAGGAGGAGTTACAACTTGAATATTTTTACTGTAGCAAGTTGAAATAAAAAGTACTTTATTTTTCAAAGCGTCAATCAAAGGAACCGGAGTAGGAACCTGCTTCTGATATGAAATTGTTTTGGTAAAATCATTTTTCTCAGGCTCCAGCCTTATATACCTGTCCGCCTGAGTTTCAATTTTAAGATTTCCCATAATTCCTTTGATATTTTCAGGTATAATAAGCCCTCTCGGAACTAGCATATCCTGCGGCAGAAGCCCGTTTCTGACTTCTGACGGCGGGTTATTAAGACTTAAAACTGTTTTCTTGCCATT
Organism: uncultured bacterium; assembly: GCA_949284715.1. Lineage (GTDB taxonomy): Bacteria > Cyanobacteriota > Vampirovibrionia > Gastranaerophilales > Gastranaerophilaceae > CALUTH01. Next base: position 3,780 of record CASDWH010000033.1, read on the forward strand.
CTTGTCTGTAATTACTTTTAAGAGTACAAAATCGTTATTAAAAATTACAATATCCGGCTTTTTATAAAACGGTGTATCGGCAGGATAAGAAGTTTTAACTTCCAGCATCTGCACATCTTTGGCTGGCGCGGGATAGAGAGGAAGGTAGATTGTACTGTCAGGCAGAATAATTACACCGTCAAACCTTATTTCTGCCCCCGGATAGCTCTTATTTATAAACTCCGTAATTTCTGCTGGAAGCTTTGCCGCAAACACGCAATTTGAGGCCATTAACGCAGACAGGAATAAAAATAAAATCTTTTTCACTATTTAAATGCTCCTCTGATTTTTTCACCAACCGAAACTTTTTTATTTTTGTTAATATCCAAGAGTTTTTGATAGAGTTGTTTTTCTTCATTGGAAATTTTTGTCGGAGTAACGACATTAACAACTACTATATGATCCCCGCGGCTTGACGGCCGTGAAATAAGCGGCACCCCCGCACCTTTTATTTTAACCGTGCGGCCGCTTTGAATACCAGCCGGAATATTAATTTCTTTATCTCCGTCAAGTGTTTTAATCACAACGCTGTCACCAATTACAGCCTGGGCGGGAGATATATCAAGCTTGGTATATACATCGGCACCTTCCCTCTGGTAGTAATCAGAATGTTTAACATGGATAACTACATAAACATCACCCGGAGTTCCGCCGTTAATCCCTGCATCGCCTTCGCCGGATAAACGCATTTTAGAGCCGTTATCAACTCCAGCCGGAATCTTAAGTTCTATTTTCTTTTCTTTATTAACACGCCCATGCCCTTTGCAATCAGGACACGGTGAATCTATTGTTCTGCCGGTTCCTTTACAGTGCGGGCATTGAACTATCTGGGTAAAGTGACCGAGAATCGTTTGTGTGGTTTGCTGAACCTTTCCTGTTCCGCCGCAGGTTTTACATACAGAAGGAGAAGTTCCGGGCTTGGCACCTGAACCGTTACAAGTTTTGCATTTTTCAAGGTGTTCTATTGTAACCTCTTTTTCCATGCCAAAAACCGCTTGTTCAAAGTCTATTTCGATATCAAGCCTCAAATCATCACCGCGCTGCGGAGCGTTCGGGTCATAGGAGCGGCCGCCTCCAAACCCAAAACCGCCGAAGAAAGAATTAAAGATTTCATCAAGCCCGCCAAATCCCGCATCGAAAGGCCCGGAGCCAAATCCAGCATTCTTTAACCCATCCTCGCCGAACCTATCATAGGTCGCCCGTTTATTATCATCAATCAGTGTTTCATACGCCTTGCCAAGCTCTTTAAATTTAGATTCGGCATCAGGCGACTTATTTACGTCAGGGTGCCATTGCCTCGCAAGCTTCCTGAACGCACTTTTTATTTCATCTTTGGTGGCGTTTTTAGAAACGCCCAGTATTTCATAATAATCTGCCATTACTCTATTATAATATATTATTCGGCGACGGCAACATTAACCAGTGATGGTCTTAATACCTTATCGCCCAATTTATATCCCTTCTGTAATTCTTTAATAACTGTATGTTCCGGATGTTCGGAAGTCGGGGTTTGCATTACAGCTTCGTGAAAGTTAGGATCAAACTCCTTACCTTCCGCCTCTATAACCTCCAGCCCCAATTTCGCTAATACATCCATTACCTGTTTATGGAGAAGGTCAAAATTATCCTTTATAACCTTACAATCCTCTACATTTTCAAGCGCAGCTTTGCCTCTGTCAAAATTATCAAGCACTTCAAGAAGCTTTTTCAAAGTTTCTACTGCGCCGTACTTTATCAGATTTTCGCGCTCTTGTTCCTGTCTTTTACGATAGTTTTCAAAATCCGCAGCAAGCCTTATATACTGATTATTCAATTGTTCAAAATCAGCCTTTACCTTATCTAACTCTGCGGATTCTGCCGTATCCTGAACAGGTTCGGTATTCTCTATCTGCGTTTCTTCATTGTCCTTTTCTTCAGAGGGGTCTTTCTCTTCTAAACCATCCTGAGTATCTTCTTCTACTTCTTTACCGGTATTTTTAAAATTACTACCTTTAAATGGATTTGTCATAATTCACCTCTACTTACTATTGTATACATTTTATTATAAATTATCAAAGTAACTATACAAGGAAAATTTATTTTTTTTTAATTATTGAATTTAATTTATTTATACCGGTAAAACATATTAAATTATAGATTATAACTTGAATAATACCACATACACACAATACAACATCTAAAATTAAACTGTCGATTTTTTTTTTAAAACAATATACAATAGATTTATGAATCTAACAGACGATACAGGCAGATTATATTATGTCGGCGGGTGTGTACGAGATGAAATTCTCGGACTGCAGCCCGTTGATATTGACCTGTGCTATGAAGGTGATGCAATAGAGTATGTTAAAGAATGCGGATATGAAATAATAAAAACACAAAAAAATATACGAACAGCAAAAGTCTTAATCAACGGAAAAGAAATAGATTTTGCATCAACCAGAAAAGAATATTACCCAAAAACCGGACACCTGCCGGTTACAACAGATACAGGCTGCCCTCTTAAGGATGATTTAATAAGGCGTGATTTTACAGTAAATTCCATAGCAAAATCTGTAAAAACTAATAAATTATTTGACCCGACCGGAGGACAAAATGATTTAGAAAACGGAATTTTACGTGTCCATCACGACAAAAGTTTTATTGATGACCCGACAAGAATCATCAGAGGATTAAAATTCTCGCTGCGATTCGGATTTAAATTCGATAACCATACAGAAAACCTAAAAGAAGAATACCTGAATAATGTAAATTATGATATAAGTTATTCCAGACTCAAAAAAGAACTCATTGACTGCTTCAATCTTAACCGTGACGAAGGACTCAATAGATTCATTAATGAAAAAATATACAAACTGCTCTCTGTTCAAAAACCGCAAAAACCGCTGATATCTATTGAAAAACTTACAGCAGAGTTTAAAGTAAAAAATCCGTGGCTTATATATCTGGGAAATTCTGATTTAAGCAAACTCCAGTTAACAAGAAGTGAAACAAAAATTATTGAAGAATTTAACGCAATAAAAGAAAATTCAAATCCCTACAAAATATGCAGCAAATCTGATATCCGGTCTATTCTTTTATGGACAGCATTTGTTAACCCTGACAAAGGATTGCATTACCTTAGAGAGCTGCGCGGCGTTAAGCCGGCAATTACCGGACAAGAACTACTCTCTCTCGGATTTAAAGGGAAACAAATAGGGAATATTCTTGATAATATCTGGGAAGAAAAATTTAAAAATCCTAATCTTACCCATGCCGGAGAATTAAATATTGCAAAGAAATATTACAGAGATAACTAAGTTAAAAACACTATTAATACTGAAATATGCCAAATTTTTAGTACTAAATATTAATTTTCGTTAAATTCTTGTTATTTCAATTATTCTGGTGTATAATACTTATTGATAATATCACAGAGTATAAAATATATCTTTTTAAATAAAAATCCGGATATTTCACAAAATAACCAGAAAGATTAGAGATAGACAACGTAAAGGAGGTTAACATGGTTGCCCAGTTTGTAGATAATAGAACTATAGATGTTTCTGAATTTATAAAGAACAACTATACACCGTACTATGGTGATGACAGCTTTTTAAGCGGCCCGACGCAAAGAACAATGTATATTTGGAGTAAAGTAAGCGAATTAATGAAAGAAGAACACAAAAAAGGTGTTCTTGATGCCGACACATCTACTCCTTCATCAATCACTTCACACGGCGCCGGCTATATAGATAAAGATAACGAACTTATTGTAGGACTTCAAACAGACGCACCGCTCAAACGTGCTATTATGCCAAACGGCGGGTACAGAATGGTTGAAGCTTCCTGTAAAGCTTACGGTCTGCCGGTTGATGAAGAACTTAAAACCATCTACACAAAATATAGAAAAACACACAATGACGGTGTTTTTGATGTGTATACAGAAGCTATTAAAAAATGCAGACACTCAGCAATTATTACAGGGCTGCCAGATGCGTACGGAAGAGGAAGAATTATCGGCGACTACAGACGTGTAGCCCTCTACGGTATTGACAGACTCATCGAAGAAAAACAAAAAGATAAACTCTCAACCGAAAATCTGCCGATGACAGAAGATAATATTCGACTAAGAGAGGAATTGAGTGAACAAATCCGCGCACTTAAAGATATGAAAGAAATGGCGCTCTCCTACGGTATAGATATCAGCAAGCCGGCTGAAAGTTTTCAGGAAGCAGTTCAATTCACATATTTCGGCTATCTTGCAGCAATAAAAGACCAGAATGGTGCTGCAATGTCTTTAGGCAGAGTGTCTACATTCCTTGACATATACTCGGAAAGAGATCTTAAATCCGGTAAAATCACAGAAGAACAAGCTCAGGAAATAATGGATGATTTCATTATCAAACTGAGAATGGTTCGTTTCTTAAGAACACCTGAATACAACGACCTGTTCAGCGGCGACCCGGTATGGACTACAGAAAGTATCGGCGGTATGACAATGGATGGAAAACCGCTTGTTACTAAAAACTCTTTTAGAATGCTCCAGACATTAATAAATCTCGGCCCCGCGCCTGAGCCTAACATGACAGTATTATGGAGCAAAGACCTTCCAAAAGGTTTCAAAGACTACTGTGCAAGAGTAAGTATTGAAACCAGTGCAATACAGTACGAAAATGACGACTTAATGCGTGAATCCTTCGGTGATGATTATGCTATCGCCTGCTGCGTTTCTCCGTTAATTATCGGTAAAGAAATGCAATTCTTCGGCGCACGCGCAAACCTTGCAAAAGCTTTGCTTTACACAATCAACGGCGGTGTTGATGAAAGAACAGGCGAAAAAGTTGCAGACTTTGAACCCATTACAGATGAATACCTTGACTATGATACAGTAATGTCAAAATTCGACAAAGTTATGGACTGGCTGGCATACACTTATGTAAGCGCATTGAATATTATTCACTATATGCACGACAAATATAATTACGAAAAAGCACAGCTTGCTCTGATGGATTCAAATGCCGTACGTAAACTCGGATGCGGAATTGCGGGTTTCAGCGTCGTAACGGATTCGCTGTCTGCAATTAAATACGCAAAAGTTAAGGTAATAAGAGAAAACGGTATCGCAAAACACTTTGAAATCGAAGGCGACTACCCGAAATACGGAAATAACGATGACAGAGCCGACTCAATCGGTGTTGATTTAGTAAATAGATTTATGTCAAAGATTGAAAAAATCCAGACATACAGAGGCGCAATTCCTACACAATCCATACTTACTATTACAAGCAACGTTGTATACGGTAAAAAAACAGGTGATACGCCTGACGGCAGAGTTGCGGGCGTTCCGTTCTCTCCCGGAGCAAACCCGTTTAACGGCAGAGATTGCAAAGGGGCCTTAGCTTCCCTCTGTTCGGTTGCAAAACTTCCGTTTAAGAATGCAAAAGACGGTATCTCAAACACATTCAGCATTCTGCCGGAAACTCTCGGTAAATCCAGAGATGAACAAATCAGCAACCTGACAGGAATGATGGACGGATATTTTGGAAAAGGCGCACAGCACTTGAATGTTAACGTTCTCAACCGCGAAACCCTCCAAGATGCAATGGAACATCCGGAAAACTACCCGCAGTTAACAATAAGAGTAAGCGGATACGCTGTTAACTTCATCAAACTCACAAGAGAGCAGCAGCTTGATGTTATTAACAGAACTTTCCACTCGTCAATATAATGAATTGCAAACAGCCGCGGCATTAAATGCCGCGGCTGTTTTTAGTGTTTTATTTTCTTTAGGGATTGCTTCCGACTTATCCTTTGGTTCAAGATAAGCCGGTTCTTTCCTCCTTTGAAGCAAGTATCTTTTACTTAAAAACGAATTAATATTCATCGTTTTAGTTCCTTTCTTAATACTTTGCGAACAAAAATTATGATAATTAAAATATATAACGGCACATTTTTTAGAAAGTTTAGTCCACCCCACAACAGTTTTTCGGGATAATTTTGAATGGAAGAAAAACTATTCAGAAATGGAATAACAAAATATGAAAATATATAAAAGCGAGGGGTTGCAATATCCCTCGCAATAGGTTATAATGATATTGAGCTACCTTACGGGAGGGATTTGGTTCCTCTGGCAGAGGTGGCTCAATTTTATTAAAAATTTATATGGGGTTGAAATATTATTACAAATATGCTATAATAATATTGATGGCTGACTTGGAGCTCCGGGAGAGAACCGGATGTAAACCAAGCAGCCATCATTCTATTTATTCTGATTTTTTATTAATTTTTCATACGGTTTTATATTATAAAAATCTTTATTTTGGGCGTATGAATTATTTCTAATCTGATACGCATAATCCTGCCCATTCCAATTTACTTTTAAATTATCAAAACCTAATGAATCTTCGCGAATTTTATTGTTAGGTAAATTTATATTTTCTATAGACTTTCTTATATTTCTCTTTAGTGCCGGATATTGTTCCATATATTTATAATCCGGCTTTCCTGCCTGCCCTCCAGAGAAATAAATATCCCCTAAAATATCATTCTTAACCTTGGTATATTGAATATAATCTTTATAATATTTTTTACCATTTCTTCCGTATTGGTTATATTCACCTTTTGTCATCATTTCAAACGGTTTGTGATGTGTAAGCCCAAAACCATCTATTGAACGTCCGGCATAACCTGCGGCTGTACCGGTCAATCCGCCGCCTGCGGCTCCTGATACTCCGCCTTTTACTGCACCCCCTATAACATTTTCATCATTCATCATTGCGTGACCTGCGCCGCCTATTGTCCCTGATAATCCGCCGCTCACTATTCCGCTTGCTATTTCGTTTGCTATTCTTTTGCCAAACTTTGGCGCAAGTTTCGCTGCTATCTGGGCCGTCATTTTAGGTACACCAACTCCGGGAACAAATGCACTGCCTATTTCAAGCGCCGCGCCGCCATAATCTTTCAAGTGTCCGAGAATTCGCTCGCGCTCTATTTCTTCACGTTCTTGTGCATATTTCTCTTTTATACCCTTTATTTCTTCTATTTTTGAATAATCATCTGTGTTATTATCATAATTTATACCACCTTTTAATGTCTTTGTTTCCGGTTCCTTCCAACTATCCATCCATTTATCTACCATTGCATCTATTTTTGCTTTTGTTTCTTTCGGGGTACCAAGTACAGGTTTGTTTGGATTGGTATAATTATGACCATTCTTTGAACGATAATGCGCCCTTACTGGTGTTCCGTCATCTCGCGTATATGCCCTCACATACACAACATCTCTTGAATTCCTTAATTCTTCATCTCGCGGAAATCCGATTTCTCCATACTGATAATTTATTGCTTTTCGATAAAATGCATCCTCCTCTCGAGGTATATTTAATACATCCTCAAAACTAAAAATCCTGCCGTCATTTGTCACTTTGTTGTAATAGTTTTCTAAACTGCCCATTTTTCTCCTTTCTTAACCTTAAACTACGCTGTATAACACTGTATACAACGTTCCCAAGGCAAATGTTTTACTACGTTTCTATACTAACAATTTTTGAGGAAAAAACCCAAGAAATATTACAAAAACTTTACATCTTATCTAGGGTCCGCTCCAGGCAACAGATAGGCACTGATAAAATAGGTTCAAAGCTAAATATAATCCGCCCAAATTTAATTCAAATCGCTGTATTTATTTAATAATACATATTTTAAGGCTTTATTTTTAAAATTTAAGTATAAAAACTCCTGATTCAACAGACTAAATACAATATTAATATACTTAATTTAGTCATTAGAGAAGAATTTTTACACACGTAGAAAAACGAAAAATAGTGTTTTACAAAAAAAATAAAAACAAAAGTGTACCCGGTTTAATTTATGCAATTCAAAACCCCAAAAAGAAATTTGGTACAAGGCTCTGGGGGGGGCATAGCCGTCGATATGTATATCATAGTGACAGTAGCCAACTACAAGAATACCTGATAAATATTTTTATTATATAATTAATCTGTTATGGAGATTTGCAATTATCACTCAATCCAGACAATGGGAACCCTTGACGGCCCGGGAATAAGGTACGTACTATTCCTGCAAGGGTGCTGTTTCAGGTGTCTGTTTTGCCATAATCCCGACACATGGTACGGCAAGGCAAATTCTATTACAACTGATGAGTTTGTACAGGATGTTTTGAAGTACAAAGTATTTTATGACGCATCAGGCGGCGGTGTAACAGTTTCCGGCGGCGAACCATTATTGCAGATACCTTTCTTAATTGAAGCTTTTAAAAAACTCAAAAAATACAATATCCATACTGCAATTGACACCTGCGGATATATTGATATTACTGACCATCTAAAAGAACTTATGAACTATACAAACCTTGTTATGCTTGATATTAAACACCTTGATAATAAAAAACACGTAGAACTCACAGGCAAGCCTAACAATAAAGTTCTTAAATTTCTTGATTTTTTACAAGAGAGAAATATTCCAACCAGAATCCGGCAGGTGCTAACTCCCGGCTATACAACTGATGATGAGTATATTGCAAGCCTCATAAAGCTTTTAAAGAACTACAAACTTGAAAAAGTAGAACTTCTGCCATATCACGATATGGCGCGGGAAAAATATAAAAAGCTCGGGCTGCAATACAAATTAAACTCCAGACCCCCTGAAAAACAAGAAGTTTTAAAAATAAAAGAAAAATTCATCAATGCAGGTTTTGATACAATATAAAAGGGCTTTGAAAACTTTCAAACCCCTTAATAATATTATGCCAAGTATTCTTTTTGCCCGCCCATATTATCTATTCTCGACTCAATTTTTGCAATTCTGTTACCCCAGCCTCTGCCAAATGTTTTCCAATTCCTCAGCCCTTGAAGCCAGTCGAGTCTGTTATCAAGCATTTTATCAGCATCTCCGCCGGATTTTGCAAGGAGTTTTTTGGCTCTCGGAATCCCGCTGTGAATTGCTGTATCAAAAACTACATACGCAAGTTTTGCATCACCCTTCTCTGCTATTTCCTTAGCGCCGGAGGCTTCCCAGAAAAGTTCAAAATAAACCTGTTTTGCCTCTTCCTTTGTTAAATCCTTAACACTCTTTGTTGGAATATTTTTTAATTTACAATAACCATCATATGTTCTCTGTGTTATACCCATATTGGTTGCGCCGCCCGGGTCTTTCGGATGGTTTACATATCCGCCCTCATCTTTAAAAACATACCCCATTATAATATCAAACGCCTCGTCTGCCGGAATATTTACAGCTCTGGATTTTTTTGCAGCGTTTGTATCTGTGTGTACTAAAGGATTTAAGTCAATTTGAGGCATCAGAACATATCGCATTTGTAATTGTTCATTAATGCTTGAAACAATACTATTAAACATATCCATCGGTGTAACGTTAGGCAATTTATCCATCTCTTTCAGCATTTCTTCGCCAAAAATCAACGTAGGTAGTTTTTCACCCTGCTTTTTTAGTGCAAGGTTATCCACTATATATGATGTGTCCATCGGGTTTATTGCGACATTGTAAGTATTGCCAGACATATGTTCTCCTCGTGTTATATATATAAAGTATTTACAACAAAAAAACTTGTCTTTTTGTTACATTTTGTTACATTCAGGCAACTTTTTTCATTTAAAATATTTTATATAAATATGGAAGGAATTAGTGCAAAACAGTATACTCGGCTTAAAAACCGAAATGTTTATATGAAAAGGGCAGACGGTGAAAATAAGCCTGTAGCCTCAGATACTGTCACACAAAATAATTCCGGTACAGCCGCAGATACACTTACATTGCAGGAAAACAACAGTACCAATAATAAGAAAAAGCTCAAAAATATCCTGATAGGCAGCGGTATTGCACTTGTTGCAGGCAGTTATGCCGCTGTGTTTTACAGAAAAAACATAATGGAATTTGTTTCTAACTTCATTAAGAAAGGCTATTTAAAGGCTGAAAATATTAAAAACCGAACCCACCAGACCGGAACAATACTGGAAACCGCATACATAAAAACAGCTCGATTCCTTGATAAAACATTAATGCAGTCACAGATATTCGTAAATTTTTCTGCTATGAAAGACAGCTTTGTAAATAAAGTAGCACGTTTTTTAAGACTCGGCCCGCTCTGCGACAAAATGACACAAACATGGGACAGGCTGGCAACCAATGCTGTTCTTTCAAATTACAAAAAATGCAACAAATCTTTTGATAAAACCAATAAAATGATTTTTGATAAAATTGATGAAATTAGGAAAACAGAAGATTTACAAAAAATAATTACAATTGATGGAAAAAACTATACAGTAGGTGAAATTTTAGGCTTAATAAAGCAAAATATGACCGAAACACATAAGATGTATAATAAAAATTTTTCAGAAGAAGCTTTTCAAGCAAGAAAGCAGATACTAGCTGAAAGATTAAAAGGGATAAATGAAAAATTCTACGATGCTTACACATCAATGGATTATTATAAAAAAGGCGACTTTACACGCTTTACTGTTGAAGAATGGCTGGCTCCGATTAAAGCATCATATCAGGACTATTTACTGAAAAATAAATCTGAAATATCCAATAATATTGATGATAAATTCTTTGCTGCATACAAACTGCTTAAGAATTTTGACAAAATTATTGCTCCGCAGGATACAAAATCCCGCGAAACATTGAAAGACATTATACATAAGCTAAAAGAATACAGGAACCTCTCCGGAACAAATGAACTTACCTCAAGAGAAGCTCTTACTAAAGAGATTGAAACAAAAATTCAAGCAATTATTACACAAATAGGAAACAATCCTATATACAAAGAAAAAGCTCAAAAAGAAATAACAGGACTCGCAGAAAATATTAAATATACAATAAATGCCGGACAAAAAGGCAAACTACAGGAAACACTTACGTATTTAAAAGCTGTTTTACCTCGAAATGAGTATTTAGAAATCAGACGCCAGGTATATAAAACATCAGATAAATTAAATAAAATTACGACAGCCGAAGGCGACCTGTATTTTGACAAATTAAGAGATATAACTCTCGGCTCTGCCCTAACTGATATAACATTTGGTATGGTATCTCCGCTTGCAATGATGGGAGTTATGATTGCAGCAGACGATACAAGAGATGAGAGGATTTCTACAACTCTAAAACTTGGCATTCCACTCCTTGGCGGTGTTGCAACTTCAACAGCACTTCTGTTTATGCTGGTTGCAGGCGGCAAGGCTATGACATTAGCAACCTTATCCAGTTTAATTCTGAACAGACTGGGAACTATTGCGGATAACAAACTTAAAACTCATCAGGAAGAAAAAAATCCCAAACTAAATACCATTGTTAATAACATCAATACTTCCTCAACATTTCTGGCATCAGGCGGAACATCTTATTTCATAAATCAGGCAGCAGAAAAAGGCGTAAAAACAGCAGAACACTACGCAACAGAAAAAATAATCAAAAAGCTGCCGCTTGCTAATAAAAAAACTCAACAAGCAAAAAACACCCCGATACAAGATACAGCACCGGCAAAAGATTCTACAGCGGCAACAACCGTGTAGCCTTATTTTTGCCAGCGTTCTGCTAAATAATTATCAAGAATCTTTCTCATACCGCTTTCACTAAAATAGTACGGATGAATCGGATGCACGAGTTTTTTTCTGGGTTCATATATAAACAACGCAGGTATTGTTTGAATTTGAAATTTATAGCAAAGTGCACTGTTCTTTGAATCATCGACATCAATTTTTACAAAATGATATTTCCCTTTATATAACTCTGCAATTTTTTTGAATATCGGTGAAAATTCTACACAATATTTACATTCTTCACCGTAAAAATATAATACAGAAGGTTCAGCAAGGTTATAAACCTCCTTGAATGAACGGTTAATCGTTGGCTGATTTAACTTCTGTGCAAATACAACGTATGAGGAACAAGTTATTATAAACACCCCTAATACTAACAGTAATATTTTCTTCATATTTTTCATAATAAAATAGCACCTTTTGGAACAACTGTCACACCATTTGGAGAAACATAGAATCCCCTTTTTTCGTCTTCTTCACGACTAAAACCTATTTTGGTATAAGGCGGAATAGAAACATTTTTATCAATAATGGCCTTTCTAATCTCAGAATACCTTCCTACATTAACATCTTCCATTAATATACTCTCTGTGACCTGAGAATAACTATTAATTCTTACTTTAGGCGACAAAACACACTTGGAAATTATTCCTCCAGAAACAATACAACCTTCTGATACTAGAGAATTTGTAGCCATACCAACCCTATCCCCCTCCTGCCAGATGAATTTTGCAGGCGGATAGTTATAATTAAAAGTTCTAAGCGGCCACTTGTATGAATACAGGTTTAATTCAGGGGTTGCAACAAGCAAATCCATATTCGCCTGCCAGTATGCATCAACACACCCCACATCCCGCCAGTACCCGCGTTCACCCTCTGTCATGCCGGCAAATTTGTTTAAACAAAAATTATAAATATATATATCTTTCCCCTGATTCAGCAGCATAGGAATAACATTTTTACCAAAATCATGATTTGATGTTTCAATTCCTGCATCTTCTTCAAGAGCATTTACCAGAATATCTTTCTTAAAAATATAATTTCCCATAGAAGCTAAACACATATCAGGATTGTTTGGCATAGCTTTAGGCGGCTGCTGCGGTTTTTCTACAAAATTAGTAAGCCGCCAATTATCATCAACCTCTATTATGCCAAATTCGGAAGCTTCTGATATAGGAATAGGGATGGCTGAAATTGTTAAATCAGCGTTATTTTTCTTATGGAAGTGCAGCATTTGCGAAACATCCATTTTATAAATATGATCCCCGCCAAAAACACATACATATTTAGGGTCTTCATCATTTATATGAAACATATTCTGATAAACAGCGTCAGCTGTTCCCTGATACCACGCACCGCCCGTTCTCATCTGGGCTGGAACAAGATCAACATATTGATTAATATGCGGAGAAAGCGGCCAGCCGCGGGATATGTGTTTATTAAGAGAGTCTGATTTGTACTGGGTTAAAACCTTTATTTTATAAAAACCTGAATTAATAAAATTATTCAGTACAAAATCTATAATTCTATATCTTCCGCCAAAAGGAACTGCCGGCTTTGCCCTGTCTTTGGTAAGCGGATATAACCTTTTACCCTCTCCCCCTGCAAGTATCATAACCAGCGTATTATCCTGTGACATATTTTCCGCTCCTGTTTATTCTCTCTTCTATTAGTTTAGCAGATAAGAAAAATTTTTTCATTAAATAATTAATTTTTTTTACGGGTTTTCATTATTAGCTTTAGGCAGTTTTTGCACTTTCAGCTTTACAATCCTTGAGGAATCTGTTTTAGTAACTGTATACTTAAAATACTCATCTGAAATTTCATCTTTTTCCTTTGCGATTCTGCCAAATTTCTTTATAAAATACCCTCCGAGAGTATTAACATCCTCATCATCATCAAGCTTAATCTCAAACATATCACAGAATTCATCTGTACGCATTTTACCGCAGACTTCAAAAACATCATCAGAGATTTTTTTTACATCCACTTCTTCTTCGTCAAACTCATCCTGCACTTCGCCAAAGATTTCTTCAAGAACATCCTCATGGGTTATTAACCCGCTTGTACCGCCAAATTCATCAACCACAATCGCTATCTGAGTGTGCCGCTGTTGGAATTCCAGAGCAAGTTTTTCAACAGGCATTGTTTCCGGTATATAATAAACTTCTCTTAAAATTGACTTTATATCGAGAGCTTTCCCGCTGACAATCTGCGGATAAAGGTCTTTGATGTGCAAGATCCCTGTAATATGGTCTAAATCATTTTCATAAACAGGATACCGCGTATATTTATTTTCAATAATAATTTTATGAATTTCTTCTGAAGAAGCATTTAATGGAATACAAACCATATCCGGCCGCGGCAGCATAATCTGGTTTGCAGACAATTCGGAAAACTTAAAAACATTTTGAAGCATTTCTGCCTCTTTTTCGTTTAAAACGCCGCCTTTATAACTTGCATCAATAAGCATGTTAAGTTCCTCTGTTGAATGAGCAGCAGCATGCGACTGCGCCGGTTCAATACCGCATAATTTTAAAAGGAATGCACCCAAACCATTCAACAAACAAACAAACGGAGCAAACAAACGTGTTATTACAAACATTGGTTTAGCAACCCACAAAGTCGTTTTTACCGGAAATTGCAGCGCTATAGACTTTGGCATAAGCTCTCCGACAACAACGTGCAAAATAGTAATAACAGCAAACGCAATTGCGGCAGAGATTGTATGTGCAGCGACCGAATCATAGCCTGTAGGAAGGAATTTAAACAGCGGTATAATAAGACGTGCAAGCGCAGACTCACCAACCCATCCGATACCCAGACTGGCTATCGTAATCCCTAACTGTACTGCCGCTATATATCTATCCAAATTCTTTACAGCATCTAATGCAAGTTTTGCATCAAAGTTTCCATCATTAGACAACTCTTTAATTTTTGTTTTCCTTACTCCTACAAGTGCAAATTCCGCAGCTACGAAAAAACCATTAAGGAATAATAAAAGTACAATCACTGCCAAATCAAATAATAATTTTATATCCAATACTGCTAATATACCTCTGTTAATAATACTCGATTATTCCAGAATACTATAAATTCTGAAAGTTTTCAATAATCAGAAATATTTCGCAAGTAATTATTCCGATTAACTCTTTGGCAGCTCTTTATCCAGATATTCCTGTAAAGTGTTCAAAAGTTCTTTATACTGCTCTTCCGGAAGTTGTTCTATTTTAACCAAACTAGATACAAATGCCCCCGGCTTGCTTAAAGTTCCATCTTTTTTAAGTTCATAATCAAAACTTATACTGTTTATATGCACCCATGGCGCATTAAATGAAACCTTTTCTAATTTTCCTGATTTATCAGTCTGTACATACATATGAGCTTCTGTCGGCGAGTACGGATTAGTATCAATTTTTTTCACAATATGTAAAGCCGTCGGCTTAGTAGAAGAATACGTATAAGATTTTTCAATAATTAATGACCCGTCAGAATTTCCTGAAAGTATCTCTGACCAGTATTTTAAACCTGCTTTACCGTGTGCTGTATATAGTTCAGGCGGAACACTGTTTCTGTTTTGCACCTGATAAACCTGATGCTGATTATATTCCAAGACATTAAGCTCAGGCACAAGCTGTTTTATCTGTTCTGTTGTTTTTTTAGCCATTTGAATTCCGCTTTCCTGCACAACAGGTGCGGCAGCCTTTTTCGGCGGCCCGGGCTGGAACCAATCCCCTACAAAACAAGATTCAGCCCCCTTTTCCTGCGCAGCTTCCGGAAGATAGATTACATCATTGATTTTAAGACTGTTAATTTCTTCCATACTATCTTTATTATTAAGCTTCGCAATTTTATACATCATATCCTGAATTTCAGCATTTGTTGCATTTTTGTTTTTTAAATGTTCTTTAGAAATAGTCCACAAATTATCATCTTTTTTTACTTTGTATCTTGTGGTTCGTGTCCTGTCAACATTTACCGATTCGTACTTTGTTTTATAGTACTTATTATCAGTTGTCATAACTTCAGAATGCAGCATATTCTTCCCCCCGTATTTCTTTATATTTTTATAAAGATTTTTGAGAAATAAAAATTGTCTTTCTGTTACAATTTTTTACAATATGAGGATGGCGGATTCAAGAAGCAATCGCAGCACTATAGAGTAGTCTATCTATATAACTCCGTTATTTGCCTATACAGAAATTATCAAATATATTATTCAAAACATTATCGGTAATAACTTCGCCGCTAAGTTCATCAAGTGAAATAACAGCAGATTTTACATCAATTGATATCAAGTCTTGCAGCTCTCTGTATTCAGCAGCGGCAAGAGCCTGTGATAAAGAGGCTTTTGCCCGCTCTAAACAGTTTTGCTGTCTTATATTTGTCACATAGTCCAATTCTTCCGGATTAATATTACAAACCCTGTTTTTAATTGCTGATTTCAAATTATCAATTCCAGCTCCTGTTTTAGCAGAAATACTTATTTCACCTTCAGCAGCCTTTACACCGGATATATCTGACTTATTGGCACAAATAACCAGTTTATCCGGATTAATCAGTTTTAATATTTCCTTATCCTCTTTTTCCACACCGACTGACGCGTCATAAACAAAAATTACACAGTCTGATTCATCAAGGGTTTGTTTTGAATACTCAATTCCGATTTGTTCAACCTTATCAATACCATTATCTGAACGAATACCGGCCGTATCAACAAGTGTAACAGGGATACCCAAATCAAGTGTTTCCTTAATAACATCACGCGTAGTTCCGGCAATTTCAGTAACAATAGCCCTTTCGTGATTTAACAAAGAATTAAACAAAGAGGATTTGCCAACATTTGGCTTGCCGGCAATAGATACTGTAATCCCCTGCCGCATAATATTTGATGATTTTGCACCTGCAAGAATTTTATCAATTTCTGCTATGGATTTGCTGAATTTTTCAATTAAATACTCATAATCCGGTTCCGGCACATCTTCAGGAAAATCAATACCAGCGACTATTCGTGATAAAACATCAACTATATTCTGTTTTATCTCAGAAATTTTAACAGATAATGCTCCTTTAAGGTTTTTAGATGACGGAATAACAAAATCCTTTGTTTTGGAATGTATTAAATCCGCAACAGCCTCTGCCTGCGCAAGGTCAAGTTTTTTATTAAGAAAAGCCCGCTTGGTAAACTCGCCTTTTTCTGCCAGCCTTGCCCCCTGCTTAAGTATTAAATCCAAAATTGAATCTACTACATTAATACCGCCGTGGCACTGCACTTCAAAAACATTTTCGCCCGTATAGCTATTGGGCGCAAAAAACGGCAGAATAATAACTTCATCAATCACATTTTTTCCATCATTGATAACACCATGATAAAAATGTGACGGTTTGAATTCCGATACAAGCGTTTTGCCTTTAAATATTTTATTTAAAATATCATAAGCTTTGCTCCCGGAAACTCTTATTACACCTACCCCCCCGGTGCCAAAAGGAGTCGAAACAGCAGTGATTGTATCAAATTCATCAAGAATATTCATCCTGCTAGTACCCCCTCAGCTTATTGTAATTATCAAGATATGTTTGGGCTAATTTAGGTTTATTCATTAATTTGTATACATATGCAAGGTTATAATGAAAATCTGCCACATCCTTTTTATATTCAAGCGCGTTAAGAAATGCCGATTTAGCCTTTTTTAAATTTCCAACTTTAACATACGCGATTCCGAGATTATAATACGCGTAAGGAAAGTTCATTTTTGCTTTTATTGCATCCTTATAACAGTCTATTGCCGTATAAAAGATATCATCTTCAAGATACATATTTCCGAGATTATAGTACGCTTTATAATTCTCGCTGTCAACAGAAATAGCTCTCCGGTACATAAAAATAGCTTCATCTTTTTTCCCCATATCGGCAAGAATATTTCCCATAAGAGTCCATGCGGTTGTTGTCCGCGCGTATTCAGGAATTTGTTTAAATGTTTCAAGAGCAGCCTCTGTAGAATTATCGCTATATAATGCAAGAGCCTGCGCGTACAACTCTTTTGGAGAAATTGTACCGGATGTATTTTCCGGCAATACTTTCGCTGGCTCACTGCCTGACGGCTTTATATCAGACTTTTTAGCATTTTCATTATCCGCCGCAGCAGCAAGCAAGGAAGCAGCAGTGTTCATCGTCTGTTTACCGGTTTCTTTTTCAGACTGCGGTGCAGACTTCTCCTGTTTTTCATTATCTTCAGGTATACAAAACTGTCCCACACTACGGGTTTGTATAAAAGTATCGCACTCTTTAGACTCCAATGGTTCTTCCTGTACCGGCACTTCATTATGTTCAAAAGTTTTTTGAACATCCGCACTGCATTCGCCTGCCATTGCAGAACCAAAAGTTAACAACAACGCAAATCCAAGAATAATCCGTTTCATACCAGAATTATAAAATAAAAAAACTAATTAATCAAAATAAAAACCGGTTTACATAAATAAACCGGCAAATTTTTTCATAATTTCTCGTGTTGTTCTATTTTCCTCGTGTTTTCTTTTTATGATTAGTTATCTCACAATTACGGTAATCAAATTCCCCGTAACTAATCAAGCAGCGCCTCTAGAATTTGCGCATTCTTAGATGCGTACGCTGTATTTCTAACTTTGCTTCTATGAATATAGCTTCTTAGAGCCTCCCTAATCAACTCGGAACGTGAACGGTTTTCGTTTCCGGCTACTTCATCAATTTTGTCTAAAAATCCTTCGGGCATTGAAATTAATACTCTTGCCATAATTTATTCTCCTTATCTAATATCCTGTTTTTCGTTCCTGTATATATATAAAGTATTTCTTTAAAAAATAATTGCTAAAACTTTTTACAATTATGAAGATTTGTAAAGTCAGTCTTTATAAACCTGAACGCTGTAATACAAGAATATTAGTAAAATTCATAGTATTGATACGATACACTTTCAGTATAGAAGTATTATAGCATATATTTCTACACAGGTAAACATTTGTTACATAACTTTGTTATAAAAATTAATTATAGCATATATTGAAACATCAAATTACTGAAATGTGTACTGTATTGCACGCGGAATATAGTTTAACAAGTCCGAGGCCAGAACACTGTATTCCGTAAGCTCTTTGGAGGCAATTTCTCCGGCCAGACCGTGCAGATAAACACCTGTTTTAGCGGCTTCAAAAGGAAACATTCCCTGTGCGAGAAGCCCTGTAATTATACCGCATAAAACATCACCGCTGCCGGCCTTAGCAAGAGCGCTGTTACCGGTTTCGTTTATATAAATTTCACCGTCAACAGAACACACTCTGGTTCTATGCCCCTTTAAAACAGAAGTGCAATGAAATGTTTCAGAAAGTTTTTTAACGTAAATATCGGGATTGGAAACAATTTTTTCAATTTCTGTACCCAAAAGCCGCGCCGCTTCGGCAGGGTGAGGAGTGATTACCAGTTTATCAGGAAGTTTAACGGAATTTATTCCGGCAAGCAACGTAAGTCCGCTTGCATCAATAACTACAGGTATATCGTGTACTGATAATTCTGCAAATAACGCTTTAAACATTTCTTCTGCCGCCGCATCAGTCTGCATACCGCAGCCTACAGAAACAACAGTGTAATCTGAAAGCCTGTCCAATACCTCAGAGAGCGGCAAGTAAACAATATCAGGTGTCAGGGATGATACGGAGGAAATTACTTCTGGAGATGAAGCAAGGGTAACGTACCCGCATCCGGTTCTTAATGCTGATATACTTGATAAAAAAGCCGCTCCCGTATAATTTTTTGAACCGGCAATATTGAGAACTTTACCGAAAGTTCCCTTATGCGACTCCTCTTTTCTCTCAGGAAGCTTAAATTCCATTCTGTCTTATAACCTCATATACTGTTATAGCTACAGAGTTTGAAAGATTCAAACTCCTCTGTCCCTCTTTCATCGGAATGGTCACTGCCGTATCTTTCTTTACGTACTCCTCCGGCAGCCCGCGGGTTTCAGGGCCGAACACAAGAAAATCACCATCCTTGTATTCAATATCAGTATAGAGTTTTTTAGATTTGGTTGTCAAATAGTAGAATGTACTATCAGGAAATTCTCTATATAGTTCTTCCATACTATCCAGCTTGTGTAAATCAACACTATCCCAGTAATCCAGCCCCGCGCGTTTAGTATACTTGCTGGATAACGAAAAACCGAGTTTTCCGACAAGAAATAGCGACGCACCGCAGCACGCACATAAACGCGCAATATTACCCGTATTCTGTGGAATTTCCGGCTCATATAAAACTACATTAATTCTGTTCATTTTTCTCAAAAAGATATTTAGACTCAATAACAACAGGCAATCCGCGTACAACGCAGAACACTATTGCAATGACAGCAAGCCAGTAACCGACTGTAAATACAACATCTGACGCCGGACAACCCGGGACTTTAGAGGCTACAATCACGACAAATGCCGCAACTTTTGCAACTGCATAGCTTATCCTCATAAATTTAGAAGAGGTTATAAAAATACAAACAGGATTTCTTTGCATAGTCGTAGCACCAAATGCAGTATACCCCTTTTCCATTGCAGCACTTCTGATTGTGTCTGTAATAAACCCTCTGGTTATTGCTACAAGCGGGAAAAGAATAGATAACCAGCCCATAACCGCAAACAGAATCCAGAACGAGTTTTCAACAATCCTGTCGCTCATTATATCAAGAAGTGCGCCGAGTTTAGACGACTCATTAAATTTTCTGGCAACATACCCGTCAAGCCCGTCCATTGCAAACGCAAGAATTGTAAGAATAAGCGCCCAAATTCCTGCCGCGGTGCTGTCAAGGTGCGCATATATAAGATATACGCCGATAAACATTAAAATCACTCTAAAAATTGTAATAAAATTTGCCATATCTGCCTCTTATATTATCAAACCGTAACCGCAAAAACCAAACAAGTTTATTGTTTCAAGCGGGAAGAAACAAAACTCTTCTCCTTTTCATCAAGCAGCTTAACTCTTGAACCGAGCATAATTCTTTCTGCTTCTTCAAGAATGCTTACAACAACATACCCGTTTTGACCGTCAGAACGCGGTTCCTGTCCTGTTGCACAGCAGTTTAGAAAATGCTGGCACTCAAGTTTAAGCGGTTCAATTTCAAGATAATCCAGCGCAATAACTTCTGTTTTATTTGCAACGAAATTATCATATAATTTAAGCTTATTCTCAGGCAATGTATCATCAAATATTGCCGTTTTCTTTGTTCCTCTGACCAGCAGATTAACGTGTTTTTGCGGCGTAATCCAGCTATCAGAAATATGCCCGAGCATTCCGCCTTCAAATTCAATACTTATATGGGTAATATCCATAATTTCATTTCTGTCAGACGAGCAGCCTATTGCAGAAACGACCCTGAGCGGGGTTTTACCGGTAACATAAGCCATCATTGAAACATCGTGCGGCGCTAAATCCCACATTACACTTCTGTCGTTCTTAAAATAATTAACATTCAGTCTGTCGCTCTGTGCATAAACCAAATCACCGAGAACACCTTCTTCAATAAGCATTTTGAGTCTGTTAACAGCAGGATGGTAAAGCAGAAGATGACCGACCATAAGAATCAACCCTTTTTCCTCCGCTAATTCCGTAAGTTCTTTTGCCTCCCTTGCAACAGTAGAAATAGGTTTTTCCACATAAACGTGTTTACCGGCATTTAGAAGCGCTTTCACAATTTTAAAATGTGTATGGCTTGGAGTTACAACAACAACACCGGTAATTTCGGGGTCGTTCAAAATATCATTCATATCCTTTGTTACTTTTATGGAAGGATAGAGTTCTTTAACTTTCTTTAAGGTTTCCTCATCCAAATCACATACAGCCGCAAGAGTATTTAGATTATAAAAATTTCTTACGATATTCTTACCCCACAGGCCGTAGCCGATTACTGCAATTTTCTGTTCTTTCATACTTTCTTCACCCTTTATTAAAAAAATTATATAACAACCGCAATTTGTACACAAGTTACAGAAATCAAATAATAATTATAATTAAATAATTTATACGCTGCCGGAATAGTTGCAAGGCTGAAAAAAAATTGCTACAATAAAAGTATAAGGATTACTCAATGAAAAAAGTATTAACAATATTACTTACTATTTGTACACTTGCATTAACCGGCTCTGCTGTTCTTGCCAGAAAGTCAGGAGCGGTAAATGTTCATTACAATTCGTTTGAAGAAGTACAGGCTGATATTAATAAGCACAATGCACACATCAGCAGCCGGCAGAACACCAGATACAGTGTTAAATGCCCCAAATGCAAAGTTAAAAGCTATTACAAACCCAAAAGCCTGCGAAATGGCAGAAAAATATACTGCAATAACTGCGGCTACTGGTTCAGACCCGGTATCATTGCAAACCGTGGTCACAGAGTAAAACCGCTTAAAAAATCAAACTTTGGCGGCGCTTTTATTAACAAAAAATAATTAATAAACAAGCATTTTAAAAGTTCGCACAATTGAGTTTGCGAAAAAATTAAAATTTTTCCGGTTTCTTAATTTACAAAATTGTTGCCAAATACAGTGATTTGTTGTATCTTGTTTGTGTGAATGAGAATTGTGGAATAGATTTGAATTCTATAGCTCTCCAGTGTGGTCTTGACAAGGATGTTGACCACAATGAGGTTCTGCATAATATATCAGAACTTGAAGAGTTTTATAAGCGTGATGATTTAATCGAGATATACAATTATCTTCTCCAGACAATTAATGATCCGGAGTATTTAATCCAGATAGTTAAATGCTCTGACAACTACCGTGACAGTTCATCGCTCACACCGATTGTAAAACTGCTCATAAAACGGCCTGAGGAAGACAGCGATGAAAGCGTTAACTTAAGAGTAATTTGCGCAAAAGCAATAGCCAACCACAAAGACACCGCGTTTGTAACTGTTTTGCTGGATTGCATGAATAATAAGAATGAACATTACAGGGTACGGCTTGCCTGCGCCGATGCTCTTGGCAAAATAGGCGATAAATTTGCGGTTACACCGCTTATTAATCTCGTATCTGATGAAGATGAAAAATCTGTATATTTAAAAGAATCCGCAACTAACGCACTCGGCTCCATAGGAGATTTAAGAGCCGTAGATCCTCTTATTTCAATTCTGGACAGCAAACACGGAATGTTTAACAAATTTTCTTTCCTCAAAGAAAAAATTATTGAAGCCTTAGGGAAACTAAATGTACGGAATGAAAAAATATTTAAAGCATTAAAAAAATCACTTCTTGACGAATCACCGATGGTAAGAATTAATGCAATCGAAGCACTTATGAACAGCGACGATCCGCGCGCCGAAGAATGTATAAGAGAGTGTTTAACAGACCCTGATGACGAAGTTAAGAAAAATGCACTTATTGCATTATACAATATGTCTGACAGAAAAATTCTTGATGAAGTAATTGCCGGAAAAGATTATTCTGAATCACTTAAAACAGAGGCTCATTCCTTAATTGATGAATACGAAGATGAGGAGGACTAAATGTATAAGTCAGTTATTCTTCTCTCCGGCGGACTTGATTCAGTCGTAACACTCGGAGCATCAAAAGAGGAATACAATATAACTTTAGCACTGACTTTTGATTACGGTCAAAAATCCGTATACGAAGAAATAAATGCTTCAAAAGGAATTTGCAAATATTATAATGTGGAACATAAGGTTATACAGCTTGACTGGCTCAAAGAGATTACAAAGACCTCTCTGGTAACAAAAGAGTCTGTACCTGATACAAACCTCGGAACGGATAAAAGCATGAAATCTGTCTGGGTGCCTAATCGTAACGGATTGTTCTTAAATATAGCCGCAGCATTTGCTGATACATACAATTTTACCCATATATTGTTTGGCGCAAACGCTCAAGAAGGCAAAACTTTTCCTGACAATACAGAAGAATTCAGGGAAAGAATAAATCTGGTATTTGAGTTCTCAACCCTTGCCAAACCTGTAGTTTACGCCCCCTTGATAAATTGCACCAAGAATGATATAGTTAAAATTGCTCTGGATAAGGGGATTCCGTTAGAGCTTGTAAGAAGCTGTTACAATAAAGCAGACATAAACTGCGGCAAATGCGAGTCCTGTATGAACCTTAAACAAGCACTTATAAATAATAATTGCAAGGAATTAATAAAACAATTATTTGATGATGAAAACTAAATTTATAGATGAAGAAGTTAAATATATAGGCTCACAGCTATGCCCTCACTGGATATATAAAAGCTACAAACTCCGCGGAGATGCTATTGTCGCGTTTTGCGGCGAGTGCGAAGTTAAGCTTACAGAGATGGTCGACATAGAGGATGTGATAAATAATGAACCAATTTATAGTAAGTCAATGCTGAGTTTTATATCCGAACAATTCGGTGTAAACCTGCCGGAAGGCGTATTCAGGCAAAGACTGTTAATTTGTATTATAAAAGAACTTCTTGAAGAATATGGATATAAAATTAAACGCAGCGGTGATGACCTGTTTTATGAGGGAAAGAAATTAACTGTGTCTATTGCAACAAAATCAATAACATCGACTTTAATTCATACAGGTGTTAATATTTTATCAGAAGGCGCACCGGTAAAAGCCGCAGGATTAAAAAGCGAACTTGGTATTGAAAATATAAAAGAATTTGCAATAGAAGTTATGAAACGCTATAGTGAAGAAATCGAGGATATAATTCTTGCCGGTACTAAAGTCCGCGGAGTGTAAATAAGATGAGCAATAAAAAATTCGGATATAAAAAATATTTAAAACCAAAAGAAAAAAAAGATATAAGTATACTTAAGCTGTTTTGCGGAACCTTTGTACTTATGCTTGTAGTATTTACTATTATAGTTAACTGCTTTACTCCGGATGTCGATGTTTCTATAGGAGATACAACAACAGAGGCATCAGAAGCAGAAAATAATATATACCTTAAAAAATTTGTAGATAACAGACTTCTGGAAATCCAGCAGGAAGATCAATCGCCGGCGGCAGAAACTCCGGCTGAAAATAAGTCATCAGAAACAGTGACCGATGAAAAAGTAAAAGAAATTGTAGAAGCAACAGAAAATAATAATACGACGGCATTAGCTCCCGTTGAACTCAATGTAACAGTACCGGAAATAAAAATCATCACTCCGGAAGAAGCTGTTCAGGCAACAGTACCTGTAACACACGAACTTAACCTTACATACAGGGTTTATATCGGTCATTATAATACATATGATCAGGTTAAAATCGCAAAAGATATCGTAAATGAAACAGACCCTGAACTACAGCCTGTTATAAAAGAAGTCAACGGAGGATACACCCTTCAGGCGGGAGTATTCAAAAATAAAGATGCCGCAAAGGCATTAACTACAACGCTTCTAAATGAACACCTTCCGGCCAGAATGATTGCTGAATAATTTATTTTTGTTTAAGGTCGTTAATTTCACGTAAAACATCTTTGCTGAGTTTATACCCGTTTTTATTTATATACTCTTCGACTACAGGAACATCTTTAGCGCTTATGCCGCGATTGCCGATGCTTTGAATCTCGTCTATTTCATCCTCAAAAAAACGCAGCGCTACACGCGGCTGGCCTTTTTCAAGCAGAATATGGATATCACCGTACATTAAATGCATTCTTGCGTTTGAAGTTTTTGTACACCACGAACGGTGGGATAAAAGCTGCAGACGGGTTATATTATCCTCATAATGCAGAGGGTCATTAGGAATCGAATTAATAATAATCCAGTTTTCATCTGATTTATTTTTCATCTGCGGCAATAATGAAAGCAAGTGTTTTTTGTATGTATTCCTAAAACTGATTGGAGCCTCCTTATTATTCAGAACCGTATCGTGAATCTCATCAAGCGTTTTTGTCAGTGCATTATCATTATAAATTACCGGCAGGTCATCATTATCAGGTTTTAAGCCGTGAATAATATTTTGAAGTACAACAAGCGCAAAAGCATAAGTATATTTCCTGGTATTAGTTAGCATGCCTTGCAGCCACTGATTAATTATATCTTTGCGCTCAATTTTAGTGTTTTTGCCCCTGCCACCAAATTCCGCTTCAAGAAACCGGTTCTTAAGCCGCTCTAGCGCCCAGCGTTGAAAATCCGTTTTCGTATTAAATTTTTCAATCGGAGCTTTTAATTTTCTCATACAAAAATAGTCAACCCCGCAGAAGTCAGAAGCCTTCATTGCTGAAAATGCAGGATTATCAGGAGTATTCAGTGTTTTAAAAGTTACATTTTGTATCCGCATATTTGTATTAAAACCAAACATAAAAAAATTTGCCATCAGAAATAAAAAACTATTAAACCAGACTAAATATTTTGGAGAACATAACCTGTAAAAAAATACCGCCTGAGCAGAATTAAACTTTTTAAAGAAACATTAAACTGGTTACAAAAGGAGAAAAATATGTTAGAGAAAAGATTTTTGAACTTTGTCGGCATGGACGGAATTTTTATGTTAATTCTTGGAATAATCATGCTTGTTTTACCTAAAATTACGAGCATGGCTATTGCCGTCGTACTCTCTGTAATCCTTGCCGCTTATGGAATTTACAGGATTGTTAACTCCATAATTGAACGGAAATATATACGGCATGTATTTTTAAATATCGCAATAGGAGTGCTGCTATTGCTTTCTGGTATTTTTCTATTCTTCTATCCGGTATTTAATCTTTTAATTATAACTTCAGCAATAGGAGTTTATTTTATACTTGAAAGCATTGCATCAACCGCATTTGCCTTTGAAACAAGAGGGCTTGTGAATATGTGGTGGATAAATTTAATATCAGGAGCGCTGCAATTTCTATTAGGATTTATTATAATAATCGGACTTCCTCAAACAGCGCTCTGGACAGTCGGTATCCTGCTGGGTATCAGCCTGCTTGTTACCGGAATGTCCATGCTTACAGTTTTTATGGCAACAAAATTTTCCAGAATATAGGAGGTTAACAGATGGAAAACAAATATCAGGAATACAGAACAAATACAGAAAAAGCCTTAAAGTATTTTTCTAAAATGCTTGCTTATACAGTAAGCCCCTACGATTTAAAAGAAACAATGGAAAATACCGGCGCAAGACTTGTTGATGTAAGAAAAAAAGAAGATTATGAAAAAGGACATATCCCGGAATCAATTTCAATTCCGTATGATGAAATTGATTCAAAACTTGATTCCTTAGACAGAGATATACCGACAATAATAAGTTGTTATAATGCAACCTGTCTATTAGGAGCCAAAGCTGCCGTTAAGTTTGCAGAACATAACTTTCCTGTCATGACCCTGCTTGGCGGTTACAAAACATGGACAGAAGATTTACACTACGCAATCTCAACAGATTAAACAAAGAACAATTCACCCGCTTAAAGCGGGTGAATTGTTCTTTAAACAAAAAGAAAAGCTATGTACTTATATTGTCCATAGCTGTTGATTAGGGATATGTGTATCGTCGTTTTTTTTAAGGAGTATAGTTATATACTATCAATATATGCCCGATATAAAATCATACGTTTTTACGATTTTTCTAAAAAGACACATGATTTTAAAATAAAAAATACAAACAGGGATAAATAGCTGGATAAGCCGGTGAATATGATATTTATAAGGAATTAAGCAAACTACTGATTCATGCCAGCCTGTTGAAATAAGAGAAAAATATCAATATAATCATAGGCAGTAAGGAGAATTGAACATGAAAAAGTGCAGAATAACAGTATTAAGAAAAACTTTAATAGAGGACTTAGCAAAAGAATACGGTGCTGACGGTTTAACTGCATGCCCGATGTTAAAAGAAGGCCAAGTATTTTATGCCGATTATGCAAAGCCTGAAGGATTTTGTGATGAAGCATGGAAAGCGATTTACCAATATGTTTTCGCACTCTCGCATGGCGCAAAAGATATTTTTTACTATGGTGATTGGATTAAAACTCCGGGAGTTGCAATTTGTTCCTGTAATGACGGACTAAGGCCGGTTATATTCAAAATAGAAGCAACAGATGAAGAAGCTGAAATAAATTACACTCCGGTTAATTAATAATCAGACGCCCTATACAATAAACTATATATGCAACAACCCATGCCGCAGCACACTGGAAAATAACAACACCTATGGCATACTTTTTGCCGAGTTCTCTTCTAACAGTTGCAATAGCTGCAACGCATGGTGTATATAAAAGAGAAAACACAAGGAATACAAATGCTGTTAGCTGTGTAAATAATTGCGGCAGACGGCTCACGTCGCCGTCAAGCAGAACAGTAAGAGTACTAACAACACTTTCTTTTGCAGTAAATCCGGTAATAAAAGCAGTTGATACTCTCCAATCCGAGATTCCAAGCGGTTGAAATACCGGAACAAGCAAATTCCCCAGCCATGCCAGTAAACTATTTGCAGAATCAGTCACAAGATTCAGACGTGAATCGAAGGTTTGTAAGAACCAGATTACAATAGTTGCAGCAAATATTATGGTAAACGCTCTCGTTACAAAATCTTTAGCTTTTACATAAATAAGTCTTATAATATTCTGCGGGCTTGGCAGCCTGTAGTTAGGAAGCTCCATAACAAATGGTACCGGCTGGCCTTTAAATACAAAAATTTTAAGAAAATAAGCAAAAATAATTCCAACAACTATACCGATTAAATAAAGACCTATAATCACTGCCACTTGATTTTTTGTAAAAAACGCGGCGGTAAAAAGAGCATAAATTGGGAGTTTAGCCGAACAACTCATAAACGGTGTTAAGAGTATAGTTAATTTTCTATCTCTTTCCGAAGGCAGTGTTCTTGCGGCCATAATTGCAGGGACAGAACATCCAAACCCGATAAGCATCGGAACAAAACTTCTACCGGATAATCCTATCTTCCGCAAAAGTTTATCCATAATAAATGCAACACGCGCCATATATCCGGTATCTTCTAATATAGATAAAAAGAAAAATAGTACAATAATTACAGGCAAAAAACTCAGTACACTGCCGACACCTGCAAAAATCCCGTTAATAATAAGTGATTTAAAAACAGGATTCAATCCGTAAGCGACAAGCGCGCCATCAGTTATAGCTGTAATATAACTAATACCATACTCCATTACATTAGATAAGAAACTGCCAAACGGACCGAATGTCAAATAAAATATTAAAGCCATAATTAGCAAAAATGCCGGAATAGCAGTATATTTGCCGGTTAAAATTCTGTCCGCATTAAAAGTAATCTTTTCTTCAATCGACTCCGGCGTTTTTTGAATATATTCATCACAAAGGCGTTCAATAAACGAAAAGCGCATATCAGCAAGCGCAGCCTCTCTGTCCAAACCACGCTCCTGCTCCATTTCAGATATTATTTGCTCACAGATTTTGTAATCCCCGTCATCTAACCCGAGAGATTTCCTGATTAATTCATCTCCTTCAGTCAATTTAGTCGCAGCAAATCTTACGGGAATCCCTGACATTCGGGCGTGATCTTCTATAATATGACTTATTGAGTGAATACATCTATGCACTGCTCCTTCGTTTTTTTCATCACAAAAATCCAATTTATGAGGATACTCACAGTATTTTGCAACATTAACAGCATGCTCCGCAAGCTCTGCAATCCCCTCATTCTTAAGCGCTGAAACCGGAATAACAGGCACGCCCAGTGCAATTTCAAGTCCGTTTACGTCAACAAATCCACCGTTACTTTCCACCTCATCCATCATATTTAAAGCTATTACCATAGGAACATTTAATTCTATAAGCTGCATAGTAAGATATAAATTTCGTTCAATATTTGCAGCATCTATTATGTTAATAATTCCATCGGGCTTATCATAAAGTATAAAATTTCTTGTAACAATCTCCTCATTACTATACGGGGAAAGTGAATATATTCCCGGTAAATCAGTAATCGTAACCTCTGAATTACTCCGTAAATTCCCTTCAGTCTTGTCTACGGTTACTCCCGGGAAATTCCCGACTCTCTGGCTTGAACCCGTCAACTGATTAAATAATGTAGTCTTTCCGCAATTAGGATTTCCGGCAAGTGCCAGATTTATCTTTGTTTTTACCGGCTGTCTATTATTTGTATAAAAATCAGGATGCTCAACTTCACCAATACGCGAGGATGTTATATCTCGAAATTCTTTTCTTTTCTTATACGGACAATCATGTGCATCATGAATATCCTTAATACGGATTTTTGCGGCATCTTCCTTCCGTATAGTTAATGTATACCCGCGCAAACGAAATTCCATTGGATTTCCAAGCGGTGCTGTCTTTATCAATGTAACTTCTACCCCGGGAGTTAACCCCATATCAAGAATATGCTGTCTTAAAGCTCTATCATTACACTCGATAGACGATATTATCGCATCTTTACCTATCTCTAATTTATCCAGACTTATATTTTTATCAAGCTTCATATAAAAAACCTTCTCTGTTTGCCTATCATATTTTACTACAAATCAGAGAAGGCTTTTACATAATCTATACTATAAATTCTTTCGTTTTTTTCCGTTCATTTTGAAGCAAGAAATGAGATAAATACTTTTTCAGTCTTTCATTAATATTTTCGGTTAACTCATTATTATCACCTTTTTTTACATCATAATGCTTAATAACAGCCGTACCAAAACTGGTTTTCTTGGCTCGCTCGTATTTGATATTATCAACAACATTTTTTTCAACAAATATTCTATCAATGTAATCACCTTTGTCAAACTCAAGGACAAACCCGTTATTCCTGCTGTTCGGCATTGATTTCAGTGTAACAACACCATCAGAATTGTTATAAATATGAAATTGCGGCTCTGTTAAACACTTTCCGCTTTTCCTAAGTTTCGCACGGGTTTCATTAAACATTGTTCTTACATCATTTGATAATCTTGCAACCTTCGCCTCAAGATTTCCAGGGTAATTTAAACGATTGAGTTCTGCTACTGTGAAATGATGAGATTTAAAAGCCGGCTGTTTTGAGTATGGCTGTGCCTGATAACCATTAGGAACAATTCTTAACATATTCTTTTTCTCCTTTTTTAATGCTGATAAATCTCCTGAAAATAAATAATTGCCATGTTTTTTACAAAAATTAACATTTATATTCTCTTGCCACATTTTTGAGAAACCTTTAAAATAAACAATAAGGATATACGTGTTATGCATATTAAAAATGTAAACTCTAAAACAACTTTGAAGAGAGTAATTGAATACACTATCTATATTTTTATAATCCTTACTGCGCTAATACTGTTATATCTAGGCAGCGACAGCACCCCGACAATTGCAGGAGCAATAAATGCAGCTAAATCCAATCTAACCGCATTGATGCTTGAAGGCAGCAAACATGGAGCATGGGGAATTATAATATTTCTTCTGCTGCCAATCTGGCTGTTTATTTCTTGTATTTTTATAATCATAAAAAGAAATCAAGAGCTAAAAATCCTAAAACAACCCTTTAATCTAGAATCTATCAAATTTTTAGATAATCACATCTGTTTTAACTTCTACAATAAGCAATTCAATTTTGTATGCGGCTATAACGACATACAAAACTTGCATATAGATATCGTTACAGGAATTACAAAAACCAATCCCCGTATTATTTATATAGAAGAAATACAATTAAAATTTACTGCACTTAACGGGAAAATATTTACTATTACAACCACAGGCGGATTTTCCCCGCTCCAGTATTTATATAAAATCCTGAATTATACAAAAAAAATTCCTAATTTTTCATATAGTTATGCCGGATACGGCAAGAACAAAAATCTTGACGAAAAAATCAATATCTATCAAATGACCGGGCGCAGGATATTTTTCTCTAAAGATATCTCCCAAATTGTAATTACGGTTCTGATAATATTGATACTACCGTTTTTATTTATAGACTATAATAAGCATGATAAAGACATTATCAACTATGTAGCTAATATAAAAAGTCATTTAAGTGAAGGTAAAAGTATATGCGGAAATCTCACAGCAAACTATAACGGATTAAGCAAAGAAGAGATTTATAAATTAAGGAAAAGGCAGGTTGCACGTTCCATTTTTAATCCCCCAAACTACCGGCCCAAAGAAGAAGTATTTGGCAGGATACAAACAGGCAAACCATGGTGGGGATTAAAACAGCGTATCTGCGCGGAATTCACAAACCCGAATTTTGATAGAACCTCCGGCCCTTCTGCACTTAGTAAATATATTCAGAATCCAAATGTACTAAT
This sequence comes from uncultured bacterium, assembly GCA_949284715.1. Lineage (GTDB taxonomy): Bacteria > Cyanobacteriota > Vampirovibrionia > Gastranaerophilales > Gastranaerophilaceae > CALUTH01. The sequence goes on from CASDWH010000033.1 coordinate 35,585, forward strand.
TGGTGTAGATTATCCATTCTGTATCCGAAAAGAATCAGATGAAATAGGATATTGTAATTCCTGGACTTCCAAACTGCTTCCCTCAGGGTTTACGTACTACAAAGATAAAAATCTTATTGTTGCAAAGTACAAAATCATGCCTGAAGTTTTAAAATCAAGAATTAATCTCGGCAGGAAGCCTAAACCATACTTTATGACTCTCAATGGCCTAAATGCAAGAGATTTAGGATATAATTACGTATATGCTATTAGTAAACGAAATATTCGTATGACAGGTTATAATAACATAGCAAAAGAAATATACACCTTTAAAGATTTTATACATGTCGGCACAAGCTGCGGGGTTCAGGGAGGATGCAACAACATTTCTCCGCATCAGAATGAGCTGGATTTTGCAATAACCGCACTTCCGGCACAAATCACTTTAAAATTATGGAAAAAGAAACCATTCATATACACTCAAAAAGCCGATATGTATTACACCATCATGTTTGAATCCGCAGGCGGATAAATAAACCTTATAAACTTTAAAAAATGTAAATATTTTATTTTACTTGTTTACTTTTTTATCCTTGTGTTATGATGATAACAGAAAATAGTTTTTTATTTACTTCAATTTTTAAAGGATACTGGAATATATGCCGCAAAACTTTTTAAAAAATAAAGTTTTATTTTCGCTGGGTGTAACCGCGCTGCTGTCTAAAATTGCGCAGCTCCAAATGTTTGCACACAAACAGTTTCCTATAACACCTGAACAGCACTTTATTTTATCCATTCTCTCCGAGAATAAGGAACTCTACCAGCGTCAAATATGTGAAATTGCATATAAAGACCGCCCGAATGTAACACGGCTTATTAACATACTGGAAGAAAAAGGCCTTGTCAAAAGGGTTCCGGATGTTAATAAGAGAAAGATTTATAAAATAATTATTACTGACGAAGGAATAAAACTTCATAATCACATAAAACAGCATATGATTGCCTTAAGAGATGAGGCTGTAAAAGATATTCAAACAGAAGATATGGAGAAGTGTTTGAATGTAATGTTACAAATGATAGACAACCTGGAGCCGATAGCAAAAATTCAAATATAAAAGAGGAGGAAATAAATGAGTACCCCAAATAATAATGATAACAACCAGAAAGATATAAAACCACAGCAAACAATAGCACAAACTTCCGCAGATACAAGACCAAGCTATAAGAAAAAGCGTGTAATTGTGCCTGCAATAACGGCGGTAATCTTTTTGATAGCAGGTATATACTTTACAATACACTCATTTTTCTATCAAGGAACCGATGATGCCTTTGTTGAAGGACATATAGTATCAATTGCGCCAAGGGTGTCAGGGCCTGTAAAAAAACTTCTAATAGACGATAACCAGCCGGTTAAAAAAGATCAGTTACTGCTTGTAATCGACCCGAGCGACTATGAAACAGCATTAAAACAAAAAGAGGCTGAACTGGCACAGGCTAAAGCGAGCTTAAACATTGCAGAACAACAAATTACGCATTCTGAAGCACAATTAAAACAATCAACTCAAGACATTACTTCCGCTGAATCAAGGCTTGACTTTGCTCAAAAAGATTTTGACAGATACTCTAATATGTTTAAAGCCGGAATTGCCTCAAAACAAGAGTATGATAAGAGTAAAACAGCACTCACCGTTGCTAAGTCCGAACATAAATCAGCTTTAGAACAGGAAAAAGCAGCAGAATCAATGCTGCAATCTGCACAGGCCAAACGCGAAGCCACTCTGGCAGACATTCAGAAACTGGAGGCAGAAGTAGAACAGGCAAAACTTAACCTGTCATATACAAAGATTTATGCCCCGCAAGACGGACTGATTACGCATAGGACTGTAGAACAAGGAAACTATGTTCAGGTAGCGCAGTCAATGTTTGCAATCGTACCTGAAAAAATGTGGATAGTTGCAAACTTCAAGGAAACGCAGCTTACTCACATGAAACCGGAGCAGCCTGTTGAAATTAAAGTTGATACCTATCCGGGCAAAAAGTTTAAAGGGAAAGTAGACAGTATCCAGCGTTCAACAGGCGCAAAAGCGAGTCTGTTCCCGCCGGAAAACGCAGTAGGCAGTTATGTTAAGATTGTACAACGTGTACCTGTTAAAATAGTTTTTACCGAAGATATATCTAATTACAATATAGTACCCGGAATGTCAGTAGTACCGGAAGTAAAGGTAAGATAATATGAGTACAATAGCCGAAGCCCAAGCTCATAACCAGATGTCCTCGCCGGAATACCGCAAACAGGAGGCTCCTCTCTGGCTTGTAGCCTTTACAATTCTTCTGCCAACCTCTTTTGCAATGCTGGCGACTTCCGCCACAAATGTTGCAATGCCGCATATTGCCGGATTTTTCGGTTCTACGCTTGATGAAGCCAACTGGGTAATCACAAGTTACATGATTGCAAATGCTATCCTTATCCCGCTCACAGGCTGGCTGGAAAATCTTATGGGCAGAGTAATGTTCTTAAAGGTTTTCCTTACGATTTTTACAATCGGTTCCGTTATATGCGCATTTGCCAGCAACCTTAATATACTTGTCTTAGGACGTATTGTACAGGGAATAGGCGGCGGGCCAATGATGCCTATATCTCAGGCTATCCTGCTTGCAGCTTTTCCGTTTGAAAAACGCGGTCAGGCAATGGCTTTATTCGGCTTCTCGGTTATGGTATTCTCCATACTCGGGCCTACGTTTGGAGGTTTTATTGTTGATAATTCAAGCTGGCAATGGATTTATCTAATTAATATACCTGTAGGCATCTTCTCTGTTATACTTGTTCACTGCAATGTCGCAGAACTTGAAAACCGCAAGATACCGGAAAAAGTTGACTTTGTAGGGCTTATATCACTTGTTCTCTGGCTGTTAACAATGCAAATCGTACTTGATAAAGGAGAACAATTCGGATGGTTTGACTGTACCTGGATAACCTGTCTTGCCAGTATTTCATTATTCTCATTTGTATTTTTTATAGTCTGGGAACTTGAATGTAAAAATGCAATTGTCAATTTAAGAGTTTTTAAAGACAAAAATTTCTTTATCGGGACAGTTCTAGGCGCCTCTGTTAATATGATTATCTATGTAACAATTGTACTATTACCAAAATTTTTACAAAGCCTTATGGGTTACACGGCAATGCTAAGCGGTATGTCGCTTGCTCCTAGGGTTTTATCCTGTATTATAATGCTGTGCGTAATAGGTAAAATGGTTGAAAAAATTGATAACCGGATACTCATCTCCGTCGGATTTGTATTTCTCGGCATTTCAACATTTATGTATTCAAATCTAAACTTACAGATTTCTTTCAATTACGTTGTTATACCTAACGTACTTATGGGTATTGGTGTAATTCTTGTATTTATCCCGATATCAGCCCTGTGCCTCGGCACATTACCACGCTCGGAGCTTTCAAACGGCGCAGGTTTACACAGTTTATCAAAATGTGTTATGACTGCATTTGTAATTTCAATGTCATCAACACTTGTTACAAGATTATCGCAGCTTCACCAGACTTATCTTGTTAAAAATCTTTCCAACTTCTCTCTTACTTATCAGACACACTTAAATGCAACTGCACATAAACTAATGACTGCATTCACCGCGCCTGATTCAATGGCAAGAGCCGGAGGTTACTTTTATAGACAATTACAGCAGCAGGCAAAACTTATGTCATTTGTTGATGTGTTTGAAATGTTTGCCCTTATTGCTTTTTGTCTGGTACCATTAGCTTTCTTCTTGAATGTAAATTTTAAATCTCAACAAGATAAAAAATAAGATTGGTACTAATATGCTGATTCTTTATGAATATTTTTTCTCTAATTCCAGTAAAAGCTTTTTAACCGCAAATCCGCCGGCATATCCCGTTAAATCACCGTCTTTACCGACAACTCTATGGCAGGGAATAACAATCATGAGTTTATTTTTATTATTAGCCTGCCCGACAGCCCTTGCAGCATTAGGTGAACCGCAGCGCTCAGCAAGTTCGCTGTACGAGATTGTTCTGCCATAAGGAATTTTCTTTAACTCTTCCCATACGCGCTTCTGAAAATCGGTTCCTGTGCAAACAACAGGAAAATCAAATTCCTGCCTTCTGCCAGCCAAATACTCTTCTAATTGAATCTTAACTTTGTTTATAAGTTCAGTATCCGTAACGGGATACTTCTTTGCCTGCTCCTCGGTAATTACATATATTCCTGATATAGCATCACCATCCTGAACGATTAGCAGCTCTATATTACCAAACTTGAAAAAACCGCAGCACTTATTCATAGAAATAATTATACCCGATTTTTATCTCATTGTCTAAGAATTCTTTTACTTTGTCCAAACGTACCTTCTTATCAGGATAAATCGAACGAAATTTTTTTAATGATTCAATAATATCCCTGTAGTAAAAATCATTATTTGAAACATACTCCCAGGTACGTAAATCTTCTTCACACTGCGTATATGGAAGTTCATATTTTTCACCTGCTAAAATAATCTTTTTCATAAGACTGTGCCGCTGCCCTGCATTTTCAATTCCCATAGGGGCTTTAAAATCTAAATCTATTTTTTCTAAAAAGACTCTTAAAAGTCCGGCAATGGTATTAGGTTCCGAAATATTTGTTTTATCTATATCATCAACAATTCTTAACGACTTTCCGGCAAGTACAAAGTTATTAGGATTTTTAGTATCAAAAGTATATGAATAGCCGTTAACTTTAATTTTATTCAACGCGGCAAAATCTCTCGCCAGAGCATCATAACATTTTTGAGGAAGGTTTGAAAATCTTGGCAAATACTCATCACTCCATATAGCACCTTTTTCAACCAGAGTAGAACAGCGTTCTTTTATATCAGGAACACCGGCCTGAATATGTTTGCCCTTTGATGTTACATTTCTAAGGATTTTAACCCACATATTAAAATCAACTACAGAACTGCCGTAATAACTTTTCAAAACTTTAAAAGGATTATCAGCCGGAATTTGCGGGTAAAGCTCCATATTTTTTATATGTTTGTTAACCTTAAGCACATATTTATCATCAATTTTGTAAACAATTCCCCTGAACCCTTCACCCAATCTGGCCGACAAACCTATATGCTTCAAAAAAAGGTTAAGTCTGGTATTCATATCTTCGCAAACGGTCTTAGAGTTATACCCCTCTTTAATAAAACTATCTATAGCACGCCCAAACTTTGTACGCGTGTAGCCGTTAAAATTTAAATTATTATAATAATTTTTTTCATCTTTAATTTTATTAACAGGATTTATATTCATAGCAAAGCAAAAAACACACGTAAATCTTTAAAATTGCTGTATCAAAGACATTTGTTTACAAATATTTACAGAAAAACTCTCAAACAAAAAAAAGACCTTGCAAAAAAACAAAGTCTTACCTTAAAAAGTTTAAACAACAATTCACAATCTCAATCTAATTTTATGAAGAATTTACAGCACATGCCAACTTTTTTACAAAACTTAATAATGATAAAACACATGATAACATGCACCATTACATGGTTAGACATGTATAAATCAGCCCAAAGTATACAGCGGCACATGTTAGCATGCTGTCAAAAAGCTGAAAAACTCTTTATTAGCGGGGCCAGGGATTTTTTAAAAACCGTAACAAATTGTAATAAAAGGGTTGTAAATACACCCTTAATCCTTATAATTAAAATTAAGGTTATAAAAGAACTTCGGTTAATCTTTGACAGGGAAGTCGGTATAAGTAAAGAGTTTTGGGGAGGAAATGTGCTAAGAAGTCGTGATATGGGAAGGGCTATAGCTGTTAGAAGATGGACACCTACAGCTATAGAATGTTATAAACGCGGATGTAATTGTGAAGGTTGTTTTTATAAAGATTTTTTCAGCGGTTCGTCACAAAAGTGCCAGATGAAAGCATCTGTTTTGGAACTTGTCAGAGTAATAGGAACACCAAATGTTGAAGTTCCTCAAATAATTTCAGATTAAGGGCTTTAAATTTTACGCAAAATATTGTATACTTAAAAAGTATCACACATCTCGGAGGTTTTTTTAATGCGTATTTATGTGAACGGAAAAAACATCGAAATTACCGATGCAATCAAAGCTTATGTAAAAGAGAAGCTGGGTAAAGTTGCCAACCATTATGACCAAATCAGCGGTATTGACGTTATTTTATCGGTTGTTAAAAACCCTGCCGCTTCAGACAAGCACATTGCAGAAGTTTCATGCAAGCTTAATTCCGGTGTTATTCACCTAGAAGAAGCAGGCGAATCAATGTATGCAAGCATAGATTTGCTTGCAGACAAACTTGACAGACAGGTAAAAAAATATAAAGCCAAGGCTCTTTATTCCGACAAAACTACAATCAGGAATGTTGAGCTGGAAGAAGAACCGGTTACTGAAGGATAGTATGATTAATAATAAAAAAGTCGTTGTTATTATGCCGGCGTACAATGCCGAAAAAACTTTAGAACAAACCTACAACGACATTTCACAGGATTTCGTCGACGAGATTATTCTCGTCGACGATTTTTCAAGCGACGGAACAAAAGAGATTGCTAAAAAACTTAACATAACAACAATTGTTCACGACAGAAACCGCGGATACGGCGGGAACCAGAAATCCTGTTACAAAGCCGCACTAAAAGCCGGGGCAGACATTGTAATTATGGTACATCCCGACTATCAGTATACACCAAAACTTATTCCCGCAATGGCAACAATGATGGCTTTTGAAGGATATGATGCAGTTATTGCCTCAAGAATGCTGGGTAACGGCGCTTTAAGAGGCGGAATGCCTTTATACAAATTTATTGCAAATAAATTTCTGACAGCATTTGAAAACCTGTTTCTTGGTGAAAATCTTACAGAATATCATACAGGATTCAGAGGGTTTACAAAAGAAATTCTAGAAACTCTTCCGCTGGAAAGTTGCAGCGATGACTTTTGTTTTGATAATGAAATGCTTGCACTTATTTTCTGGAACAATTATAAAATCGGCGAGCTTTCCTGCCCTACAAAGTATTTTAAAGAAGCTTCTTCTATTAATTTTGTCCGTTCTTGTAAATACGGGTTTGAAGTATTATATATAAGCCTGATTTACAGACTGGGCAAAATGGGAATAAAAACAGGAATTTTTAAAAATAATCTACAAAAACTTAACCTTGATTCAGATATAGCATACTACCACAAGAGGACTTAAAATGGCGGAAATAAAATTAATCGGAACAGACGTTGATGGAACACTTACAGATGCCGGAATGTATTATTCGGCAGAGGGTGATGTTATGAAAAAATTCAATACTCATGACGGAATGGGACTTAAACTCTGCCAGCAGGCAGGAATTAAAACCGCTATTTTGACTTCTGAAAATACACCGATTGTTGCTAAACGCGCTGAAAAGCTTAAAATAGATTATCTGTTTCAGGGAATGAAAAGCAAATTGGAAGTTATTACCGAACTATGTAAGGCACTTGGAATTTCTTTAGATAATGTAGCCTATATAGGAGATGATATTAATGATTTGGAAATTCTCTCTAATGTCGGCCTAAGAGCCTGTCCGGCTGATGCGATGAAGAAAATTAAAGAAATTCCTGAAATTAAAATAATGTCGCTTAAAGGCGGAGAAGGCGCCGTAAGAGAGTTTATTGATAATTATATTTTGAAATAATTTTCCTTACCAGGCACACAGCTCTATTTTTAGATAAAAACTTAACAAACAGCCAGCTCTGTTACTACTTCCTTATACAACTGTTTACTACGTTGATGTAGTTTGTATAACGGCAAACGAAAAATCATCACCAGAGCAACTACTATCATTGCAAATTTAACAACATACGTCATTGGCGCAGGTGTATCGGTTGTCGATATTATCGATACTACTACTGAATTATTAACATAATAAATACACGCACAATAAACTACTAACACGTAAACCATATGCCGGTACAAATAACGAATTAAATCGTTCAGCTTCTCTGCCCTCGAAAAGGAAATATAAAATATTAAAAATATTGAGAGCGGCATTTAGCAATAAAAACTAGTTTCTGGCGATAAGTTATACCGGACACAGCATAGATAATAAGTGAAAATTAATAAAATAACCGGTAATAGCTGGATAAACAAATTATTTAAGTATTTGTTTTTTATCATTACCATTTTATCTATTTTGATAAAATTTTCGCCCCACCATAAAAAACATACGACCAGAAAAGCAGCATAATATATCCACATTACAGCCGCTACAGTCGTAAGCCAGAAGAATACTATAACATTTAAAAATAACACATAAAATTCATACGCTAAAATTAGCAGAATTAAAGGAAACAAAATAAATAAAATATTTAAAATTATTTGTTTTTTTATAGAATATTTTATAGTAGTAAGAGCTGTTATTAACCTTTTATTAACAGTTAAATTTTTAATTAGAATTCCCATTATCATTACAACAAATGGAGATACAAAAAACAATGGATACTGCCAAAATAGGTTTACAAAATCAAAAATTACATTAACAGCACCTGTATCATCCGAAACATCATAAAACATAAAAAATATAGTTACAAATACACCGGAAATAGCTGATAATATAAACAGTAATATCGTTTCAAAATTTAAATATTTTTTTATTTTTATCATAATATTTTTAATCCATCAAAGAGATATAGTATAATACTATATGTCTTTGATTTTTGCAATATATTTAATATATTTACATTATATCCAGCCGGGAATCTTTGCCAACTCTTCTTTAGTATACTTTACATTAATTAAGAGTACATAATTAGTTAATATTCCCTCTTCTTGCTGAATATAGGCATTATTGTTAAAGACTGTTAACATATCATCACCTTTTCTATATTCAAAATCGTAAAAATCCGGAATTTGGAGTATAAAATATCAGGGTAATATACAACTTCTTTCAATTAAACATTTTTAAGTTTTTTAAATAAATAATCAAGCTTTTTATAATCGGTGCCAAGGCCGGTTAAAAGAAGCACTGACTTGTTATTTGCACGTTCATCTTCTATTTTGTTTTTATACAAAAATTCAGAAAGCTCAAACCCTGTCATACCAGATTTTTTAATAAGAATTTTTGTCGTATCCCCGTTATAAAATTCTACATTTGTACACTTCTTTTTAAATTCTTCTATTTCCGTAATAAGAGTGTCTATTTTAGCTCTTCCTTTTTTTGAATTTAAATATTTAATAGTGGACTCAATAACAGCAAGCAGCGGATAAGACGGAGATGTTGTATTAAATAGAGCAAGAGCCTTACCAACATCTAAATCCGTATTTGTATGTAAAAGCGCAGTCGGATTAAGACCGCCGGCCGTCTTATGCAGTGATTGAACAGTAAAATCGGCAATTGTTACAGCACTCTGCGGCAGCCTGTCTGAAAACGGATATAAGGCGCCGTGTGCCTCATCAACAATAAGATATGCACAATACTTATGACAAACATCTACCAGAGCGGCAATATCGGAAACAACACCTTCATAATGCGGGGAAGTAACAATTACAGCCTTAATTCCGCCGGATTTTAAATACGGTTCAATAATTTCAACCGTTACCGCCTGCGGGATTCCCCACTTCTCATTCAATGGAATAGAATATTCCGCGACTTCGGCACCTGCAAGAATACAGGCATTTTTATGACAGGGGTGGGCATTATCCCAGATTAAAACCTTTTCTCCTGATTTAACGCATGCCAGCACCGCTGCTACTATTCCGCTTGTAGAGCCGTTTATTAGATACTTTGTTTTCACGGTTCCGTAAATCTGCGCTGCCTGTTTTTCAGAACACTCCAGTGCCTCTTCCGGTTTATGAACCTCTGTTTCGGATATATCACTCTTATAAAATTGATAAAATTTATGTTTGATAAAAAACTTTCCGCTGTGGCTCGGCGTAGTAAAAAAATTTACATTTGTCTTTTTTCTTAAAATACTATTCAGGCTTTTGTTCATTTTCTTCTTTCTCTGTTTCAGGTGTTTGTATTTGTATCTCTTCCGGCAATTCCACTTCTGGAGAAAGCTTTTTACTTAATTCTGCCATTGTCATATTTCTATCCATTTTCTTAAGCGCTTGAAGAACATCTGTTTGATAATCCGAATCGGCAAGATTTTTAGGTTTATCAAGTATAGCACCCATCATCCGGCCTAAAATCCCCATAACAATAGTTGCAGGCACAATACGGCACATCATTGAAATTACCGAATTCATATCAATATAACTGTAATTAAACATGCATATACCGGCCATTACAAGAAACGTTAAAATCGCAAAGGATGTACACAGTGTACTTTTTAAATCCATATTATTTGTTTATATTCTCCATATTCTTTTTCATACAGAACTGAACCAAAGTCATTTTATCAATATTGCTTAGACAGGTAAATCTTCCTGATATGGTATATATACCGGCATCATTCTTTTCTACTCTTATAAGCTTATATTTACAGCTTACGCTCAAATCTTTTTCAAGCTGTAATGTCACACTATATTCATCTTCGATATTAATATTTTCTTTTGTAGAAAGTTTCATACCGCCTGCTGAGATATCAAGCGTTCTGGCTTTGTGAACATTACTGCCTGACTTAAGTTCAATATCAGATAGAAAAGTTATACGTGTAAACTTCCGGCGCTGTAGAAATCTGTGCTTAATCGGATTTGCAATAGAAATAACGTTATTATTAATCTCTTTAATATAAGATTCAAAATACAGATATCCGTTATCAGTAAGTGAATAAAAATCACAAATATGGTTCTGGATAAGTCCATTAGGCTGATATTTAAGCTGCATTGTGAATCCATCCATATCAACATTCAGCACCTTTCCTTTATTGGAATTTTTAAAATCCTGCGGTACAATATCAACAATCTGATCTTTTTTTATAAGTTCTCTCATGGCTATCCTTTCTGTTTTGGATTAAATTTTCACAAGCCCGACGGACTTAGCTTTAACATTCTGTGTAATTTCATTATATGACATAATTGAGATTTGCGGATATGTTCTTTCGATAAGCCGCCTGAATGCAAGTCTGATTGGCGAAGAACATAATACAATCGGCTGATTGCCGGTTTGTGTAATAGCTTTTTCAAGCTCAACATTAAGCCTGTCAAGCAGCCGCCTTGTAAAATCCGGATCGAGTGTAAGACTCTGCCCGTCAGGGCTGACGCCTTTTGCAATAGTACTTTCAATATCCGGAGCAAGCGTAATAGCAAGGAGTTCGCCCGTATCTGAAAGATTCTGGCTGCAAATATTTCTTGCAAGAGCCTGCCGGACGTGTTCTGTAAGGAAATCAAGGTTTTTACTTGTCTTAGAATACAGGCTCATGGTTTCTAAGATTGTTTTTAAATCCCTTACAGCAACGCCTTCTTTTAAAAGATTTTGCATAACCATTTGAACCTCGGCAACGGAAATATCTTTCATAACATCAGTTACATATTCTTCTGAAACCTCTTTCTTAAGATTTTCAAGCAGTTGTTGAACATCAGCCCTTGATAGAATTTCTGCGGCATTACGCTTAATAACTTCTGTTAAGTGTGTTGAAATAACTGCAGAAGCGCTTACAACAGTATATCCAGCAAGTTCAGCCATATCTTTATCTTTTTCTTCAATCCATAGCGCAGGAAGTCCGAATGCGGGTTCAATTGCGTGTATACCGTTTAATACAAGCGTTTCACGGGTTTCGCCGGCAGACATTGCCAGATACCTGTCCGAATAAACCTCACCTGTTTCTAAAGGTACGCCTTTGAGTTTAATTTGATACATATTAGGCGCTAATTGCAAATTATCCCTTACCCTGATTGACGGCAGAACAATTCCTAAGTCAAGAGCCGTCTGGCGCCTGATTTGTGCAATACGCTCCAGTAAATCCCCGCCGAGTTCTATATTAAGCAGCGGCACTATTCTATAACCGACCTCAATTTCAATCGTATCAACGGTAAGAAGTTCCATAATACTTTCTTTTGTAGCTTTCTTATCACGTTTGCCAAGCTTCTTGCGTGCATCTTCTTCTTTCTGAGCAGCTTCCTGAACCTCTTTAGATTGCTTCGTATCCTGAGATTTTTTATAGGCAAAATAACCGGTTAACAACCCTATACCAAGAAATGGAACAGTAGGCATACCGGGAACAAGGCCCATAAACCCTAAAAGTCCGGCAACAACACCTAAGATTTTGGGATCAGAAAACATTTCTGTTTTAATATCATCAGAGAGCGACTCATCTTTACCTGTAGCTCTTGAAACAATCAAACCGGTAGCTGTAGATATAAGCAGCGCCGGAATTTGAGATACAAGACCGTCGCCTACTGTTAATATAGTAAATGTATTAAGTGCCGTCTGAAAAGGCATTTTAAGCTGTATCATCCCGATAATTAAACCGCCTACAATATTTACAATCGTGATAATAATACCGGCCGTTGCATCACCTTTAACGAACTTGGAGGCACCATCCATTGTTCCGTAGAAATCCGTTTCACGTTCAAGTTTTTTTCTTCTCTCTTTTGCCTGATCTTCATTAATCAACCCTGCATTCAAATCAGCATCAATGCTTAGCTGTTTGCCCGGCATCTTATCTAATGTAAACCTTGCAGATACTTCCGCAACCCTTGTTGCACCGCCGGTGATAACCATAAAGTTGATTAAAACAAGGATTACGAATATAACCGAACCTACAACATAATTTCCGCCGACTACAAACTCACCGAACGACTGGATAACATTTCCGGCTTCACCGTGTAAAAGAATAAGCCGTGTAGAACTAACGTTCAAACCGAGCCTGAACAATGTCGCTATAAGAAGCACCGTAGGAAACGATGAATAATCAAGCGGCTCTTTTGTATACAAACAAACAAGAAGAATCACAACCGCAAGTGAAATGTTTATTGTTAACAACAAATCCAAAAGCGGAGCAGGAAGCGGAATAACCATCATGCACACAATAACAACCAGACCTATTGCAAGGACTATGTCATTATTAGCAAGCAATGATGACAGCTTCTTCATATCCATTAGTTTTTCTTCCTCCTGCTGTATACGTAAGCAAGAATTTCCGCAACAGCAACATACAAGTCTGATGGTATTATACCATCAATCGGCACAGAATTGTAGAGGGTGCGCGCAACCGGTCTATTTTCAACTATAGGAACATTGTGCTGCTTTGCTATTTCACGTATCTGGAACGCAACATAGTCAACACCTTTAGCCACCACAATAGGAGCAGGAGCCTTAGTTTTATCGTACACAATTGCAACCGCGTAATGTGTCGGATTTGTTACAACCACATCTGCATTTGGAACCTGTGCCATCATTCTGCGTTTTGCCATTTGCATTTGAGTAGACCTTATACGGGATTTTATTTTAGGATCCCCTTCCGTATCTTTTAACTCGTCTTTAACTTCCTGCTTTGTCATTTTTATTGATTTTTCATACTCATAGTCCTGATATTTTTTATCCAAAAGCCCGAGTATAATCATTGCAATACACATATTAATGAGCATTTTAAACATTATCGAACCGATAACATCAAAAGATTCAATAAGCGGCTGGCCAATCAGACCGTATATCGTATCCAAATCATTCATAAGCGTTACAAGACCGCAAACAGTTACAATGACAAGTTTCAGTATGGATTTTGCAAACTCAACCATCGTACGCGGTTCAAAAGGGTTGAACAATTTTTTTGCATTATTAATAATCCGCCTTGGAGAAAGGTTTTCCGGGTCAAATTTAGCCCGCCCGGGCGCAAAAACATGCCCTATTTCCATACGAATAATAATTACAGCAGCCACCATTAAAAGGACAAGCAGCGGAATAATAATAGCACCCGCTGTTTGGGCATACGGCAGCAGCATTGCAAGCAGGTCATCCGTATTCATTTCATCGGGGTGAATATGAGTTAATGCCAATCTTATCATTTCTTCTATACCTGTCAGGATAGGAGAAGAAAATACACTCAGCAAAACAACAGCAATCGTAACAACAAACGCCGAGGACATATCCCGGCTCTTGGAAACATTGCCTTTTTCCCGTTCTTTACTCCGCCGGCGCGGGGTGGCGGATTCCGTTCTTTCTGCTGCCTGTTCGTTTGCCATACTCTAAAATACCGCCATTACCTGTGATAAAATACGTTCTGTTATAACCTCTATATGTTCTGATATTGCCCTGACAAACATTAACGACAGAAGCATTCCCAAATACAATTTGAGCGGAAGCGACACCATAAAAATATTTAATTGAGGCATCATCTTCGACGTAAATCCGAGCAGTACATCAGTCATAAATAACACTGCAAAAATTGGGATTATAAGCTCCATTCCGACAGAAAATATCTGGGAGGTAATAACTATTATCTGCTCAACCATCTGCGGAGAAAAATCAAATGTAAACCCTACTGGCATTGATATAAAGCTGTGATACAAAGAAGAAAACAACAAATGATGACCGTTTACGCATAAGAAAATCATGCCGGCAAGCAGAACAAAAGACTGGGTTAAAACAGGAGAAGCACTTCCCGATAACGGGTCAAGTGCGTTACTTACAGATAATCCCATCTGGGTAGAAAACATATTTGCCCCCATCTCAACGCCTATTAATATAACATTTGCACAATACCCGATTGCAAACCCTATTAAAAATTCTTTTATGAGAATAAGCGATAATTCAGGAACCGCTGTAGGAACAACAAATCCGCTTGAAGCTTTAACCATAGGAAATAGTATAAACGCAACGGTTGCAGCAAACCAGACTTTCACCTGTGCCGGTATAGGATAAGTAGAGAAAAACGGCGCAGACGATAACAAGCCCGACAAACGCGTTAATATCGCCATAAAAAGAACAAGATTTGCTGGTGTAAGTATTGTGCCTAAATTATACATTAAACCCCGCCAGCCGCTGTTAACTGCGGTATTACATCCATAAACTCATTAACATAAGAAATAAAAAGATTAACCATCCAAGGCATAAGAACTATTAAGATAGCTATACCGCCGATGATTTTAGGAACAAAGGTTAAAGTCGATTCCTGTATTTGGGTTACAGTTTGAAAAACGCTTATTGCAAGACCGATAATAACACCGGAAATCAGTACAGGAACAGAGATTTCAAGCGTCAAAACAAACATTTTCTGCATTAATGTAATAATAACATCCTGTTCCATATCTACCTCGCAAACCCTTCAACCAGCGACTTAACAAGAAGATACCAGCCGTCAACCATTACAAACATAATAAGCTTAAACGGCAGAGCAATCATTGTCGGAGGAAGAAACATCATACCCATCGCAACCAGTATACTGGAAACCACAATATCTATAACCAAAAAAGGCAGATAGATTACAAACCCGATTGTAAAAGCTATTTTTAACTCGCTTAAAATAAACGCGGGAATGAGTACATAGGTCGGAATGTCGTTTGTATCTTTTGGTTTTTCTAACTTTGCCATTCTTACAAACAGAGCAAGCTCTTTATCGCTTGTCTGTTTAAACATGAAATCCCTGACCGGCTGAATTCCTCTATCCAGCGCCGCCTGCTGTGTAATCTGGTTTTTCATATAAGGCTGTAGGGCATCGTTATTAATCTTTGTAAAAACAGGCGACATTATAAAAAATGTGAGAATAATCGCAAGACTTGTCAGCACCTGATTAGGCGGAAGTGTTGTAACGCCGAGAGCCTGCCTTAAGAGTGACAGAACAATTACAATACGGACAAACGATGTTGTCATTATAAGAATACTCGGCGCAAGTGAGAGAATAGTTAACCAGATAAGAATCTGCATCCCGTTAGTAAAATCCTGCGGAGTATTTGCCGGCTGCATACCGATATTTATATTCGGAAATGACATTGCGCAAAATGACGGAAGCGCGCACAGCATAATAATCCCGATAGCCAGCATTATCTTCTTCAATATACCAAACTTCATTTTATCTCCTCAAAAAAATGGGACATATCCCCACTGTTATTGTAACTTAAGGGGAGAAAAATTGCCAATTCTTTAAGAAAGTTTATATAGGGGCAAACAAAAGGGAGTAAACAAACCAATGCCGGAGTTTACAAAAATCACCCGAAACCCATTTGAGCCTGCAAATTTACCCCTTTACCCCTTTATTCATTTTCCCTTGATTTGCCCTGTCACTTTTCAGCCAATCAGTAGTAAAAGCACAGAGAACAGAAAAAATTGCAACACCTACAGCCGGAAGAGAGTATTTTTTCAACCCGCCGAAAAAGTTTTTGGAATTACCGGCAAGAGTTTCGGCCCCCGCTGCGGCGCTAAGCCCTAACACAGACAAGATACCAATATTTTCAGCCCTGTCTTTGAATGTAAGATTGTTTTTAGGTTCTTTTACAAAAACATCATCTATACCTGAGGCATTCAAAGCCGCACACATAGCACCCAGACTAACGGCAAAAGGCAGCGCTTTCTTTGCAATAGCACTTTTTTCAAGCCCTTTATTTTCGGCTTTGATTGATGAATATCCGAGCGGATAAAGCGCTCCGCTGATTACTCCGCCCGACAAAACAGAATTTGCAAAACCTCTCAACTGGGCGTTGTTATTTTTATTATCCGATTGAAATGTTTTATTTATTCCTATTTGTCGAATATTCATAATACCATATTTTTTAAGCAATTATTTTTGTTTCCGCACTCCGGTTTTTATTCTTTTTGTCTTTTATTGCACCAATAGTAGATTTAATTATTTCAATCGCGCCTACAATGCCCAGTGCCTGAATACCGCTTTTTGTTATAACCTTCTTTAACTCTTTGCCTTTATTCACCACTGCGCCGGCACCGGCAGAAAGTAAAAATACTATTGAACCAAAGATTAGCGGTGCAAAGCCGTTGGTTTGTTTTACGTTATCTGATTTATCAGAGGTTTTAACCTTCTGCTTTTCGTCCGATGATTTGTATTTGTCATACATCGGATTATTCCAATCATTTAACCAATAATGCAGCAGGCCTACACTTGTACCGGCAATCAACGCTTCTTTTGTAGAGCCGCCCAGGCGTGCAAACAGCCCGAGTCCTGCGCCCATGCCTGCACTTTCTATTATTTTCCGCCTTTGTAAACCGGAATGTTTTGGAGGGTTATCATTTTGCGCCATAAAAGTTCTATTATTTATAGAAGATATTTTATTAGATATCATATTTAATTAACCCTTATTATAGATTTCATGTAAGCGTTTAGGATTGGTATTATAAATTGAGGCTATAAAATCGTTATCATTCTTTGCATATGTCTTAAGCCAAATAGTTTTTACGGGGCGTTTGCCTGAAATAAGATTTTTGATAATAATAAACGGGTTAACAGGCTCGATATTATCCAACATTAAAGCCATACGCGGCTTACCTGTACTGGCGCTCAAGATTGAACCTTGCGAAACCTCAGCATTAAAATCTCTGCCAAATTTTTTTAAAACATCTGACTTAGAAATAGCGTCATATACCTCTTTGGAAATTGAACCGCTTGCAGGTTTTATCGCACCAAAATTATTATTACCAATCGGTTGGACTTTCATATCTAATTCCTTTCATACCGGGATAAACTGTATACATGTTAGAACAAAAAACTTTAGAAACAACCCTATGTAAAGAAATAATACAGTAGCTAATCAAATACTGAGCTAAGTTATCCGCACCGATTATTGTATCTAAATCCACTTGACATTATTATCTTGCGCCCGATTTTAGCAAGCGAAATTTCAAGCGCCGAAAGACTCTCTTCCAGCCTCTCATTTACCCCTGCTTTATCAGGATAAATACTGTACTCTTTTTTATAATCCACATTCTCCGCGGCATTAAGCATAACAACATTGGCGCCGGCTGATAAAGCAAGCTTCCTGCCTTCAGGCTTAAGGGTTTCCATAGCTGTTGTGGCCGGAATATTAATATCGGGCAGCAATAATCTGCATATTGCAATCATACGCAAAGTAAGATTAAAATCACCGGCAGCAGCCGTTCCAAGCGGAGTATCAGGATGCGGAATAAATACACCTATTCCCAGCATATCCGCATCAATCTCTTTGAAAAACAAAACATCCTCGGCAATCATCTCTACTGTCTGACCTTCAAGTCCTATAAGCGAACCCGTTCCAACTTCATAACCGAGTTTGCGCAAATCCTCCAGACAGCGCAGACGGTTTTCAAAACTCATTTTAGGGTGATATTTTTTATATAATTCTTTATTTGCCGTTTCAATTCTTAATAAATACCTGTCAGCACCTGCTGATTTAAGCCTGCTGTATTCTTCAAAGCTTTTTTCACCAAGACTAAGCGTTACTGCAACATCCTTTTTTTTAATCCTCTCAATAACACGGCAAACCTCATCCACACTAAAACCGCAATCTTCACCGGACTGTAATACTATCGTTTTAAACCCTTTTTCAATCGCGGCATAAGAATTAGCCGCTATCTCCTCCGGACTCATTCTATATCTGTGAACACGATTATTTTCAGCCCTTAAGCCGCAATAATAACAGGTTCTTGTACAGTAGTTGGAAAACTCAATTAAAGCACGAATATAAACCCCGTCACCAATGTATTTACGTCTTACGGAATCAGCCGCATTGATAAGAGCATCTCCGCCGTTTTGCAGAAGATTTACAATGTCCGGCTTTGTCAGAGTATGCTCTGATTTTGCAGTATTAAGAATATTTTTTATAGAATTTTCTTCCATTGATTAGCCATATTATTATTTTTATAGTATAACAGAAATTGGTACTAAACCATACGAGGTTGCACAAGATGATTGCTCAAGCCGAATTAATAAAACAAATAAATAAACTGAAACAGGAAAAAAACGCTGTAGTTCTTGCACACTGTTATCAAAACGTAGAGATTGATGAAGTTGCGGACTTTGTAGGCGACTCTCTTTATCTTTCCCGTCAGGCTGCGAATACTAATGCTGATATAATTGTATTTGCCGGAGTTTATTTTATGGCAGAAACCGCAAAAATTCTTTCACCGGACAAAAAAGTTCTGCTTCCGAGATTAGAATCCGGCTGTCTTATGGCGAATATGATTAACTTAGAACAGATAAGAGCATTCAAAGCCAAAAAACCGGGAATACCGGTCATATGCTATGTAAATTCCACCGCAGAAGTCAAATCTGAATGTGATATTTGCTGCACAAGCGCTAACGCTGTTGATGTAGTACGTTCACTTAACAGTAAAAAAGTGTTATTTGTTCCTGATATGCATCTTGGCGAATACGTAGCCTCAAAACTTCCTGATGTTGAAGTTATTACCTACCCCGGATACTGCCCGACACATGTCCGGATTTTGCCGGAAGACGTATTGAAGCAAAAAGAATTACATCCGGAGGCAAAAATATTATGCCACCCGGAATGCTGCAAAGAAGTTGTAGAACTTGCTGATATAGTCGGTTCCACAACTGCCATTATGAAATATTCTAAGGAAAGCCCGGATAAAGATTTTATTATTGTTACAGAACTGGGTGTAGTTGATCGGTTAAAACGTGATTGCCCTGACAAAAACTTTATCCATGTTTCTTTTAAGGCTGTGTGTCCAAATATGAAATGGAACCACCTTGAAGATATTTACAATGTGCTGGTAAGCGAAGATAACGAAATTGATGTTAATCTTGAATACGCAAAAAAATCACTTGATATGATTGAACGAATGCTAGCTCTTAAAGTTTAAACAGTATCATCTGATTGATACGTAAAAATTGAGAGCAGATAGTTATTAAAATCACAGACTTTTTTATACCCGCTGTTTGCAAGCTCTGCAATCACATCACATCGGTCTGTTAGTTTAAGACATGCCATTTCAGAATAAATATTATTTTTTGAAGATAAAATTTCATCTTTAAGGCTTAAGACATCTCTTTCAATAAGCTCATAATTGCTATTAAGAGCGAGAGAGGCGTCATCAATACTGTTCCAGATTTCGTACGGCAAATTAATTATATTTTTCATATATATTCCATCCTTTCCAGAATTAATTATATATTATTTTAATATATTTGTAAATACATTAAAAATATTTTATATAATTTAAAAACAAAAAATTACCGCTGTACAGCAAAATGTACGCCATTACGCTCGCTGCACAAAAGTATCCTATACTAAATTTCATTCATTAGTTTTAAGTATTGTTTAACAAAATTTTCTTCAGAAAGTACTTCTGCACTCTCGCGCGCCGAATTACACATTAAAAGATAATCAGAATAGGGAATATTCAATATTTTAAACATAGCATCAGCAAGGTTATACGGCGAATTACCCTCATATATATACCCGTTTAGGCCATTTTCAATCCTGTCAGCAGCGCCGCAATGACTCGCCGTTATTACAGGACAGCCCATACCCAGCGCTTCGCCGGCAACCATCCCGAATGGTTCTATAATTGAAGGCATAACAAGAGCATTAATTGAATTATAAAAACCGCCCATATCCTGCTGCGTTGGAATAAATTCACAGTACTCTTCTATTCCATACAATTTCACAAGAATTTTCACCATTAGATTTTTTGACGGATAAATAATTTTTACTTTAAATTTTATATTCTTTTTCTTTAGCTCTCTTATGGCTTTTAGTATGATATACCCGCCTTTTCTTGCAAATCCGACAGCCGAAATACCAAACGTAAAAACTCTGTTTTTATATTTATTTATTTTATAACGTTCAACCGGCGGCGGAATAATTAGAAGATGTTCTTTCCTAACGCCGTAATTAGAAATCATATCATTTTTTAAAACATTTGATGATACCACAACCCGCTTGCAGTTAAGTATATTTTCCCTTGTGCGCAGAAACTCTTTATATCTTTTTTGGTGATGAGAGAAACAAAATATTTTATACAAGATATAATTAAACCTGTTAAACATCTTACCGGCGCGATACGGATAACTATGGTCATGGATATATGTAATATCAGACGGAACACACGCCTTGTCAGATAGAATCAAATCATAGTTCTGTTTAAGTTTTTCAAATTCACTAAAAGGATATATTCCTCTAAAAATTTCAGAATACTGAACGGATATTTCATCACAAAACAAATCAATCATATATCCTGCTTTTTTAAGCCCTTTAAGCAGGATATAATTCAGTTTTACACCCCCTGAAACAAAATTATTTTCAACATAAGCCCGCGTTACAAACGCTATTTTTTTATTAGCCATTCTACACCCTTAATAATTTATAAGTTATATTTTACAACTTATAACATGGTTATATTTATAAATCAATGTTTATAAACTTATAAATTATGGACAGGAAAACTCTACTAAAACGCTTCGGTAAAAATGTAAAAATAGAACGGATAAAACAGGACTTAACCCAGGAAAAACTTGCGGAAATCATGGACGTGTCCCAGAACTATATTGCTAATATAGAATGCGGTAAAGCAAATATGTCGCTTGCAAAAGTTCTTGAACTGGCAAACTACTTAAATATAGATATAAGTAAATTACTTGATTTTAGTCAGCCATAAATGCTATCAAGCAACGGTATATAAGATATTTTTTCAACCCGTTTCCGGAAATATGAATTAAACCTCTGTTGTACAAATCTTTTAATTCATTGGCAAATACTCTGTACATCTCTTTTTTAATACTCTTATCAGCCCTTCTGCAAAACCCTGACTGCGGGCGAAGAACATCTGGAATAACATTATTTATTACATATTTAAATTCCTGTCTTAGTTCAGACCGGCTGTATATTTCATAAATTCTGTTAATTCCCGCATAGTAATCGTATATCTGCTTAAGCTTTGATTTTGAATGGGAAACAGAACCGTTATTAATCGTATAAAAAGAAAGCTTTTCTTTTATTACTATTGTTTTAGGTTTTGCAGCACAAACTTCGCATGTATGTGAAAAATCCTCAAAACTAGCTTTAATAAATTTTATATTTTTAAGAAACTCTCTTCTGTAAAACTTAATCCCCGGCGGATAATAAACTCTGTATTTTGATTTTCTGGAAAAATAATAAAGCGGATTAAATGTCAGAAGATATTCAAGATTTTCCGGTATATAATGTTCTTTTGAGTATTTTTCAGGATTATCTTCCATACCGCAGCAGACGAAATCCGCGTTATATATTTTAGCAAAATAATGCATAATCTCCAGAAACTGCGGGTGTATCGCGTCATCTGAATCCAGAAAATAAACGTACTTCCCGTTAGCGGCGTCATAACCGTTGTTTCTTGAATAACCGCACCCCTGATTTTCCTGATTTATAACTTTTATCCTTGAATCTTTCTTAGTGTATTCATTTAAAAGATTCAAAGTACCGTCTTTAGAGCCGTCGTTAACACAAATTATTTCAAAATCCGTAAATGTTTGATTAAGTACACTATCCAGGCAGTATGATATATATTTTTCCGCATTATATGCAGGGATAATTACCGATATATCAGGCATTCCACTCTCCTATTCCAATTTAAAATAATATTACAATATAATTACTATTTATGCAACTTAAAAAGAAAAAAAATAGGTAAACGCGCTTATATATTTGTTACAAATTATTAAGCAATCCTCAAAATAGGGCAATTATTTTTTTCAGGAGTTTTAATAAAAGCAAATAGAACCTAAAAAGGAGAATCGAATGCAAATTTCACCGGCAAATACAGATAACAAAACATTTGGCGCTAAAATAGGAAGCCGGCTTAAAATATATGCACAAAAAGACGCACGGTTTGAAAACTTTATGAAAGAGTTTTCAAAATGGGGCGATTCTAATACTGTGGTTGATATATATAATGCACAGGTTAACGGCAAAACACAATACATGCTAAGACTGGAAAATCAGGTTCTCGGAAACACCAATGTAGGAATTACAAAGGATAAACCCGTATACATGCCGGCTAAACTGGCAGACACATTTTTTACCCTGACAGAAAAATCAATACTATGGGCAGAAGATAAACTGTTTATTAATGTAAAGAATTTTTTGAAAAACTCACCGGCACATTATCAGGAATGGTACACTAATATATTAAGACAGCAGGAGCAAAAAGGTAAAAAATTTGATTTAGATACCGCAAAACGCTTTAAACTGATATAACAAACCAAAAGGAGTAAGGAGAATGCAAATAAACAAAATAACCCCGAACCATAACAACAAACCGGCATTTAGTGCAAAACTTAACGGGAAATTAACCTTTGATATCAGTAAAGAACTATACGCAAGGAAATTCGGAAAATACAATCAGATATACGCTGCGCACTGTAAAAAACTTGAGAAAGCAGGTTCTGAACATTCTGAATTATACCTTGCAAAATACGCAGACGGAACTATGGGATTTAATTTAAAAAACCCTGCTATAACAACGGCCTACGAAATCCCAATGGGAAAAGCCAAACCCGGACATTTGCTGGAAACTTTTTTCAATATTAAAGCAGAAGATATTGTAAAAGCAGAAGAAACAATAAAATCTCTTATCGGCGAAAAAATCAACGGACTTATAAACGCCGCAAAGAAAAATAAAGATGTATATAATAAAGTCACAACTGCCGGCAAAGATAAAAACATTGAAAAAGCAGTTAAAAATCTCGATGATAATACAATTATAGACTTGTATTACTCTGCTAAAAAATAAAAATTGCAGGAATCCCCAGAGCAAATTTATCCAACACAATCACCCCGCTTGATTGATGTACACTGCTTCAACCTCTCTGCGTAATTCTAAATTCTTTGCTTTTAACTTTAATATCGGGGTTGAAAATACACATATAAAAACTAACAATGCTAATACATACGCTACACAAAAAATTACATAATGATTCCCCGAGTCCTTAATTAAGTATATCAA
>CASDWH010000034.1 GCA_949284715.1 uncultured bacterium
ACTGGTATACACAAAGAATAATAAAAGCCCAAGACTATATATAACGGGTACAGCGTGCATACCCCAATTAAAAATGTCGGTGATATGCAAAGAAGAATTAAGTATACCAATAAACGTATTTTGATACTATGGCTATAGTTAGTAAATCTTTTAATAAATAATTTATTTATTGAAACATTAACCATACTTAACAGAACAACAATAACATAACCAATTAAACTAAGCTGTATTACTAATAATAAAAAGAACTGACCCAAAGATAATAAAAAATTACCGACGTGGACTACCGCACAATCTTCATAGCAGAGAATGCTAAGAGCAAAGTTTATCACTTCCAGTTGGAATATTATATATAGCACCGGCAAAATAATTATTATTTCAATATATGGCAGTTTTCTTAATATTTTTAACAATATAATTACTCCTGTTAGTAGTATATTAACATATACTACTAACATTTGCAACTGTTTTAATATATTTTCTAATTATTAACAATAGATACCCATTCTTCCGGCGTGTATTTTAACTCGACCAGTAATACATAGTTTGTCATGCCGCCTTCTTGCTGCTGACGATATGCATTATCATTCAAAGCTCCGGCACTTGAACCAGCATTCGCTTTATCAAAATCGTAGTAATCAATTAATGTAACTAATACATTACCGTCTTTATCTTTATGAGGATTATATAAATGTGCATGACCAAATGTCTTATGCAAGTCGCGATTTTCATCTCTAAAATTTATCGGAATAACTAATTTCCAGTTAGAATTTTTCAATGCATTTTTTACAACCTTTGAATTTTTAGTATCTTGAACAAGTTTTGAATCAGACTTTGGCAGTACCACCAATGTGTGTGTCCCTACATTATTTGCTTTCATTGTTTCTAACACATGTTCTTTAACTTTTGCATCAGTTATTTGGTTAACAGTACATAGTGTATTATCAGTGTCTATACCCTTTAAAACAGAGTGACCATGCGTAGAGGCTATACGATAGTATTTTGTCGCATTAGGGAAAAGAATCTTCGCGCCAAACGATTTCAAAGAATTAGGATTTTTTATTGCTTTTGCCTGCTCATTATATATGAGATCAGAAGTACCCACATCATATATCGTTTTCTCCCACCAACCCCATTTTCTTTTAGGTGGTCTATTTTCTATCATAACACGTGTATCAGGAATTTTGGGTTTTGCCGTAAGTGGCTCCATTGCAGGAATTAAAAAACCGACATTAAGCGGATCTTCTTCGGAGTTAGTTGAAAGAGTTACGGGGTTTTCTGTATCTATTACAGGATAACCATACCCTAATTTATCTAAAGAATAATCGTCAAATTTTTTCAACAGTTCTTCTGTTTCTTTATCCATACGTTCTATTTCAGACAACTCTCGTTCTGTTTCATCATGCAATTTTGTTATTATTTTATCGTAATACTCATATTGTTTAGCCTTCATATCATTATTAATAGAATTTTGCTGTCCCTCTGCATAGTATGTGTTATTTTCATTAATATTAGCCACATAATCAAGCAGCCAATTATAATAATCTTCATCACTATCTGCTAATGCACCTTCCTGTTCTTGTATCTCATTATTAGGAATTAGATTATTTACTTCATTCGCAGCGAAGCCCGTCGGCACCCCATAACGATTCTCAACATCCCTATCCATGTAATCATTTATCTCTTTTTCAAGTGTTGTTTTATACTCATTCGGGGTTTGCATCACCGGCTTATCAGGATTCCCGTGTCCGGCTTTGGAGCGGTAATGCGCTCTTACTACCGTGCCATCTTGTCTTGTATACTCATGCACATAAACGACATCCGAAGAGTTTGCAAGTTCTGCATTATTCGGGAAACCAATTTTTCCGTATTGATAATCCAGGGCTTTTTGATAATATTTACCCTCTTCATTATCCATCGCCAGCACATCCTCATAACTGAATATTCTGTTGTCATTCATTACATCATTGACATATTCTCTTAAACTTTTTGTCATTTTAGTTCCTCCCATAATAGTGTATTATATGACTTGTGTTTTATTATTTTTTACTATAAATCACATTATACATTATATTATGACTTTTTGTCAAGTCTTATTTAATTTTTTGTAAATCTTATAGCAACATTCCGGCGTAAAAAAAAGGAACCCGAAAATACTTTCGGGTTCCTTTGAATTTATAAACAGCTCTGCGCTATCTCATTAATTCACCAACAGCCTTATAAACAGCCATCCTTTGAGCCGCATCTTTTTCTGCCTGAGTATACAACTCTTCAGCAGCTTCCGGATTGGTCTTTAACAATGATTTGTAACGGCCTTCCGATCTGATGAACTCTTGATAGCTGCCTTTAGGATCTTTAGCATCCCAGGTGAACGGTACTTCATTATCAGGATTGTATCTGTATAATGGGAAGTAACCTGCTTCAACGGCACGTTTTTGTTCTGTTTGAGTTTTGCTCATATCAATACCGTGAGCAATACAAGGAGCATAAGCAAAGATGATTGACGGCCCGTTGTACGCTTCTGCTTCCTGGAACGCTTTAAGAGTTTGCGCTCTGTCTGCGCCAAGTGCAACTGATGCAACGTATACATAGCCGTATGACATACTCATCAAGCCCATGTTTTTCTTGTAAGTTTTCTTACCGCCAGTTGCAAACTTCGCTACAGCACCGGTTGGTGTTGATTTAGAAGCCTGACCGCCGGTATTAGAGTAAACTTCAGTATCAAGAACAAGGATATTAACGTTTTGGTTTTGAGCCAGAACGTGGTCAATACCGCCGTAGCCGATATCGTTAGCCCAGCCGTCGCCGCCGATTATCCATACTGATTTATCAGTAAAGTAATCTTGGAGTTCTCTTACCTTAGCTAAATCCGGACATCCGCAATCTGCGTATTTTGCAAGAACTTTCTTTGCATTTTCCTGCGCTGCAACAGCTTCTTCTGTTTTTGAATTATCAAAATGAGCCATTGCTGCTTCAAGTGCAGATTTCAAATCAGCAGGAGTTTTTTCGTTTTCAAGAACTTTTCCAACATAAGTTTTCAAAGTATCTCTGTTTTGATCAACTGCCAATCTCATACCAAACCCGAATTCTGCGTTATCTTCAAACAGTGAATTAGCCCATGCCGGCCCTCTTCCATCCTTATTTTTAGTATAAGGAATTGTCGGGAAAGTACCTGAGTAGATTGAAGAACAACCGGTAGCATTTGCAATAATTGCGTTTTCACCAAACAGTTGAGAAACAAGTTTAACGTAAGGTGTTTCACCGCAGCCTGCACATGCACCTGAGAATTCAAACAACGGTTTTCTGAGCATAGCACCTTTAATTGTCTTGGTTGTGTTTTTGCCCATTACATTATCCGGCAATGCATCAAAGAATTCTTCGTTCGCCATTTCACCTGCTGCTTCTTCTTTTTCAATAGATGACCAAACAAGTGCTGCTTTTTCCGGATTTTTAGACATCGGACATTGATCTATACAAACACCGCATCCTGTACAATCTTTGCAGTAAACCTGAACTTTGAATTTTTCACCATGATCATTCGGTTTAGCATCAATCGTGTTGAATGAAGCCGGAGCATCTTTAAGATTTTCAGGTTCCATTAACTTTGTTCTGATTGCAGCATGCGGACATGCAGAAGCGCAGATACCGCATTGAATACAATTTTCCGGATTCCAGTGCGGAACTCTCGGTGCAATTGCACGTTTTTCAAGGCAGGCAGTACCTGTAGGAATTACACCATCGTTAGACATCGCTGAAACAGGGATATCATCGCCTTTTTGCCTCATTGATGGTTCAATAATTTTCTTAGCAAAATCTGATGCCCCATCAGGAATAAGCTTAATGTTTTCAGCATGAGAGATACCGTCTAATGATGCAGGAACCGGTACTTCTTCACAAGCGTCAACTGCTGCATCTATAAGGGCAAGGTTCATATTTACAACATCGTCGCCTTTTTTCTTAAAGGTTTTCTTAGTCATTTCTCTCATACCTTCGAGAGCTTGTTCAAACGGAATAATTCCTGAAACCTTGAAGTATGCAACCATCATAACAGTGTTTGCACCTTTACCGCGTAATCCGGGTTGTTTTTCAATAAGAGCTTCTGCATCAATATTGTAGAATTTGATTTTCTTATTGATAATAGTTTCCTGCATATCTCTTGTAAGGTGTGCAAAAGCTTCATCCTTAGTATAGGGTGAGTTAAGAAGGAATGTTCCGCCTTCTTTAATGCCTTTTAGCAGGTCATATCTGCCGACGTATGCGTGTGCAGAACAAGAAATGAAGTCCGGTGCAGTAATAAGATAAGTCGATTTAATCGGTTTGTCGCCAAATCTTAAGTGAGAAACAGTTACACCGAATGACTTTTTAGAGTCATACGCAAAGTATGCTTGTGCATCTTTGTTAGTGTATTGACCAATAATTTTAATAGAGTTTTTATTAGCACCAACCGTACCGTCTGAGCCTAAGCCCCAGAACATACAGTTTGTAGTACCTTCCGGTTCTGTGACAATGTGTTCATCAATCTTTAATGATTTATGAGTTACGTCATCCTCGATACCAACTGTAAATCCATGGAAACCGTTCTTTTCAGCATGTTTATAAACAGCAAGAACCATCGACGGAGTAAATTCTTTTGATGATAAACCGTAACGGCCGCCGATAACTCTGATATCTTTATTTTCAAGAGCTGCAATAACATCAAGATAGAGAGGTTCGCCGATTGAACCGGGTTCTTTTGTTCTGTCAAGAACTGTAATACGTTTAACAGACTTAGGAAGTGCTTCATTGAATCTTTTTACATCAAACGGTCTGTAAAGTCTTACTTTGACTAAACCGTATTTAGTACCGCGTTTTGCGTTAAGGTATTCAATAGTTTCTTCGATTGTTTCACAGCCTGAACCCATAGCAACAATAACGTCTGTTGCATCCGGAGCGCCGACATAATCAAACGGATGATATTGTCTGCCTGTAACTGCGGCAACTTTATCCATGTATTCCTGAACAATATCAGGAACCATTTCATAGTATTTATTAACAGTTTCGCGGCCTTGGAAATATACATCAGTGTTTTGAGCGCCGACTTTACATACCGGAGCTTCCGGTCTTAACGCTCTTTGTCTGAATTCTTCAATATATTTAGGTTCAACTAATTTTGCAATATCTTCATAAGAGATTTCTTCAATCTTATGAACTTCGTGTGAAGTTCTGAATCCGTCAAAAAATTGAAGGAACGGAACTTTAGCTTTGTATGTAGAAAGATGAGCAACAAGAGCCAAATCCATTTCTTCTTGAACGGAGTTAGCAGCCAGCATTGCATAACCGGTGTTGCGGCAGCCCATTACGTCTGAGTGATCGCCAAAAATTGATAATGATTGAGCTGCTATTGCACGTGCTGCAACATGGATTACAGACGGCAGCATTTCACCTGCAATTTTATGCATAACAGGTATCATAAGTAATAAACCTTGTGATGCAGTATAAGTAGAAGTTAAAGCCCCTGCGGCCAGAGAACCATGAACTGCACCGGCAGCCCCCGCTTCTGATTGCATTTCTGCTACTCTTACTTCTTTACCCCAGATGTTTTTCTTGTGCTGGGATGCCCATTCATCAATCCATTCGCCCATTGTTGAGGATGGAGTGATAGGATAAATTGCGGAAACTTCACTCAATGCATACGCAATATGCGCTGCAGCATAGTTGCCGTCAACAGTTATTGTTTTTCCTGGCATAATTAACATACCTCCTTATTTAAATATGCGCTATCGCTTAATTATAACTATACCCTTGCATGATAATACAAACAAAATTTTTTGACAAAATTTTTTGTTTTGAATAACAAAAATCCCTATACTTAAAAGCCTGATTTATACACTTGTAATAAATAAATAAGTTTTATAAAATATAAAACAATAAGAGGGAGGCATTATGAAAGTACTACTTGTTAACGGCAGCTCGCGCAATAACGGCTGCACATACACAGCTTTAAGCGAGGTATCAAAAGCATTAAATAATAACGGGATTAAAACAGAAATTTTACAGCTTGGCACTGAACCGTACAGAGATTGTATCGGCTGCGGCGCTTGCAGGACAAAAAATCCCGGGAGGTGTGTATTTGATAATGATATCGTTAACATTTTAATTGAAAAAGCCGAAACTTCTGATGGATTTGTATTCGGTTCGCCTGTTTATTATGCACACCCGTCAGGCAGACTGCTTTCAGTGATGGACAGAGCATTTTATTCGGGCGGAAGCGCTTTTGCATACAAACCGGCAGCAGCAATAGTTTCCGCACGCAGAGCAGGGACAACCGCCTCTGTTGACGTTATTAACAAATACTTTCAAATTAACAACATGCCTGTGGTTTCCTCCTGCTACTGGAATATGGTTCATGGAAACAAGCCGGAGGAAGTTTATCTTGATAAAGAAGGTATTGAAATAATGCATAATCTTGGCAGCAACATGGCATGGTATTTAAAATCATTTGCTCTGGCTAAAGAAAACGGTATTAACCATACTGTACTAGGAAATAAGACCATGACAAACTTTATAAGATAATCATATTGAGGATGCGGAAAAAGTCGAAAAATGACAATTTTTCGTACTTTTTCAAATCCGACCTTAGGTGTGTGAACATCAGGTTATGTGCGGGATAGCACATAACCTGATGTGAGACCGTTCCCCGGAGTTTGCGAGAAAATGTATATTTTCCGCAAACTCTATTACTGTTTTTTACGTCTTGGCGTTGCTGGAGTAGGTTTTCCGTTCCTTGATTTGCCGTTCTTTTTCCCGAACTGCTGCGGAGCCTGATTATACGAGGTTTGAATCCGTCTTACGCTGTAAACCTCCGGAAGCGACTGAATCGCAGTCATAACTTTTCGCAAAGTATCAATATTATCAAGCTCTATACCAAGTTCTATAATACCTACTTTATTACGGGTCTTGCAGTTAGCATAATTAATATTAGTATTATTATCAGCAACAACTGATATAATATCTTTTAATATCCCCATTTTTTCAGCCGTTTCAATACGTATGGTTGTAGAATACGTTTTATCAACGTGATGGCCAGACCATCTTATATCAAGAAGTCTTTCAGGCGGAATATCATCAAGGGTTTTACAGTCAAGCCTGTGGACAGTAACCCCTTTAGAGCGGGTTACAACCCCGACAATAGGCTCTCCGGGAATTGGAGAACAGCAGCGTGCAAAACTGTATAACAGTCCTTCAAGCCCGATGATATCTTTTTCAGAAGCCTTATGTCGTTTGCCTGAGAACGTCGGTTCTGTAGGTTTTGCGGGGCGTTTCAATTTATTAACTATTTTATTAACGGTAGTTTCGCCGTATCCAAGCGCTGCAAACAGGTCATCTACTGAAATATAATTCATCTGATGAGCAACTTTTTCAAACTCGCCGTTTTTCATATACTCATCAAAAACGACTTTAGTAAGTTCGTGTTCAAGATTTGCCTTGCCAAGCTCAATATGGTCTTCCCGCTTGTTCTTTTTATACCACTGGCGGATTTTGGAAATAGCCTGTTTGGTAACTACAAAATTTAACCAGTCGAGCCTTGGTGCAGATACTTTTGAAGTCAAAATTTCAACAATATCACCGTTTTTAAGTTTTGTATCAAGCTGTACGATTCTGCCGTTAATAAGCGCCCCGACCGTTCTGTTACCAACGTCCGAGTGAATACGGTATGCAAAATCAACCGGAGTAGCATTGGCCGGCAAATCTATTACATCGCCCTGCGGAGTAAATGCAAATACCTGATCAGAGAACAAATCCAGTTTAACAGCATTAACAAAATCCTCAGCGTCCTGTGATTCTTTATTATACTCAACAAGCTTTCGCATCCACGAAAATTGTTTGTCAATATTAGAATCTGCTCTCTGAACACCTTTTTCCTTATACCGCCAGTGAGCAGCAACCCCGTACTCTGCAATTTCATGCATTTCCCAGGTTCTTATCTGAACTTCAAGCGGCTTCTGCCTCGGGCCGATAACAGAAGTGTGCAAAGACTGATACATATTACTTTTAGGCATTGCTATATAATCTTTAAACCGCCCAGGTATTGGCTTAAACCTCTGGTGAATAAGCCCCAGTACTTCATAACACTCTTTTTCCGTGTCCACAATTACACGTACGGCCGTTATGTCATACAAATCATGAAATGCTATATTTAAGCGTTTCATCTTGTTATATATTGAATAATAGTGTTTGGCACGCCCTGTAATCTTTGCGTTAATCCCGCTCTTTTGAACATCTTTGGATATACTTTCAATAAGAAGTTTAACAGTCATTTCCCTCTCTGTTTTTTTCTGGGAAACAAGCTGAGCAATTTCATAATACTTATCCGGATGAAGATATCGCAACGACAAATCTTCCAGCTCGGCCTTAATCTTACCAACCCCTAAGCGGTTTGCAAGCGGCGCAAATATATCAAGAGTTTCCTGTGCAATTTTCTGCTGCTTAGCAGGCGTCATATAATTAAGCGTACGCATATTATGCAGCCTGTCAGCAAGTTTTAAAAATATAATCCGCACATCGGAAGCCATTGCAATAAACATCCGCCTGAAGTTTTCTGCCTGCCGCTCTTCTGTTGATTTGAACTGTAGTTTTCCGAGCTTTGTAACCCCTTGAACAAGGTTCAGCACATCCTCGCCAAATTTTTCCTTCAACTCTTCCGGTGTTGTATCAGTGTCTTCAAGGATATCATGCAAATATCCTGCCATAAGCGTATGCTTATCCGCCCTTAATGACACCAGAATTTTTACAACCTCAATGGGGTGTACAATATACGGCTCTTCTGACACGCGGTACTGTCCGTGGTGAAGCTTTTTTGCAAATTCAAAAGCCGTTTCTATTTCTTTTATATCATCTTCGCTGTAATGCTCTTCTATTAGTTGATTTTTGACTTCCTCAAAGGATATTACTTCATCGTCCATAGTTACAATAATACTGATTTTTTAGTAAAAATTCAAGTAAGAACTAAAATTTCATTCATCAAGGGGGGATGGGACAATTTCTTTTTTAACTTTAAGATAATACTAAACAGCTCCGCCAAGTTTGCAAGAAATGTATATTTCCCCGCAAACTTATTAAGTAGTATTAATACTTAAATTTATGATATTATACAAATAAGGATAAAGGCATGTATAATAATCGTTTTGAAGAAAATAATGAATATAAAATAAAAATCAATGAGCATAGACCGCTATCTGAAGAAACTTTAAAACAAATTAAAGAATACTATAAAATTGGTTTAACATATGCTTCTAATGCCCTTGAAGGAAATACTCTTAGTCTAGTTGAAACTAAAGTGGTACTTGAAGATGGTATAACTATTGGCGGCAAATCATTAAAAGAGCATTATGAAGCCGTAGGACACGCAAAAGCATTTGATAAAATTATAGAATTATCGCAAAAAGCTATTTTTACTGAAGAAGATATAAAATTATTGCATAAACTTTTTTACAACCAGATAGATGAAGCGAATGCCGGCAGATACAGAACAAATCAAGTTATTATCACAGGTTCTGATGTTGAGCTGCCCAAACCGGAGGAACTTAACGCCAAAATGGCTGAATTTGTTAATTCATTAACCCGCTTAAAAGAAACCTTACATCCTGTTGAATACGCGGCAATGGTTCATATTATCTTTGTAAATATACATCCATTTGTAGATGGTAATGGAAGAGTAGCAAGATTACTTATGAATTTAGCATTGCTGCAAAGCGGATATAATATTGTAGTTATCCCTCCTATCGTCAGAGCTGATTATATTTCAGCATTAAAAGATTCAAATAACGGGAACTACGTTCCTTTTGTAAATTTTATATCTGAAATGGTGTTAGAATCTCAAAAAGAATATCTAAGAATTATTAGCAGATTTTAACAGGTTAAACTTTTAGTCTTGCATAGAAATAAGTTAGTGTGAATGTAACAATAAGTTAACAATTAGGCAAAAAAAAAATTTAGGGGGTTTATGTACTTTATTGATATTTATATTAAGGAGTAAATTATGGAAATTAGAAATTATCAATCAATTAAAACCTGTCATAACACGAATCCGGCTTTTTCGTCAAAATTAGTTTCAAATAATACTTTGAGAGATGCATTTGACCACGCTAAAAAAACTTGTAATGTTAAATTTTTAAATTCTATAAAAACTATTTTAAATGACGGGAAAAATGATACTATAAGTATAGTTTCTTATCGTAACCCACATTATACGGAAGAGTATTATATGACATGTTTATATGTTAACAATGTAGAAAAAGATTTTTTAGTTAATGACTCACTATTTGTTTCAAAGAAAAATACCAGTACGGGTAACCGAATTGTAGATTCAATAAAATTAATTGTTAGAAATTTTACTGATAAAAAACAAGTACGTACAGAATTAGACGAAATATATAAAAAGTATAATTTGAAGGAAGGTGATACTAGAAATATAAGTGATGGGCCTGAATTTTTTTAATGACGGGAACGACGAGGCTGTCTTGGATCGCTCGCATTAAACGGCAATTCCGTGTTTTGACTTCGTGATTTCATCACTAGTCAAAAGCACTCCAGCTTCTGCTCACTCCCCGCTCGAACTCGGGCAGGTTTAAAACAACCTGCGGCGAGTTTTCACCTCTTTATTCCAGAACATTAAAACAAAAAAGCCGCACTAGGCGGCTTTTCTTAATGGCGGACTTAACGCTTCTAGATTCGAACTTTTATTGAAGAGATATTATCAAAATTTACAAACAAATTATATATCTATAGTTTGTTTAAAAATAAGCAAACTAATTAACAATTTTTATGATAGAATAGTGATATAGGGGTAATTATGACTTTAGAAAACAAACTAGGAATAACTGATTCAACAGAGCTTTTTAGACTAGAAGAAAAAATAAGTAAGCTTAAGGCAATAGAACTTTTTGAGAACAAGGTTATTTCCGATTTGAAAGTTGGAACATTTGAATCTCTAGCTTTTATTCACAAATATTTGTTTGATGAAATCTATGATTTTGCAGGAGAAATAAGAACTGTAAATATTGCAAAAGGTAATTTTAGATTTGCACCTGTCATGTATCTCAAATCTGCATTAGAACACATTGACAATATGCCGCAATCCAATTTTGATGAGATTGTTGAAAAATATGTAGAAATGAATGTTGCTCATCCTTTTAGAGAAGGTAATGGTAGAAGTGCAAGAATTTGGCTTGATTTGATTTTAAAAAAAGAGTTAGGGCAAGTTGTTGATTGGAGCAAAATAGACAAGGAAGATTATCTATTGGCAATGGAAAGAAGTCCAATTAAAAGCGTGGAAATAAAAGCCCTTTTAAAAGAAGCACTAACTACAGAAATCAGAAGCAGAGAAGTCTATATGAAAGGCATCGATGCAAGTTACCATTATGAAGGTTATTCCGTGTACAAAGCAGAAGAATTGAAGTAATGGTTGCTGTCGAGATGAAACTCGAACTATATACTTTAGCCCGGTCTGTATACTTGAATTTTTAAATTTAAAATTAAAAGATTATAAACATAAACAAATTGCTCATTTTATATCTTGCGAGAAGAAAAAATATACATTGTTTTAATATGCTGACAAATAATTTTGTCGGATTTATAAATCCGACTACTTTATTCTTCGGCTTTTGACAAAAAATAATCCCGACAAGCGGACTTTATTTTTTTTCTTAATGGCGGGAACGACGAGGCTGTCTTGGATCGCTCGCATTAAACGGCAATTCCGTGTTTTGACTTCGTGATTTCATCACTGATCAAAAGCACTCCAGCTTCTGCTCACTCCCCGCTCGAACTCGGGCAGGTTTAAAACAACCTGCGGCGAGTTTGTAAAAAAAACACATGGTTTGATTTCTTGTTCCACGTGGTTTGATTTTTTCGGCAATATAAAACATAAGTTCTTCTCAATTTCACTTATAACTTTTTCTCAATATCTGCATTAATTTATACTGATTCTAATTAGAGGTTTCGAGCTTTGTGTCGGTTTTGTATCAATTATGATATATTTAACTTATGAAAATTAAAGAAATAACTATAAATAAAACGGATTATATGGATATTCTATTAATTGGCGATGAAGATAAAAAAATGATTAATAAATATCTTGAGCAATCTATCCTTTATGCATTATATGAGAATAATGTATTAACCTCTGTTTGTACCGTAGTAGAAATAGATAATGAAACTATTGAAATAAAAAATCTTGCAACCTATCCACAGTATCAAAATAAAGGCTATGCCACGGCATTGATTAATTTTGTATGTAATAAATATAAAACAAAGTTTAAATATTTAATCCTTGGAACCGGAGAAAATAACAAAACATTGAATTTCTATAAAAAACATGGTTTTCAAGAAACTCACAAACTAAAAAACTTTTTTATTGATAACTACACACATCCAATTTTTGAAAATGGAAAACAGTTGGTAGATATGATTTATTTAAAAAAAATTTTATAAGTTTCCAACCTTAAGAAAAAACTTCCGACCTTGTTCAAAATTCTTAAACCTTATGATATTTTTCTGAAAATTTGCGGAACTGGACTATTCCGAAATAATCAAATTATCCGTACAACTCAAAAACGGTGCGTATCTCACTGAAATTCTGCAAATCTCAATCTATCCGTACAGTCCAGAAAAAGTCCAGTTTCCCAGTTTGATTTTTTTGGTAAACTTAATTTTCCGATCTGAAAACGCCCTCGCAGAGCGACCTAAGCCAAAATAATCAAAGTATCCGTACAAATAAAACCGGTCGTTAAATTACATGGAACTAGATTGGCAGAGCAATTAGTACCGGTTAATGTAATAAAAGTGTAAAAGAACAACCAGTTCCGGAATATTTGACAACCAGTTTCGGAATTTTGGGACAGTTAGATAAAAATTTTTAAATAAATGTTAGAATTTTTCTCAAACTCCTTGTCGTATTTATTTGACAAATAGTAAGCATATAAGTATAAACTAGAATTAATGCTTTAGAAAAATACAAAAAAAGGAGGTTAGAATGTGTACGCAAGGAGAAAGAATAAAAAAAGCAAGGAAACATTTGCAGTTATCTTTACAGCAATTAGGAGAAGTTTTAAATGTTTCGAAACAATATCTATCAAAAATAGAAAAAAATGAAAGACTTTTAAATAATCGTAAGCTATCAATGCTAATCTCTAAATACAATATTAACGTAAATTATATTCTTACAGGAAAAGGAAGTATATTCATATTGTAAAATATATTTATACTTTGTTTTTATTTATAATAATATCGATGAAAAAATATTATTACCAAAATTTTGGCATAAATTTAATCTGTATATAAATATAAAAGGAGTCCCAACTAATCGGAACTCCTTTATTCAATGCAAAATAACTGTTATTTCACTATTTTGGAAATACTTGCAGTTATATCCTCTCCTCCGTATAAAACAACCCCTTTTGAAAGTACCAAGTTATAGTTTTTTGCTTTAGCTTCTGCAGCTATTGTTGCACTTATGCTTTTGTCTATTGCTTGAAGTTTTGTTGCATAGTTCTTTTTAATAGCTTCTTGCTTATTTGCAAATTCAGCATCGTATTTTTTTATCAGTTTTTCTTTACCTTCCTTAGTAGATTGTTTTTGAACATCAGCTCTTACAGTTTCAAGCCATTTTTGTAATTCTTGTAGTTTAGCTTGTTGTTCTTTTTTTAATGCTTGTACCTGAGCAGATTTTGCAACTACTGCATTTACATCAACAACTGCTACTTTGTAATTAGCAGGGACATAGGACATAGCAAAGTTATTGAAGCCGAGTCCTACGACAAATGCTGCTGCTGCGATTGTTAATGTAGTAATTTGTTTTTTCATTTTTGTTTTCTCCTTATCAAATGCAAAGGGGATTAACTCCCCCTGCTAGTTACTTATTATTTAATTTCACTTGAGTTTTTGGTAATTCAGAAATATTTTTGCTTGCTTTTTTTGTACTTGGCTGAGATTTACCAAGAGTCCATCTGAAGCCAGCTTGCAAACCTATACCGTTTCTTCCACCGTTGGTGATATATGTTTGGAAGAATCCTGTAAATCTTTCACCCCAAGACTTTCTTACACCGATACCGTATTTAACAAACGGATCGATTGAGAGGTTAGGGAGAGATACATCATTAGCAGTGAAGTGAGTTTTATCTATAATATTCCAAACCATGCTTACACCTGCATAAGGCTGCCATCCGTTTTGAAGATTTCCGATGAATTTAATACCCGGTTCTAGTTGGATAGCATGCAGAGGATCAGAATCGATTTTTACACCCGCTGCATTTCTGTAGTCAAATGTATTAATGAATGAGTAAGACATCAACATACTTGGTTGAATAATGAATTTGCCTTTTGCAAGTTCATAATTGTAACCAGTCTTTGATGCTATACCAGTCATTAGCATAGAGAAGTCTTCACTACCGAACATAGTATTTGCTTCACCAGTATTAGCACCAACGTTTGCAGTTAAGCCTGTGAAGAAGTTGTTTTTATAAGCGATACCGACTAGTCCTAATGTACCTCCATTTTGGTATATGCTAACACCGTCGTATGATTGATGAGAACCATTATAGCCACCGTATAATCCCAACATACCATCCCATCCATGACCTAAGTCATAGAGTTCTGAGTCAACACCGAAGTATGAACCGTAAGCGACATTTGATACTTTCGGACCGTTATTCAAAGATACATTTTCAAATGTTGCATAAGGTCTAAACCATCCAGCTTTATTTTCATATTGACTTACCGTCGGGTCAAATACTATGTTATTGTTTGCAACAGAGGCATATTTGTTGCGGTATTTCATTGCCTGACGTTGTTCTTTTGTCATTAACATGTACATATCCATGTTTCTGAAAGCGTTATCATAAGCATTTAATTGATTTAAGTATCCGCCGAGTTGTGCTGCAACAGGAGCTGCCAATACAGAAGGGTTAAAGCTGTCATAGCCGCCTCCGCCAACAAGCCCAAAGTTAAACATGGCTGTTGTTGGATCATAACTTGCAGTATATTTATATATAGAACCATAAGTTATGTCACTTCCGGTGTATTGAATGGCACCAGCAAGAGCGTCTCTCACTGCACTATCCATGCCTTCACCTAATGGTGATATTGAGAAGGATTTTTGAGTTGTTGCACTTAATACATTAATATTTGAGATATTAATGTTGTTTCCATTAGCCTCAAAATTATTTGCAGTTATTGTATCAAGTGTTTGATTTGCAAAGTTACCGTCAAGTCTTAAATCCAAATCGTTATTTAGTATAAGATTTCCAAGATTTGTATTTTGAATTGCACCGTTTTGCAAACTCAAACCGCCACCATTAGCAACAAGTGATGCTGCTTGAGACAAGTCTCCTGTTTGACCTAAGGTTAAATAGCCTGAGTTCAGGTTAATTGCATTTGTGATTGAATTATTGATTGTCGAACTGCCGTTAACATTAACAACACCCGAGCCTTGTATTTTATCGCTCAAAGTAACATTAGACAGGTTAATTGTTCCTTCGTTTGTTGCAAACAGGTCATCTTTAAATCCGTCAATGTTTTTTATGTTATTAAATGTGAGCGTATTACCTGTGTCAATTGTAGCACCTGCATTATCATTCCCTTTAATTTCGTTTCCTGCACCATTTACGATAAGGGTTGAATCAGTACCTGCCATTGTACCAAGATCAGATAAAACCTCTTCATCTTTTATCATTTGATATACTCTGTTTGTTTCATTTTTTGTTGAAACTGCGCTTACAAGAGTTTCTTTACTTGAATGTAAAGCGCCGGTTGTTGAATCATAAGCAATATAATTATTTGAGTTTTCATTTGCTGCAAGTTCAATATTTTGACTTAAGCTGAGTTTATCCTTCAAATTGCTTGTTAAAGTATAATTATCAGCACCACCGCTTGTTGAAGTTAAATCAATTTTTGTAAGATATAAATTACCATTTACATTTGATGATGTTGAATCAAAAACATCATTCCAATCAATTTGCAAGTTAACATTATCACCAGAAGCAACTACTAAATTATCCATATTTGTTGTTGCAGATGAACCGTTAATCAAGTTAATTGTTGAACCATTTTGAGCATTTACACTGCTTGCATTTTTAAACAATTCTGTTTGCCCGCCGCCGAGTGCTAGTGTTGCTCCTTCAAGGATATTAACTTCACCCGTTGCGGTATTTTGAACATTTGATGTTACTGCATCAGAAATGTTAATTATGCCGTTTCCTGAAATGGCTTTCGCAATAGTTCCGCCTTGAATATTGTAAGTACCAGTATTATCAACAGTTCCAGTAATATTGTCAGCAGAAGAAGTTAATTCACCGTTATTAACAACTGCTTGTTTAATTTTTCCAGTGTTGTTAACTTTATCGGTAAATGTTGTAGTTCCTGAGCCTGAAATTGCTAATTTATTTTCAAGCGCAGAATCAACTCCGCCTTTTAAGTTCAAGTTACTGTTATTTG
>CASDWH010000035.1 GCA_949284715.1 uncultured bacterium
GCCTCGGAAGATAATCGGTGCAATGAATCCCCGCCACCTGCAAAACTGTCATCCCGAACTTGTTTCGGGAGCTTACCGGAATGCAAGTAAAACGCCCAATTGGCAAGATGCTGAAATAAATTCAGCATGACAAATATTATTAATCCCCCGCCCCAGCTTG
Source organism: uncultured bacterium (assembly GCA_949284715.1). Classification (GTDB taxonomy): domain Bacteria; phylum Cyanobacteriota; class Vampirovibrionia; order Gastranaerophilales; family Gastranaerophilaceae; genus CALUTH01. Next base: position 161 of record CASDWH010000035.1, read on the forward strand.
GAAAATAATACTAATCCAATACCTCATGTGCCGTTTTTACTGTCATTTCAATATTATACGAGTTATTTTCTCTGTCTGTTCCAAACCATATAAGATATTCTATATTCCCGGCAGGCCCTTTAATGGAGGAATGGGTTAGTCCGTAAATATTAAAGTTGAGTTCTTTTACACATTTACATACATTTTTAATAACTTCGGCATGAATGGCAGAATCTTTTACAACCCCGCCTTTTTCGACCTGTTCTTTTCCTGCTTCAAACTGCGGTTTTATAAGACAAATGTATTCCTGTTTTTTATCAGATAGTAATGTTTTTATATTAGGTAAAACTTTGGTAAGTGAAATAAAGGATAAGTCTGATACGCATAAATCCGGCATTTCTTCCCCGGGAGAGTATACATCTTCAAGACTGCATAGTTTGAGATTCGTTTTTTCAACAACTTTTACTCTCTTCTCCATTCTCAGTTTCCAGTCAATTTGTCCGTAACCGACATCTACTGCATATACGAATTTTGCGCCTCTTTGTAATAAACAGTCCGTAAATCCGCCTGTTGAGGCTCCTGCATCAAGACAAATTCTGTTTTCCGGCGAAAAATTAAAAGTATCAAGTGCTTTTTGAAGCTTAAATCCGCCCCTTGAAACGTAAGGCATGCTCTTTACCAAAAAATTGTATTCTTTGCTTGAATCTATTTGATAGCCGGCCTTTGTAATAACTTCATCATTAATTTTGACAGCACCCGCAAGAATTGCGGCAGAGGCTTTGCTCTTTGTTTCAAAATACCCTAAATCAGTTAAAACTTTGTCTAATCGTTCTTTTTTCATAACCTGAATACCTTTTCTGCGTTCTTCGTAGTTGCTTCTGCTATTGTTTCAACAGGGATATTTTTTATTTTTGCAATTTCTTCTGCGGTATATTTTATGTAAGCCGGCTGGTTTTCTTTCCCTCTAAACGGTACAGGGGCAAGGTATGGGGCATCTGTTTCGAGCAAGAGTTTATCAAGCGGAACTTCTCTTGCGACTTCTTTTAAAACCTCCGCTTTTTTAAATGTAACAACTCCGCCTATTGCCAGATAATAACCTCTTTTAGTAATTTCTTTCATAAAATCCGCATCTCCGGAGAAACAGTGAAATATTATTTCTGAATTGTCATTGTATTTGTCTATTATTTCAAGCACATCTTCGTGTGCATCCCTATCATGCACTGTTATCGGAAGATTAAGGCTGTTAGCAATTTCTATTTGTTTTATAAAAACTTCTTTTTGCTTATCAATAAAACTTTTGTCCCAGTGATAATCAAGTCCTATTTCTCCGATGCCGACACATTTTGGGTTTTGGGCGAGTTCTTTTATTAATTCAGGATAATCATCGTTCCATTTTAATGCTTCTGACGGGAATAGGCCTAATTCAAAGAATATATTTTTGAATCGTTCTGCTATTTCTATAATTACAGGGAATCCTTCTGCTTCAATTCCAGGAATAATAATTTTACTAACATTATTTTCTGCTGCCTGCGCAATATAATATTCTGCGTAACCTTCCAGCATATCTATATGAGCGTGTGTATCTATTAGTTCCATATTGCTCTCCGTTTATTTTAAATCAATAACACTTACCCCGTCGCCGCCTTCTGCATTCTCTCCCGGACGGAATTTAGCGACATACGGTGATGTCGTAAGAAAATCCCGTACAGCGCTTTTTAAAGCGCCGGTTCCGTGTCCGTGGATAATGTAAACGGGCGTAAGATTTGCAAGGCTTGCTTCATCAAGGAAACCTTCAAGTTCGTCAAGCGCTTCTTCCACTCTGTGTCCGCGTAAATCCAGTGTACTTGATATTTCATATTTCTTTAATTCAAAACTCTGAGTATACTGGGTTGGAAGAATGGTTTTTGTTGAAAGGTTTTTATCATATATTGCAAGCCGGTCTTTTTTTACTCTTGTATTAATAAGTCCCATTTTTACATATACGTTTCCGTTTTTGTCCGGAACTTGAAGGATTGTTACACCCTGATTAAGGTCTTTTATCATCACTGTATCACCGGGTTTAATATTATTCCAGTCGATTTCGTTGTATTTATCTTTGTCGGTAAGTGCATTAACACTGGCTCTGTTTTGCTGTTCGAGTTTAGTAAGGCGTGCCAGTGAACGCCTTGCAATTTTCTCTGATTTTTCGGCACGCATTTCTTTTAGTATCTGTTTAATTTCTGATTTAGCATCCTCAATTTCAGCGCTGAATTGCGTGCGTATACCTTTTAATACTTTTTTCTTCTCTTTTTTATGCTCGTTAAGCTGCTTTTCGTAGGACTTTTTAAGTTCGTCTGCTTCATCTCTCAATTCTTGCGCTGTTTTAAGATTTTCATCAAGCTGCTGTTTGGTATCCTGTAATTTTTCAACAACAAGTGCGGAATTATCTCTTTGCTGTAAAAGGAGAGATTTTGCCAGCTCAACAAGTTCAGACTTTAGCCCGAGTCCGGCTGAAATAGAGATAGCGTTGCTTAAACCTGGAATGCCTATAATTAGTCTGTAGGTTGGAGAAAGCGTTTTGGTATCAAATTCAACACACGCGTTTTTAAAATAATCATTGTAATACTCCAGAGCCTTGAGTTCACCATAGTGCGTAGTCGTTACTGAAAGAGCATTTTTTGCTGCAAATTCCCGGAGAATTACTTCAGCCAGAATAGCACCCTCCTGCGGGTCAGTTCCTGCACAGATTTCATCAACCAGTATAAAGCTTTCATCATCTGCATTGTTTATAATATCTATTAAAACGCTCATGTGTGAAGAGAACGTAGATAGATTTTGCAGTATATTTTGTTCATCTCCTACATCGGCAAAAACTTTTTTGAACGGATAAATTTTAGCTCCCAGACATGGAAGAAACATTCCTGATTTAGCCATTAAAAGAAACAGCCCGACTGTTTTTAGCGCAACTGTTTTGCCTCCGGTATTTGACCCCGTAATAATAATAGATTTGTACCCGTTACCTATTTCAAAGTCGTTTTCTATAATATTTTCAACAGCACCTATTAAAAGCGGATGGCGCATTTTGTTTATGCTTACGATTTTTTCTGTCGATAATTCGGGCTGGACTGATTTTGTTTTTACTGCATATCTTGCTTTTGCAAAGTGAAAATCAATCTGCGCAAGTATTTGCTCGGTTTCCAGAAGCTTTGGTAAGTCTTTTCGGACATCCCTGCTCAATTCTGTTAAAATTCTTACAATTTCTCCGTAAATCTTTGTTTTAAGTTCCCTTATCTTATTGTTTACAGGAACCAGTGACTGCGGCTCTATATAAAAAGTTCTGTTTGTTGCTGAAACATCGTGTACGATTCCGGGTACTTTGCTTTTAGAAGATGCGCGGACTTGAAATACTACTCTGTCATCTCTTATTGTGTATATTTGTTCTTGTAGGTGTTTTGAAAATTCTGAATTATTTAACAGGTTATTTACGCTCTGTTTTAGACTTGATTCAGTATCTCTTAATGATGAATATAATCCCGCAAGTTCAGGTGTCGCGTTTTGTTTAACATTTCCGGAATCATCAAAGGTGTCAAATATTCTGTCCTCGAGTTCTTTGTTGACGTAAAGCGGGAAGGCCAGAGTATTGAGTTTTGAATTAAACTCGGTATTTTCTTTTAGAAAATTCCTTACAATTCTTGATGTCCGCATTGTTTTTGCAATATCAAGAAGCTCTTCCTCAACAAAATACTCATTCTTAAGCGTCAGAGAAGAGATATTCATAACGAATTCAACAGGTATATCTAATCCGAAATCAAGGACATGCAGAGCTTCTGCTGTTAAATCCAGAGCCTCCTGTACATCCTCCGGCGCTTCAAGCGGTTTAAGATTTAGACAAACGGCTCTGGACTGTTCAAGTTTTGAACAGTCAGCAAGTCTTTCGAGTATTTTTTCATACTCTAATGCGTGAATTGTTTTAGCCGGGATTTCCATAACCTGATTTTATTTTAAACAATATTTGATTACAAGAGCAATTTACTATAAAATACTAATATGAAACGGGCGATTGAAGAGGCAAAATTATCTGTATCCGATGTTCCTGTCGGGGCGCTTATAGAAAAGGACGGAAAACTAATTTCTATTGCTCATAACAGAAAAGAAGAATTGAAGGATGTTACGGCACATGCGGAGATTCTCGCAATAAGGAGTGCGCAGGATAAACTTAATTCTTTCAGGTTAACAGATTGCGTAATGTATGTTACGCTGGAGCCTTGCCCGATGTGTACCTGGGCAATTTTGCAATCAGGAATCAGTGTAGTTTATTTTGGCTCATATAATACACAGTATGGAGCGCTGGGCAGTGTTCTTAATCTTAAAAAAACTGCAAATTCAAAAATAAAGGTTTTCGGCGGTATAATGGAAGAGGAATGTGATTTGCTGTTAAAAGAATTTTTCAGCGGGATAAGGAGCAGGGGAGAATGATAACGAAAACGGAATTAGATACTCTTGTAGAAAAGTATGAAAACCCTGATTTTATAAGCTCTGACCCTGTACAGTTTATTCACCGCGGCGGAGAGAAACGCGGGTGTGAAACTTTAACGCCTGATGAGATTAAAGATGTCGAAATTGCAGGCTTTATATCTGCATTGTTTGCTTTTGGCTCGCGAAAGGTTTTTATTAAAAAATTAAATTCTCTTTTTGATACTATGGAGGGTAAACCTCTGGATTTTATTCTTAACGGGGATTTTAAACTTTTGTCTAATTTTGATTACAGATTTGCAAAGCCGGGAGATGTTATTGCAATATTAACTGTTTTAAAAAAACTTTATTCTTCCTCAGACGGGTTAAGGGAATTGTTTGAGTACGGTTATAAAATAGATAATACGGTATTATCTTCGCTTACCGCTGTGACTGACTATTTTTATGCCAATAATCCCGATATAACACAGGGGTTTTCCTTTATGCTCGCACAACCGCGCAAGGGAGGTGCAATGAAGCGCTTGAATATGTATCTTCGCTGGATGGTGCGTAAACCTCCGGTTGATTTGGCACTGTGGAAATTTATAAAGCCTGCGGAATTGTTAATTCCTCTTGATGTTCATGTAGGGAATGTTTCAAGAAAGATGGGGCTGTTATCAAGAAATGCTAATGATTTTAAATCAGTACTTGCGCTGACTGAAAAATTAAGAGAGTTTGATTCAGAGGATCCTGTTAAATATGACTTTGCAATGTTCGGTGCAGGGGTAGAAGGTTTGTATAAGGAGTAACGATATGACTAAAATCTATTATTTAGGCCCTCAGGCTTCATATTGTGATTGTGCGAGAGATAAATTTGTAAAAACATTTTTTCTTGATGAGTATGAGGATGCTCCGGAGCGTTCAATCCTTTCTGTTATAAAAAAACTTGCACAATTGGAAAATAAAGATGCTTATGGCGTTATTCCCATTGAAAATTCTGTTGAAGGCGTGGTCAGGGAAACAATTGATAACCTATGTTTGTTAAAAAACACAAATATGAAAATTCTTGCGGAAACATCAATTCCTGTAAATCATTGTCTTGCAGGATACGCTAAATCTCTGGAGGATATTGATACCGTAATTTCTCACCCGCAGGCTATTGCGCAGTGTTACGGCTTTATTACTGATAATCTTAAAGAGGATGTTATTCTTAAAAACGAACTTTCAACAGCGCTTGCAATAAAAGGGATTCTTCCCGAGCAGCCTAACCTGGCCGCTATAGGAAGTGAGTATGCAGCAAAACTTTATAATGTTCCGGTTATTCGTTCCGGCATTAATGATATGGATTCAAATACAACACGTTTTGTTCTTATAGGTGCCAAACGTAATAAAATAACCGGTAATGACAAAACAGGATTTTCGTTTTCTACGCCTAATACTCCGGGTGCTTTGTGTAAAATTCTTAAAATCCTTGATGACCATCAAATCAATATGACATATATTGATTCCAGACCTTCTAAAAAATCGCTCGGCGAGTATGTTTTTTATGTTGATATTGACGGGCATGTTCTAACGGATAATGTCTCTAAAGCCCTGTTTGAAATATTGCAGAATGTAAGCGAGTTTCAGTATTTCGGCAGTTATACAAAGATATAAACATTTTTTGGATTTTTGTAATTTCTCCTGCTATAATACCAACTGTAATATAGCGGAGAGGAGAAATGCAGGATAAAGTAAAAGGTGTTGTATATGGTTCAATAGCGGCATCAAGTTACGGTATGAATCCGCTTTTTGCTCTGCCTCTGTATAGCAGCGGGGTAGGCGTAAATTCTACACTTTTTTATAGATATATTATTGCTGTAATTTTTTTGTTTTTGTGGATAAAACTTAAAAAGCATTCTTTTTATATAACAATAAGACAGACTTGGAAACTTTTTATTCTTGGAATACTTTTTTCCCTATCCTCTTTGTTTTTGTTTATAAGCTATAACTATATGGATGCGGGAGTTGCGTCAACAATATTATTTATTTACCCTGTGCTTGTTGCAATAATTATGACACTTTTTTACAGAGAAAAATTGACACTGCAAACTTTTTTATCTATTCTGTGTACTTTATTTGGTGTTTTTTTCTTGTATACGGGAAAACCGAACGGAAATCTTGATTTGTGGGGAGTGTTTTTAGTTTTTCTTTCTGCGCTAAGTTATGCAATTTATATTGTTGCCGTTAATAAGACGAGTCTTAAATATCTGCCGCCGGAAAAACTTACATTTTATGTACTTCTGTTTGGCTCGCTTGTTTATATTATAAATACTGACTTTTGCACCAATATAGATATAATACCGGCATGGTATTTATGGATAAATGTATTTGGACTTGCTCTTTTGCCAACAATAGTATCAATTGAGGCAATGACAGTATCAATAAAACTTATGGGTGCAACGCCGGCTGCAATTCTTGGAACATTGGAACCTGTAACGGCTCTGTTTTTTGGAGTAACTGTGTTCCACGAAATTCTGACATTTAAAATAGTCTGCGGGATAATTCTTATTCTCCTTGCGGTTATCGGTGTGATTCTTAAACCGGATTATCATAAATGGATTTTCTTAAAACCGGGTCATGATACTGAGTCCGGCAAGACTGATTAACGAAATTACCAGAAGCAGAAGGATGATTTTCCAGAAAAGTCCAAAATTATTGTCTTTAGTTTTGCTTTTTTGTTTTTTCTTCTTTGGTTTTGGTCTGTCAGAAGGAGCCGGTGATGTCTTGGGTTTCTTAGGTTTTGGAAGCGTTTTTGCTGCGGCTTTCGGCATTTTATGGGTAAGAGTTTCTTTTTGTTTCATTTCTGTATATTTTTGCTGCAAAGTTTTTTCTTTGCTTCTTTTCCCTGTTATCAAAAGCTCTTCATCATATTGAAGAGATAGTATTTCTTTGTCTGCTGTGTTCTTAATCATAGCGAAATTTATTGCTACTTCAAACGCCCTTTGTAGACATTCCAGAGCTTTTATTCCGTCATTTTCTATTCTGGCGGAGTGGGCGGAGGTATTGCCGGCTTTTTTTAAGAAATACAAATCATTTATAAACTCTCTTCCGCCTACTGTACTGCTCATGCGGTCTTTTAATGTTGCAAGGATTTCATCAAAGGTTTCTTCGTTTGAAAATTCACCCTTGGTTATATTTCTGCAAACATTTTCAGCAAAACGTCGAGTCTGCACCATACACTGGTCAAAATATTCATCACAATACAACTGCTCGGCGTCGTTTGCTATTCCGTACAAGTTTTTATCTATTTTTGACAGAAATCCAAAATTATGTTCTTTAGCCATGTTTTTATTATCTTATAAAATACTGTTTTATAAAAGTACTTATATCTTCCGCGGAGAAAACTAGATAAGCCTCCATAATTTATCCCGCCCCTTACCATTTTTTGAAGATAAAAAAGGCGGCAAGAACAATAAAACAGAAGCCGACAAGGTAGTTCCATTTGAATTGTTCTTTTAGGTAAGTTACGGAAAAGACACTAAACACAATAAGGGTAATTATTTCTTGAATAGTTTTGAGCTGTGCTGCGCTGTAAACTTCATGCCCTATTCTGTTAGCCGGAACCTGAAAACAGTATTCAAAAAATGCTATTCCCCAGCTTGCAAGAATAACCAGCCATAGTATTGCAGATTTGTACTTCAAATGTCCGTACCAGGCAAATGTCATAAATACGTTTGAAATTGTTAATAATATTACAGGTAGAATATACTTTATCATATTTCAATTATAGTACTAACTATTTTATTCTGCATAATTAATCTGTTGTGTAATAACAAATTTTAGTTTTTTACTTACATTTCATATAAAAGGAGCCAATGTAATGACAAAAATTTTAGAAATGTATAAATGTAATATTTGCGGGAATATTGTAGAAGTTGTAGCATCAGGTGTTGGTGAACTTGTGTGCTGCGGCGAGGTGATGGAACTATTAAAAGAACATACAAAAGCTGAAGAAATGCTGCAAGAAAAACATATTCCTTTTGTTAATAAGACTGAGAGCGGGTTTGATATTAAAATCGGAACAATACCTCATCCGATGACAGATGAGCATTATATTATGTTTATAGAGGCAAATTCACCGGATAAACGATATGTTAAGCGTAAATATCTTTATCCCGGTGAATCTCCGGAAATGGAACTAAAATGCGTGTGTGACGAAATAACTGTTCGCGAATACTGTAATATACACGGGTTATGGACTACTGATTAATGAAAAAATTAATATTGATAGTATCTATAATTGCATTATCTCTTGTAATACTTTACGGGGGCTGGATTTTGTATATGAAACTAACCTCGGTAAATATTACTGTGAAATTTAAAGAGCTGCGGCCGCTGCCAAGACATGTTGACGTTCTATATAAAGGGATAAAGATAGGGCATGTTGTTTCAGCCAAACATACTGATGATTATGAACATACTCTGGTAAAACTTGCGCTGCGGCCCAAACACCTTGCGCTCCCGAACAATATGCGTGCAGAACTCAGAATTGAAAAACGCAAAGATAAAGATTATGACTATATAGAACTTTTTAAACCGGATGATCCTCACGGAAATTTGTGTGAAGGGTGTATAATTTCAGGAGAGTCAATGGTTGACGCTAATTCGTATTTTGCAAATCAGAGCCGCGAAACACTTGAAGGTATGAAAGAGAACCTATATCAGGCATCTGCTTCTTTGAATGACACACTTAAAACGCTGGATGAATTGTTTGGGATAATTTACACTACGGTTGAGGAGAACCAGAAAAATATTAATACAATGACAAATAATTTATCTAAGACGACTTCTAATATAAATTCTTTAACTGATAAAATTAATAAATCTGTGAAGGAAGAAGCCATAAATCAATCTTTAAATGATATACAGGAGAGCCTTGATAATATAAAAAAGGCTACAGACAGTCTTAACGGTCTAGTTGACAATATTTCTGAGCCTGCAAACAGTTTAAGCAGTACGTTGCCATCAACAATAGATAGGACAGAGTGCATAATAAAAAATGTTGAAGATATAACCTGCGGAGTGGCATCTACTCTTAAAAAGCCTTTTGGCGGGATGAGGTTGATATTTGGCAAAACAATTACTAAAGACCAGAATTGTAATTGCTATAACAAATAAATATTTAGCATGGATGAACAATAAACGGAATATTTACAACGTTTTACATTTTAGCGGCAGCATCATAAATTTTGTTTTTATTTTCATCAAATAAAGAAGATAGTATTACAGAAATTTCTTTAGCTTTAAAGCCTTTTGATTTGAGAATTTTGATTCTTTGGAGCAGTTGATCCTTGTCAATATTTTCAGACGGGTAGAGCATACACACAATTTCACCTTTTATTCCGTCTTTAAAATATTTTTGTATTTCGCTTATTGTACCGATTTTTATTTCTTCAAAGAGTTTTGATAATTCACGCCCGATTGCAATTTTTATATCACCTCTTGCAGAGTTTATTACCTCCAGAGTCTTTAAAATTCTCTCAGGTGCTTCATAAAATATCAGGTGTTTATCCATATTATCAGTAACAATTTTCTTTATTCCGTCTGCTGTTCTCGGAATAAACCCTATAAATGTAAATTCCTCGCCATATCGCGGAACCTGTGAAACAAATGTTGTTACAGCACATGCACCCGGCAGGGCGGTTATAGTAATACCATCTTTTAGCAGTTCTTCAATCAAAACGGTTCCGGGATCACAGATTAAAGGTGTTCCGGCATCAGAAACAAGAGCAATTTTTTTACCCGCGTTAATAAAACCCTTAAAGAAATTAACCCTCTCTTTTTCGTTAAATTTATGATAAGAATAACATTTTGTTTCTATATCATAATGGTTTAAAAGCTTCTGGGTTGTTCTTGTATCTTCACAGGCAATTATATCAACACTTTTTAGTATTTCAACTGCCCTAAAAGTTATATCTTTAAGGTTGCCTATAGGAGTTGGTACAATATATAACTGAAATTCTCTGGTCATACTATTTTGTCTTTTCAAGATAGATATTAACAGCGTCTTTCAGGTTGTTTGGCGCAGCCAGAGTGTTTGTATAATCGGCAGACGGCGGCTGAACCACACCAGAACGTATTTTGTTGTATATTGTTAAAAGAACAAACAGTAAAATTGAAGAGATTGCAACACCAAGCATTGCATAAATGAATTTCATTGCAATTTTACGTTTGCTCACTGGTTCTTTGTACACAATCTTGTTTTTCGTTGTTTTGTCTTCCTGATAGGCTGCCGTTTCTTGTTGTACAGGAGTTGTATTATTTACAACTGTTTCAGCCTGCTGAATGGTGTTATTCTCTGTAACCGCAGGTTCTTCCGCAAAAGCTGGAGATAATAGCAATAACAAACATAGTACTGTTAATAGTTTTTTCTTAAATACAACTTTATTCAAGCCGGTTACTCCTCACTTGTTTTTTTAGTTCTTTTTGTGTTTCTGCTGCGTTTTTGTGTGCCTCTGTTTGGTCGTCTTTTTTTTACAGGCTGACCGGCTTCTTGCGGCTCTTCCGCTGCCGGCTGCTCCTGAGGCTGAGATTCCTGTACAGATTCCGCTTCCGGTATTGATTCGTCATGTTTAACGGCCGCCTCTTCTGGAATTACCGGAACAATTTCAGCATTTGGCGGAAGAATTGTTTCTGCAACTTCTATTTCAGCCGCTGCTGCTTCTTTCGCTTTTCTTCTTTCAAAACGCTTGCCGCCGCGTTTCTTCTTGCTGCTTGTTTCTTGTTCTTTAGTTTCAGCTTCTTTCTTTTCAACTTCTTCATTTGCGATAACAGAAGGGTTTTCAACGGCCACTACAGTTTCTGTAATGTCAGGTGCTTCCGGCTGCTGAATTTCCTGCATTTCATCCTGTTCCTGTACAGGTTTTTGATTTTTGTTATTGAACTTATTATTGTTCTTTTTGAAATTTCCAATAGGAAGTTTTAGTTTTGCTGCCTTTGCTCTGTATTCTCCATCAGCAGTTGAAGATGCAAATTTAAGTTCTTCCATAATATAGCCATTTCCCTGACAGTGCGGGCAGCGTTTTGCAAAAATTTCTGCAAGTGCCTGTCCCTGTCTGTGGCGGGTTAACTCTACAAGTCCTAAATCAGACAATTGCCCTATTTGGGGTTTGGCCTTATCGGGTTCTAGCGCCAGTTCAAACGCTTCCATCACGGCTAATTTATCCACTCTTCTTGTCATATCAATAAAGTCGATAATAATCATACCTCCGATATTCCTCAAACGGAGCTGTCTTGCTATCTCCTGTACAGCTTCAAGATTTGTTTTAAGTATTGTTTCATCCTGCGTCGCAGAATTTGTAAACTTACCGCTGTTAACGTCAACGACAGTGAGTGCTTCAGTTGTTTGTATGAACAGATAACCTCCTGATGGAAGGTTAACCTTCATTTGTAAAGCTGCTTTAATTTCTTTATGTATTCCCATTGCGACAAGCAGTGGTTCAGAACCTTTGTAAAGCGTTGCCTTAATATTTTTCCCCAGATGCCAGTTTTGCAGTAATGATTGTACGCGATTAAGAGCAAAAGCTGTATCTACAATGATTTCCTGTACATCTTCTGTGCAGGCTTCTCTTATAACACGGTATAACAAATCCTGATCTCTGTATAACAGGCTTGGCGGTTCAAGAGTTTCAGCAGAAGTAATTATATTATTCCATTTTTCAAGCAATATTTCTAAATCCTCTTGAATATCCGCTTCCGATTGGCCTTCTGCTTCTGTTCTTACAATAATTCCGACGCCTACGGGTTTTAAAAGGCTTACGATAGATTTAAGCCTTGCGCGTTCTTTTATTCCTGTAATTTTTTTACTTACGCTAATACCTTTTTCTGTCGGCATTAGTACAAGAAATCTCCCCGGAAGGCTGATTTCTGTTGTTAAACGCGGGCCTTTATGACCAACCGGTTCTTTTATTACCTGTAAAATTAAATTTTGCTTAGGATAAAGTTTGTCCTGAAGCGCTCCTTTTTTTACCGCATCTTCTGCGTGCAGAAAACCCATTTTATCAGCGCCGACATTCACAAAGGCTGCATCAATACTTGGCAGTACATTTTCAACCTGCCCTAAATAAACATCGCCTAAAAGTACATCTCCTCTGTGTATAAAGAACTCTGTAACCTTCTTGTTTTCCATTAATGCAGCAATGTTATCTCTTTCGGCTATTACAATTTTCTTTTCTGTAGCTGGTGAACTCATTTTCGTAATTCCTCTATATCTCTTTTAACTGTTCGTCAAAGAACCTTAAGCGCTTAATATCAAAAAGAATATCAGTTGATATAAGTTTCATTAATTCATCCGCACGTACTGATGGAATTTCGGAACCTTGACCGGTTTTGAGTGTTATGAATAAACAATTATCTCTATACTCGTATGAGTAAATAGAATTTTTGATGTTTATTGTTTTTTCTAAACCTTTTTTATTTTTCTTCGTCAGAAAAATCTCTTTTGAAGATAAAACTTTGTCTATATTGTACCTGAAATTTTCATCTTTGTAAAGCAGGCTAGAATGCGGTTGTATACAATATTCTGCCCATTGAACAGTTGTGTCTATTGATTTTGCGGACTTTTCGATTTTTTGAACGGATATAACTTTTGATTGTCCGCACAGAGCTTTTTCTATTTTTTTTGCAATTATTTGGGGCGAAATGTCGTCATATAATTCAATATCAACAAGTTCTCCGGCACTTTCGCAAAATAAAGGCAGCGCAACACCCATAGAAACTTTCATTGACGGGTTAAATCCGTGAGAAAAAGCCGTATTTAGCCCGCTTCTTGCGAGTGCTTTAAAAAATGTATTCTGCCAGTCCAGATGTGAAAAATATCTTAAATTCCCAGTTTTGGTTATTTTTAGCCTGTATCTGTAAGTTACTTCGTCAGGATGTGTAAAATTAGGATTTTCCGGTCTGTGTATCGCGGCTTCTTGCGCCTGGTCAGATGCTGTATATGGTTTTGCCAGAATTTTTTTTAGTTTTAAGTTTTTGCACACACCGCAGTTAACACATTTTTGCTCGCAGGTTGGCTGTAAATTAAACTCTTCGGGTTGGTTAAAGGCTTCGTTATATTCTTTTTTCAGCCATTCTTTATCAAGCCCTGTATCAATAAAATCCCAAGGAAGCGGTTCATCTAACTGATACTCCTTCTGCGCAAGATTGTTAAGATTAATTCCCAGTTCTTCCGCGGTATCAAACCATACATATTTATTAAAATAATCATCCCACGCATCAAGATAACACCCTTTTTTATAGAGGGCTTCAATGTACCTGCAAAGGCTTTCATCTCCGCGGGTTAATACGGCTTCTAACAATGAGATGTATTTTTCGTGATAATTAATTTTTAGCCCTTTAATGTGTGCTGTTTTATCTTTAAGATAATGAATGTTTTCTGTAATTGTGTCCAAATCTTTCTGCGGACACCATTGGAATGGGGTAAACGGTTTGGGGACAAATATTGATAATGTACATACAATATCGAATCCGTGTTTTAATCCATTTTCTTTCTTTATCTGCCTTATTCCGTTTTTTAACTCGTTTAAAAGCTCCGCCATTTCATCAATATCGGCTTTTGTTTCTGTTGGTAATCCGGTTATAAAGTAAAACTTTAGTCTTGACCATCCGTTTTTGTATAACGTATATACCGCATCAAGTATTTGCTGTTTAGAAATATTTTTCTTTATGACATTTCTCAGGCGCTGGCTTCCGGCTTCCGGCGCAAGGGTCATTGTTGACTTTCTTACTGATTGAACAAGGTCTGCAAGTTCCAGACTGAATCCGTCAATCCTTTGACTGGGTAAAGATACTGAAATCTTTTTCTTGTTAAATTCTACCCCAAGCTCTTTTATAACTTCTTTGATATTTGAATAATCATTAGATGACAGCGATAAAAGCGAGTATTCGTCATATCCGGTATTATGTACCAGCTCTTTTGTGATTTTAATAATATCATCTGCTTCACGCTCTCTGACAGGAAGGGTTACATGCCCCGGCTGGCAAAAACGGCACATTCTGCCGCAGCCGCGTCGTATTTCTACAACTGCGCGATCATGTACAGAACTGGAAAATGGTATTGGATAAGCTTTTAATGCTGTATTATATTCTAATTGCACTGCACATTTTTTTACCTTTTTCCCTTTTCCGCAGGCCGGCACCCAGACACCGTCTATTTGGGCAAGTTCTTTTATCCGTTCTGTTCTTGGTTTGTCTTTGTTTTTTAGAAGTGATTCACAAATTCCCAGATTAACTTTTTCTCCGTCGCCAATTACAAAAGCGTCAATAAAATCTGCCATGGGCAGCGGATTATAAGTGCATGGGCCGCCGGCTATAATTACTGGACTTCGTTCGCTGCGCTCCTTTGACAGATATGGTATCCCGCTCATTTCTAGGAGCTTCAATACTGTAGGGTAAGATAATTCATACTGAAGCGAAAACCCTACAACATCAAAATCTTTGAGAGGCTTTTTGCTTTCAAGTCCGTACAAAAGCTCCGGTTTAAAATCAGGTTCGGTGGCATAAGCCCTGTCTGCCATAAAATCCGGATGTTTGTTTATTAAATCATATAAAATTCTTACTCCAAGATTACTTATACCTATTTCATATTTATCAGGAAATAAAAATGCAAATCTTAATTTCGCACTGTCAAAATCTTTGTTTATTGCAAGAATTTCTCCGCCGACATACTGATAGGGTTTATTGCAGTTGTATAGGGCTTCGTGTATATCATGAAATTTACAGGTCATTTATGCCAGATCCTCAGGAAAATATTTTTCTATTTCAATGATTTTGCCGTTTAAGGTATTTTTCTCAAAGGCTTTTATGAAATCAGGCAGGTCATTGTTCGTTACATCATAATTGTAAAGCCAGACTTCTCCGTCTAATTCCCGCATAACGCTTACGATATAATGACATTTTTCAGCGTATGCCAGAAGTCTTTCTTTATTAAACTTATTACCATTTTTGTCTTTGTTTATTTTTACGTAATTAAATCCGGCAAAATATCGTATATCTTCACTCTTGCCTTCATCTTTTTTATTATGGTGTGAGGCAAAAATATTTATAATATTTTTGTCATTGTCGTACTCTTTCATTACTCCTCCTAACTATATTAAACAATAGAAAGAAGGTAAGTTCAAAATATTACAACAAAAATTTACAATATAAAATAAAAAGAGGCTTCCATATAAGAAGCCTCTTTGAGTAACTTTATATCTACAGTAAATTATAACTTAGAAGCTACCATCAATGTAGTTTCAGCCAATCTTGTAGAATAACCCATTTCATTATCGTACCAAGAAATGATTTTTACTTGGTTGCCGCCCATTACACGGGTCAATAAAGCATCAACTGTTGAAGATTGAGAAGTGCCGATGTAGTCAGAAGATACAAGCGGTTCTTCAGTGTAGCAAAGTACATGACCGTCAGCGCCTTCTTTTAATGCAGCGTTAACTTCTTCAACTGTAACATCTTTAGAAAGTTCAAATACAACGTCAACTAAAGAAACGTCAGGGGTTGGAACTCTCATAGCGAAACCATCCAATTTACCTTTAAGTTGCGGTAATACAAGAGCAACAGCCTTAGCAGCACCGGTCTTTGTAGGAACGATGTTTAAAGCACCTGCTCTTGCACGACGCGGATCTTTGTGTCCTGCATCAAGGATTCTTTGGTCGCCGGTGTATGAGTGAACAGTTGTCATCAAACCTTTAACGATACCAAATTTTTCGTCAATAACTTTAGCAACAGGTGCTAAACAGTTAGTAGTACAAGATGCCATAGAAATTACATTGTGTTTTGCAGGGTCATACATTTTGTCGTTAACACCTAAAACGATAGTAATATCTTCGTTTGTTGCAGGTGCAGAAATAATAACTTTCTTAGCGCCGGCAGTAATGTGAGCTTTTGCTTTTTCTGCATCAGTGAAGAAACCTGTTGATTCAACAACAACTTCAACACCTAAATCTTTCCAGGGAAGTTGCGCAGGATCTTTTTCTGCGAAGAATTTGATTTTCTTTCCGTTTACAATTATGCCTTCATCATAAGCTTCAACAGAACCGTCAAATTTGCCCATTACTGAATCGTGTTTAAAAAGAAGAGCAGCTTCTGCCGGTTTTAAACCAGGGTCATTAATTGCTACATAATTAATTTTGTCAAAAATACCTTCTCTAATGGCAGCTCTCAAAGTGTTTCTGCCGATTCTTCCGAATCCGTTAATTGCTACATTTACCATAAGTTTTACTCCTTCTTATTGTGGTAATAACTTTTTACAATTCAATATTAGGATAAAAAAAAACTCTAATCAAGATTATTTTAAATATCTTAATTATTTTTTAATTATTTGTGTGAATGTAAATTTTTGTAAAAAAACGATTAAAAAGTTTAAAGTTTTTATAAAAAATGCCGAATACAATAATACGAAAGGAATTAACAAATGCTGAAGAAACTAGAAAGACCAACAAATAACACAAGTTCATGTGTTGAGTTTATTTTGCGCGGTGCAAAAAAACGAAGATCGATGGCAATAGCTGAAGCGGTAAGGGTAAATGCCGATTCCGGACTTCAGACTGAGTTGAGAGCAGTAAAATAATATACTGACGAGGATGTAAGATGAGAAAAAGCGGCTTGCAATAGTGTAAGCCCTTTTTTTGTAAATACTCTGCAAATGCTGCTGTAAGCTGATTATAGAAGTAAATAATTTGAGCAGTGAAAAATAAAAGTTTGAAATAAAAATTATTTATGATACGATATATGTACACGCAAGGAAAAGTGGCCGAGTAGGTTTAAGGCGGCACCCTGCTAAGGTGTTGTGTGGGGTAACCTGCACCGAGGGTTCGAATCCCTCCTTTTCCGTTTTTGTTTGGTGCTGCGGGGGCTTTTTTGATTGAATTGTTGTATTAAACCAGATATTTCAATTGTATTTGAGCAGACATTTCAATCCTGTACGGTTAAAATGATTTTACCCCTTAAAGCGGCTTTGTGTTTAGGTTTTAACCTGACGGAAGAGTCCGAAAATAATCAAACCAAATTACTTGAAAAGTCCACGAAGTGTCCGTTGAAGTCCACCCCATCGACTTTTGGTTGTAACCCTTATGCAACGGAAGTTTAGGACATATTTGAACATGTACGAATGGTTTGATTATTTTCGGCAAGGACATTTGAAATTTTAGCCGAAAGTTTTTTCTTAAGGTCGGAAGAATTTTCATCAAGTTTGAGAAAAA
>CASDWH010000036.1 GCA_949284715.1 uncultured bacterium
CAAAATTAACCGTATTAAAGTCTATGATTTCGCCTTCAAAAAAGATGATATGAAAACCCCGCACGTCGGT
This sequence comes from uncultured bacterium, assembly GCA_949284715.1. Taxonomy (GTDB): domain Bacteria; phylum Cyanobacteriota; class Vampirovibrionia; order Gastranaerophilales; family Gastranaerophilaceae; genus CALUTH01. The sequence goes on from CASDWH010000036.1 coordinate 71, forward strand.
GTTATTGCTCAGGAACTTCAAAAAATCTTCCCTAACGCTGTTACTAAAGACGAAAACGGGTATCTGCAAATAAGACACGAAGATATGTTCTATACAATGATTAATGCCTTAAAAGAGCTTGATACCAAAATCAAACAAATAGCTGAACAGCTAGCAGATAACATTAAAGTCGTAACCTCAGACAGCGCTAAGATTAAAGACCTGACACTCCGCGTTAATCAGCAGGACAAGGAAATAAAAGCGCTTAAAAAAGAAATCGCTGAGCTTAAAAAAGCTATTAGCAGATTACCTAAATAATAACCGTGCTGTGAACGGTTATGTGCTTTACAACTGCGGGTGCAACAGCCCGCTTTTTTTATTGCATTCCCCGCACAAGCAAAGGGTGGGAGCGGTTTGTTATAGCCTCCCCCGCCCCAACCTGGGGCAGAGCATGGCGGGGAGTGTTTTGGAGTGTAATGTTAAGTTTGTAAACTTTTTCTTAAATTATAGCAATTTATATATTCCAAAATACTTTATATAAATAAGAAAAAGAAGAGGAACAATTATGAGTTTTGACGCAGCAAAATTAGGACAATACCTGTCATTTACCGGCGGATTCAATAATCTTCGCACCGGCGGTGTTCAGGGAGTACCGGGCGGCGAACAGGGCGGCGGCGGTAAAACAGGAGGCGCGGCCGGTGTTGAACACACAGGCGGTGTCGATAGTTACGGCAGACCAACTTTTAATGATGCCGTACTTGCAAGGATTGGTGCAATTAATGGTGAATTAGCGCCCAAAGTACCGCCAACAGGCAATGGCCAGCATTTGTTTATCTATGCGTAATCATTATTTCATTTCACTTAACTTGATAAGATTGGCTACAGTACTATCGTAGTCAATCTTTTCGTGTGTAGCCTGTTTTAAAAATTTATTTATCTCAGGCATAAGTCTTATGGCTCTGTCACATTCGGCATTTGAGCCGCGGACATATGCGCCTATAGTAATTAAATCCTCGTTTTGTCTGTATACTGCCATCAAATTTCTCAACTCTCCGGCTGCTTTTCTGTGTTCAGGGCTTGTAACTTCCGGCATAACACGGCTTATGGATTCTAATACATCAACTGCCGGATAATGGTTTTTATGCGCCATTGCCCGTGAAAGCATTATATGTCCGTCTAAAATACTCCTTGCGGTATCTGATATTGGCTCATTAAAATCATCACCCTCAACAAGTACTGTATAAAGTCCTGTAATTGTACCTTTATCATTTGTTCCGGTTCTTTCTAGAAGTTTAGGCATAAGCGCAAACACTGACGGCGTATAACCCCTTGTTGCAGGCGGTTCACCGACTGCAAGTCCGACTTCTCTCTGCGCCATTGCAATACGGGTTACACTGTCCAGCATAAACAATACGTCCATTCCCTGATCCCTGAAATATTCAGCGATTGTTGTTGCAACAAATGCAGCCTTAATCTTAACAAGTGAGGGTTGTTCCGAAGTTGCAGCCACAACTACAGAACGTTTCATCCCCTCTTCTCCAAGAATGTTTTCTATAAACTCCTTAACCTCTCTGCCGCGCTCGCCAATCAGTGCTATAACATTTAAATCAGCACTTGTATTTTTTGCAAACATACCTATTGTTGTACTTTTACCAACACCTGAACCTGCAAAAATCCCCATCCGCTGGCCTTTACCAACCGTTATAAATCCGTCAACCGAACGCACTCCGAGTGCAAGAGGCTGTGTTATTCTGGTTCTTCTAAGCGGGTTAATTAGTTCTGCCGTTGTAGAGCGGAAATCATTTATTTTAATAGCACCAAGCGTATCAATCGGGCGCCCCAGTCCGTCAAGCACCCTTCCTATCAATTGTTTTCCCACTCCGACCTGCATTGCACTGCCTGTACTTTCAACAATTGAACCCGGTCTTACACCCTCAACAGAACCCAGAGGCATTAATAAAATCCGGCTTTCTCTAAACCCTACAACCTCCGCCCAGATGGGTTCAGCACCAAACGACGGATAAATGTAGCACAAATCTCCGATTGAAGCAGCAGGGCCGTCTGATTCTATAATCAAACCTATTATCTCTACAACACGCCCGATTAGCTTTTTTGTATTCGTTGCCTTTATTATTTCAAGATAACGCTCTTTATTAAATGTCATTTTTCAACGCTTCCGCACGCAGTCTTTTTACTATCTCTTCTATCTTTGAAGAAATCCTTGCATCAACCCTCGATGATATTGATTCTACAATAGTTCCGTCATCAGACAAGGCAGAATCTTCTACTATTTTGATATTTTTAACATTTGGTATCTCGTATTTGAACCTTTCACTAAAAGATGCAATCCTGCCGACAAGTTTCGGGTTAACAATTATTGTAATATTCTCTTTATCCGGAAGCTGCATAACGGTTTCTGCTGTGATTTTATAAAGCAGGTTATCATCAATCGGTTTGCCGCAAATTTTCAGCGCAATTGCATTTATAAGCTCTACAATATCCTTCTCTGCCGATTTAATAATATCGTGTTTCATCTCAAAAGAACTCTGCGCAAGTGTATCGAGAGATTTTAAAGCTTCGGCCGCGTCATTATCAAATTTTTCCAGCCCATCATGCAGCCCCTTTTCAAACCCTGCATCATATCCTTCCTGTTTAATCTGTTCATACTCTTCTTCCGCCTTCTTTCTGGCATCCTCAATAATGTGTGCTGCCCTCGTTTCTGCCTGCTCAATTATTGTATTTGCTTTACCCTCAGCAGCAGCCATCATCTCTTTCTTTTTCATTTCAGTCTGGGCAATAATCGCCTTGACTTTTGCCTGCTGCTGGGTTACAGGGGTATCCTCTATCGGAAGAACATACTCTCTGCCCATTTGCACATTTGAACTCTTTATTCGGCTGTTAAGTTTATTTTCGTTATTCAATTAACTCATCCTCAACACTAGCACGGGTAATTGTAATCTCACCTGATACTTCAAGAGATCTGATTGTTGCAACAATTTTAGTCTGTGCTTCCTGTACATCTTTAGCACGAACAGGGCCGAGGTATTCCATATCGTCTTTAAGCATTTGTTGCGCACGCTCTGACATGTTTTTAAAGATTTTATCCTTAATCTCATCCTTGGTGCCTTTAAGTGCAAGCGAAAGTTCCTTGGAATCCACTTCTCTGAGAACTTTTTGGATAGAGCGGTCATCAAGAATAACAATATCTTCAAATACAAACATAAGGTCTTTAACTTCCTGAGCAAGTTCCTGATTTTCTATATCCAGCCATTCCATTATATTCTTTTCTGTAGCTCTGTCACAGCAGTTTAAGATATTAGCAAGCGACTCTACACCGCCCGCTGTAGAGAAATCCTGAACAAGAAGCGCTGAAAACTTACGCTGCACAATATCTTCAATTACAGAGAGAATTTCGGGGTTTGTAGGTGTCATCTCTGCAATACGCATAGATACGGCAGCCTGTATATCAGGCGGGAGAAAAGATAGAACCTGAGCGGACAAGTCCGGTCTTATATATGCAAGAATAAGCGCTAAAAGCTGTGGATTTTCAGACGAAAAAGTGTTTGCAAGCTGGCTTGGATCAGCGTCATTAAGGAAGTGAAACGGGTTTGTGTTAATAAGTGAATTAACCCTATCAAGCATTTTGCTTGCTTCTTCGGCTCCATAAACATTTTCCAATAACTGTTTTGCGTATCCTACACCGCCCTGGGCAATATAGTTTTTAGCCTGAAAAACTATTTTAAATTCTTCTAAAATACCATTTAATACCTCATCAGGCAGCTTGCCCAAATTTGCAATATCAAGCGTAATTTGCTCCAATAAATCTTTATCACCGATATTTTTAAGGATTTCAGACGCTGTATTCGGACCAAGCGCAATCAAAAGAGCTGCCACCTTCTGGCTCGGGCGGGTTATTTTCTGTTCTTTCTGTTTTTTTAAATCCTCTAATGACATCTGCTATTAATCCTTTAAATACGATGTTAGTAATTTTGCAGCATCTTCCGGCGACTGCATTACTATATCATTAAGTTCGCTGATACGCGCCTCTTTTTGTGATTGGGCATAATTTTGACGAAATTCTATTATAGGTTCTCTGTCTGATATCTGTTCAATAATTTCATCTCCGGCAGGTGATACGGAAACAGAAGCCGCGGAGCCGGAATGGCTGTGTCCTGACGGCATTTTGACTTTAGTGAACTTATCAATTATACCTTTCAGCATAACAAGTGCTATCAAACCTAATGTAAACAGAATTATCAACGGAAGAACACTATCTATAACAGTACCTATAACTTCTTCGCGCTGATAGCTTGCGCGTATTTTAGATTGGCGTTCCTCTTCTGCTGCAAGTCCTTCAAACTGCAATCCTGATACAGTTATAACATCACCGCGTTTATAATCACAGCCGGATGCTGATAGAACAAGATTTTCCAGTTCTTTCTTTTCTGAATCTGTTAATATTTTATTTACAGCAACAGCAATAGTTAAACGCTTAATTGTACCGGGAGCATAAACAACCTGTTTAATCTCTTTTGAAACACTGTAATTAATTGAACTTTTTTCTTTTGAGTAATTCAAGTTTTTAGGATTAGCTGTTACACCGTTTTGCACCGGTATTTGATTCGGGTTTTCATAAGTTTCAATCTCGGTCTGAGAACTGGTCATGACTCCCTGATTAGTATTTCCGACAGGTATATAGCTTTCAATTGTGGATTTTGCCGAATTAAAATCAATATCTGCATTAACCTGTACGGAAACATTCCCTGCGCCGACTATCTTTTCAAGAACTTTTGCAATTTTAGAAGCAGTCTGGTTTTCTAAATTAGATTTAAAACTCTCCATATCAGTAGAATTTTTAGAAACTTCATCAGAAAGACTTGCACCATTCTGGTCGGTAATAAATACTCTGTCAGGAGAAAGGCGGGGAACTGAGAACGCAACCAGATTTTTAATCGCTTTGACCTGTGTGGTTTTAAGCCTGTAGCCAGGTTCCAATACAAGCATTACAGAGGCAGACGGCGCCTCATCTCTATCCTGAAATATCGAACGTTCAGGCTCAGCAAGATGAACTTTTGCGTACTTAATCCCTTTCATCTTTTCTATCGCACGCGTTAACTCTCCTTGATAAATCCGCTGTTTAGTCAATTTGTTCTTAAAATCTGTAGAACCTAACTGCATATCGTCAAGAAGCTCAAACCCGGAATCCTCACGCTGAATCATATCGTTTTCAACAACAAAAATCCTTAGCTCATCACGAACATTAGAAGGTACAAAAATTGTCCGTTTATCCTCTGACAACTTATAAGGATGACCATTCTTTTTCAACCCTTCAACTACGCTTATTGCATTATTTTCGCTTAAATCGGAATACAAAACCGCCCAATCCGGCTCCAGCGCCTTGGACAGGAAGAACGACGCCGCAACGAGCGTTAATACGACAATAACCAGCATTGCAAATTTCTGGGTGCTGTCTAATCCATTCCATAAACGTTTTACATCCGAAGCTAATAAATTAAAATAATTGCCTTCCATTTATATAATTTTACCTTTTATTCCCAAATTGATAGAATACTCCCATAATATTATAATAATAGCGTGGAATAAAAATCTTTTCAATTTTGTAAAGCTAACTTTACAGTATTTGTATTAGATTTTTTTGTTTAAATTTATAAAAAAATTAAAATTGCCGGCGTATTGAAAGCAGCATTTCCCCTGAACAGCTATGTATAGTGCATTACAGATTTTCTATACTTGCTTTATCTATTATTTACCCCTATCATTTACCCCCGTTTATTTACCCCCGTTTATTTACCCCCGGAGCTTTTTATTGTAAAATAAAACTAATGAAAATATTAAATCAAATACGAGGTGATTTTTTAGGTGGAATCGTTTCTTCAATTGTTGCACTACCTCAGGCACTTGCTTTTGGGGTAGCCACAGGTCTCGGCGCCGGCGCAGGTGTCTGGAGTGCTATTATTCTCTGCTTTATTGCCGGTATTCTCGGCGGCACGCTGGTTTCAGGCCCGACAGGCCCTGTCACAATTATCCTTACTTCGATGATTCTGACTAACTCATTCGGCCTCCAAATGATTGTTACGGTTATGGCGCTTGCCGCTGTTTTTCAGTTCTTTATCGGCTTAACACCTCTGCCCGGGATTGTTAAATATGTTCCATACCCGGTTATATCCGGATTTATGAACGGTGTCGGAGTACTGCTCATACTTTTACAATTAAATCCGCTTGTCGGGCAGCCGATAGAAGCTTCGCCGATAGAAAGCCTGAAAAAACTTTTTACTTCCTCCGTAAATCACGATGCACTTATTCTCGGCGGATTAACTCTGTTAATTGTATTTTTGATTCCTAAAAAAATAAACAGGTTTTTTCCTTCACAAATTATCGCTCTTATACTCGGCACCATTATTTCTATAAAAATGGGGGCAGATGTTGCAAGGATTTCAGAAATCTCGTTTAATTTCCCTAAGTTTATTCTTCCGGAATTAAACCCCAAAGTAATTTTTGATTGTATCCCTTTCGCCCTCGTTCTTGCTGTTATTGCTTCATCGGAAAGCTTGCTGACAGGGCTTGTTGTTGACTCGCTTACAAAAACCAAAACACCGCCCAAACGGCTTTTAACCGCTCAGGGGATAGGGAACTTTTTTTGTGCAATTACCGGTTCACTGTTCGGCTCTGCTGCAACCATGCGCAGCGCTGCAGCAATTAATGCCGGCGCGTCAACAAGACTTGTAACAATTATAAACCCGCTCATACTTCTTGCTGTACTTATTTGTTTCTCTGATTTTGCAAAACAAATCCCGCTTTGTGTTCTTGCCGGAATCCTGATTAAAATCGGATACGATATTATTGATACAAAATTATTAAAAGTCATAAAATATGCCCCTAGAGATGATTTATACGTTCTTGCTGTTGTATTTCTGCTTACAGTATTTTATAACCTGATTTTTGCAGTCGGAGCAGGAATTACACTTGCCTCTCTTCTTTATGCAAAAAGAGTTGCGGACAAAACATCGCTCGGGGTCAAAACCGTTCAGGATGACGAGATTGACAAACTTGAAAAACAATTGTTTAAAGTTTACAACTATCAAATCCGCGTTGTCCACATTGACGGACAATTCTTCTTTGGCTCTGCAACACAGCTTGTTGCCCAGTTTGAAGAACAACTCGGAACAAAATTTCTCTTACTTAACTATGAATCAGGCGCACTGCTTGACATTTCAGCCATCTTTGCACTGGAAGATATTATTATAAGACTGCAAGGACAAAAAATAAGAGTTTTGCTGATTGTCAAAAATGAAGAAGTAAGAGGACAGTTAAAAGATTTGAATATTATTTCTCAAGTCGGTGATGAAAATGTATTCTATAATGAATATGATGCCGTTGAAGAAGCTAAAAAACAAATTAAAAATAAATTCTTAAACAAAGAACAGGGGTAAAGAACAGGGGTAAATAGAAAAAGCATAAATTGTACGTAAGCCCTTTTTGTGCTACTCTATACTTATGATTGAACTCCTTATTTTATATTTGTTGAATAAATACCAGCTTACAATGTATGCACTTACAAAAAAAATATCAGAGGACTTTGCAATATATACAAAACCCGGCTGCGGCACGATTAAACCGGCACTCGTAAGATTAGAAACAAAAGGATTTATCACCTCGCGCCGGTCAATTTCTGACGGGGGCAGAATTGCTGTATATTATACTATTACTCCGGCAGGAATGGAAGAATTAAAACGCCTTATTGTGGCAAGGACATCGGACAATCCCGTAAAATTTCTAAACACGGCGCGTGTTAAATTAATCTGCGCTTCTCTCCTTACTCCTCAGGAGCAGGTTAAACTTATTGACCGGTTAAAACTCAAAGCCGAAAGCATATATAATAAAACAGCAGACAAGATAGAAACCGCTGACTTTTACTATAAAATGGTAACAGACAACCAGTTACATGAATATAAAAACTTTATGTCGCTTCTGGAAGGTATGAGAAATGGCTGCACTGGTTAGTGAAGTAATAGAAGGCTCAATTGCTGAAGAACTCGAGATTTCATCGGGCGACGAAATCCTGTCTATTGACGGAGTGTCCCCCCGCGATATGATTGACTATAAATTTCTTACCTCTTCGGAAGAATTAACTATTGAAATTAAAAAGCAGGATGGTGAGATAGAAGAAATTGAACTGGAAAAAGATTTTGACGAGGATTTGGGTATTGTTTTTGAAAGTGCGGTTTTTGATAGAATAAAGCCCTGTCTTAACCACTGTATTTTCTGTTTTGTTGACCAGCAGCCAAAAGGTTTAAGAAAAACATTATATATAAAAGACGATGATTACAGATTATCCTATCTGCAAGGAACGTACATAACATTAACAAACCTGACTGACGAAGATAAAAAACGGATAAAATCTATGAGCCTCGGGCCGTTTTATATCTCTGTTCATACAACAAATCCGGATTTGCGGGTCAAAATGCTAAGGAATCCGAATGCTGCAAAAATTATGGAAGAATTAAAATGGTTTAAAAAGAACCACATCCCTTTTCATACACAAATCGTACTATGCCCCGGGTTTAATGACGGTGCAGAGCTTGACCGGACTCTCAAAGATTTAACTTCACTAAAAAACGAATTGCTGTCTGTTGCAATAGTACCTGTCGGGATTACAAATTTTAGAGAGGGAAATCTTTTAAAACCGGTTACAAAAGAAATTGCAATTGAAACAATAAAGATTGCAAACAAGTACAAAAAAGTCTGCTGTTCGGATGAATTTTTTCTAAAAGCCCAAATGGATATTCCGCCTGAAAAATATTACGGGAACTACCCGCAGTTATCTGACGGCGTTGGTTCTATAAGACTCCTGTTAGAAGATTTTAAAGAGTGCCGCCTTCCCAAATCAATAAAAAAGCCGCTCAAACTTATTTTCGCATCATCTGTTGCAGCATTTAATGCAATAAAGATTATTGAAAAAGAGTTTAATAAAGTAAAAAACCTTGAATGCGTCACGCTTCCTGTCAAATCCAAATACTGGGGCGAGGATATTACAGTTGCCGGATTAATTACATCTGATGACCTCATAAATACAGTAAAAGATTTTAGTGCAGATTATGTTATAATCCCGTCGGTTATGCTTAAACCGTACAGTGAAGATTTTCTGGACGGCCGCAACCTTGATTATGTCAGAAAAAAAACAGATAAAAAGTTTTTTGTAGTTAAAAACAATTATTCATTTAAAGAAGTAGCCGATTTTGTAAATTCTTTGTCATAATTAATTAAGAAACAGCAATTTTTCAACAAAAGAAGTTTTATTATATATATGGGAATTAACGAGATAAATTTCAATGCGTTTAATCCGGGGATGAGCGGGTATTATAGCAGTTATAGCCCTTCCTCAAATGAGTTTAACGCGTTCAATCCGGGAATGAGCAGCGCAGATTCCTTCACGGGTGACAGCTTTACCAGAACAGCCGCCCCGTCTGTAAAAGAGCTTTATGGTATTGACAAATACAATTCAATGAGTGCCGCAGAGCGTGCGCTTATTGAGATTACGCCGGAGAGCAGAAAACAGATTGATGAAGTCTTAAGTATGACAAATACTATTGAAAAGGAACTTAAGCACCGCTACCCTAGCGGGGTTAACCTTGTAGGCCTCGGGCGTTCGCCATCACTCTTAATGGAGGTGTTCAAAGCTAAAGGATATGATACAAAAACATGCGCCCTGTCCAATCTTACAAGCGGTGAGTATGATATAAGCGGGAAATACAGTTATTTAAAACAGCTTGATGTTAATGATGTAAAAGCATATAACGAATATTTAAAAGAACTCGGGTTAACACCTGAGAAGATAAAAGCAAGTTCAAAACCAACTGTTTTTGTTGACTACACGAGAACGGGCAACTCGTTAAGAAGTTTTGCAGAACTCTTAAAGCGCCCCGAAATCGGTATCGGAAATCTGGACAATGTTGCGTTTTTAAGTCTTAATAAAGACCTTATGCCAAATCAGACAATGGCAGACAAAGCCCTGATTGATAAATTCTGGGAAAATCTCGGAATAAAAAACTTTTCATTTACCCCGCGCGTAAATATTTCAGAACTTGGCAGAGCCGGAGAAATTGTACGAAACTTTAGACCGGCGGAAAGCGCAGCAAAATTTCTTCTGCAAATCATTAAAGTAATAAAATAGTATATGAAAGGCGGGAATTTCCACTCCCGCCTTTCATTATTCAATATATGATTTTATTCCGTTACAAGTTTAGCAAATTTTCTTTTTCCTGCCTGCAAAACAACCTCTGAAAGGTTTTCCAAAACTAGTCCCGTATCAGAAACCTTTTCGCCGTCAAGCTTTACGCCGCCGCCCTGAATTAAGCGTTTTGCCTCGCCTTTTGATGCCGTAAATCCTAATTCTACAAGTAAATCAAGAAGGGATTTACCGTTTGCAATCCGAACGGTTTGAATATCATCAGGAATTCCTTTATTTGATACAACATTAATAAAATCTGCCTGTGCAGCATCAGCGCCGTCATTACCATGATATTCCGCAGTTATTGTATGTGCCAGTTTCATTTTCAAATCCCGCGGATTGACACTTGATGATGCAATCTGTTCATCCATTTTATTAAGTTCATCGGCAGAAACATCAGTTAATAACGAATAGTAACGCGTAATCATATTATCAGGAATAGACATCAATTTCCCAAACATGTCTTTTGCGCTGTCTGTAAGCGAAATACAATGTTCAGGATACGTTTTAGACATTTTAACGACCCCATCTGTACCTTCTAGAAGCGGAAGCAGACATACAAGCTGCGGATATTTTTTCCCGTAAGCAGTTTGAATATCACGCCCGAGAAGAGTATTAAATCTCTGGTCAGTTCCCCCGAGTTCTATATCCGCATCAATTTCAACAGAATCATACGCCTGCATTAGCGGATAAAAGAATTCGACAATAGAAATAGGCTTTCCGTCTGCATATCTTTTTGCAAAATCATCTCTTGTCATCATCTGTGCAACTGTTACTTTAGAAGATAATTTAAGCAGCTCAGTAAAACTCATTTTATGCAGCCAATCCGCGTTATTTACAACCTCGGCCTCAGACACATCAAGGACTTTGGACATTTGCTCAAAATATGTTTCGGCATTTTTCTCAACTTCCTCCTTACTTAAAGCAGGACGCGTTTCGGATTTGCCTGACGGATCACCGACCATTGCAGTTGCACCGCCTACCAGAAGCACTATTTTATGTCCGAGTTTCTGGAACTCTCTCAATTTTCTCATTACAACAGTATGCCCTAAATGCAAATCAGGCCGGGTAGGATCCATGCCTAATTTTATTCTTAACGGTTTTCCTGTATCGTGCGAATACTGAAATTTGGCCGCAAGCTCTTCAATTCCGCCCGGGAGAATCTCACTGTTTCGCGCAATCATCTTTGCCTGTTCTATAAATTCTTCTCTTATCTCTGTCATACTTATATTTCCTTCCGTTATTTTTTAAATGTCTTAACAAGAAAAACTAATGGTATTATTATAATACAAGCAACTGCATAAATCCTGAAACTATCAATAAAAGCCCAGAGAGTAGACTGCTGTATCATTTCATTATATAAAAGGCTTTTTCCTAAATACGAAGCCGTATGCGGGTCAACCGTCGTCATAAACATTGATGAATACGCTTGTAATTTCTGATTAAAAATATCATTAAGCGGATGAAGTTTACCAACAAGCATATACTGATGCATTTGTGAAAATCTTGAAATCATTGTTGATACAATAGATGTGCCGATTGCGCCGCCTATAATTTTAAGCAGGTTTTGCAGCCCGCTTGCATTAGTCATTTGTTCGTTTGAAATAGTTATTACCGATAATGATATAATAGGTACCATTGCAAATCCCATACCTAATCCAAAAATAAAGTTAGGGATTTCAACATTAAGCGAGGATATTTGAAGATTAAGGAATCCCAGCATCCAGCCGGCAAGTCCCATAAATGTCAAACCTAAAGTAACAAGCCACCTGTTATCAACTTTATTTGCGAGCTGTCCGCAAAATACAAGTGCAATCAGCGCACCAAGTCCGCGCGGCATCATTGTAATACCGCTTAAAAAAGCATCATATCCCATCATTGATTGCAAAAACTGCGGCAAAATCGCCATTGAAGCAAGCATTACCCCCTGCATTACAACCTGTACAAATGTTCCGATAAAATAGTTTTTATCTTTTAATACAGATAAGTCTACCAGAGGATGTTTGTTTTTTATCTGCGAGATTACAAATAAAATTAATGAAATAACAGATATAATAGACAGTCTGGTAATAAGTTTAGAACCGAACCAGTCGAGGTCATTCCCTTTATCCAAAACAACCTGTAAAGTTACAAGCCACGTGAATAAAAGAAAAAAACCGAGAAAATCTGTTTTGACACCGGCCTGACGTCTTGCATAAGGCGGATCTTCAATAAGTTTTTGGGCTAAAAACAGAGAAATAATACCAATCGGAATATTGATAAAATAAATATAAGGCCACGACCAGTTAATAGTCAGCCATCCGCCGATAATTGGCCCTATAATCGGCGCAATAACAACAACCAGTCCGAACATTGCCATTGCTTTACCACGCTCTGCGGGTTCAAAGTTTTCAAGCAGACATGCCTGCGCTATTGGTAATAACCCGCCTCCGCCGATACCTTGCAGGATTCTGGAAAGTATCATCATCTCATTAGAAGTTGATATCCCGCACAAAAACGATGCAAAAGAAAATAAAGCAATTGAGAGCATAAAAAAGTTTTTACGTCCCATAACTTTAGAAAACCAGCCGACCATAGGTATAACAATACCGCTGGCTACAAGATAACTTGTTAATATCCACATAGATTCCTGACGGCTGATAGAAAACGATCCAGCCATATAAGGAAGTGCAACGTTTGCAATTGTTTCATCCAATACAAACATAAATGCAGCACCCATTAAAGGTATAGAAGCTAACCACGGATTAATCTTAGGCACCCACTCTTCTGCTGCAATTTCATCGCTCATATACATATCCCCTTTTTGCTGACCAGATTATAATACCTCAAATACAAAAAGGGGTAAAGCTTGGTTTTCTTTAATAAAAAACGCAAAAGTCTAAACATTTATCTGTAATTGGTAAACTGCAGAGGATAATTATATTTATCTTCATTTCCCCGTACAAGCCTGATAACTTCTTGCAAATCATCCTTGCTTTTTCCGCTGACCCTGACCTGCTCGCCCTGTATAGAAGCCTGAACCTTAATTTTACTATCCTTTATATCCGCGACTATTTTTTTTGCAAGTTCCTGTGTCAAGCCCTTTTTAAGATTATATACCTGTCTTACATTACCGCCCAGCGCATTCTCAACAGGCTGAGGATCTAAGAGTTTTATACTCAAACCGCGTTTAACAAGTTTTGACTGAAGAATATCAAAAATATTCCTTAACTTCATATCATCGCTGGTTGTTATCGTTATTGTTTTATCACCTTCAAGAACAACATCAGAGTTGGAATCTTTTAAATCAAACCTTGAGGAAATATCACGTTTAACCTGATCAACGGCATTAACCAATTCCTGTTTATCAAATTCCGATACAATATCAAAGCTGCTGTCTTTTGCCATAATTCAAAACTCCTTCTCAATAACACTTAAATGTAATTCTACCATGAAGTTAAATTTTCGTAAACCTGCCGCACGGATTATTTACATAAAAACAGAGCCGGACTAAACCGGCTCTGCAAAAACTATTTAATAAAAAACTACTTTGTACCGTAACGTTTTTTAAATCTTTCAACACGTCCTTCAGAGTCAAGGATTTTTTGTTGACCGGTGTAGAACGGGTGACAGTTAGAACAAATTTCAACAGTGATATTGTCTAAGACAGAACCTGTTTCAATTTCGTTACCGCAAACACATTTTACAACTGTTTTTTTATAATCAGGGTGAATACCTTTTTTCATTTTATACCTGCTTTCTTTTCAAGATTCCAAACTTGAACATTATACTTCGACCAATAATATTCTAACGCGAAGGGATTTTAAAAGCAAGTATATGTAAATTCCTGTAAACATTACATACTGTGACCATAATTTAATTATTCAACAATATTTTTAGCAGCTTCATTAATTAATTCATGCAAATATTTATATCGTTCAACATCTTTATCTGACATAATATATCCATCACCGCCAGAAATATTTTTTACTGCTTTGTCAAGAATTATGTACTCTTTTATCATATTATCCGGTATTATATGACCGCTTCCAGCAGCAGCATCAAGCTCTACAATCTTACGCAATTGTTTAAATTTTGCTTCATCTTCCGGTTCCAGAGTATTCTCTTCTATCTCCGATGAAACCTCTATATGCGGAAAGGCCCTATCCACTCCTACACTTTCGTTTTTTGCTTCAAATTCAAGAGATTTAGCTATTTTTTTTACTTCTTTTGCAGTAACCCCGTCTGCCTCTTTTGTAGTAAACCCATCTGCCTCTTTTGAAACCTCCCGATGGGGAAACGTCATATCCGCACCTACACTTTCAAACATATCCAAGGTTATATCGTTTTTCTGAATATATTTATACAATTCTTTTAATTCTTTTGCGGACATATTTTCAATATGTTTTGCTACAGCACTATTACTATCTGCGCCTAAATATTCGAGAATATTGTTGTAATACTTTAACTTCTTATCACTCCATTCCCCGCGCGGTTCTTGTACCTGCTGCGAACTACCGGCAAATCCATCCCCTATTTTCCCCCAGTTTGCATCATTATTCAAACCACTTTGAATTTGAATATTACGTTCTTTACAGGCGGCCTCAAGTTGTTTTTCTGACATTTCCGCAACTTTTGCAGAGGAAACCCCGCTCGCCACCAAAAGTTCTTTCATTAATTGTAACTTTTCCATAATACAAATGCTCCTTTCGTACATAAAAATTTAGTCTAACAACTTGTATTACGGCAATTTTAGAAAAAACTTTAATCACTCCACCCCATCATATCATTTCATATAGGGCATTATAACTTAATTACATACTGTGCAAACTCATCTTTACAATTTGTCACATATGAACATTCATTAAAATATTACTTCACAATTTCCGGTATTTAACGACTAGCCTGACCGAAAAATAATAAAATACTTAAGAAACACGCCTGATTAATTCCAGCGCATCTTCGCAATCAGGAAATATATCAAGAAGTTTTTCAGCCTGAGCAAGCGCATCATCTTGGCTGTTTAATTTTTCATAACATTTCGCTGAATTTAAAAGTAAAATTGTGTTTTTAGGATTTCTATTCAGCAGATTCAGAAATATGTTATTTGCGCTTTCATACTCGCCCAGCTCAAAGTATGTCAACCCTAAAAGATTCATTGTATCATCGCTGACTTTTAGCTCCAGAGCTTTAATAAGATAATTCTTTGCACAATCATAATCTTTAAGAGCAAAGAAAATTCTGCCTGCAACAAACAGAATATATTCATGTTCCCCTGCCGTATGCAAAGCATCAAGTATAAGTGTTTTAGCTGATTCTAAATCATTCAGGGCCAGCTTATTAAGTGCTGTAAATGTTTTTACAATAGAATTTGAATCAATACTCATCGCTTTTGTATAAAACTCGTCAGCCTTTTTGTAATCTGCTATTGCGTATAAATAATTTGCATACTCAAAGATTATATCCAAATCATTCGGAGCGAGTTTAATAGCCGTATTGAATTCATCCTCCGCCCAGTCAAAAAGTCTTTTGCCAAGATAAATAACACCTAAATCTTTATGTGCTTTTGCTGCGTTAGGATTCATTTTTATAACTTTTTTAAGTATTTTCTCCGCTGTATCAGTATCACACAACTGTGTCGACAATATTGCGTACTGATAAAATACTTCGGCATTTACTTTGTTTTTGAGTATTATTTTGTCATAAATGTCTTTGGCTTTCCTTAATTCTCCTGTTTCAATATAAAGCGCAGCAAGCTTTTGAGCGGGCATTACAAACTGGGGATTAAGCATAACAATACTCTCCAGTATTTTTATAGCTGTTCCGAAATCTCTTTTTGCCTCGTAACACAAAACCATATTGTATTGATAATTGGTTTTCTCAGGATGAGCTACTGCCAGTTTTTTATATATCTCAATTGCCTCATCTGGACTCGGAATTTTCATTAAAGATAAAGCCCACGCAACAAGAAAAGTTTCAGATTCTTCTATACTGTTAGCTTTTTCAAAATATCCGCAAGCTTTTTCATGCTGTCCTAAAATCTGATATACAGAACCTACATTATAATTTGCAAGTGCATCCTGCGGGTTTGCATTAAGTGCTTCAAGGTAGACTTCAAGCGCCTTATCGTTACGCCCCATTGTCAAATAACATGTACCGATACTGTTTATGACCTGAGAATTATTACAGGAAAGACTGCGTGCCTTATTAAAAAACACAATCGCATTATCAAACTCTTTTTGCGCCATATAAGCCGTTCCTATAAGATACGGAAAAATATACTCCTCCGGTTCAATTTCCGAACCTCTTTGCGCACACTCCAACACTCTATCAAATTTTCCCTGCTTCATATAAATTAAAGCCAGGCTCTTTAATCCTTCGGCATAGTCAGGGCGAAGTTCCAAAACTTTTTTATACGCTGACTCTGCTGACGGATAATCTTCCAGTTCATTATAACAATTACCCAGATAAAACCATGATGTTGCATCTTCCGGATTGTATTTTATTACATCCTCAAAATTAACTCTTGCTTCCAGATATTTATTAAGGTTTATATTACAGAGTCCAAGAAGTTTTTTATACTCAAAATTATTCGGCTCGGCATTAATAATATTTATTATTGCGGTTTTAGCCTCCTCAAATTTATTTCCGGCTATTAAGTCATTTATCTCTTCTATTGTTTTCATAACACACGTATTATTATCCAAACACAACCTGATATCAAGTAACTAGAGAACCTCGGCAACAAACCTGATATTTTCATTAGTTATATGTGCAAGACCTCTGTTTTTTGTATCGAAATCTAATAACCCCAGTTTTTTTAATCTTTCCATAGCTTTTAATATAACCGTCTGGTTTTGACCTTCAACAAGCGGAGCAAGCGCCTGATAATCATTAAGCAAATCTATAACAAAAAATATAAACGGACTCTCCTCATACGCCTCTTCTAAAATTCCGCTTTCCAGCTGTGTTGCAGGAATATGAGATAATATTGAATGAATTTGTGCAACTTCATCTTTTGTATTCTTATCCAAATCAAATAAATACTCATCGTTATCCGCAATTTCTGTAAACAACTGTTTCGCAAGAGCAAGGACTACCGAAGCACCGCTGTCTTTGGACTCAGAGAGTTTTTCAAGGATTTCCGCCACATTGAGTTCAAACACAGAATCTAGCGATATCAATTCACTTAAGCCGGAAAAAATATGACACAGGGCAAGCAGCGCCTGTTCAGAGTGTTCGCCCTGAATACCTTCAATAAACGGTTCAAGAGTATTTATTTCCAGTGCAACATATTCGGGAATTGAAGATTTTTGCATTATCTCATACATTTTCGCGACAAGCCGTCTATCACCCCAGCGGGCAATCAATTTTACCCCGCTGTAGACTTCATAATCATCACCGGAATCGAGCTTTGCAAGCCCGAGTGCAAATGTATCTTTATCATCAAGTTTTTTAAGTGCATCTATAGAATTTAGCGATAAATATTCATTCTCGGAAAAAATATAATTCCTTAGAACGACAGCCGCTCCGGTATCAGGGTTTTGCGCAAAATATTTAGCCGCATAACACTTTTCAGATTCAGAGCCGGAGGATAATAATTTAAGCATCTTTTCATGAGCGTTTGACGCATCATACCTTGCTAATACAGAAACTATAACATCTTCATAATACGGTGAATAGTAAGGCAGGAATTGATACAAATTCTGATAATTATTTTCGTTGCAAGCAGAAAAAATTCGTTTAGCAACATTCTGTTTAATGAAACCAAACATATAATCATCTCTTGCAACAAGTTCTTTAAAAAGGTTCACATCAGGAGTGTCAACCAGCTTCTTAGCCGCAGGCTCAAATTCCGCCGGATTTTTGCCGGTAAGTTTTTTTAAAAGTTCCATAAAATTAATCCAGATAGAAAACAGTTACTACTTTGTGGCCTTCTTCCGCATATTCTACAGCCGTATGCAGGGTTTTTGAAGTATGCGACAAGAAACAAATCAACTGATTGCAATCGTCGATAATCTCTCTGTTACAAACTCTTGACGCGTCAGCAAGGGTCATCATTGCCCTGTCAGCGTGTTCTACAATATTTGGAACTCCAATCAATTGATCCTGAACATCACTTGGCTGCTGCCCTATTGTCTGCGGCAGAATAACCTTTAATTTATCAGGATTAGATTTCATCGCCCCGCGGATTGCAGCAGCATTGGTTCCGCATGAACCGCCGGAGGTAATTATTGTATTTCCCTGTTGAACAAGTGCGGTTGTTAATGTTTCAATCATCTGCTGGTGAGTAATTGCAAGGTTTCTGGAACCGATTATAGCAATCCTTTTAGCCGGCTGTTTAATTGTTGCCAGCTCCATTGCAAGTTCATCAACCGTATCAGGAGAAGCGTGTGCTACATCCATATCATCTACAGGCACCATAATTGATGACTGTTGTTGTTTTTCATCTTCATCAGCAAAATTCTTAATTTCTGTCATATTATTTACCGCCTTCTAATTGCAAAAAATGTTTATTTTGAGTATGCTGAACTATACTAGCATAAAAACGTAATTTTGGGAATAGGGAATGGAAAACATTTTAAACAATCTTAATCAGGAACAACTGGAAGCAGTCAAAACAATAAAGGGTTCTTTACTCATACTCGCAGGCGCAGGCAGCGGCAAAACAAGAGTTTTAACCTCACGTATCGCTTATATGATTAAATCCGGCGTACGCGCCAGAGAGATTCTTGCTGTTACATTTACAAATAAAGCGGCAAAAGAAATGCGCGCCAGATTGTCTTCAATTCTTGGCGAAGAAACGGTAAGGAATATGTGGGTTGGCACATTCCACAGTATTTGCGGAAGAATTTTAAGACAGGATATCGAAAATTACAAATTCCAATCCGGAAGATTTTTAGACAAAAATTTTTCAATCTATGACGAGCAGGACTCTCTGGCGGTTATAAAACAGTGTATTAAAAAACTTAATCTTGACGATAAATTGTATCAGCCCAAACTTGTTAAAGCGGTTATATCTAATGCAAAAAACAAAATGGAAGATGCTTACACTTTTTCAACTTTTGCCAGAGATTTTAAAACTCAAAGAATTGCGCAAATCTATGAAATGTACGAAAACACTCTTACAAATAATAATTCCATAGATTTTGATGACATGCTTATGCTTGCTGTCAAACTTCTTGAACAAAACAGTGAAGTCCGGGGGAAATATTATAAAAAATTCCAGCACATACTGGTTGACGAATTTCAAGACACAAACCAGGCGCAATACCAGCTTGTAAGAGCTTTATACACAAACAATCTTGAAGAGATTCCGCCGGAACGCTCATTATGCGTTGTAGGCGACGTTGACCAATCTATCTATAGCTGGCGCGGTGCTGATTTTAAAATTATCCTTAACTTCCAGAAAGATTTTAAAGATACCAAAATTATAAAACTTGAACAAAATTATCGCTCCACCGCAAACATACTTGCAGCAGCAAATGCAGTTATTGAAAATAATGAGGAACGTGTTGATAAGGTTCTATATTCCCAAAAAGGCGACGGTGAAAAGATTACACTGTATGAAGCCGAGGATGAAACAGATGAAGCCACTTATATTGCATCTACCATAAAAAGAACATCTGAAGATTACAATAAATTTGCAGTACTGTACCGTACAAACGCTCAATCAAGGGCAATTGAAGAAGCGATGATTGCAGCCGGAATTCCATATCGAATATACGGCGGCCTTAAATTCTATGACAGAAAAGAAATTAAGGATGCTGTCGCATATTTAAAGATTATTTATAACCCTGATGATTCACAAAGTTTCAGAAGAATTGTAAATGTTCCCAAACGTTCAATCGGCGAAACAACACTGAAACACTTGCAGGATTTTGCAGATTCCCACGAAATTAGTCTATATCAAGCTGTTAAAAGACTTGATGAAATTCCGGAAATAAAATCTGGCACCGGCACTAAATTGAAAGACTTTATAAATCTAATCGACAAATTCAAAGAAGAACAGCCAAATTACCAGCTATACGAATTTATCGGGCTTGTTCTTGAAAGAAGCGGCTATATAAGAGAGCTGCAATCACAAAATACGCCCGAGGATGAAGCAAGAATCGAAAACCTGCAAGAATTTGTAAATGTTGCAAATGATTTTGAGCCTGAGGACATTAATAATGCGTTCGGAGAGTTTCTTGCACAAATTTCTCTGGTATCCGACCTTGACGGACTGGATGAAATAGCGAACAATGTAACTTTAATGACACTTCACTCCTCCAAAGGTTTGGAATTTCCTATTGTATTTCTTGCAGGTATGGACGAAGGGATTTTCCCGTCGCAGCGTACATTTAATTCTGCGTCGGAAATTGAAGAAGAGCGCAGACTCATGTATGTCGGAGTCACACGTGCAGAAGAAAAACTCTACCTTCTAAATGCAAAACGCCGTCAAATGTGGGGTGAATACAAGTATTACAACCCGAGCCGTTTTCTGGAAGAAATCCCGGTAAAACTATTAGATGTACAACAATCAAGTGCCGGACAACTTACAAGAACCTTCAAAAGCGCTGTCGATAAAATTAAAACAGGCAAATCAACTTTTGACAGCGACGGATATGTCAAACCGGTCAGCGGCTTCGGCAGTAATTTCACTGCACCCGGCACAAAAAGAATTCCTGATAATTCAAACAAAACCAACTCATATTCCAAACGCCCCCAAACCTCGCCGGCAAGAACAATTCTTGTAAAATCACAAAAGAATATCGAGAAAAATAAAGAACGCGCCGACAAGTTTTTTGAGGACAATGCCATAAAACGGATGCTTGAAGAAAAACGCAAAAATGATAAAATTCAAGCTGAACTTGCCCATAAAAAGGAACAGGAAATCTCCTCGGGTCACGTTGAATACTATTTTAATGAAGGGGAGCGGGTTTTCCACGAAAAACTAGGAATAGGACATATCGTTGAAGTTATTCAGGTCGGGTCAAGTACAATGTATACAATAGACTTTGGGGTGCATGGCAAAAAGGCTATGGATGCAAGCTATGCTAAACTTAAAAAATTCTAATAAAAATCATAGGAGATATCTAAATGGACTTTAATACAAAAGCAGGTGATGCCGCAGTAAAATTCTTTCTTACTCACAAGGCACTAATGTTTAGCATTGTTGCAAATGTTATAATTATCTACATTGCAATAAAAGCTCTGGACATACTATACGTAAAAGCACAGGAAAAACTTAAAAACCATAAAAATGATGCACCCATCTTAAGACTTGTGCCTGTTTTAATTAAAATTTTTAAAATCCTTATAATATTTCTGATAATAGCCTCATTCCTTCAATCAAACGGATACTCTGTAACCTCTTTAATAGCAGGTTTTGGTATTGTCGGTATGGCGGTAGGTTTTGCAGCAAAAGAAACAATTGCAAATGTCTTTGGTTCATTTGCAGTTATCTGGGATAAAGTTTATAAAGTCGGTGATTTTATAAGATTTAATGGTATGGAAGGTACTGTTGTTGATATTAATTTCCGTTCAACTAAACTTGTTACAATGGATAATTATGTTATTAACATTCCTAATAACATTATGGCAGATTCAGCAGTAACCAACATAACAACAATCAAAGCCCGCAGAATTGATATGTTAATAGGCATTGAGTATTCAACGCCAAACGAAAAAATAGCACGCGCTGTTGAAATATTAAAAGCGGTTTCTATAGATAACCCGCAGGTAGAAGATGACCCGCTTGCATTTGTAAGCTCTTTAGATGACAGCCAGATTACACTGAGATTATATGTAAATACAAAAACACGGATATGGGCAGAATACTGCCTTATAAAAGATGAAGTAATAAGAGAAATTATACGAAGATTTCGTGAAGAAGGAATTGAATTTGCATTCCCGTCACAAACTGTATACATTCAAAAAAATGAAAATTAAGATAATTGCACCCGGAAAATTAAAAGAAAGCTATATTAAAGAAGGAACAGCAGAATTTTTAAAACGGATTCAGCCTTACTGCCCTGTTGAAGTTATCGAAATAAAACCGGAACAGGTTTATGAAGAAGCTTTGATTGAAAAATCACTTGATATAGAAGCTGACAGAATTTTGAATTGTATAAAACCGGAAAGTTATGTAATAACACTCGAAATTACAGGGAAACAATTATCCTCCGAAAATTTTGCCGCAAAAATCAATGAAATAAACAACTCCGGCATTAGTGAACTTGTATTTGTAATCGGTTCATCTCATGGACTTTCACAAAAAGTGTCACAGAGAGCCGATTTTAAACTAAGTTTTTCTAAAATGACATTTTTGCATGAGTTTGCAAGGTTAATTCTCACAGAACAAATTTACAGGGCTTTTAAGATTATAAAAAACGAAGCATATCATAAATGATTTTTCCGCATTCTCAAATAGGAAATCTGAGGAATGTAAAAAACTATAATAAGAATAATAATTAGCATTATGAAAAAATTTTTACTGCTAATAATACTGGCAGCACTGCCCTGCCTTGCTTACGAAGTTTTTCAGCCGGAGAAGCTTCCTGAACAAAAATTCAGAACACAAGATGAACATCTGCTTTTTGTAATAGATTTTTCGCAGAGCATGGAAGAAACATTAAACGGAGAGTCAAAAGCAGAAATGGTACAATCAGTTATGGAAAAATACCTGCCGGAAATTCCCGCAGATATTCCGGTAGGACTTAGAGTATACGGACACAGGTGCGGATTTACCGCATACCACGCCTGCAAAGCGTCTGAACTTGCTGTTCCGATATCTTATAATTCAGTCAGTACTATTTCTCAAAAACTCTCGGATTTTAAACCTCGCGGCATGACACCAATAACTTACTCATTAAAACAGGCTGTCGCAGGAGATTTTGGAGAGTTCAACGGGACAAAACATATCGTATTACTTACAGACGGGGGTGAAAATTGTGACGAAAGCCCTTGCAAATACGCAATTGAACTCTCCAGACTAAGACCGGATTTTTTAATAGATGTCATAGCTTTTAATATTGGCGACAAAGACGATTTAGAGCAGCTTGAATGTGCGGCGGTCGTTACAAAAGGCTGTTTTTATCAGGCTGATACGAAGGCTGAATTAATGAATATTCTCGGGAATATTGTAGAAAAACAAAAACATGTAGAAGCCAGAATTTTGCCTGACCGCGGAGAATAATATTAAGAATTATTAAGTCTGTTAACACAAATTAGCAATTAATAAAAGTCTTGTGTTTTTATTTAAATATAGGTTTTAAAGAATAAGGAAGGTTAGGTAAGTAATGAGTGCAATTAATAATACCCCGCAGGTTACAGCAGCACCTACGGTTCAAAACATACCGCCAAAGCCGGTAACAACCGTAGATGATATAGTAATTCCGGAGCCTGAAACACAAAAAGATAACTCCAATTTACTGGTAAATGCATTGACCGGACTCGCACTTCTGGGAGCCGGCAGTTATCTGGTATATAACCTCAAAAAAGGCAAGGGTATTCCCGAAAAAACAATAGAAATGTTTAAAAAAGAAGGCAGTTTTTTTGAGCGAGGCATTGCAAAAACAAAAGACGGAGCCGTGTTTAACGGAAAAATTACCCAGATAACAAAAAGCGGTGATAAAATTGAACGGTATTATGTAAACGGCAGATTACAAAAGGCAACAAAAAACATTGACGATAAGGGATTCTATGACCCGACCAAGGCAAGTAACTATGATAAAACTTACTCTTATACCCCTGACGGGAAGTTATCGGGAGTTACAAAAACCGTTGGAATAGAAGGCGAAGCCGTTTCATCAGAATTAGTACGCCCTATTATTCAAAAAGCAGACGATTTTGCAGCAAGCGGCGGGACAGTCGTTGAAGGAAAGGCGCTAAAAGCAGACGGAACCCCATATACAGGAATTATTGTTGAACAAAAAGGTGCCGATAGACTGTTGAAAGAATACAAAGACGGAAAACAAGTATCAGAACGCCTTAATACAACTCTTCAAGACCGTGTAACAAAACCGGATAGAGAACACTACGTACGCAATGAAGCAGAATTAGATGCATTAGCTGAAGAAGCAGCAAAACAAGCAGAAGAAGCGGCACGGTTGGCAGAAGAGGCTGCAAAACGCCAAAATAATCCAATAAATAAAATCAAAAACTTCTTTAAAGATTTATTTGCTTCAAAACCAAAAACTGAAAAAACTGATGATATTATATAATCCAAGAGGTGCAGGAAACATAGCTTCCTGCACCTCTTTTACATACTTACAATAATTGCTGCTATTTTTTATACTTTTTGAATGCATCTATTGAATTTTTAAGGTTAGTAACATCTTGATTAATTTGCTGCTGTTTAGCTTCACGCGCTCTTTGTCTTTCTGCGCGTGCGCGTGCTGCTTCACGCTGTTGTTTACGATACTGAGCCTCTTTTGCCGCGCGTTCTTTTTCAGCAGCTTCTTGTTTTGCCTGAAGCTCTCTTTCTTTATCAGCAAGAGGTTTTGCTAATTCATTCGCTTTTTTGTTAATCCATCTTTCTGTATAAGTAGAATTGTCAGCAGCAACTGCTACAGTTGTTCCCACAATACATAGAGCAAATAATGCCGTTAACATTTTTTTCATAAAATGAACCCTCCTTTACTTAACCTTGTTGTAATATTTTAAAACGTATTTTTTTATTTTTCAAGTATAATTTAATTATGAAAACTGCAAAATTATTTGAGTATGATATAGCAGATGTAACACAGAAAGAAGCCTTAGATAATGCATTGAGGCTTATTGAAGGGAATAAACCTGCCCAAATTGTTACTATAAATCCGGAAATGGTTAATTTTAGTTTTAAAAATGCAGAATTTGCTAAACTCTTGCAAGATGCTGATATGCTAATACCTGACGGTGTAGGAATTAAAATAGCAATGAACCTTCTTGGCAAAAAAATTAACCGGATAGCAGGTATAGATTTTGCATACAAACTGCTTCAAGATTGTGAAAAAAGCGGTATTCCGGTTGCTATGATAGGGACAAGTGAAAACATTTTAAATAAAGCTGTCGAAAATATAAAGAATAGTATGCCTGATTTAAAAATTGTCTATACGCATAACGGCTTTTTTGACAATGCTGATGAAATATACAAACACTTACAAAATACTGCGCCAAAGCTTGTACTTGTAGCGCTAGGCTCGCCCAAACAGGAATTCTTTATACAAGAAGCAAAAAAATATTTAAAAAATGGTCTATTTATCGGAATCGGCGGCAGTTTTGACGTATGGTCAGGAGAAATTAAGCGCGCACCCGTAATTTTCCAGAAGCTCGGACTGGAATGGCTTTACAGGGTATTAACACAGCCTAAGCGTCTGAAAAGAATTTTCCCGGCCATGCCTGTTTTTTTCCTGAAAGTTATCAGCAAAAGAATCGGGGTATAATAATATGATTAACAACCAAACATTGGACAATTTAAAAATTTTTGCAAAAAATGTCAGAAAAGATATAGTAACAGCAGTATATCTGGCAAAATCCGGACACATCGGCGGTGCGCTCTCAGGAGCAGATATTCTTACTGTTTTGTACAATCTTTCTCTAAACATCCCTGTAGAATGGGACAAATCTAATAATTATGAAACACGCGACAGATTTATTCTTTCAAAAGGACACGCTTCCGCATTATTATACTCGGTTCTGGCAGAAAGAGGATTTTTTGACAAAGAACTGCTTAAAACCTTCAGAAAAGCAGGTTCCAAGCTTCAAGGCCACCCATCTAAAGGATATTTGCCGGGAATCGAAGTATCCACAGGCTCGCTTGGACAAGGATTGGGTATGGGGGTTGGTATTGCGCTTGGACTCAAATT
Organism: uncultured bacterium; assembly: GCA_949284715.1. Taxonomy (GTDB): domain Bacteria; phylum Cyanobacteriota; class Vampirovibrionia; order Gastranaerophilales; family Gastranaerophilaceae; genus CALUTH01. Next base: position 26,108 of record CASDWH010000036.1, read on the forward strand.
AAACAACAATCCCGCAAATGTTGTCATCTATTTAGGTGATGGTGAATTACAGGAAGGCTCTGTATGGGAAGCTTTTATGCAGGCGGCTCACAGAAAGCTTGATAATATTATTGCAATTATAGACAGAAACGGACTCCAAATTGACGGCAAAACAGAAGATGTTACCGCGCTGAATCCTCTTGATGAAAAATTAAAAAGCTTCGGCTGGGAAGTAAATACAATAGACGGACACAACTACCAGCAAATCTACGATAGCATTGAAGAAGCAAAAAAAGCCTCAAAACCGTTTGCTATCATTGCAAACACAATAAAGGGAAAAGGCGTATCATTTATGGAAAACCAGGCTGGATGGCACGGAAAAGCACCGAATAACGAAGAATATGAAAAGGCAATGCAAGAACTTGAAGCTTAATAACAATCAATAGAAAAGGGGTAAAATAAGAATGGCAAAAATTTATATAGTAGATGTAACAAATAGAGACGGAGTACAAACCTCCAGACTAGGACTTGCAAAACTTCAAAAAACTATTATTAACCTGATGCTTGACAATATGGGAATTACCCAGTCAGAATTTGGTTTTCCGACTACAAAACACGAATTAAATTACCTCAATGCCAACCTTGAACTTGTAGAATGGAAAGCAATAACAAGAACAAAACTCTCAGGCTGGATGCGTGCAATTTCGGGGGATGTAGAAGAATCTTTCAAAAATGTTCCTAAACTCAAATACTGTAATTTATCTCAATCCACCTCAAAACAAATGATTGAAGGAAAATACGGCGGTAAAAAAACATATAACGATATAATAAAACTTACCTGTGATGCAGTAGAATGCGCCAAATCAAAAGGTGCAGAAATAATCGGCGTAAACGCAGAAGACGCCTCAAGAAGCGAACTTGAATTTCTAATAAAATATGCGCAGGAAGCAAAACGCTGCGGCGCAGACAGATTCAGATACTGTGATACTTTAGGATACGAGGATCCCTCTACCGCTTATGACAGAATATTTAAAATCGCAAAAGAAATCCAGTTACCGATAGAATTACACTATCACAACGACCTGGGTATGGGTGTAGCGTGTTCTGTAATGGGAGCAAAAGCCGCTGTTGATGCCGGTGTAGACGCGTATATTAATACCGCGATAAACGGGCTTGGAGAACGCGCAGGTAACGCAGATTTAGTATCCTGCATCCTCGCAATTCTAAAATCGGCAGGTTTTGGTAAAAAATACCAGCTAGACGAACAGATTGATATTTCAAAGGCCTGGAAGCTTGCAAAATATACATCATACGCTTTTGGCGTTCCTATTCCTATTAACCAGCCTGCTGTAGGTGACAACGCATTTGCACATGAATCAGGTATTCACGCTGACGGAGCGCTTAAAGACCGCAGAAACTATGAACTCTATGACTATGAAGAATTAGGAAGAGGTGAACCGGAAATTATTGAAACAGGAAGAATGATTACAACCGGCGAATACGGAGGTATCAAAGGGTTCAGAAATGTATATAACAAATTAGAACTAAGATTTCAGGATGAACATGAAGCGCGAAATATTCTTGAGCTTGTACGCTACGCTAACGTTCATACACAAAAGCCGCTTACTGACAGTGAATTAAGATTTATTTACTTCTTCCCGGACATAGCTGCCAAAGTAATGACTGTAACACCGTATTTTGAACCGGCCGGAGCGCTTAAAAAACGAATAGAAAGTTCTCATTATACGAAATCAAATATGATTGTTTAAAAAAAAGAGTTCTGCTAGTTTGCAGAACTCTTTTTATCTGAAAGATTTTATCAATCTATAAATGACCTGTATTTCTTCAATAGTAAGATTTATCAAATTATCCTTGATATAATCTATCATATCATTGGGTGATAAACTGTGATGCTCAAAATCAAATAAATCCGGCAATGAAATTTCTAACGCCTTTGCTAAATCCAATAATGATTTTGATGGAAAATTATCTCCGCATTCAATATGACTTAAACTTCTTTGATCAATATTAGCTTTTTCAGCAAGAACTTGCTGGGACATCTTTTTCATTTTTCTTAATTCTTTAATTCTTAATCCAAGTAACTTTTTAATATCGTTCATTTCTCCTCCTTAGTTAACAGGATAGACTGTTACATTAATTTTTGTAACGTAATAAACAGAGAAAAAACTGCGCATTTAGCCGTTTTAGTACAAATGCGGAGTATTTCATTAGTTTATAGGCAATGTATATACTAAATCATTTTTTTTATATGAACATGTTTTATAAATAAACATATTTTAATATCCGGCAGTTATATATTCTAAAAAGGTAATATATTATAAATCAGAATTATATACGTTAAATTTATAATTTTCTAATATCCAGTTAAATCCTAAAACCATCAGAATGATTAAAAACAGAGCTAAGGTATAAATTAATAGGGAAATTCCTTTTTTCGCAAACTCAAAAATTAACAAAATAAGGGCAAACTGGGCAACCGAAACAGCCGTAAACCTTGCAAGCTTTGCTGAGGAATATTTATAAACAAGCTGTTTAAAAGCAAATAGGGATTTAAAATCAAAATTTTTTGAAATATATTCCAGCTCTATTCCAGCAATAAATGTAAAGAAGAACATTATAAACAATACGGCAGTAAATACTGCAAGAATAACAAAATACAACATGTCTGTTTTAATTAAAGCACAGAATATAAATTCAAAAAGCACAAATATTGCTGCGCAAAGGGGATAAAAAATATAATACAGTCCCAAGCCAAAACCTTCTTTAATGGCTGCAAGTGAAAATGTTCTCTGCTGATTGCGATAAAACATATTGATAAGATAATTTATCCTAACAGTATTAATTATTCCAAAAATAAAAAATCCTATCGCTATCAGCACCCAAAATCTCAGCCATGAGGGCGGATAGGTAATATATATATATCTGGCACACAGAATCAAACCGGAACATACGGCAGCAGATAAGATAATGTCCCATTTAAAAATATCTGCTGCTATACGTTTAATTTTCTGCATCACAACCTCTTCTACTTACAGGAAACCGTTAATAGTGAAGCTTCAACATCTTGAAGGATATTATCTATCATTGAAAAATCTTTAATACCGCCCTGTGCCATATTAGGACGTCCGCCGCCGTTAGCACCGCAAGCCCGTGATATTTCACCGGCAATTTTTCCTGCATTAATACCCTTTTGTATAAAGCCGTCTGATACTTTTACAAATACAAGTCTGTTATTTACAATGATAATAATACTTTCACCAAGTTTAGAAGCCAAATACTCAGCACCGGCTTTAATTGCATCAGCATCAGTTATTTCTGTTTTGGAAATAAATAACTTGCCGCCCTCAATATCTTTTGCCCTCGTAATGAATGCTGCAAACTTATTACGTGCATTTTCTTCTTTTAATTCCTGAATTTGTTTTTGGAGTTCTTTATTCTCTTCTGCCAGTTTTTCGACTCTTGATTCCACTTCATCGTAATGAACTTTAAATTTTGCAGAAAGCTTATCAATCTCATCAGCCTTGGCATTTAAGTAATTAAAAGCCGCAGAAGAAACAACTGCTTCTATCCGTCTGACACCGGCAGAAATAGCACTCTCTGAAACTATTTTTATTAATCTTAAATCACCTGTATTAGAAGCATGTGTACCGCCGCAGAATTCTTTGGATATACACCCTGATTTTTCATTACCTATTGATACAACACGCACTTTTTCATCATATTTTTCACCAAAAAGAGCGGTAGCCCCGGTAAGTTTTGCCTCTTCAATATCCATAACCTGCGTTGTAAGAGGGAGCTGTTCCAGAATCCATTCATTAATTATATTTTCGGTTTGCTGTACCTCGGCATGCGTCATAGCTCTGGAGAGATTAAAGTCAAACCTCATTCTATTTTCTTCAACCTGCGAACCTGCCTGCTTAACTTCATTACCAACGACTTTAATCAAAGCTGCCTGCAAAAGGTGGGCTGATGTATGGTGAACTTTAATCTGGTTGCGGCGCGGCAAATCAATTGCTGCATACACCTTTTCACCAATTGTAATCTCGCCGTTCAGAAGCTTACAGCGATGTATAAACAGTTTATTTACTTTAAAAGTTGTAATAACCTCTAGTTTAAGGCTGTCATTTTCGATAACACCGCTGTCACCGATTTGTCCGCCTGATTCAGCATAAAACGGAGTTGTATCAAGAACAACATCAACAAAACCTTCCCCTTCGACAGTTGCAAGAATTTTAGCCTCAGACTCGTATTTTTCATAGCCGACGAATTCAGTTGAACCGACTTCATTCTCTATTTTTGCATATTTTATATCACCGGTTACACTTATTTTTTGTGCTGCGGCTTTTGCACGGTCTTTTTGTTCCTGCATTGCTTCTAAAAAGCCGTTTTCTGATACTTTTAACCCGTTTTCTGCGGCAATTTCTTTTGTCAATTCAAACGGGAAACCGTATGTATCATAGAGTTTGAAAGCGCTTGCACCGTCTATGTCTTTCTTATTTATAATAAATTCATCAAGCAGTTTATATCCTCTATCGAGTGTTTTAGCAAAACGTTCTTCTTCTTTTTTTATCGTATCTATAATTTTAGCTTTATTTTTCACTAAATCAGGGTAAGCAGCACCGTAATTATCAACAACAACATCAACAAGTTTGTATAAGAATGGTAAATCCATACCGAGAATTTTACCATGCCGTAATGCACGGCGGAGAATCATTCTTAAAACATAGCTTCTGCCTTCATTACCCGGGATTACGCCGTCAGAAATAAGAAAAGTAACACATCTTGCATGGTCAGTTATTATTCGGAGTGAAATGTCTGTCTTTTCGGATTTTTTATACGGAACACCGGACATTTCTGACACTTTATCAAGAATTGGTTTTAATAAATCGGTTTCAAATGTGGAAGTAACCCCCTGGCATACCATTGCAATTCTTTCAAGCCCCATGCCGGTATCAACATTTTTGCTTTCAAGCGGCGACTGGTTTCCTTCTTCATCCTGATAGAGTTCTGTGAATACAAGATTCCAAATCTCAACCCACCGGTCACACTCACAGGTATCAATCCCGCAATCCGGAGAGCATTTAAACTGTTCGCCCAAATCATAGTGAATTTCAGAACACGGGCCGCAGGAGCCTGACGCGCCCGGAGGCCCCCAGAAATTATCCTTTTTGCCTTTACGTTTAATTCTTTCTGCCGGAACACCTACACTGCGCCAGATTTCATAAGCTTCATCATCAGTTTCAAAAATTGTTATCCAGAGTCTGTCTTTATCCAGTTTCAAAACATTTGTAACAAAATCCCACGCCCACGGGATTACCTCTTTTTTATAGTAATCACCAAAAGAAAAGTTTCCGAGCATTTCAAAAAAAGTATGGTGGCGCGGAGTTCTGCCCACATTCTCTATATCAGAATCCTTGCCGCCGGCTCTTGCACATTTCTGGCAGGAGGCAGCACGCGGCGGATTGTAGGGAGATTTAACTATCCCTAAAAATATCGGCAAAAATTGCAGCATGCCGGCAGTTGTAAGCAGCACCGTAGGATTATCCGGCACAAGACTCGAGCTTTCAACAATCGTATGCTGGTGTTTTTCCTTAAAAAAATTCAAATATAAATCCCTTATTTCATTACCTTTTAACATAACATTCCCTCAATAACTAATCTTATATTATTATAATTCAAAGATACCAAAAATATACATTCATTGAATTATAAAAACGCGCAGGTAGAGAAAAACCTGCGCATAGAGAGGAGTAGCTTCCTCCTGGATTAAGAATAGCGGCAGTTATACTAACCGCATGCGTTTTTATATCAAATTATTCAAAATCTGGCTAAAAATCTTATTTTTCCCCTTATTATTTCATGTCTTGCAAAATTATTCATATTTTATGCACACATTACGAAGTATTTATAAATATATTATTAATATATTATAATTGCAAGAATTATTTTTATGAAACTGTAACCCTATGACTCTTAAGAAATTACTAACTTTAAACGGAAATTCCTGGCAGCTATATCTGAACAAACCAATCTCCAAGCTTGCCGGAATAAGCAGTAATGAGTTTACTGTCTTACTTACGGTTGATAAAAATACTCTTTATGTTAAGAAAATAGCAGGCAATGAAATAACAAAATACAACAACATGCTCGTAAAAAAACTCATTAAACGCGGCTCCGGCTACGGGCTTAATCTGCCGTTGCCAATATTAGATTTACTTGAAATTAACCCTGAAACGGATATGCTGGAAATTGATATCGACAACGACAAACTTGTTATAAGAAAGAGCCGCGAAGAAGCTGAGAATTAATCCGGTTCAGATATGGCTGAAAGTACAGGAAATAAAGTTCAGTATAATATGAATATACTGAACTTATTTTGACAACTTAATTACTTAACAGAAGCCGAAACCTCGCTCGTTATATCATCCCCGCCGTATAAAACAACGCTCTTGGCAAACACATAATCATATTTCTTTTCCTGTGCTTTTTTCTTTATCTGCTCGCGGATTTTCGACTCAATAGCACCTACTTTTGAATTATACTCACGTTCAAGAGCGGATTTTTTAGCGTTAAACTCTTTTGTATACTTTTCTTCTATAGCCGCAATTTTTTGCAAATCCGTTTCTTTTGCAACCTCAATACGCGCATTAGCTACAATTTTATTAAGCTCTTCGAGTTTTGTATCATACTCGCGTTTTAATTGTTTCACCTGCGCTGAATTGTTTACAACCGCCTGCAAATCAACAACTCCTATATTTTCTGCAAATGCAAGGTTTGAAAACATAAACGGAAGCAGAGCCAATAACAAAATTTTTTTCATAATAAAATACCTCATCAATAATCTACACTGACAAGATACCCCTATTTATAAAAAAATTAATCGCCCTACAGGATAAAAAAAACAGGTAGGGCAATCCTTCCTGTTAAGATTTTACACTAGCCGAAATATAAATAGCAATTTCATTATACAACATTATTTCGGAAATTACAAATTTTGTAACAATTTATTTTTATGTATTCTGTATATAACTCAAAGCAGTAAAGGGTTAACAAGTTTTTTAAATTACGTTAATAATTGTTACAAACATCTGTTTTTATAATTTTTTTTTAAGTAACATGATTTTGGAAAGGATGTTGGAAATGGTTAAATTAGGAATATTAGAAAAACTACTTCCGCCGGATAATAAAGTTTTCTTTGATTGTTTTATTGAAGCGGCACATATCTGTAAGAAAAGCGCTATTTTATATAATGAAGCTCTCATCCATGGTATAGATGAAGAGCTTTTACTTCAAATGAAGTTTCAAAAACACAAAGGCAAAGATAAAGAAAGAGAAGTTATTACCATGCTTAATAACACTTTTATCACGCCTATTGACCGTGAAGATATACAATTATTAACTATTTCTATCAGAAAGATTAATAAAAAAATCTGCAAAGCATTTATGAACTACAACCTCTATAAAATAACAAAACCTACAGAAGAAATGTTCCAGCAGGGGAAAGTTATTATCAAAGCAACAACCGAACTGGTTCATTGTGTAAGTCTTTTAAAAAAGCTCCATAAAATTCAGACAATTACCGATTCAAGAAACACAATGAAAGAAATTGAAACCCTTGGTGATGATGTTCTATACCGTGCGACAGAGGAACTTTTCTCGGGGAAATTTGATCCTATAACGGTTATCAAATACCGCGATATATACAAAGACCTTGAAGATGCACTGGATAAATGCACATCTGTCGCAGATATGGTACTTAATATAGCAGCAAAGAACAGTTAATTATGACACATTTGATTTTATTTTTAGTAATAATAATTGCAGTAGCTCTAGTATTTGAATTTATTAATGGTTTTCACGATTCTGCTAATGCAATTTCGATGGCGGTTTCAACGAAAGCACTAAGCCCGCGCTACGCTGTTTTGTACGCCGCAGTTTTCAATTTTGCCGGAGCGCTGTGCGGAACACATGTTGCAAAAACAATAGGCGTAGGCATGGTGGCGCACGATGCAATAACACAATTAACTATCCTGTGTGCATTGCTGGGCGCCATTATATGGGGACTGATAACGTGGTGGGCAGGAATACCGTCTTCTTCATCGCATGCTCTGATTGGCGGACTGCTGGGTGCGTCAGTGGTTCACGCGTATTTCAAACTGGATCAGCAGTATGATTTAATTTTCAGATTTAGTACAATGCACCTTGAACATCCGGCTCTCGATGTTATTAACGGCCAAAATGTTTTAAATAAAGTTCTTATTCCGATGGTAACATCACCGCTTTTAGGTTTTATCATCGGATTTTTAGTAATTGCTACTTTGATTTTCCTTTTCTGGAGAATTAAACCTGAATACTTAAACAGAACTTTCAAAAAATTACAACTCATCTCCTGCGGTTTTCTGGCCTTTTCACACGGTTCAAACGATGCACAAAAAACCATGGGTATAATTACACTTGCATTAATAACCTTTGGACTCATAAAAGGTGAAGATTTTCATATTCCGTTATGGGTTATCTGCCTTTGCGCGTTTACACTTGCACTCGGTACAATGGCAGGCGGCTGGAGAATAATTAAAACAATGTCCTCCAAAATAGTTAAAATAAAACCAATACACGGATTTGCGGTAGAAATATCCGCTTCCGGAATAATTCTTGCATGTTCCCATCTGGGTATTCCAGTAAGTACTACACACATTATTTCAACCGCTATTATGGGTGTCGGAGCAATGACAAAAGCAAGAGCCGTAAAATGGGGTATTGTTAAAAATATTGTTCTTGCCTGGGTTCTTACTATTCCTATCTGTATGATTTTATCAGGCTTAATTTATACCATGCTTATGCATACACCTCTTTCGGATTTATAATTATTCCTCGATATATACATACTCACCGCGGATAATAGGCAGATTTTTAAACCTTGCACTACCGGTAACTGTGCTGTCAAAAGATTGTATTTTCCAGGTTCCCATAAAAAAATACGTATAATATCCGCCTTGAATAACAATATTCTGATACTCCGGATTCGGCTTTACAAAAACATTTGTAGGATATCTCCTGCTTCTGATACCGTTGCCGTCACGGGTCTGGAATACGACTTTATCATCAGCCGGCGCCATATATATATTCGACGGATTATTGAGCCAGTTTTCAAAGATATTATGCTCTATCGTTAACATTTTTTCTTCCGGTGACATTTGTTCAGTCCATTTTCCTTTGTAATCCGTTGTATCAATTTTATTTTTATTAAGCCAATCAGCAAGCTTTTCGGGCGAGTCAAGCAAAAGCTGAGGCTTACCGGCTTCAAATACAACAATATCTGAGTGCTGCTTTTTAACCGCAATAATTCTGCCGTCTTTCAGATATTTAAACCCGAGCGGCTCATAGTTTTTTAATTTATCAAGCGGAAAAACAACTTCTCCCTGCTTGTTATAAATAATCATTTCCGCTTCATTATCCTGAACAGATTTAGCCTTTATTAACTGGACAAAATTCCCGTCAGATATTACTATTAACGGATACCCTAATACCAGATATTTATCGGCATCAAGCGGTTTGCCTGAGATATCCGCACGATAATACATATTGCTTTTATCGCGGACAATAATAAGTTTTGGGGAATAGTATTCAACCGACAAATCAGACAGCGCTAAAACACCTTCACCTTTAAAATTATACACAGCAAGCCTCCGCCAGGAAGCATCTGTTCCTGAGGCGAATACAACGCCGGATAAAGAAATTAATACAAAAAATAAAATCAAAAATTTTTTCATAAAAACAATTATACAAGTTTTTTCAATATAAACCAGTATGTGAAATTTAGTTAACAAAACCCGGATTTTCAAGTTTTTTCTGCAAACTCTTATACTTAAGTCGAAAAATAACAAATTTTGAAGAAATCCTGCTTGCCGGCGTAAAACAGCATTTGCCTTCACAAACACCTTCATCTTCTGCCGGCAATGCGCTTTTCAAATCAGACTTTAGGTGTGTGAACATCAGGTCGTGTACACTGTCGTCCAGGATAATTTCAAACAAATATTTTCCTTTTTTTCTACAGTCACTTAACAAAACAGCAACAAGGCAAAATTTGTCTGAACGCAGTGAGTTATTTTGCCTTGGGTTGAGTTTAGTGACTGGGGGTAAATGGGGAATTGTTGAGCGTGTTTTTCTTTCTTTTTCTTTCTTTTGCCTCGCAACCAAAAGAAAGAAATACAGTGCGGGGGCAGGGGGTGCATAACCCCCTGCATAAATTATTGTCTTTTCTCTTTTTAATAACTTTTATTCAAGCTTTTAACAGTTATTTAAATAATTTTATTAAAATTATCTAGGACTACAGTGCAGGTCTTGTACGGGATAGTACACAACCTGATGTAAAACCGTTCCCCGAAGTTTGCGGGGAAATATATATTTTTCCGCAAACTCAATATCCAACGTATAAATTATTTTATAAATCATATCCTGTGTTAATATAGGTTTATGAACAGAAGATTTTTGACAGGGTTTGTATCACACACGATTTTAATAATTGTATCAATTTTATCAATATTCCCGTTTATCTGGCTCACATCAACATCTTTCAAGGGAATAAACGAAAACATATTTGCATACCCGCCGGTATTTATCCCGTCAGACTTTACTTTTGCAAATTATACAGGTGTATGGAGGAAAGTCGATTTTATGCGGTATTTTTACAATTCTGTTGCAGTGTCCGGCTTAACAGTAATATTTAACCTTATTTTCTCCTCGCTTGCCGGATATCCTCTTGCAAGGATGAAATTTGCAGGGAAAAGATTCATATTTTTCGGCATTTTAGCAACTATTATGGTGCCTTTTCAGGCAATAATGGTACCCGTTTATTTAATAACAGTAAAACTCGGGCTTACAGACGGAGTTAGTATTTTAAACGGATATATCGGGCTTGTAATGCCGTTTGCCGTATCAGCATTCGGAATATTTTTAATGCGGCAGGCGTTTATAAAAATCCCCGTTGAACTTGAAGAATCAGCAATTGTTGACGGGTGTAACGTATTTCAGGTTCTGTGGAAAGTTGTACTTCCTATGGTTAAGCCGACGCTTGCCGTGCTTGCCGTATTCACATTTATCGGCTCGTGGGGAGAATTTTTATGGCCGAGTATTCTGTTAACAAAAGAGAGCATGTTTACACTGCCGGTCGGAATTAATAATTTGCAGGGAATGTTTAGTTCTAACTGGCGCTATATTGCAGCCGGCTCTATACTCTCGACCATTCCAATTATCGTATTTTTCCTTGCTATGCAGAAATATTTTATAAACGGCGAAAACGATGGGGCATTAAAGGGGTAGAGGCGAAAAAACGGCGCAGACGAACAGCGGCAGGGTGCTTAACAAAACTTAACAAAACCCCTCAAATTCAACCGGGGCATGATTGTATTAAAAATATGTTTGTTTTACAATACTTGTGATTACACTGGCTTGATAGGTTCGCCCTAGTCCTTAAATTGGGATGAAGCATTGTAATCCGTAGTACAATACACAAGTTATAAGGAGAAACACGATGCCCGTTGCATCAATTATTGAACTTTTAGAAGCAGGTGTTCACTTCGGACACCAAACACAATTCTGGAACCCGAAAATGAAACCGTATATCTACGGTGCAAGAAACGGAATTTATATTCTTGATTTGAGAAAAACTTCCGATTTATTAGACGCAGCTTACGAATTAGTAAGAGATTACGCTGCAAAGAATAAAAATATTCTGTTCGTTGGTACTAAAAAACAAGCCGCTGACGTTGTTGCAGAAGAAGCAAAACGTTCAGGCGCATATTATGTTAACAGAAGATGGCTCGGCGGTATGTTAACAAATTTTGAAACTATCCGCGGCAGAATAAACAAGTTAAGAGAACTTGAAGAATTTATTGAAAGCGGACATGCTGAAAAATTACCTAAAAAAGAGCAGGCTCAGCTTAACAGACAACTTCAAAAATTAAGCAAAACCTTAGGCGGTATCAAAGAAATGAGAGGTCTGCCTGATTTGATTTTTGTTGTTGACCAAAAAAGAGAAGATATTGCAATTGCAGAAGCAAACAAACTTAACATCCCTGTTATTTGTCTTGCTGACACAAACGCTGATCCGTCAGGTATCAACTATGTTATTCCGGGCAACGATGACGCAATCCGCTCTATCAAGCTTATTGTATCCAAACTTGCCGATGCAGTCCTTGAAGGAAAACAACTAAAAGAAAACAATGCCAACACAAAGGCTAAACTTGAAACTATCAGACCTGAAGACGCAGGCGTTGAAGTTTCTGTATAAAACACGAATTAACGGGGCAGGGGCAGATTTTATGTCCTAAGTCCCGTTTTATATAAGGAGAAAATAAATGAATATTACAGCTACAATGGTTAAAGAACTCCGCGACAAAACCGGTGCAGGTATGATGGATGCAAAAAAAGCACTTGTTGAAGTTGACGGTGATATGGAAAAAGCGACAGAACTTTTAAGACAAAAAGGCATTGCATCTGCTGATAAGAAAATGGGAAGAATCGCAGCAGAAGGCAGAGTTGGTTCTTATGTTAACGATTCTTGCGGCGCTATGATTGAAATTAACTGCGAAACAGATTTCGTTGCTAAAAATGCTGAATTTGTTGAATTAACCAACGGACTTGCACAGCTTGTTGCTGAATCAAATCCTGCTGATGTTGACACATTAATGAACACAACATGCCCGAAATGCGGCAAAATAATAAGCGATGTTCTAAAAGAAAAAATTGCTTCTATCGGCGAAAAAATCACAGTTAGACGTTTTGTACGCTACGAAGGCAATGTTGCAACTTATATCCACAACGGTAAAATCGGTGTTCTTCTAGAAACAGATAAAGCTGATGCGGAACTTACAAAAGATATTTGCTTACACATCGCATCTTCAGCTCCTGAGTTCGTTTCAAGAGCTGATATTCCGGCTTCTGTTATCGAAGAAGAAACAAGAATCGAAATGGGTAAAGAAGACCTTGCAAATAAACCTGAACAAATCAGAGCAAAAATTGTTGAAGGCAGAGTTAACAAATTAATGTCACACAGATGTCTGCTTGAACAACCATTTGTTAAAAATCCTGATATGACTATTGAACAGCTAATCAGCGGTAAACTTAATATTGTTAAGTTTGACAGATTTGTTCTCGGCGAAGGCCTTGAAAAACGCAGCGATAACTTTGCTGATGAAGTAATGAGCCAATTAAACAAATAGTTGTTTAGAAATCAAAATTATATATCGGGCGGAAAAATAAATTTTTCCGCCCGATATTTTAATTAATAATTCCCGGTTCCAGTTTTGACCCTGTAATCCATTCTCTGAATTTAAACTGGAGTTTTGGAAGCCCGAAGGCAAGCAGGCCGGATGTAATCAACACATTACTTAGAATATTAATAGTTTTAACTTTTTGGGCTTTCTTGGCAAATTTTTCCACACTTTTAATAAGTTCCTCATCGCCGGCACCGCCTCTTGCCATAGAAATAAAGTTTTCAAGACTGTTTCTAAACTCGCCAAGGGCTTTAAAATCGACATACGCGCGCGGGTCGCGAAGATTTTCATTAAGCATTTTTACCTTGCCAAACTCACCAGCATACTTCGTAAACATTGAATCAGGCCTGTTATCTACAAATTCAATCAAATCTTTCGGGTTAACACTTACAGGTAATTCTAACTGTCCGGACTTTACAGCAGTCAAAAACTCTTTATTAGCAAGGAGTTTAACATCTAAGTCCATATTTGTTTTTAACGCTTTTTCTGTGAGAAAATTAGACACTTTTTCCAGTTGTTTCGGGAAAAGGTAGTTAAGATACATCATCCCGCCCATTCTAAACGCGATATCATACGCTTCATTACGTTTACGGGCAGTTGCAACACGTCCCGCAGCATATCCGCCGTCTATCATTATAAGTTTTTGCAGATTAGTTAACTCTGCAAGCGAGCCGATATTTACACCTTTAAAAGCCGGCGATTGCTGCTTTTTATCTGTATTAACCCGATTTTGTTTTTCAAATTTATCTCCGCATTGCTGTCCGTGTTTTCTTTTAGAGTACGCAGTCCATTTAAAAATTAGTTTAGGAATTATCCAGCCCATAAGTGCAACAGGAATAATTGTCTGCGCTAGAAACTTTCCTGCAAGACACCCGCGGTATTTATCGGCATTTTTAAGCGCATTTTCAAGTTCTGCGACTTCTTTAGGTGCTTTATTTTTAAATTTTGCAATATTATACTTAAGCCCCTGAAAATCCTCTTCTTTATAGAGTTTACTGCTAATACTAGGGTTAAAACCGTATTTATTTATTATATAGTCGGCAATCTTCCCAATTAACGGCACTCCGCCAAGCCAGACGGCAGAAACGGCGTATTCATCAACAAAGCGCTCTCTTGCACCAAGATAGGCAATATACTTGTCCGACCGATTCTGATAATATGTCATGCCAACTTTCGCAGGAATCTCTATCCCGCAGTCGCGTACTATTAACGGGTAAATTGATGAGTTATTGCCGATTGCAGATATTATATTTACTAATGACATTTTCTTTTCCTCTTTTCGCTGCTACCATAGATTGTAACCGTTCAAATACGGCCGGGGCATCGGTGCTAACGAAAAAAGTTTTATAAAAACAATAGAAATCAGACCTCCATCATTAGCGCCTAGCCCAAATGATGGTGATGATGTAATCTGTTTTGATTTCCTGTTTTCATATATTAATACACATCCTTTTTTAATTTCTGTGCGCAAACACATCTGTTGGATAAGATAAGTTTTGCACAAACATTTTTTTTTGACAAGAGGGGGATTTGTGTTTTTGTGCAGATATTCCCCGGAGTAGGGTGTAATTTTATTGCACCAGCAATCGTTCCCCGTCACCAGTTGGGGCGGGAAAATCAATAATAATGTTCCTTCCCCGGCTTTAGAATGGTTATGACAAGGAGCAGCGCCTACGCTGTTTTATCAAGAATAGCACTGCCTTTAACCGTCGGAGCCGCATCTTTTACCACATAAGGTCTTACAAAACTCCAGATACCATACAGGTTTACAAGGTTCCCTGCAATCATAACACCTGTTTTAACCTTCTTCGCTTTTTGCGGAATAAATGTTCCCATCGTAAGCGCCGCAGTACCAAGCATAAAAGCAAGATACCCCTTAAAAACGCTTCTCGGCACCGATACACAGTCGTTTAAATCCGCTGAATTTTTTATTCTCGTCGAAAATTTATCAGTAAATGATTCTTTCCGTGCTTTCTCAGCACCATCCGCCGCTGCTGCACCATGTGATAAACTTCTAAAATTATTTTGTGATTGGATTTTCTGTACTTTCATACCTACATAGTATCGCAAACATATTAACTTTCAAGCATAATTTCTTTTATGCTATAATAAAAATGAGGTGAAGTTATGGCTATAAAAAAGATTTTAAGATACGGGGAACCCTCCCTTAGACTCCCTTCCAAGGAAGTACATAAAGTTTCAGCAAAAGTAAAAGCAATCGTTGCAGATTTATATGACACAATGTATGCCAACAACGGTGTAGGACTTGCAGCACCGCAAATCGGA
Organism: uncultured bacterium; assembly: GCA_949284715.1. Classification (GTDB taxonomy): domain Bacteria; phylum Cyanobacteriota; class Vampirovibrionia; order Gastranaerophilales; family Gastranaerophilaceae; genus CALUTH01. The sequence goes on from CASDWH010000036.1 coordinate 41,668, forward strand.
GAAAACTTAAGAATATTTGTTGTAGACTGCTCAACAGGCGATGAGCCGCTTAATCCGATTACATTTATAAACCCTAAAATCATAAAAAAATCCGGCGCCTGCAAAAGCCACGAAGGATGTTTAAGTTTCCCGGAAGCCTATACCGACGTTAGAAGATACGCTGATATTATGGTTAAAGCAACCGACATTCACGGGCGCCCGTTTGTTATGGAAGTAAAAGACGGCGTTTTACTTGCAAGAGCCATTCAACACGAGTTTGACCACCTTGACGGAATTTTATTCATTGACCATTCAATTAACAGGTTTGAAGCCGATGAAGTATTAAATAAATACAACCTCCCGCCGGTAGAAGTCGACAAACTTTTATCAGAACCCGAACTTGATGAAATACTCAAAAATCAACAGGATAAAGGAAACGATAATGATTAAAGTCGTTTTCTGGGGTACCCCGGATATCGGGGTTAAAACTCTTCAATACCTCCATAACTCGGAAGATTTTGAAATCATCGGCGTTGTAACCCAGCCCGACAAACCGGCAGGGCGGGGGAACAAGCTTACAGCTTCACCTATAAAAAAAGCCGCCATCGAATCGAATATTCCAGTATTCCAGCCTAAATCCATCAGAAAAGAACCGGATATTCAACAAAAAATAAAAGCGTTAAATGCAGATTTTTTTGTCACTTTTGCCTTCGGTCAAATTCTGCCGCAGGAAGTTCTTGACATGCCAAAATACGAAACTATTAATCTCCACGCTTCCCTGCTGCCCAAATACCGCGGCGCTAACCCTATTCAAAGATGTATTATTAACGGTGATAAACAAACAGGTATATGTACAATGATTACAGAACTAGGACTGGATTGCGGTGATATCTGTATATCTTATCCCATTGATATCACTGATGATATGACTTGCGAAGATTTGTACCAAATAATTTCCGATAAATCCCCGGAACTCGTTGCTCAAACCCTTAAAGGTATTTACGGAGGAACTCTTAAAGCCGTAAAACAATGCGAAGAAGGTGTTTGTTTTGCAAACAAACTTACAAGCGACGAGTTTAAAATAAACTGGAACAACAGCGCAAAAGAAATCCACAACCTTATCCGCGGAATATACAAATCCCCGGGTGCCTATTTCTCTCTAAACAACAAAACTATTAAAATAATGAAATCCTGCGTTATCAACGAACCTGCAAATGCAGCTCCGGGAGAAATCCTTCACGCCGGCAAAGATGGGGTCGATTTTGCAACAGGAAACGGGATTCTAAGAGCTATTACAGTTAAGCCCGAAAGCAAAGGAGAAATGCCGGCACGCGACTGGTATAACGGAATTGCTAATACTATAGGAGTAAAAAAATGATTTCACGCGGAATAAGAGGCGCTATTACTGTTGATAATAATACGGAAGAAGATATTAAAAATGCAACAATAGAGCTGCTTTCTGAAATAATTTTGAAAAATAATATTGATTTAGATATGATTTCTCACGTTATTTTTACAATGACAGATGATTTAGATGCAGCATTTCCTGCAAAATTTGCAAGAATTGATTTACACTGGAAAGATATTCCAATGATGTGTTATAACGAACTTAAAGTAAAAAACGCGCTTCAAAAATGTATACGCGTAATGATTGTCGTAAACTGCGGAGAAAATTTCACTCCTGAATTTATATACTTGAAAGGTGCAAGCGGTTTAAGAAAATGAAAAAAATTCTAATCGTTGATGATGTAAAAGGCTGGAGAGATCAGCATATACTTATTTTAAATGAACTTTTAGGCGGGCAGGCAGAGTTTGAAACAGCAGCATCAGCCAGAGAGGGATACGAAATAGTTTATAATAATCTAAACGCCCCCTTTGATTTGATTATAACAGATTTACAAATGGAAGAAGATTTTTTACCTAAATACGCCGGAGAATGGTTTGTTGAGCAGGTAAGAAAATTAACCCGGTATGACAAAACAAGAATTATCATAATCTCTGCAACATACAATCTAAGATTAATAGCTGAAAGCCTTAATGTAGGATACATTTCAAAAGCCGCAGCCTCTAAATTCCCGCAAAGCTATCTGGATGCAGTTTTGTAATTATTTATAAAATATCCAGCGGGTCAACATCTATAGATAATTTTATGTCTTTTGGCATAATTATTTTATTGAGAAATGATGACACAAATTTATGTCCCTTCTGCGAGAGTTTATTTTTTATCAAAATCTGAAACCTGTATTTATTACTGATTTTTTCAATAACGCATGCCGAAGGGCCTAAAACTTCAAGATACTCGTTCACCCCGTGTTTCTCTGTAAGCTGTGAAAATCTCATACCAATTTCCATAGCAGATTTTTCAGCACGAAAATTATTCTCAGAACTTATGATTAACCTTATAATCTGACTGAACGGCGGATAGTCATATTCCTGTCTGAGCTTAATCTCTTTTTCATAAAACTTATCATAATCCTGCTCTTTTGCACTCTCAAACGCATAATAGGCAGGATTATACGTTTGAAAAATCACCTGACCGGCATCCGCCCCTCGGCCGGCTCTGCCTGCAACCTGTGTTAATAATTGAAATCCACGCTCAGATGCACGAAAATCAGGAAGTGAAAAGCCTGCATCAGCATTAAGTACACCGACCAGTGTAACATTTGGATTATCAAGTCCTTTAGCAATCATCTGCGTTCCGATTAAAATATCAATTTCGCGTGAATTAAATTTGTTTAAAAGTTCTATATGCGCATTTTTCCTGACCAAAATATCACTATCAATCCTTGCAACTCTCGCATCAGGATAAAGTTCTTTAATCAACAGTTCTATCTTTTGAGTACCGGCCCCCGAGTTTCTAAGAGCATCTGAGCCGCAATTTGGACATACATCGGGAAACGGCAAAATCTTATTACAGTAATGACACTTCAAAACTTTATCTGTATTATGCCATATCATCGGAATTGAACAATCCGGACATTCTATAACATACCCGCAAGCTTTACATTGAGTAGATGTAGAAAAGCCCCGCCTGTTCATTAAAAGAATTACCTGATGTTTTTCCTCAAGCGTTTTTGCAATTTCTGTCTGCAACGGCTTCGATATCATACCTTTATATGCAGCATGACCGTATTCCTGCATATTAATTACACGTGTCTTAGCCGGCGGCTGATTATTAAACCGTTTCTTTAATTCAAACAAATTATTATTGTTACTTGCATAATAATACGATGATATATCGGGCGTCGCAGACCCTAAAATAATCGGTGCCTGATGGAATTGAGCCAGACGCCGGGCTATTATTTTTGCATCATATCTGGGCGCAGGGTTTGATTGCTTATACGCCCCCTCGTGTTCCTCATCGACTATAATAAGCCCGATATTATTCAGCGGCGCAAAAACAGCCGAACGAACACCCGCAAGAATTTTTACATCGTTATTATATAACCTTTTCCATACATCGTACTTTTCTCCCTCTGAAATACTGCTGTGCCAGATTGCAACATCATTAATTCCAAATTTTCTGGCAAGACGTTTTACAAGCTGCGAGGCTAACGCTATTTCAGGAGCCAGAAACAACACGTTTTTCCCTGTGTCTATGACATCTTTTATTAATTTAAAATAAACTTCTGTCTTACCCGAAGCAGTAATACCATGCAGTAGCAACGGTTTTTGAGAACGCAGTTTTGCAGAAATTTCACTATATACCCTCTCCTGCTCTGCGGAAAGTTCATACAACGGCTCAATTTGAATATCTTTAAATATACTTAACGGATTTCTATAAACTTCTTCATCAGTAATTTTCAATAAACCTGCATCCGACATTTTATTTATTGTTGCAATTGTTGTTTTATTTTCTTTTAAAAATTTATTTAACGGCGATTTGCCGGACTCTTTTAGAGCTGTAAGTATTTCTGTCTGGCGTTTAGTTGCGCCCTCACAGGTAATAAACTCAACAGCTCTGGACACTTTAGATGACATTTCTATAAATTTAGACGGAATTGCCATATTTATTACAGTAACTAAATCCGTACAGTAATAATTAGCAACCCACTCCAATAATTTCAGGTATTTTAGCGAAAATAACGGATTTGTATCAAGAATTTTGTTTATTTTCTTAGGTGTAAAATCCCCCGGCAGATAATCAGAAAACCCGACAACAAAGGCATTTACAAGCCCGCGTTTGCCAAATGGGACTAAAACAGGCTGCCCAATACGGATAACCTGTTTCATATCCTCAGGTATAAGATAACTGAATGTCTTTACCCCTAAACCCGTTATATTTACCAGTACAAGGGCATAATTCATTATTCTTCTGCTTCTGCCATAAATTCTTTCTTGGCTTCTTCAATAGCATCTGATAAAATATCAAGCTGGTCAGGCGCAAACGTAACACCTTTTTTTGTCGGCAGCCAGGTTGCTCCATCATCAGTTGTATAGAAAATTCTTAAATTAAAATAGCTCTTCCCGCGATATTCACTTATAGATATCTGCAACTGTTCTGTATCAGTTCTTTGTATTGCTGCTAAAATTTTTGCTTCTGCCATTATTTTTCCCTCCCTTATTAAATTGTAAAAAAATTATAACACAAGAGAATTTATACAATAAGATATTCTTTTTTTATGCCCTCAGCGCCTGTTAATACTACAAATAAATGATACAAAATAACCTGAAAACGTTTAAAATAAAAGTAAAAAAGAATATAGTGGAGAAGATATGGATATTTTTGCAATAATAGGCTTATTCATGGGACTTGGCTTTATATTAACCGGTCAGGCTCTCGAAGGCGGTAATATTGGACAGTTAATACAGATAACAGCAGCCTTTATCGTTATAGGCGGTACATCGGGTGCCGTATTCTTAAGCTTTCCGATACCTGTATTAAAAGATGCCATGCTATCTATAAAAGATATTTTCATGCCTCCGGTTGTCGATTTAACAGCGCTGATTGCAGAAATAGGCCGTTTTGCAACTAAAGCAAGAAAAGAAGGTATTATTGCTCTCGAAAAAGAAGCGGCACTTGCATCAGATCCCTTATTAACTCTAGGACTTGAAGCCGTAGCCGATGGAACAGACCCCACTCTTGTACGCGAAATTATGGAAAACCAGATTGAACAATTAGAAAATAAAATCGGTACTTCAGCAAAAGTATTTGAGTCCTTTGGCGGATATTCACCTACTTTGGGTATTATCGGCGCCGTTCTGGGTTTAATTCAGGTTATGCAGAACCTGTCTGATCCCTCAAAACTCGGAGCAGGTATCGCGGTTGCATTCGTTGCTACAATTTACGGGTTGTTTGCAGCTAACCTCGTTATGCTCCCGTTTGCCAGCCGTTTGAGATGTAATTATGCTAAAGTATTTCTCGCAAAAACAATTATCTGCGAAGGTATTCTTTCAATTCAGGCCGGAGAATCTCCAGCGCTAATTGAGAGAAAACTGCAATCATTTATTCTGGACAGCAAATCCTCAGCTCCTAAGAAAGGTCAATAATGGCAAAAAAGAAAAAAGAAGAACCACATGAAAACCTTGAACGCTGGCTTGTTTCATACGGCGATTTCATAACCCTGCTGTTTGCAACCTTTGTTGTACTCTATGCCCTCTCTCAGGTTGATATTGCAGATTTCACAAAATTTGAAGAATCTATCAGAAAAGCTTTTGAAGCAAACGCGCTTCTGACCGGGCAGGAAAGTATTCTCGAAAGCAGCGACAGTTTTTTTGATGAATCAACTATGGCTAACTCTTTTATCCCAAGCCTCATGTTTGAATATATGAATGCAAAATATGAGGATAACTCCTTTCAGGAAATAGAAAAAGTTATAAACGAACTTGTAAAAAATAAAGAGCTTGACGGAGTTTCTGCAAAAATAACAGAGAGAGGACTGCTGCTGACTTTTGATGATAAGTACCTATTCCCCTCCGGTTCTGCAAACCTGAGTCCATCAGCTAAACAAATGCTGGACAAAGTCGGAGTACTTGTCTGCGAAAAATTTATTCTGCACAATATGAGAGTAGAAGGACATACTGACAGTGCGCCAATTGCGACATCTCAATATCCATCTAACTGGGAATTATCTGCCGCACGGGCATGCTCTGTTGTCCGATATTTAATAGGAAGATTTAAGTTCTTCCCGCAGCTATTCACTGCTATAGGGTACGCAGATACCAGACCTGTTGCAGATAATTTAACACCCGAAAACGCTCAAAAAAACCGGCGCATCGAAATAATGATACTCAAAAACAAGTACAAAGACGCTGAAAAACCCGGTATTAATTTAAAAGACATTCCCATTGACGAACAAAAACACCTGCAAGCAGAACGGGAAAAAATTGTTAGAGATGTTAAATTTGCGGCAAAAATGACTGATTTTAATTTCAAAACAAACGATACCAGGCCGCAGAATACAGATTCCAAATTAAAATATACAAAACTACCGCCAAAATCAGCAGCAGAAAGAAATAAGAATATATACCACGGACTGAATCAGGATTTAAAAACAAAAGAAGAAGTTCCGGTAATTATGTTAGATGTTCCGCTGCCCTCTGATGAAGATTTTGGTATATAATTGATTTATGAGTGAATACTATATAGGGTTGTCTTTGGGCGCCGCATCATCTATTGAATCAGGAGTTGCTGTTTTACAGGATAATGGACAGCTATGTTATGTTGATAAACTTTTTTCAATTAATGATGTAGTCTTTTTCTTTGATAATTTTTCTTCATTAAAAAATTCCAGCATTATGGTTTCGCTCCCCTGGGATAATGCCATGCTCAACGGGAAATGGCGGGTTCTTTCCAAGCCTTATCAAAGAATTAATGAAAATCCGCTATTTTTAAATAAAGATAACTGGATGCAGAGATTTTCACCAAGAGGCAGCGAATACCTCCTCAAACTTCATGATGAAGGAATAGATATTAACAGATTTGAAATCTATCTGACCAGACAAAAACTCAATTTATATTCCAATTATAAAGAACGAAGTCCGGCAGACTGCAAATTCTTCCAATCCGCACTTAAATTAAATTACGGATTCAGCAATATGCCCGGCAATATGATTCCTGCCGCACAGTTAGAAGCTATTGCAGGAGCGCTGCTCGCACGCGAGTATAAAAAAGGGAAAACTAAACGTATATTTGAATACAACGGATTAGATGTAATTAATATTGTGTAAATAATTGTTACAATTTATCATAATTTAGTCAATCTTTTTTATTCACGTGCGTTAATCCGCATGTAGTGTTAAAGAAAGGACTTTATATGACAATCATTCAACCAGCTCAACCTTGTTTTTGCCCTCAATGCTGTCTGCCGCAGACAAACAGTTATAACGGGGTTAAAATTGATATTACCAATCCTGCCGTAAATGTACCGCCTGCAATTACCGCGCCAATTTATGATATCCCGCAGACAAGCATTTATGAACCAGACAAAAACACCGCTCAAAATGTTGAAGAAACAAAATAAATGTAAATATTTTATAAGAAAATAGCAATTCTTAAAAGAAAGTAATCTTTATAATAATATACAATAAATGTGAAAGAAAGGTTAAAATATGGCAGGAGTAGATACAATAGGCAAAGGTGCTTATATAACAAATCAAAATTACAGCGGTGTTAAAATTGATATTCATAACCCTGTAGTAAATGTACCGCAGCAAGGAACCACTGTTCAAAAAACTGAACCTGTAAAAATATACAAATATACAGAAACACAAATTCCGCCTGAATATTATCCTCAAATGATTAAAAACCAGCCGGCATTACCACCTAAGACTGTAATTGTAAAGGAATTGCCCCGGCCAAAGACAGCGGACAAGCTGCCGGAGTCTGTTATTGAAAAAGTAACAGTTCCTGTTCCGCCGGCATCTTATATTGAGGAATCAGAACCTGCACCAAACAAAAATCAAAATACAGCTCCTGTTCAAGATAAAAATGAGCAAGAACCGGCTAAACCCGCAGAGGATACAGTTATAAAGCCTTCAAACACTCCGCCGGAAGGTATTAACATAGAAGATTTAAAAACTTATGCTGCACCTCCGTCGGAGCCTGTAAATACAATACCAGCCCCCGAAATCTCAAACACAAATAACAATACCGTAGTGAATAAAATTGCAGATCCTGAGGAAAACATAAATCGTCAACTCTCAAAAGTAGAAATAGTTCCTCCCGGCGACACATCACCAGTCATTGATTATATAAAAATAGTAGAAAACCTTGATTCTCCAAACTATGATGTACAGGCTCTCCAGCTAAAAGAAATTGTAGATGCGGGATTAAGCGGCAAACCGGAAGCTATAAAACCATATCTTATTGAACCGGTTTTCCATAGTGTAATAGATATTGTATCAAAAGATACAACCACTCTTGCAGGGCCAACTGATTCACAAAATCAGATTAGGAGCATGATTGCTGAAAACCTGGCAGCACACGAAAAACAAAAACAAGAAAATGTACCCGATGATAAAATTGTTCTGCCCCACAATATATCAGAGCAGGATATAAATTATGCCAATACTCTTTCCCCTCTTGAACTGGCAGAAAGAAACAAAGAGTACGGAATAGCAACTCTTGCTTTACTATCAAAAGCTTTTGTAAACAGGGTTCAAAAAGACACCGGCAGTGTAGTTCCGGTTACTGATGTCCCCGGACTCTCAGCAATCGTAAATTCTCTAAAGAGTGATAACTACAAAATCAGATTAAATGCTCTTGATGCTCTAATCTACCTTCAAAGAGAAGAATACGCAAGAGAATTAACTCCAATCTATGAAGCATTAATAAATACTGATACAAATGAAACAGTAAGAGCCGCTGCTAATTTTGCACTCAACAGCCTGAATGCTAAAAAGCTGCCGGAACAACAAGTACAAACAGCTGCGGCCTAGTATCCATATTAATTAGAGTTTGCGGGGAAAATGCATATTTTTCCGCATCCTCGTTATGTTCAATAAAAAAAAAGAGCCTTTCGACTCCTGGAATTAAGAATAGTTGGAAGTATGAAAAAGATTTAATTATATTAAATACTATTTACTGAATATATACAATGCCCCAACAGGGCTATAATTTTAATCTGAACATGTTGTATTCCTTCTTTTTTTGTTGTACGTTAAGCATGTACGGTTTTAATTTTTAGAAGGAGACTCAAAATGAGCGAAAGAAAACTCGTAGGAACAAACGAAATGTTCAAAAAAGCACTTGCCGGTAAATACGCAATCGGTGCTTACAATGTTAACAATATGGAAATTCTGCAAGGTATTGCTGAAGCGGCTGACGAAACTCGTTCGCCAATTATCCTTCAGGTATCCGCAGGCGCAAGAAAGTATGCTAACCAAACTTACTTAATCAAATTAGTTCAAGCAGCGTTAGAAACAACAACTATACCTATCGCTCTTCACTTAGACCACGGTGCTGATTTTGATATTTGTAAAGCTTGTATCGACGGCGGTTTCTCATCTGTTATGATTGACGGAAGCCGTTTCCCGCTTGAAGAAAACATCGCTTTAACAAAACAGGTTGTTGAATATGCTCACCAAAGAGGTGTTTCAGTTGAAGCTGAACTCGGTAAATTGGCAGGCGTCGAAGATGACGTTAAAGTTGATAAAAAACACGCAACTTACACTGACCCTGAAGAAGCAGCAAGATTCGTTAAAGAAACTGGCTGTGACTCTTTAGCAATTGCTATCGGTACTTCTCACGGCGCTTACAAATTCAAAGGCGAAGCAAAATTAGACTTTGAAAGACTCGCTGAATGTAAAGCCGCTATCAATGCTGTAACAGGTTATGATTTCCCGATTGTACTTCACGGTTCATCTTCTGTTCCTAAATACTTAGTGGACAAATGCAACCAATTCGGCGGCAACCTTCCGGATGCTCAAGGGGTTCCTGAAGAAATGCTTGCATACGCTGCTAAGAACGGTGTTGCAAAAATCAACATTGATACAGACTTAAGATTAGCAATGACTTCTACAATCAGAGAATTCTTTGTAGAACATCCTGAAAAATTCGACCCTCGTGAATATATGGGGCCGGGCAGAACTGCCGTTAAAGAACTTGTTAAACACAAAATGCAAGTATTAGGTACTGCCGGTCATGCTGATGACTAATCAGTAAAAATCTAATTTCTAAAAAAGCGTGGAGAACTGCATATTCTCCGCGCTTTTTATATATCAGACAAATTCTCTAATTTGATATTGATTATTGTATCCTGCGAAAAATCTACGGCAGCAGAAGCTTTTTGATACTGTTCTATTCGCTCCCTGCACATTTTTTCAAACCTGTCTGAAACTTCAAATTTATTCTCCGTATTTTCATCCCCTGTCATTTCTAATACTAAATCTGTCAGCTTATCCAGCAGGTCATCAAGGTTTTCTGTATTAATAGCTGCTATGTTATTGATTGCAGACGTAAATTCCTTTATCATCTCTGATAATTTTGGATAATCACCGGCTTCATATTTACCATCCATTGTTTTTGACATCATTAAACTTATTACTAAATCCAGAAGCTGAGATATTTGTATTAACCTGTCTTTATTTTCGGATGTAAGCCCTGTATCCTCAGCAGGCGCTTCATATTTTTCTTTTGTTTTTTCTATTATCCTGTCAACAATCTCCTCAGGACTCATTTCCATATTAGGAATATCGGCAGCAGTTAATCCGTTATACAATAGGCCTGTTTTAATACCATCAGTATTATTTTTACTCTCTTTTTCTGATGAAAATATATTCATTATATTATCAAAAGAAATATTATTCTCGTTACCAGTTCCGGTAAAAGCAGGAATCAGCAATTTTACCGCTGAATCTAATCCGATAGCTGTTGTCATACAAGGCCTCCAATATACCAAGTAATATATAAAGTATATCATCCAGGCTGTATTTTTTATCCTCTGATTAACCGAAATTATATTACTGCAAAATCCTGTGAATAAACTTTTCCTCAAATTTGCGGACAGAAGGGATTTTTAACTCATATCTGAAAATAGATTCAAGTGAATCTTGCTCCGCTGACAGGGGAAAAACTAAAAAAGGTTCTGCTGATTTAACAGCATTAAGCGCTAGATTATCAAAGAACATATTACCGGAAGATGCGGATATTTTTGCATTATTTAATGAACCGTCAGGTAATATTGTATAAGAAATCTCAACTGCAACATCCAGCGGCGGTTTTATTTTGGGGGCATTTTTTGCTCTCTTTGCTTTTTTAAATTCTTTAGTAAACGATTTTTTTATCCGTTCCTCAATATCCGTTCTATAGTAATTAACGACCCAAGCCATGGGGTTATGTTTTATATATTCGGCTCTTGATAGCGAAAGAGTTATCAACTGCCATTTATATTCATCAGAATTATCCGGGTCGATAATTTCAAAATTCGCCGCAGATTTTGCCGTTAACGGAGAACAACTTTCACGGTCATATTTAAGATATTCTTCCGGTGAACAAGATTGACTAATCCCAAGATGGTAATAAAAACGATTTTCACTATCAGAATAGCTAGTGTATTGCTGCATTGTATAAATCTTATTGTGTTCTGTATCTCTTAGATTAAAAAACACGCCTTCCGGCCGAACAACATAACTTCCTGATTCAACCTGCAAATTCTTTTTAGCTGTATTATCCCAATGATATTCAAAAGCCTCAGCCGCGGAGGCTGTCAATAAGATAAAACCCAGAAATATACAAAAATTTTTCATAAAATCCTAAAAATGCAGCTTTACAGTATACTGTAAAGCTGCATAAAATTTTAACTGTTATTGTTTACTCAACATTTGTTTAATACCATCTATAGAACTCAAAATACCGGTTGCTTCGTATGGCATGTAAACGACTTTGTTATCTTTACCGGAGGTAATAGACTCTAAAGATTCAAGATATTTCATTGCAATAAGGTACTTATCAGGCTGACCATTTCCTTGAAGAGCGTCTATAATCTTTCTTATAGCCTCTTTTTCACCTTCTGCTTCAAGTATTCTTGCCTGAGCAATACCGTCAGCCCGGAGGATTGCAGCCTGCTTTTCACCTTCTGCCATATTAATAGCCGCTTCTTTTTCACCTTCTGCTTTAAGAATAGCTGCGGTTTTAAGTCCTTCTGCTTCAAGAATTGTAGCACGTCTGTCACGTTCGGCCTTCATTTGTTTTTCCATTGAAGCTTGAATATCCTTTGGCGGAATAATATCTTGAAGTTCAACTCTATTAACCTTTACACCCCATTTATTTGTTGCATCGTCAAGCACCATACGGAGTTCCTTGTTAATATGATCTCTTGAAACGAGTGATTCATCCAAATCCATTTTACCAACCAAGTTTCTCAAACTAGTTTGGGTCAGTTTTTCTATTGCATCAGAAAGGTTAGTTATTTCATAAACAGCAGATTTTGGTTCAACTATTTGGAAATAAATCAAAGCATTAATACTGATTGTTACATTATCTTTTGTAATAACATTCTGGCGGGGAAAATCATATACTGTTTCCCTTAAATCAATTCTATCAATTTCTTTTACATAAGAATAAGTTGAGCCATCCAACGATTTATGTGTAATTTTCCAGGTAATGCCTCTTGTATTTTCAATAAAAGGAATAATATAATTAAGCCCCGGAGAGAGCATTCTGTCATATTTCCCTAAACGTTCAACAATAACTGCTTCTGCCTGTTTTACTATATATATACCTTTAACTAAATAAACTACAAGTAAAATAACCAGAGCTAAACTAAAAATTAACCCCATTAAACTCTCCTTTCAACTAAATATTTTCTACATACATAATAAGACTGTCATTTCTAATAATACGAACTTCACATCCTGCGGGAATAACATTGTCATTAATGTTGCGTGCTTCCCAGCGTTCGCCGTATATAGTAATCACCCCGGACTCTTTTGTTATATCGGATTCAACTTTTGCAGTTTTACCAATGTATTTTCCTTCTATACCTGTTTGTTTGTCCTTAGACTCTTTTTTCATCAGTATAGGCCTTATAAAGATAAGGATAACCGATGATAAAACAACAAAAATAGCAATCAAGCCAGGAATACTGCTATACCAGATTGATATAACAGCCGTTAAAAAAGCCCCGATAGCAAGATTAAGGAAAAACAATGTCGGAGTAAGAATTTCTAAAATACACAGGGCAACCCCTATAATACCGATAATTTGCCACAATTCCATAAAAATCCGCCTATTCTGCGCCGATAAGTTCGTTTATTTCATTAATCATATCATCAGCATTAAACCCGTGAACTCTTGCACCGGCATCGAGATTTTCAAATCTGGCAGCCGCACATCCGATACAGCCTAAACCGTATTTTTGGAAAATTTCAATACTTTGCGGATATTCATTTACTATATCCAAAATATTCATTTCTTTTGTAACTTTTCCTGACATAATACCTCCTTTTGACTAATCAACAAAAATCATTAATAAAAACATTGTAACATATTATAGAGGATTTGTGTATGAACTTTTTAAGCAAAATTTTTAACACCGAAGAAAAGTATGTAGGACTATGCAGTCTGAAACGTGCAAACAGAAAACCTCTTATGAGAAAACCTGCTTACACGTATCCATCATATTTTTCGTATAATAACAATACGAACAAAAATATTTATCTGGCTGTATAACTATATCCTGATTATTTTTTCTATTTCGAGTTTATTGAATTTATACTTAAAAGACTCCGGAATAGAAGTCAGTATTCTTTTGTACTGCTGCTGTTTTACAGCAGTATTTTCAATATAAAGAGCATAATCCGGATGACAAAGACTTTTAGCGGACTGATAGAGGGCATAAGATACTCCCCAGGGAGTTTTTTTGTAAATATCAGCAATTATTTTTCTTCCATTCATGTTTATTTGAAGATATGATTTTTGTCCTATTTTTTTTATAATCTCTTCTGTCGAAAGATTTCCGGCCCCACGCCCCATGCCGGATATACAGCAATCCAGAATCAAATCATGGTTTAATTTTTGCTTCACAATAGCAAGTGAATTAGTGAGTGATAAATTCAGATTATTATGAGAATGGAAATCAATAAGTATACCTGCCCCTAAGTTTTTATCAAAATATTTCACAAGTCTTAATGTATCCTTTTTAGTCATACTGCCTGATGTATCAGTTATACAAACAGCAAACGGTTTAAGGATATTTACCGCCTTTATTAAGTTATACCTTTCATCCGGAGAATACGTATTGGTAAACATAGGATTGATAAAAACTTTTATCCCGCAATCAACGAGAAGCCCGGCCTCATAAAGAGCCTGTTCAAGCTGATTTTTTCTAAAGGCCATCCTTATAAACAGGTTCTGTGGAATTTTATCTTTTAAAAAGACTTCAATATCAATTTCACCGGTGTTATACATTAATGTAAAATTTTGTTTAGGATAAGCGTCTATATAGCTTATAAGCGGGTTTATTCCTGTACACACCCCGTCAAACAAGCTGCTGCCGCTAATCCCGCATTTTTTTAAAAAGCCGCATTCTATAAAGTCCATGCCGGCACAGATTAGAGATTTTATTATTTTCTCTATATTTTCAGAACCAAACATCCAGTTATTAACATACCCGCCGTCACGAAGGGTGCAATCCAGCAAATGTACTTTCATATACCTAATACTATAACTAATAAGGTAATTATTCAATCACTAAAAACCGACGAAACAGTGGGGTAATAGCATGCCTTATAAAGTATGGTATAATTTGTGTAAGAAGAAGAGGAGTGTAATGAAAATTCTGGGATACATATTTAAACGCATACTTCAAACGATTCCGCTACTTATATTTGTATCAATAATAAGTTTTTTCATAATCCGCTTAAGTCCGGTTGACCCGCTGGGAGAACTCCGGCTCAATCCTTCAATCTCGCAGGAAACACTGGAAAAAGAACAAAGGCGGCTGGGACTTGATAAACCTATATATATTCAGTATTTTTTATGGGCAAAGTCTTTTATAAAGGGGGATTTAGGCTATACCGCAGCAGGTGAAAAGGTTTCTGTAAAACTAGCGGAAAGGATTCCAAACACCCTGCTTCTGACGCTTGTAGTTATATTTTCGACATGGCTTGCGGGAATACCGCTCGGACTTTTAGGAGCTGTTAAGCAAAAAACTTATATTGACAGACTGCTAACCCTTTTTACAAGCATGGGAATGGCTATACCATCTTTCTTCTTTGCAATCCTTCTTCTTACCTTCGCAGTAAAAACGGGCTGGTTTCCGGTCGGCGGATTAACCTCTTATAATTTTGCGGAATTAAGTTTTTGGGATAAGTTCTTTGATATTGTAAAACACCTTTTTCTTCCCGCTCTTGTATTGTTTACTATTTCCTTATCGGGATTGCAGCGGCAAATGCGTGCAAATACACTTGAAGTCTTAGACAGCGATTATATCAAATATGCACGCGCAAAAGGAATACCGGAGAGAAAAATTATTTTTAAACATGCCTTGAGAAACGCAATAAATCCAATGATAACACTGCTTGGTTTTGAATTTGCAGGTTTATTAAGCGGCGCAGCATTAACAGAATATGTTTTTCAGTATCCCGGTCTTGGCAGGCTAATACTTGAAGCTGTAATGAAATCTGATATAAATCTTGTAATGGCCTCACTTATGATAGGAGCGTTTATGCTTGTTCTGGGCAATCTTATTGCTGATATTCTGCTTATTATTACAGACCCGAGGATACGGGCATGATAAAAGAAATATGGAAAGACAAATTTGCAAGAGCAGCACTTTTAGTCCTTATTACATTGTACGGGCTTATATTTTTTGCAGATTTTATAGCTCCATACTCAAAAGATTATTCTAACAGAGCATTTGCATATGTACCGCCCTCAAAAATGTACATAATAAATGAAAAAGGCAAGCTTTCTTTCCCTTATACATACAATTACATAAGGAAATACGACCCCGATTTAATGCAGACCATTTATAAAGAAGACCGGAGCAAAAAATACTTCATAAGACCTCTAACCCTTGGCGCAGAGTATAAAATACTGGGTTTAATTCCATGCTCGCTTCACCTGTTCGGCACAGAAAGAGGGGGGAATTTATATCTTCTGGGAACGGATATAAACGGCAGAGATGTTTTTTCCAGATTATTTTTTGGCGGACAAATTTCTATGACTGTAGGATTTTTAGCATTATTAATTCTGTTTCCTATCGGACTTATTTATGGCGGAATATCAGGATATTTTGGCGGGAAAACAGATATAATCATGATGAGGTTTGCAGAAGCCATTATGGCAATTCCCTCCTTCTATCTGCTGATAATCCTTGCTGCAATCCTGCCTACGGGCATGACAAGCGCTATGAGATTCGGGCTAATCGTAGTCATTCTTGCATTAATCGGATGGGCAGGGTTTGCAAGAGTTGTAAGAGGGATGGTATTATCAATAAAAAATGAAGATTTCGTGCTGGCTGCAAAAACTATCGGCGCAAGCCCGCTCAGAATAATTATAAAACATATACTGCCCCAGACTACGAGTTATGTTATTATTGCAATGACTCTTGCCGTTCCGTCATATATTCTATCGGAATCAGGCTTAAGCTTTCTGGGATTAGGAATACAACAGCCTGACGCAAGCTGGGGAAATATGCTTAAAGAGGCTCAAGAATTCACAAATCTGCTATACCGTCCCTGGCTTTTAGTACCCGGCGGACTTATTTTTATAGCAGTCTTATCATTTAACATTTTAGGTGATACAATAAGAGATATACTTGATCCGAAAGGACGAAAGAGAGAGAACTTAAGATAAGGAAATCAGTTATGCTGTCTGGACACGGAATAGTTGAAAATGTTTTTGATTACAACATAATTATAAGAGTATTTGCGGCCGTATGCTACGGATTTATACTGGGGCTTGAAAGGGAGTTAACAAATAAATACGCCGGTCTTAGGACACACATTCTCGTTTGTCTTGGTGCCTGTATATTTACAATAATCTCTATTTACGGATTTCCAACCGTTGTAACTGATGATTACGCAAACGGTATCAGGGATACCGGACGTGTCGCGGCACAAATAGTATCAGGGATTGGTTTTATCGGCGCAGGCGCTGTACTTAGAAACGGGCCTATGATTTTCGGATTAACAACTGCTGCTACTCTGTGGATTGCGGCGGCGATAGGTATGGCTTGCGGTTCGGGAATGCTTACTCTTGGGCTTGCGGCTACTGTTTTTGCAGTCGCGGTATTAACCCTTATCAGAATTTTTGAAAAAGAATTTCTTCCCTCAGGCACACGTACTATCAGAAGATATAATCTTACTTTATACTGTAGTTCGGCAGATGAAGCTCCTATAAAAGAATTCCTTGATAAAAAGTTTGAGGTAATTAATTTTGCTGTAAAACAGACTAATTTTCAGGAAAATAAAATTAAATTAACCGCAACTCTGGAAATACAAAAGAAAGAACGGTTAACATCTCTTTATGATGATTTAAAACGGTTTAGCAACATTGAATCTGCATCAATTCTGGAGGTCAATGATTAAATTTAAAAAGCCTGACTTCTTAAAAATCAAATATTTTTCTACATTCTTTGCAGCATTTTGCCTTGCTGTTATTGTTGTAACCGGCATTATAATTAATGCCCGCCTCTCTATTGAGGACAGGTTATACCTTACTAAAGAACACAAAAGTGAATTCTACAAAAAATTTACAACAAGTATACTCTCACAGGAAGAATTTTTAGGAAATCTTTACTCTGACGACTACAAATTCAATATTTACATCGGCGGATTGTATCATACAATTAAAAACTTTGAAAAGGCGGAATTCTATTACAAACGTGCGATACAGCTTGCTCCGGATGCGACTTTTGAACATTATCTAAAGTTAATAATGCTCTATCTTGAAAACAATAAACCGGAAGAGGCCGAAAAAATAGAAGCCTCCATTAAAGATACTAACGCACAAAGGCTTATAAGATTCAAATGCAGTGCAAATATTCTGCTTGCAGATTACTATTATAAGACCGGAAACCCGCTAAATGCTAATAAAAAATATACGCGCGCAAACTATTACTTTGATAAACTAAAAATCAGAAAAGTCCGGATACGTGAATATATAATGAATGGAATACTGGCTTCAAATGTCAAAATCGCGGATGACTATGTCACAAAAGGTAATTACTACGAAGCGTACAGGTATTTAAAGCGGGCAGAAAAAGCAGCCCCGGGGAATCTTACAGTAAAATACAAACTTGCGCTGGTTCTTTCTTATATTCAGCCTAATAAATCAATCGAATATTTTGAGTTTATTAAAACAAAAGAACCGCAGCTTGTCAGTTTTTATCTTTACTATGAAACGCTTATGAGAGCCGCAGATATTGCAAGAGTCAGAGGTGATTTACCAACATCAAAGCTTTATACTTACAAAGCAGGCTCTATAAAGAATTTTTATCAGAACAATATTATAAATAACGACAATGTGGAATTTGATTTTCTACAATCAAAAATCCAAACCTCAAAAAAAGCAGATAAATTTATACTTAGGTTCAGAGTTAAAAATATCTCTAATTTCAATATAAACAATATGAAGATTGATATTTTAATCTTCAGAAAAGGTAAACTTAGTGCAAGTTATACCCAGACATTATTTGAAAAGAACCCGCTGCACATTAATGAAACATCACCGATTATTAATGTTGTACACACAGGAAGCAAACACTATAAAAAAATTGCCTATCCTGATATTTCTTTTGAAATCTACATTTATAAAAACGAAAAATACAAAACACTTGTATATAAAGGGGACTTTGGCAGCAGTTTAGTAACAGAGTACTAAAAACTATTGCAATAAATAATTTATCAAATATAATAAGAATACTCACACTATCCTCAGTTGATTTACGGAGTCATTAACCGTAAAAAGACACTAATATAAATAGAAAGGATAAAAAATGGCAAATATTAAGTCAGCAAAGAAAAGAATACTTACAGCGGAAAAAAACAGATTAAGGAATGTTGCATTCAAATCTTCTATAAAAACAGCTATTAAAAAAGCATTAGAGCTTGCGGCAGGAGAAGACAAGGCAGCATTGAATTCTGCATTATCAAATGTTTACAAACTCTGTGACAAGGCTGTTTCAAAAGGTATTCTTCATAAAAATACAGCTGCACGTAAGAAATCTAGATTAACTCTTGCTATTAATAAACTTGCGAAGTAGTTGAAATAAGAACATAAAAACAAGGACTGTTATAAAACAGTCCTTGTTTTTTACAGAAAAAGCCAATCACCACGCTGCATCCTCAAGTCTGAGAAGCCGGGATGGGGGAGGCAGACCGTATTCCTTTGTCCTGCGGAACTTGGTTATTAAGTTTAGTGCAATAAATTGCACCCTTGCTTAGCGATTCAAAATAAAATACAATAAAAAAGGAGGAAAGGTATGTCAATTGAAAAAGTGCGGGATTATTTAAGAGCTTTCGGGCGGGATAAAGAGATAATAGAGCTTGAACAATCAAGCGCGACTGTAGAACTCGCAGCGCAGGCACTCGGTGTGGAACCGGCAAGAATAGCCAAAACCCTTACATTTAAAGCTGCTGATGGAGTAATAATGATAGTAACGGCAGGCGATACAAAAGTTGATAACAAAAAATTCAAAGCAACATTCGGTATAAAAGCTAAGATGTTATCCCCTGAAGAAGTCTTAGAATATACAGGACACGCAGTCGGCGGGGTTTGTCCGTTCGGTATAAACAATCCTTCCGTAAAAATCTATCTTGATAATTCGCTTAAACATTTTGAAACAATCTATCCTGCCTGCGGAAGCGGAAATTCTGCCATCAAACTGACGCCGTATGAGCTTGAAGAGCTGGCAAAAACTAATCGCTGGATTGATGTTTGCGTCTGCTAAACTCCTTAATCCAGATATAAAGCAGGTTACAGAATGTTAATAATTTGACACAAATACTTTTTTGTTGTGTAATTAATAATGGCAGGATTGGCTTTTCAGCCTGTATTTGGGAAGGATTATGTATATAAAACAACTGGAAATCGACAATTTTAAGTCGTTTGCCAATAAGATAGAAATCCCGCTGTTGAAAGGGTTCACAACAATATCAGGCCCCAATGGTTCCGGGAAAAGTAATATTATAGACAGTGTTCTATTCGCCCTCGGGTTATCAACCTCCCGAACCCTGCGTGCTGAAAAACTTTTTCACCTAATATCCACCTACACAAAGAAGAACGAAGCTTTTGTAAAAGTCACTTTTGCTGAAAACGATGAAGGCGCCGAGTTTTCTGTCGCAAGAAAAATTAAAAAATCCTCCCAGGGATATAACAGTATTTACTATCTGGATGACAGAATAGTTACCCTTTCTGATATCCATATGAAGCTGGAAAAGTTCAATATTACCCCGAACAGCTATAATGTAATGATGCAAGGTGATGTTACAAGTATCACAAACTGTTCCCCGGGCGAACGCCGTAAAATTATCGACGAAATTGCAGGCGTCGCTGACTTTGACCGCCGGATAGAACAGGCAACCGGCGAACTCGAAACCGTTGAGCAGCGCGTTGAACGTGCTATGCTAATCCTCACAGAGGTTAACGCAAGAATTGAAGAGCTTAGAGAACAACGTGAAATCGCTCTTAAATACCAAAAATTAAAAGAAGATAAAGCTAAACTTGAAAGTCAGGTTACTACCGTCAAATTCTTTGATATAAGAAAAAGTCTTGAAAAGGCACACGAAAATATCCTTGAATTCACCAAGAAGAAAAAAGAAGAAGAAGTCCGGATGAAAGATTTGGACGAACGGTTAAAACTCATTAACGAAGAGTATCAAAAAATATGTGAACTTGTACGTGAAAAAGGGGAAGCACACCAGATTGAGATTAAGAAAAAAGCAGAAGAATTAAAAGGCGATATTTCCCGTAAAGAATCCGCTATTGTATATGCCGACAAGCAGATTCAGGATGGGCTTAAATCCATAGAAAACTTCAAAAACGGTATCGAAACACAGGAAAAGAAAATCAAAGATACTAAACTCCAAATTAAACTCAAAGAAGATGAAATTCTCGGTATTCAAGAAAATATTGACAAGCAAAAAGCAGAGTTGAAAAAAATTCTTGAAGATATGACCGGATTAGACCAGACAGCCGAGCAGCACATAGAAAAGCGGAATACTTTGAGAAAAGAGTTAGAAGCTCTTAAAGATAAAGAAACCTCAATTATACAGAAACAGGCGCCGCTTGAGGCTGAACTTAGCGCATTAAGGCGTTTACTAAATGAATCAAAAGATCAGCTTGAAAAACTTACAAGTTTCAAGAACGACTACACCTCCAACAAAGATAAAAATACCCTTATGATTGAGCAATTGAGCAAGGATATGGAGGATTTAAAACTCGCACAAAGCGGCGGTATGAGGGATTTAGACCAGACTAAAAACGAAATTGAAGACTTAGAATTCAATATAAAAGCAGCAGAAACCAAAATTTATAAACTCGAATTAAGCAAACAATCCGCAAGAGAATCTAACGCATCAATTGCTGTAGACACTATTATGAACGCCAAAATTCAGGGTGTCCACGCTCCTCTGATGCAGTTAGGGAAAGTTGATAAAGAATATGCTACAGCGCTTGAAGTAGCCGTAGGCGGCAGAATGGCGCATATCGTAGTAGATGATCCGCATGTCGCTTCTGTCTGTATTGAACTTCTTAACTCCTCAGGCAAAGGACGCGCAACATTTATTCCTTTAAGCAAAATCGTTAAAGCACCCTCAAGCCTTCACCTTCCTAAAGAAAAAGGTGTCATTGATTTTGCAATTAACCTTATTGAGTTTGATGATGAGTATATAAACGCATTCTACTATGCAGTCGGTGATACTCTTGTTGTTGAAGACCAATCCACAGCACACAAACTTATGGGTAAATACCGGATGGTAACTCTTGCCGGTGAAGTATTTGAAAAATCAGGCTCTATAACCGGAGGTTCTTTACAAAAATCACGACTCAAATTCTCACAAAATGACGATGAGGAACTCAGCACCTTCAAAGCAAGACTTGAAGAAATGAAAGCCAAGTACAAAAATCTCATCACTAAAAGGCAGGAGCTTGAATCAAAGCTTGATAAAATCCGTTCCGAATACTCGGCAACAATGAATGAGTACAACAAAGCCCAGATTGAATTAAAATCCATGAACAAAGATTTTGACTCCAATCAGGCTTCTATTGACGAAAAAACACAGATTATAAAAAATACAGAACCCAAAATAGCACAAATTTCAGCAAAGCTCGACAAAATGGAAGAAGAGTTAATTTCAATATCCGAACAAATGACAGAAAAAAACACCCAGATTGAAGATGTTGAAAAACTTATGAATAATGAGGAGCTGAAAAAACTCAAAGAACAAACTGAATCTGTAGAATTTGAAATTAAAAGACTTAACTCAAACCTTATGGGAGTAAATAATGACATTCTTTCTTCTAACCAGATGATTGCTTTTATTGAAACGACCATTCAAACCCACAAAGATAATATTCAGCGTACAACTGAAAACAACGAAAACCTTGAAAAAGATAAGAAAGTGTTCCGGTCTGAAATTGAAGGTATAAAAGAACAACTGGAACTCTTAGAAGAACAAATCAAAGAAATTTCAGAAAAGCTGGGCGAATTAATGAAGCAGCGCGATGAAATAAATGCACAGCTCATTGATTTAGAAACAAAAAAACAATTAAAAGCCTCCGATATTGAAAAAACAGCAGAACAAATAGAATCTTTTAAAGCCCGCCGCCGCGAACTCGAACCAATGTTTGATGCCGTAAGAAAAGAACTTGAAAATGCAGGAGTTGAAATTAATACCCTTGAACCGACAGAAATGAGCATTGAAGAAATTAATACCCAAATTCAAAAACTGCAAAAGAAAATGGATGACCTGGGGGCAGTTAACATGCGAGCTGTTGAAGAATATGACAATATGACCGCACGTCAGGAAGAACTCCATAATCAGGTTGAAACACTTTCCAGCGAAAGAAAACAAATCCTTGACAGAATGCAGGGATACGAAGATTTGAAGAAAGAAACTTTCCTAAAAACTTACAATCACATAAATGAAAATTTTAAAGAAGTATTCCACCAGTTATCTGACGGAGAAGGGACATTAATACTTGAAAACATGGAAAACCCGTTTGCCGGAGGCCTAACAATAGAAGCACAACCTAGAGATAAAAAGAAACAAAGACTTGAAGGCATGTCCGGCGGAGAAAAATCATTAACTGCATTAGCCTTTGTATTTGCAATTCAGAGGTACATGCCCGCTCCGTTCTATGCATTTGATGAAGTTGATGCCAACTTAGACGGTATTAATGTTGAAAAATTAGCGCATATTGTTCAGCAGCAGGCAAAAGATACGCAATTTATAGTAGTTTCTCACAGAAAACCTATGATAGAATCAGCTAATAGGACAATTGGTGTTACTCAAAAAGAAAAAGGTATTTCTAAAGTGACGGGAGTCAAATTGAGAGATTAGTATGATAAACGAGTATGAACACTACAAAATAGACTTACCGCAGAATCCCGATAACGAAATCGACGGGATAGAAATACTTGTTGCGATGGCAAAGCAAGGGAAAATTGACCCGTGGAATATTGATATCATTGATGTTACAGACAAATATCTCACTCACTTATTCCAGTCAAAATCCCAGAATCTACGGCTTACAGGCAGAACCCTCCTTTTTGCATCAATATTACTCAAACTAAAATCAAATATACTGGAAGGGCTGGATGTTGCAAGCTTTGAAGAACCAGAACATTACGACCTTGACTATGATGACGATTCACAGCTTGACTACCAGGAAGATAATATTCCAACAAGCAATGTAGTTTCTATTGATGAAGTTTTACAGCGCAGAACAAGCGTCAGACTAAACAGAAACAGAGTTGTAACCCTGCGTGACTTAATACGGCAATTAGAGTTTTACGAAATGCTCGATAAAAAACAAAAACTCAAAAATGCCCACGAACGCGCTAAACGCAGAGTCAGAAACTATTCACGCTTATCTGCCGATGACATCGTAAATTTAGCACACGATGAATATATTGAACAAGGCGTTGAACGGCTTAAAGCAAATCTCGGAGAAATTTTAAGCCGGCAGGATAAAATAGAATTAAACGAACTTACACTATTAGGGATGGACAGAATAAGTGCATATATTTCACTCCTTTTCCTAACCGTTGACAGTGATTACGACCTTGTTCAGGATGAGTTTTATTCAGATTTATACGTGGTGAAAGGAAATTCAAATGGAAGAACTGAAATCACGAATTGAAGCCGTACTATTTATAACCGCACGGGTAGTCCAGATTGAAGAAATTGCGCAAATTCTGGAAGAATCTCCTGAAAAAGTCGAAGAAGCACTGCTTGAACTTATTATGGATTATTCTTCCCGCGAAGGCGCTCTGGAAATTGATGACGAGAACGGATATATCCTTCAGGTAAAAGAAGAACACCTTGATATAGTCGAAAAATTGTGTCCCGTTGAATTAAAACCGGCAGTGTTAAAAACATTAACAGTTATTGCCCTGAAAGAGCCAATCAGACAAACTGATTTAAAAGAACTGCGCGGCGGCGACTGCTATGAACACGTTAAAGAACTTGTAGAAAAAGGATTAATATCAAAAACCCGCGACAAAAACGGCCGCTCGTTTAATATTAAAACCACCCCGAAATTTGCAGAATACTTTAAACTCAAAGGCGATGTGCGCGCGCTTGTTAAAACCCTTAACATTGACCAGGGCGGTGCTAAAAATTAATATCTAGAATTATTACAAAGTATTAAGACGTCTTTAAATTCGGCTAATGTCCTGTTATCATCTACATTTAGCACTATATAACATATTATGCAGGTTAAAGTTTTGGCCGTTTATACCGTTATAATTTTATATAACTATTACCATCAGGAAGTAGGTATCATGAATATAAAATCTATAACAAATAATGCACCTATAATTGAATTAAAAAGCAACACAGTTAAAGAAACCGAGTATCTTAACTCTATTTACAATGTTGATATTGATGGTGTAATTCAGGATACTCAGCAAGGAAATTCCGGTGACTGCTGGCTCCTAACTTGTCTTAATACTCTGAGAGAAACCAGTTGGGGAGCTAAAATGATAAAAGAAGCTATTAAAAAAGATAAACAAGGTAATATAATTATAACTTTTAAAGGTTCCAGAGGAAAACAGAAAGAGTTCAAAATCACAGCACACGAAATTGAAAATGCACGGAAATCAGGCAAATATGCTTCAGGAGATGATGATGTAATTGCTTTTGAACTTGCTGTTGAAAAATATTTAAATAAATACGGGAAAGAACATGGCATTACAAACAATACACCTGAGAACCTACTCGACGGCGGAAAATTTTCACTCAATGAATTTGTTGAACTCTTAAGCGGTAAAAAAGGAATAGAACACTGTATTATACAACCCAACACCAGTATGATATCCGAAAGAGAAGAATATCGTACAGAAATGAAAAGGGTTTTAGATGAAATAGAAAAAAATCCAGGAGATTACGCTATATACGTTAATTTTAACTATGATCGGGAAGGTATGTATAAACATCACGCCTACCAGGTAAAAGGTGTAGTAACTGAAGGGGATAAAAAATATGTCATTTTGGTCAATCCCTGGAATAGCTCTGAAGAAGAAAAAATACTATATGATGATTTTATTGCAAATGTATCAATGCTTTCTATTGCAGAAAACCCTGATAAAGAACCTAATATTAATCTAATATCTTCTTTTGATTATAGATATGAAATAGCAACTATCTGGAAAAATATACAACAAAATGACTATAAAGTTAAATCGGAATATGTTCAGAGGCTAATATCGATAACAAATGAAAATACTGTCAAAGAATTATTTAAAAATAAAGAAGATATAGCTCTCTACATTAAAATCCTTGATAGGTGTGAATGTGGCTGGGGACACGGAGAAGCAAAAAAAAGAACTTATTGCACCAATTGTTGATGCCTACTGTAAATATGCACAGAATGTAGGTGTTGATTCTCAAATTATTCAAGAAGTAAAAAATGCCTGCTATAAAGAGCTTGATGCTACTTTGTATACAAATGAAAAAACAATAATTGAAAATTTAGAAAAACTTTATGACTGCATTGAAGAAATTAAAAATCCTGTCCTTAAAATACTTTTTGGTTTATAATTATTAGAATTTATCTAACAGGAAAAATCATAGTATAGTTTTTCTTTATTTTGTCTTGAAAACTTTCGGGAATTTTATCAAATTCCAATATATCAATAAGAAACGGAATATCACTATCATTCAGCATTTGCTTCAACTCTGTCAAAGTGCATTTTTTATCGCCAAAAGTTTTTACGGCCAAGTCCAAATCGCTGCCCTCGTGTGCATCACCGCCCAGCCGGCTGCCGTATGCCCAAATCTCAGCCTCAGGGCAATACTGTTTAAAAATTGTCCTCAACATATCCAGATATTTTTGTTTAATAAATAAATTATTCATTTTCAATAATTTTCTTTAATGATTTTACATCTTCAATAAAATCGTCAATCAATATTAAAGTTTCTTCTGCAAAAGCTCTGCCGTAATCATGTGCTGTACTATTACGATTATCCCTGTATTTAAACCACCGTTCTACTGTTTGTTCATCTATTAGTGAATATTTTAAGGCATTTCTAAATAAATCCTTAAACGAAAGTGTATCGACGATTTTTTTTGAGGCAAAATACGGGACAAGTTTTTTTCTTAAAAGCTTGCCGCTTTGTTCTAACGTAATCTCAAATCCTTTAACCAAAGAATTTCTATAAACCTCATACTCAATAGAATCAGGCTGAGCTGTTTTAATCAATTCATACGATTTTTCAAGCGTTTCAAGACAGCGAGCAAGGTATTCGGTATTAATAGACGTCATTTTATTTCCTCTGTTAGTTTCATAGTATCATAAAATGAACTTTAAGAAAACGCCATCAAAATGAGGAATGTAATTTTAACAAACCTGGGGTATGGCTTCAAGATAGTTAGCCCTAACGGCATACGTATAAGTGGTGCAATAAATTGCACCCTACTTATCTTTGGGGTGATTTACATAACCACGTTCCCTAACCAAAATAAAATTCAACATTGTTTCAAAATACTGATCATCAAACATAAAAAAATCTCCTTTAAACTAATCTATAACTAAGGAGCTTTTTAAATTGCCAATGTATTATAAAGGTCTTGCAAAAATAAGGCGCGCTCTTTAACTAAATATGTTTGATACCCAACATAAATATTTTGGAACATTGTTCCTTGTTTACTTTGGATTACAACAATTGCCTCGTTTTGAGCTTCTTTATATACCTCCCATTTAGCCTGGGCAGCTTCAAGATTTTTATAATCTTCTTCTGACAGGATATTTTTTAGCTTAATAAGATTCACATCAATCTCTTTGTACCATTTATCCATCGCGTCATAAGAACACTGTGACATCGCAACAGTTGATTCAGCCTTCTTCATACACTCTTCTTCGGCAATATCAATAGGATGCCTTTCAGATAAATCTCTCCTGTCCGGAGTATCAGGGGTTAATTGTATATCTGTATCTGTTGTTTCTGATTGGGTCGGGGTATTTGTAATTAATTCTGTTTCTTCCGTTTCTGACGCAACAGAAGATTGAACAGCCGGAATATTTTTCGACACTTTCTCATTAAACACACATCCGCTGAGCAATAAGCCTAATACTAATAGATTTGCGATAAAGATTTTTTTTATCAACTTTTTAAAGCCCCTTTCCGGGGATTATATCATATTTTCATAAAACCACATAGAAATATTACAAAAAATTTACAATATTAGGCGAAATACTAAATATATTAAGATTGTTTTTTATGGAGCCAAAAACATATTTTTATTTATATAAAATTTAGTTTACGCCAAAACTGGAAAATACATAAAAGTTATTAGAAATACCTGTTTAACCTGCTGTTTAAATTTCAGACCTTGCAAACTCGTTTAATATTTTGTTACAAACTATAAAATACAACGAAATGCAGATCATTATTTCATACAGCTTTTTACATGACAGATTACACTTTGTATGTTAATATTTAGCTATGAATAATAAACTTGATTTAACAAATATTAAAAATGCGATATCGACACTCGAAGAAGCAGTTAATTATTATAATACGGATGTGGAGCAGCCAATAAAAAAACATGTATGCAGACTCTTGTATTCAAAGATTTGAATATACTTACGAATTATCATGGAAAATCATGAAAAAATATCTGAAATTGTTTTTTAACAAAACAGAACAAGAACTTACTATCAAAAATATTTTTAGATATATGCAAGGATATGGTTTAATCAAAGATTGGACAAAATGGGTTGAATATAATGATGCAAGAAATAATACCTCTCACGAGTACAATCTTAATAAGGCTCAATTTGTTTTAACAGTTTTAAAAACATTCTTAGATGATGTTAAAAACTTTATTATGTGTTTGGAGAAATCAATTAATGAAAATAATTAAAGGAATGACTTCTGAACAGCAAAAAGAAGTAGAAAACATTCTTACTCCTTATATAAATAGTTATTCTTTTTATTATTACGGCTCACGGGTCAAAGGGAATTTTTCCGCCGTATCTGATTTAGATATATTAATTGATGGCAATATCTCCTCAGAAGAATTATCAAAACTGAAACGTGAATTCAACGAATCAATAAAGCTGCCTTTTATAGTAAATCTTGCGCTAAAAAAATCAATGGACGAATATTTTTATAATCTTATAAAAGATGATCTGGTAAAAATAGAATCAGTGGTTCAATAAATTTGAATAGCAAACCATGAAACGACACATTGCCCGCTAAGCTGCTGTATCCAGTTTTTCAAACTGATATTTTTCTTTCAGATCTTTTTTCCAACCGTCACTTACAAGAACAGCAATACCTGTTCCCCCGCCTATAATCGTGCCGGTGACCCCGGACGTTAAATAGCTAATAACTTTATCATCAGATGCCATATCTCCAAACCAGTTGCCGGGTTTCAGTTTTAACGCTTTTGCAATTTTGGGGCCTGCAATTACTCCAAGCGCTAAACCGCCTATCACTGTAGCGAATGCCCCGATTGTATGATTTCTATCTTTTCTTTTATATTCTTTTTTGTATTCAGCAATTTTATCAGGGGAGCCGGTGTAAATCTCACTATTGTAAACTGTACCGTTTTTAGTAATACTTATATAATCTTTAGGCTCCGCCTTAGCAGGTGTTTCTTTAGTCACTTTTTCATTTCCTTCTGTATTCGTATTGCCTTTAAACGCTGGATTTGCCTGCTCTGCTGCATTTCCGCCTGTTGTATTATATGGATTTTGATAATTCCATAACGACATATTCCAATTCTGATACGGATTTTGATAACCCATCATAGAATAATTCATCATCGGATAATTCCAATTGTTCATTGACATCATGTTGTAGTAAGCATTCCAGTCCATAACTTAACCTTCCTTTATTAAAAAACTAACCCTATTTATAATGAATGTTGTGTAGTACATGTTAATAAAGTATTTTCCGTACCGGAAATTGCCTTTTTGTAACAAATCTTAATATTTATTTTTTAATAGCCATAATTAAACAGTTTCAGTTTAGCAGGGTCGGGGATTTAATAATATAGCTCCTTCCCCAGATAGGGGAAGGCCAGGATGGGGGACAATCTTTGGGGTTCGCACTACGAAAAACCACTTCCCTCTCTAGTTAAATTTGGTGCAATAAATTGCACCCTACCGCTAATTGAGGCGGGGATTCAATAACAAAGTTCCTTCCCCGACTTGGGGAAGGCCAGGATGGGGGAATGTACTTAGCTACAATTCTTTCCCATATCGAAAAATCGTTCCCCACCCCTTACCCCGCCCCAAGCTGGGG
>CASDWH010000037.1 GCA_949284715.1 uncultured bacterium
GCGGGGAAAGTTGGGAGCAAGTATATACATTCCCTGCGGTATATTATGAAACCGATACAAGCGGTAAAATAATAGATTTCCAAGCATACAAGCCGTTTCAAGCGGTCGACAATAGTCATTTAAAAAATTATCTTTCAAAAATAAAAAATTATCTTTCAAAAAAAGCTGAGATTGATTTATCAAACTGTACAAAGCCATACGTAACACAGACGTACGTAAGCGGTACTTCATGGTACAGAGTGTGGTCTGATGGCTGGATTGAACAGGGGGGTGTGATTACCACGTCTGGTTTAACTACTCTCAGTTTTATGAAAGCATTTAGAGATACTGATTACAATATTAGTTTTGCAGCACAATCTGATATAGCCGGACACATACGAGGGGTAGCATATACAATGATAGCAGCAGCAAGTATAACAATGTATGGTTTTTCGGGTGGTGATAATTATCGAACCTTCCAAGCCCGTTGGAGGGCTTGTGGCTATGTAAGTACTTAATCAATAGACAGGGTAATCACACCCCCCTGCTTGCGAAAGGATATAAAAAATGAACAAAAATATTACAGAAGAAATAACCACCTCACAGTTTAATATATATGGAACCAATATGGGCGGACATGATAGCTGGGGTTTACAGGTACAATGGTCAACTCAGGGCTATTGCAGTGTATAAGTAAGGAGAAAAGATAAATGGAAGAAAATATGATAACAGAAGAGAATAATAATACCGGCGGAATCTGGTCAGAGTATGATGCTTACGAGTTTACGGCAGGGGAGATATTTTCAAACGAATACCCGCCGCAGGCGGCCATCTGGTGTAATGAAACACAGACACACTATATAGAGGAGCTGGAGCCGATTGAAGAGGAAACGGAAGAGGGAGAGGTAATAACAACCCGCAGATGGCAGATAAAAGCTATCCCTGTACCGACACCGGAAGAGTTAGCGCAAAAAGAAGCTGAGCGCATAGCAATGCTGAATCTTACGGCCGCGGATGTAGAGCGTGCGATATACAAGGCCAAAGGGATGGATTTTGAGGATGTAATAGCCTTGATTGAAGCACAGCCATTATCAGAAGGTCAAGAACCGCAAATAGATATAAAGGCCCTGAAAATCGAACTAAAAGCAAACAATTTTTACCGGGGGAATCCGTATATAGATATAGTGGGTACCCTGTTAGGATTTAGTAAAGAACAGCTTGATGAGTTTTTTGAAACAAACGACTACACAAAGCTGCTGGGGGTAAATGAGGGGGTAAATGATGGGGCAAATGAAGGGGTAAATAATAGTGAAGCCCCCGAAACACCGGCAGAAGAAGCCGCCCCCGTTCAGGATGGTGAACCGGAGGAGGTAGAAGGATGAAAAAGTTAACATTAATATTAGGCTTGCTGCTTTTTTGCTCTCAAAGTGTGCTTGCTGATGAGGCTGCTCCGGCGCAGGATTTTAACGATAACCGCGCGGTGGTGTCAATCCAGAAACAGCCCGCAGGGGACAACCAGCAGCAGAAAGTAAAAAACAACTGGTTTTGCATTGTTATACAGATTAACGGGAAAGCGGTTGACGAGCAGAGGGTTGACGAGCCGAGCGGCGCTGATACTGCTCCCCTACCGTCTTGAGAATAGAACAGGGTTTGTATTCCTGTTTTGCAGGAGATTTTAAAGGTTAGACATAGGACATTGAATGTTTTAATATATACTTAGGGTAAGCTCCCGTTTACCACCCCCGACACAGACTGGTTAAGAGGACAAAGGCGGAAAGGTGGTGATGAAAGATGTTTTTCAGTGTAACTGAAAAAGCGCTAATAATCATTTTACTGATAATACTAGCGCTTAAATGCATCAAATAGGGAGTTAAGAAGAACCTTAAGAGATAGCACCTTTTAAGGTTCTTTCCCTACATGTTCATTATTTACCATGTTCAAGTCTTTGTCAAGCCTCCAAGGAGAAAAAAGAGATGATAGAATGGTACAAAGACAAAGAACTTTCGATATTTTTTGATAATAAACCCTCTGTTGGTATGCGTTATGCGCTGCCTTCAATGAGCGATGCGGAGAAGAAAGCCGTTTCACAATACCCGTTTGAGAACAAACACGCGCTTAAGGTCACACTGTTTGACCACCTTAAAACTAAGAAGTACGAGTTTACTATTCCTAAATGCTACTGCTGGGATGGAGCGACAATTCCGCGGTTTTTCTGGCGGCTGATTGGCGCAAAAACCAGTGCAGAGTTTTTAATCCCGTCAATGGTTCACGATTGGATGTGCGTGTATCATAACAGCGTAGGGTATGACAGAAACTTCTCTTCGCGCGTGTTCCGGGCGCTGCTTGTTGAGGCAGGTGTCGGGAAATTTAAAGCGCAGGTAATGTACCTTGCGGTTGATAACTTCCAGAGATTCTGCGGGTGGGGGTAAAGGGATAAATAATGAATACTGAAATAGTTAACTTTGCGCCATACATAATAATAATTCTTACTTTTGCGCTCTCGTATAAAATTTTTATGACACCCGCTGATTTTCAAAAAGAAAAAGCTGAGTTTATGAAATATATCGCGGAACATTATGTATCTAACCAGACTTATAGGGATAATCACAATACATTGAATGACCAGCTTATAGAACTCGGAAGGAAAACGGATTTAAGGCTTGATAGAATTGACGAAAAAATTGACGATATTAAAAACCTATTAATTAAAAAAGGTGAATAAAATGACAGATGATTTATTTAATAAGGCTTTGGGGTTTGTGCTTAAGTGGGAAGGCGGGTTTGTTGATAACCCAAATGACTTAGGCGGAAGAACTAACAAAGGAATTACGCAATCTACGTATAACGCGTATTTACGCAATAAAGGGCTTGCAAACAAGGATGTAAAGCTCATTTCTGATAACGAAGTAAAAGATATTTATTACAATAACTACTGGCTTGCCGCAGGCTGTGACAGGATGACAGATAAATTTGCCGTAGCGTGCTTTGATACCGCAGTAAATATGGGTGTTGGCCGCGTAGATGAGTTTTTGAAGGCGGCAGAGTGGATAAGTATTGATAAATTCTTACTGGCACGCGCCGCGAAGTATAACGAGTTCGCAAACGTCACAAGCCAGCGGCAATTCCTGCATGGCTGGCTTAATAGGCTTTTTGATCTACAAAAATTCTTAGAAACCATTTAAGTTTTTCTTTCTCTTTTCATTTTACCCTCACTTGAATACTGACACCCCCGCTACCCCGCGGGGGCTTTTTTATTTGTAAAAAAAATCACAAAAAAAAGCACCCCGCCATCAGGCAGGGTGCTGCGTATTTAAATTGGAGTTAATTAAATGGAATTATTTTTGTTATTTTCTTTTTAAATATTCAAGTGCTGCGGGGTCTGCCTTAAGAGCAAGTGCTTTTATTTTTTTATCTGAATATTCAGCAAGGAAGTCTTTTTTATCCTCGTTTATATTTGGACAAGCTAATAATGGCTCTGTAGCATCTTGCCCAAATTTTTTACAAACTTCGCTACGTAAGTGGCTATTATGAATTGCGCATGTGTAATCGGGCTTAACAAAAACGCATTTAAAATCTTTTGTCACAGCCTTTACCATATTTTCACCAAAACTTTTAAATTTAAAAATTTTATAATCGTCTGTTTGTACATGTTTTTTAAGTATACGCCAATATCGTTCATTTAGGGGAATGCATCCGCAGCAATCGGCTTTACACTTGCCTTCCTTTATTAACTTTAAGCAATCGGGATTAGTGTTAAATACCATAATTTCCTCCTTTTTTATTCTCACAAAATTCTCACATTTTTCTGAAAAACTGTAAAAATTGTAAAAACTGTAAAATGTTCAAGATTAAAAAGTTCCAGCGAAACCTCTTAATTTTAAACATTTTTGGGTAATCTGTAAAAACTGTAAAAAGTGTAAAAAATAATAATTACTGCCTTCCAAGCAGAATGTCGCGGGTTTGAGTCCCGTCTTCCGCTCCAGTTTGAAAAGTCCATTAGGACTTTTTTTTTATTATAGGAAGAGGAGGATGAGAACCCGCCTAATTACGGGTTTGACGCGATTGAGCAGAGGGCAGAAGACAAAATGCCCCCGTAGGTCAGGTTGGTAAAACACAATATAATAACACTACAATAAAGGCGCATAGCATGCGCCTTTTGTAATATACAATAATTATCCGCCGTGGTGGCAGTGTCCGTGGGCATGATTATGCCCGTGACAGTGGCTGTGTTCGCCGCCGCAGCTATTTTCACCTGTTTCAAGTGTTGATTCAAGATATCTTTTTACAACATCTTCTACAGGAAGTTCAGGACATCCTGTAACAACCTTTACACCATTTTGAGCAAATATTCCTATTGGTCTTGCTCCCATTCCGCCTGCAAGAATTATATTAGCGCCCTGCTCGGATATCCAGCTTGCACTCTGGCAGCTAATACCTTCTTCCGGCTCAGAAGTTTGAATACTCAGTATTTCCTTTGTATCAGGATTAACGTCAACAAAAGTAAAAGTTTCACAGTGTCCAAAATGTGAGCAAAGTTTTCCATCTGCTGTTGGAATTGCTATTTTCATTATTTTTCCTCCCTTTAGCTTATCAATATTATTTTGCAGCAAAATCGCACTTTCCAGAGCTTCTGTTTCTGTAATTTCATGCAAATTTGCATACTCTTTCAAAATATTAAGAATATTTTCGTTTATTCGTCTATTATATGCAATTTTTCGTGTACAGGTACGCTTCCTGCCGGCATTCAAGCGCCTTCCGCCCCAATCAAATCTACATTTATTTTCCATAGCGTTAGTATTTTAACTCTTTATCTTGATTCTGTCAATACATATTCAAAGCGAGCTATAAGGATTAAATGAGAAACAGATTATTAAGAATAATATACAACCGCTGGCTGTTAGCATAATCTAATTCATCTATTTGTTTCTTTAAAATTAGTTTTAGTTCTCTCTCGTCTTGCCAAACGGCGTTATCAAAAAAGTCAGCTATTGTACACTCAAAAATATTAGATAATTTTAGGAGTGTTGAGAGTGATGGTAAAGATTTTCCGCACTCAATCATTGCAATTTGTCTTTGATTTATCTCTGCAAGCTCGCCCAGCTTGAACTGTGTCAATTTAAATTTATTTCTATAGCTTTTAATTTTAGCACCAACTTGCTTTTTTATCGCGGCTTCTTCCACTATGCACCTCTCTTTTAAATATTATAGAGGACTAAATATTTAACAAAATGGCACTTTGTATTGTAAAAATAATATATTTATGATTCCATGTATCATGTTTTTACTGATTAAGGAGAATTTTAATGACAGCAAAGCCGTTTAACATGGAAATGAATATAGTAAAGGCTCTTGGCATGCTTGCTATTATTGCCGGACATAGCAGAGTTGGCAATATTTTTGGTGAATTGGTTCCTATAGGCAGTTTCCATGTTGCTATATTCTTTTTTGTTGCAGGTTACTTTTTTAAAAAAGATATTTTAGAGATTGGAAACACGTTTAAAAACTTTTTATCATACTCATATAAGGTTATTAAAAAATGGATTCCGCGTTTTTACGCGTATCATTTTTTCTATGGATTTATGACTGGGCTGGTTTTTCTACTAATGAATAAAAAATTTGGGCATTTGCCGACTTTTGAAAATTTGATAATAAAACCTTATGAATATATTGCTTTCCAATTTGATGTCCCATTATGGTTTTTATATCAACTAGTTGTTTCATTAATAGTTTTTTCTTTTGTTATGGTAATCTGTAAGAAAATATATAAAGGAAAATACAGTGACTATTTCCCTTTACATATTTTTTAATAATGGCAATTATAGGTGTTGCTCTGGCTGACAAAGACTTTAAAGTAATAAATGGTGCCATGAGATTTTATATAAAGACCCTTTACACACCTTTTATTATTTACATTGGCTACTTGTACAGAAACCGGCTTGAAAAAATAATTCCATTTAATATGAAAGCTTTACTTATAGTTTTTATT
Source organism: uncultured bacterium (assembly GCA_949284715.1). GTDB lineage: Bacteria > Cyanobacteriota > Vampirovibrionia > Gastranaerophilales > Gastranaerophilaceae > CALUTH01. The sequence goes on from CASDWH010000037.1 coordinate 5,966, forward strand.
ATTCAGATATTGTTATTAACTTATTCTGCACCTATTGGCATGGATTTATATTCAGCAAGACTACATCATAATATATCCCCATTTATTGTTCCTTTTACAGGTATATACTTTACAATATTTGCGGCCAAACTTCTTGCACCATTAGTTAAGCAGGGAAGCTTTATTGATTTTGTCGGGAAAAATACTTTTCATATAATGGCAAATCACATGTTTGTAATATTTTTAGTTGAAGTAATTATTTTTATTATTGACGGACACAGTTGGAATAGTTTTCCAGACAATCTTTATGGTGGAAAATATAATATAGGACATTATAAATTCCTTTATTTCGCTCTTGCTCTGTATTTCAGCACATACTCAGGAGTATTCTTAAATTACACAGGCAGTAAAATTAAACCTGTAATACAAAAACTATTTTCGCAAATAAAATATAAAATTGCTGTTAGGAGAAATTGAATACGCTACTCCAGCATGATATAATCTATTAGAGGTTTTATTATGTATTGTAGAAATTGTGGTAAAGAAATAGATGATAATGCCGTGGTTTGCGTTTATTGCGGAGTTGCAACAGGTAATCCGGCACTCGTTTGTGATAATACCGGAAAAAATTGGGTAGTAGCACTTTTGTTGTGCCTGTTACTCGGTTATTTTGGCGCGCATAGATTTTATGTCGGCAAAACCGGTTCAGGTGTAGCAATGCTGCTCATTACTCTTTTACTTGGCTGGATAGGCATTGGTGTCGTAATCTGCGGAATCTGGGCATTTATTGATTTTATTATGATTTGTCTGAATACTTTTACAACTGCTGACGGACACAGACTGCAAAAATAATTATTTTTCTAAATATGATTTAAAATCCGGTTTTTCAATCTTATACCCGCACCCGTCATGTAATTTGCCATAAAAGCGTATAGATTTAGCAGGATAGTTTCTGCACATTTTCAACCGTTTTTTATAAACTCTGCATAAACCGTCTTCAGTTACATATTTACAGGCAAAAATCAAATTTCCAAACTCGTCTTTGCCTTTTATATAAAATCTCCTGTATGCGGGAAAGAGAAACTGCATAATCTTAAAATCCGTGGGTGAATATTTGTCAACACTATACATATACCGGCAGCATTTCCCGCACTTTTTGCACTCACCTGTAATTTTATACTTGATTCTCTCTGTGACAAAATACGAGAGGATTTCATTTTTAATAGAAAATAATAAATCCGTAATCATATAATACTACCTTCTTTTTTTTTATCTGGTAAAATAATAACATATAATCAAGGGGATATTTATGTATAAAATTCCACGGAATAATAAGGGCGGAAGGAAAAATACGCCGAATCCGATAATAAAACTAATAATAAACTTGACGGTTATTTTAATATCTATAATACTTGCGGGATTAATTGTTTTAAAAGTCTATTTAATGACGCTTCCGCCTATCAGCAAACTGGAAAGTCTTACACCAAATATGGTTACACAGATTTATTCTGATGACGGGGTGGTAATTAAAACTTTCACTGCATTTTCATCATCAAAAACATCTTTAAGCGAAATACCTAAACCTTTAGTGCAAGCTTTAATAGCAACGGAGGATAAGCATTTCTATTCCCACCATGGGTACGATTTATTCGGACTTACCCGTTCAATGATTGCTAATATTCTGGCGGGCAAAGTTGTTCAGGGGGCAAGTACAATTACCCAGCAGCTCTCAAGAATGCTGTTTTTGAGTAATGAAAGAACATTAACGAGAAAAATTAAAGAAATAAAAATAGCTGCACAAATTGAAAAAACTATTGATAAAGACAAGATTTTAGAACTGTATTTAAACAATGTATACCTTGGCTCAGGAGCATATGGAGTAGAGGCGGCAGCAAAAATTTATTTTAATAAGGAGTTAAATGAACTAACCCTTCCGGAAATGGCGCTGATAGCAGGATTGCCGCAGGCTCCGTCTGTATATTCGCCTTTCAATGATATTGAGCTTGCAAAACAAAGAAGAAACCAGGTTCTGGGCAGAATGTATAAGATGAAGTATATTGACAAAGTTACATACGACAGTGCCAGAAATACAGATGTAAAATTGTCTACAATACCGTCTTTATATGCACTAAACAAAGCTCCATATTTCTGTGATTATGTAATGCAAGAGCTTAAAAAACTCGGATTTACAGAAGAAGATATCTCAACCGGCGGATACAAAATAACAACAACACTTGATTACAAGACTCAAATAAAAACAAATGAAGCAATCCTTAAGAATCTCAATGCCTGGGGACTTCGTTCAAATAAGAATCAGGCGGCGGCATTTGTTTTTTCACCAACAAATGGAAGAATAATAGCGTACGCCGGCGGCAAGGATTATACAAAATCACAATATGACCGTGTAACCCAATCCTTGCGCCCGAGCGGTTCTGCCTTTAAACCGTTTATTTATGCTGCCGGATTAGAAAAGGGTTACGGCCCAAATGACAGACTTGATGACCTGCCGTTTAAAGTCGGCAACTGGATACCCAGAAACTACGGTAACAAATACAGAGGTTCAATACCTATTTATACAGCCTTAATGATATCGTCAAATGTTTGCGCCGCACGTATGATGGATATAGTAGGAGTACGGAATGTAATACAGCTATCCAGAATGATGGGAATTACAACCCCGATGCCTTATGATTATACAATTGCATTAGGCTCGCATAGTGTTAAACTGTTTGAGATGACACGTGCCTACGGAATCTTTGCAAATGGCGGGTATAAGGTTGAACCATACGCAATTGAAAGGATTGAAACATCCCTTGGAAAAGTTATATATGAAGCACCCCAAACAAAGTCTGCTAAAGTGCTGGATTCTGAAACAGTTGCGCAAATGACTGCAATGTTAAAAACAGTTATTCAATACGGGACAGGAACAGCGGCTAATATTGGTAAACCCGCAGCAGGAAAGACCGGAACAACAGACAATTATAAAGATGCATACTTTATTGGCTACACACCAGATGTTGTCTGCGGTGTCTGGGTAGGTAATGATGATAATTCCCGCGGTTCACTTACAGGCGGTACTGTGCCTGCGCTTATATGGAAAGATATAATGCTAACGGCAACAGCACCTTACGGAAATCACGATTTTGATTATCCGACTGTAACACTTGATGCTTTTAAAGCACAATCGGTAAAAATCATTGCACCGAGTGATGCCCAAAAAGCTTTTCAAGAGAAGGAAGAGGCAAAAAAATTAGATGCACCGCAGATAGAACTCCCCAGAGTTGATGTTCCGCGAATTAATATTTCGCTTCCGGGGCTGAGAAGAAATAATTCATCTGAAACACAGGAAAATCTGTCAAAAGAAAAGCCGGTTAAAAAATCAATTGAAACGGCGCCTGTACCCGTTAGACAAAATAATACAATAACTTTAACACCGCCTGTAATTATTAATGAAGAGAATAAAGAAGCAGACAATATGACCGGTGTACAACAAAATAACAGTATGGAGAATATTACTAATGAGTAGCAATCAGGAATTGGAATTAATAAGAGAACTTTCCTCAGGCATAAATGAACATCAGAGTGCTAAATTATACAAATCTGAAAATATGATTGATTATGAAGCGGATTTTGAACTTTCATATACAGATATTAAGAGCATAACACTTGCCTTATCAGTAGTATCAGAGTTTTTTGATGTAAAAGCCGTTGTTTCAGCTAGAAATTCACATGTATTTGGTGCCGCGTTAGCACCTTCTCTACAGGAAGCACTTACCAAAGTAATTGATTCAAACCCGATTGATGTACAGAATTCTGTGATTGCCGCAAGTGAAAAAGTTGATACAGATTTTGTTAAAATGCTTACATCCGGTAATTTAATTGCAGCTCCGGAATTTTCTCCAAACGCTATAGAATATTTAAAACATAGAGATATAAAGTATGTTGTAATAAAGACACCGTTATCCGAATATAAAAAGTTTACGGTTGATAAGGTTACAGTTACACCATTTGGAACAATTGTTGAAGAACCAAACCAGAAAGAATTATCAAAAGATACTTTTAAAGTCGCATCCAAAACGAAACCGACTGTTGAACAAATAGAAGATGCCGTTTTTGCATGGAAAATAGTAAAGTACGTTAAATCAAATGCAATTGTTATTACAAAGGGCTTTAAAACAACAGCAATAATTCAGGGTGTACATTCTTCCGCAATGGAGCTTGCGCTTGATTATTCATGCGACAGTTCAAAGGAGGCTGTTATGGCGGTTGATGGTTATGTGACACCGCATGATATTGATGTTGCCGCGCAAGGCAGAATTTCCGTTGTAATACTTCCGTTTGCAACACCTGATTTGATAAAATTGTGCAATAAATATAATATGGTGCTGATATCTACCGGGTTTACAAATAGTCTGGACTAAATCAGCTATCTATATCTATTGGCGAGCGCTGTATTGAATCAATTGCTTCTCTGGCAGTAAATACAATGTCCTCAGGAATACCCTGTATTGTACAGAATTGCCTTAAGACATCAATTACTCTCTTAAATACTCTTACCAAATCCCCTTCGCTGACATTTGATTGGTCAACAATATTATCCCATTCTGCACCGTTAACCCACATTTCAATAAGCGCGCAGAAGTATGTATTAATATACATTACATCCTCGATAAAATATTTTTTCTGAATCTTATCTAATTCCCGCCTTATATCTTTTATTTTATTTATGGCTTTTTTCACTCCGCGGGAAAGCGGTAAATATGGAATGTCTACATTTCGCAGATCCTCTGTTGTTATTGCGCAGACTACACTCGCAAGTTCTGCCGGCGTAAGTCCATCATAAACATTCCGGAAGATTGTTTGGGCAATAAACAGTTCGTTTTCAGATCTGATTTGTGAAATCAAAACGCCTTCTTTAGTCGGATAATCATCTTTTACATACCCATACTCTTTAAGAACATCTCTGTGAGCAAGGAAAATATTCCAGAAAATATCACGCTTCCTTTCTATTTCTTTACTGAGAGCAGCTTGTTTGTGTTTGTACCTCTCTAAAACTTCAATAGATTTCATATGTTTTTTAAACATTTTACAAACATCACAAGGGAGTGAATGCATTTCGTGCAGAAGCTTTTTTGTCTGCTTTTCAAACTCATAAAATTCCGGTGATAAATCCCGCTTTTTCTTTTGCTCCTGTTTTCTGATTGTTTTAAGTGTTTGTCTGTTTGCTACATACATTTCACGTACTTTGTTATATCTGAGCAAAGTTTCATTTGTCAACTTATGCGGGCATTTGAAAGCTTCACATTCGGTAATTTTTTCTTGGTTCAATTCTTGCTGTGCAAACAGCGGCGATAATCTGGAGCCGGCGGAATAATAGCCAAAACTTTTTAGAATAAGTTCCTTTGCCTCATCTACAGTAAATCTTTGTAATAGATTAAGAACCATTGAATAACTTGGTGAAAATCGGCTTTCTAAAGGATTTGCATCACTTAATACGAGCTCGGCAACCTCTTCCGGCGATTGAAACGGTGTACCTACGATAGTAACGTACCCGACATCATCCATTCCGCGGCGCCCTGCCCGCCCTGACATTTGTAAAAACTCGCTCGGGGTGAGTGTTCTGTGTCCTGAATCAGTACGTTTACTTATAGAACTTATAACTGTAGAACGTGCAGGCATGTTAATACCTGCTGCTAGAGTTTCTGTTGCAAAAACTACTTTTATTAGCCCTTCCTGAAACAGATGTTCAACAAGAACTTTCCAGCCTGGCAAAAGTCCTGCGTGGTGAGATGCAACACCTGATAATAAATAATCTATATGCTTGTTCTTATACAAATAAGGATTCTCTGCTATATATTCATCAATAATTTCACGGATTCTTTTTTGTTCCTCAGGTGTAACAAGCGAGAGTGAAATACATTTTTCCATTTGTTCATCGCATTTTTTTCTGGAAAAAGTAAAGTAAATAGCTGGCAGCATATCTCGTTCATGCAGGTTTCTTATTACATCTTTTACAACACTTCGCTGTGAAATTTTACCGTGTTTAAAACTGCGTTTTTCAGGTTTAATTTTCTTATTTAATCCTCCGCCCGGCGCAAACAGCGGTAAAATAGTATTTGGCTGGGAAGAATCGAAATAAAAGAATTTTAACGGAACAGGGCGAAAATCAGTATTTACCAATTTTGTTTTTGAGTGGACAGTATTTATCCAGCCTGTTAATTCATCAGCATTTGCAACGGTTGCAGAAAGCGCAATTATTTGAACATTTGTCGGACAGTAAATAATACTTTCTTCCCATACCGTTCCGCGCTGCTCATCATTCATATAATGAACTTCGTCTAATACAATATATTTTACATCTCTCAAGTTATCCGTTACAGAACCAAAGTTAGTTCCATAAAGCATATTTCTGAATACTTCAGTCGTCATTACAACAATTTGCGCCCCCCTGTTGCAGGAGGTATCACCTGTTAAAAGTCCGACTTTGTCAGAACCGTATTTTCTGGAAAAGTCACTGTATTTTTGGTTAGAAAGAGCTTTTAGCGGGGTTGTGTAAAATACTCTTTTATTTTCTTTTAAGGCACAGTGTATAGCGTGTTCAGCAATTACTGTTTTTCCGGCTCCGGTTGGTGCGCAGACAACTACACTTTCACCATTAGATATATAATCGCATGCTTCTTTTTGAAAATCATCCAGCTCAAATGGAAAGTCGTACATAAAAACTCCTGATTACTGTTTCTATTATACAACAAATAAAATCTTTCCGTTGCATTTTAACACCCTAGGATATCGCTGTTGAGTTTTAATTTGTCCGCATTAATCAATGCCGGATAATCATTAATATTTTTATTATTAACAAAATCAAGAGCTTCCGAACGTGCAGTTTCTAAAATTTGCGCATCACGAACGAGATCCGAAATTATTAAATCTGGAAGTCCGCTCTGCCTTACGCCGAGAAACTCTCCGGGGCCTCTGAGCTGTAAATCTTTCTCTGCAATAACAAACCCGTCATTAGTTTCTGTCATAATATTCAAACGTTCTTTTGTTTGCGGATTTTTGGAATATGACGAAAGTATACAATAAGACTGCATATCTGAACGCCCTACACGCCCACGCAGCTGATGTAATTGGGAAAGCCCGAAGCGTTCTGCGTTTTCAATAACTATAACTGTTGCATTTGGAACATCCACCCCTACTTCAACAACCGTTGTTGATACAAGAATATCATATTCTTTATTTTTAAACTTTTCCATTACTATATCCTTTTCATTATTCTTTAGTTTACCGTGAAGAAGTCCGATTTTTAGCTCAGTGAATACATCATTCTGCCATTTTTTAGCTTCTATAGTCGCAGCTTTAGCAGAAAGTGTTTCACTCTCCTCAATTAAAGGATAAACAATGTATGCCTGATGCCCTTTTGAAACTTCTTCTCTGATTAATTTTGTAATCATAAATCTGGAGTTTACAAGTCTTGTAATAATTGGTTTTCTGCCTTTGGGCAGTTCGTCAATAATAGTTAAGTCAAGATCCCCGTTTAAAGTAATTGCAAGAGTACGCGGAATAGGTGTCGCGGTCATTGTAAGTATTTGCGGAAGCAGACTTTTTTTTCTTAACGAAAGCCGTTGTTTTACCCCGAATCTGTGTTGTTCATCAATTACAACTGCTCCCAGATTGTTAAATTGAACATTATCCTGAATCAGTGCATGGGTGCCTACTGCTATTTTAGTTTGGCCGTTTACAAGATTCTGTTCTTCTTCCCTTTTGATTCTCGCTCCTGAAGAACCGAGGAACAAACCTATACTTATACCTAAAGGGGTAAGCCACTTTACCAGATTATTATAGTGCTGCTGGGCCAAAATTTCAGTAGGAGCCATAAGCGCTGCCTGATAACCGTTTTCTATTGCCGCCAAAAGCATTACACAGGCAACTACTGTTTTACCGCTTCCTACGTCGCCTTGTAAAAGCCGCTGCATCGGTTTATTTGAATGCATGTCATTTAATATTTCATTGATTGCTCGTTTCTGTGCTTTGGTTAACTCAAACGGAAGGCTTTTTATAAATTGCATTACAAGTCCATCCGGTTGTACACTTAATGGATAAGCGCTAAAATTTGTTTCATTTTTTTTGCGTGTTAATGCCAGTTTTAATTGTATTATGAAGAACTCTTCAAAAATAAGTGAATTACGGGCGCACTCCAGGGTTTCCATATCATTAGGGAAGTGAATTTGTTCAATTGCATCAGCTTTGTGAATAAACCCATATTTTTCCAAAATATAATCAGGAAGTACATCTTTTATCTCCGGCTTATACATAGAAATAGCTCTATATATTGCCCGTCGGAGAATTTTGGGATTAAGATTTTCGCATAGCGGATAGACCGGAACAATACGCCCCAGATTAAGGCTTGAGTTTTCAAAAACCTCTGTCGTCATAATTGAATACTCCGGCCGCTCTATTGTTAATGAATTATCATAGCTGCTGCGTTTAATGACACCGGATAACATAATATTTGCATTTTTCGGAAACTGTGATTTTGAATATTCAAGCATGTATCTGTTTGATTTGCCATAAAATAAGCTTATGGGTAACTTCCCTGTTTCATCAGCTACCACAATTTTTATAATCCCAAGGCCGTTTTTTGAAGTAAAAGAGGAAACAGATTTAATATATCCAAACACAGTAGTACTCATGCCCTCTTTAAGATTCTTAATTTTTGTTCTTGAAGAGTAGTCAATATGTTTTGTAGGGAAATAAAACAACAAATCATTTGCAGTATAAATACCAAGCTTGTTAAAGTGATAAGCAATTTTAGGCCCAACTCCTTTTATATACATGACATCGGTCTGAGAGGGCGGTTTTAACGCTCCTGAAGAGGCAGCATCATCTGCGGGAGTGGTTAGTTCTGACTGTATTGCTTTTACAAGCCTGTCTATACATTTTCTGCGCTCTGGATAGCTGTCTGTAGGATAATTTGTAAAATGTTCAAGAAGAACCATCCATTTTGGATTCTTATCGGATTCTTTTATAAGTGTTTTTAGTTCCTGACAGATAAAACGTGAAAAAGTCTTTGTTTTTCCCCTGACATCAATATATTTGTATGCAGCCTCAATTTCTATGGCTTTTTTTATCAGGTCAAAATTATACACCCTTGTCCTCTATCATTCCAAGTACTTCATAAATATCTAATTTTTGCATTTTCCCGCGGATTTGTACGTCAGATATTTTAATGACATTAACATAATTCTTTACCTCATCATAAGTTGTCGGCCCGATTAAGAAATTAGTTTTGTATATTTTATTATAACTTTCTATCCTGCTTGCGAGATTTACCGTATCACCAATTACTGTATATTCCATCCTTTTTTCTGAACCGATATTTCCGACAAAAACTTCTCCTGTATTAATGCCTATTCCTATTTCTATTTTGGGCTTGCCTTCTTCCAGCCACTTATGCTGTAATTTCCGAACCTTTTTTAACATATCACCGGCACATTTTACAGCATTTAGAGCATGGTTTTTATCGTTAATAGGTTCGCCAAATATTGCCATAACAGCGTCGCCGATAAATTTATTTATAGTTCCTTTATGAGAAGAAATTATAGGCTCCATTTCCGTAAAGTATTCGTTTAAAATATTTGACACTTCTTCCGCAGACATTTTTTCACTCATAGAGGTAAAGCCTCTTATATCTGCAAAAAGTACTGTGACAACCGATTTTTTACCGCCAAGCTTTAATTCATCAATGTTTTTAACAACATTCTCCATTATATCGTCGGAAATATACTTTCCCATAGCTTTTTTAATTTTTTCTTTATTTTGACCTTCAATCAAAAATCTATGGAGATATCCGAAAATCATAGTTACAACCCCGAGAATAACAGGAGTTATAACATTAATTGCCAATCCGTTATAGAAACAAAAGCATGCTGCAAAGAAAAATATAATAAATGAGGTTGAAATTATTGACAGAGATATAAATGTAGTACAAGTACTTATAAGAAGATAAATCAGCAGTGCTGAAACAATGGATAGAAGTGCATTTTGCCAGATGCTGAATGATTTAAGAAAATCATTGTGAAGTGCATTATCAAGAACAGTCGCAAGTATATCAGTTCCGGGGTGGCGTGCTGAAACCGGAGAATGAAGAATATCAGACAAACCGGTAGAAGAGGCTTTTACATTAGCCCCGAGGATAATATACTTGTTGTTGAATATCTCAGGTGATAATTCAGTTTTCTGCCCTGATTTTACCCTATCATAATCATCCAGTATTTTTACTGCGGATATTGTTTTATGTGAATAATTATTGCTGTATAGTTTATAAAATTTTACAGGAGTTCTATGATGGCCTCCGACATACCGTCTGTATTTCGGAGCATAGAAATCCGCTGCTTCACATATTATATTGTTTTGTGAAACAGAACATTCGGGATTATTTTTATCCAATAAATAAGCCCTGAAAGCAAGATACGGGTATAAATACTGTTTATATGCAACAAAGAGAGATATATCCCTTGTAACACCGTCGTTATCCTGAGGACAGGTTACGGGTGCTGCATATTTCAGCACATTGTAGTAAGGCTCCGGAAAAGGTAATATACTCTTGAATTTAAACCCTTCAAAATATTTACGGTTATCGTCTACAGGTGTGGAAAACTTGTTGTAATATTGTTCATCCCGGGCAATACCTTTTAATTTATTATCATAATCTTTAAATGTGAATTCCATGCCTGATACGAGATTGTTCATTTTCGATATGGAATTAAAGTATTTAGTATCAGACTCTGGATTTTCTTTGTCCAGAGTTCCTATTATTGCATCGTGGACTATAAGTTTAGGATGTGCATTTTCGGTTATGTTATCAAATATTTTCGAGTACAAATCCCTCTTCCAGGGCCAACGATATTTTGCAATTGATTCATCATCAATAACAATGATTAAAATATCATCCGAACCATATTTATGCGCCGTAAACGCCTTTGTCATAAAATCATAAAACTTAGGTTCAAAGAAGCTGTTTGAAATCCAGAATGCAACAAATAAGAAAATACTGGCTGCAATAAATGTTAAAAATGTTTTTATCCCTCGCATATTATTATGATATAATAAATTAAAGAAAAAGGATAGATTAAAAATGAGCGAAACATTAATAGATTTATTAACAAAAGAAAAACTATATCCAATAATCCGCTGCTCTGATTATAAGGAAGCTATAGATATTGGTAAAGCAATGATAAAGGGCGGAATAAAATTTTTAGAAATCAATATTGAGAATCCGGAATTATACAAAGCTGTACAAGAACTTTCAAAGGATGTATATGTTTGTGCAGGGAGTATAATTACATCGTTACAGGCTCAAATGGCAATAGACTGCGGTGCGGTAATGTTTTCAAGTCCGATTTTCCAGATGAATCTTGTTAAAATTTCTAAAAATAAAAGAGTTCCATTTATTGCAGGAGTTTCAACTGCAAATGAGGCTTATGCGGCATGGAAAGCCCGAGTTTTATTAACAAAACTTTTCCCGACGACTGCACTTGGCGGAATAACTTATATCGGTGATATTCTCCGGCAAATGCCTTTCTTAAGTCTGATGCCGACCGGCAATATCAAACTTGATGAAGTCATTGGATATATAAGAGCAGGTGCAAAGTGCGTCGGTGTTGGCCGTGATTTGTACGCAGATTTTACCCCCTCTGAAATTACCGAACGGGTGAAGTCTACATTAAATGATATAAAGGATTATGCAAATTGGATAAACAATTAGATTTAGCAGTTATTGGCGAATGTCTTATAGAATTTTCCGCCTCGGAAAAACTTGAAGATGCAGATGTTTTTCGTAAAAGCTACGGGGGAGATAGTGTAATTTCTGCGATTATGGCATCTAAGCTGGGAACAGAAACCGCTTTTATCACCAAACTGGGTAATGACGGGTTTGGACACTATATATATGAACAGCTTCAAAAAGATAATATTGATACTTCAAATATAGAGTTTCTTCCGGAACAAAATGGTGTTTATATTGCCGCGCGGCCTGCCGGAGGAAAAAACGAATTTTATTATTATAAGCGTAAATCAGCAGCGACCAAGTTAAATGATGATGATATAACAGAGGAGTTATTATCTTCGTTTAAATGTTTATATTCTACCGGAGTGACTCAATCGCTTTCACTATCCGCCCGCAATGCTGTAAAAAAAGCGTTCAGAATCGCCAAAGAAAAAGAATTGATAACAGCGTATGATCCAAACTATACTTCCTGCTTTATGTATTCTGATGAATCAAAGGAATTTCTTGAAGAAATTCTCCCATATACAAACATTATATTTATGAGCATGAAAAATGATGCAGAACACCTGTTTGAATCTCTGTCATACGAACACGTTGCCCGCAAACTCGGAGATTTCGGTGTAGAAACGATTGTTATAAAATCACGTGTAAACGGAGGTTATTATATCTTTTATAATGGAGAAATGAGGTTTATTGAATTCTTTAATAAACTTCCGGTTATAGACCTGACAGCCTCTGGAGATGCTTTTAACGGGGCATTTCTCCATTCTGTCATCTCAGGCTTCAATCCGTTTGAAGCTGCAAAATATGCAGCAGTTGCTGCCGGTCTGCAAACATCAAAAACCGGAGCAGTTTCTGCGCTTCCGTCAAAGGATGAAATCGCGGAGTATCTTTAATGAAAAAAGCTGTTTGCTCCGGATACTACGGATTTGATAATTTCGGCGATGATGCGGTATTAAGTGTCCTTGTTAATTTGTTTTCTAAAAAATATGATTTAACTGTTTTTTCAGCATCTCCTGAAAAAACAAAAAAAATATATAATGTAAAATCTGTAAACTCATTTAATTATTTTGCAGTTCTTAAATCTATTATAAAATCAGACGTGTTGATATCCGGAGGCGGTAGTCTTTTGCAGGACACAACGAGTTTTAGAAGCCTGATTTATTATCTCGCAATTATTTTTATTGCTGAACTGTTTTTTAAAGAAGTTATTATATTTGCACAAGGACTGGGGCCTTTCAATTCAAAATTTTCAGAATTACTGGTAAAACCCCTTCTTAAGCATTGTAAATTAATAACAGTAAGAGATATAGACAGTAAGCGCCTGCTTGAAAATTGGAATATTAAATCTGCACTTGTATGCGATCCTGTTTTTACAATGAATATAACAAAACAAAAAAAAGAAAATACATTAGGAATACAGTTGAGAAAATTTTGCGGAGTTAATGATGAATTTTTAAAAAAACTGGCAGAGTCTGTAAATAATTATTTTCCGGATAAAAATATTGTAATCTTTTCTTTACAGCCGTCAATAGACTTAGATGTCTGCTTAAGGTTTAAAGACTTGCTTAGCCGTGATGCTGTTGTTAAAAACGGTTTAAGTGTACCGGAAACTCTTGAAGAAATTTCAAAACTTGAATATTTAATAGGGATGCGTTTTCATGCCCTGCTGGCAGGGCTTATGTCTGAAGTTAAGGTGCTGCCGGTATCTTATGATAAGAAGGTTACTTCTCTTGCGCTGGAAGCCGGAGTTGAATACGTAGAATTATCTAACCTTAAACATTTAGAAGAGAAAGTAAAAATGTTAAAAAATGCTGAACAAAAAAATCTTACAGGCTGGCTAAATTCAAAGAGGTTGGATGTAAATATTTTTGATATATAACTTAATGTTTTATTTACAATAGTAATAATTTAGGCTAGTATGAAAAAAAGGAGTTTTGTATGAGTTCCAAATATAAAAGGGTACTTTTAAAAATCAGCGGGGAAGCACTCTTAGGGGATCAGGAGTTTGGCATATCACAAATTCCTGTGGAGGATATATGCAAAGAGATTAAATCAATATTAGATATGGGGGTTCAGGTAGCTGTAGTTGTCGGCGGAGGCAACATTTTCCGGGGGGTAAAAAACAGTGCAAAATTCGGAATGGACAGAGCTTCCGGCGATTATATAGGAATGCTTGCAACTGTAATGAATGCAATTACATTACAAAGCTGCCTAAAAAATATGAAGATTGATTGCAGAATTCAAACAGCAATTTCTATGAACCAGATTGCTGAACCGTATATTAGATTTAAAGCAATACGCCACCTTGAAAAAGGAAGAGTTGTAATCTTTGCGGCTGGAACAGGTAATCCTTTTTTCACGACCGATACTGCTTCTGCATTGAGAGCTTCTGAAATTAATGCAGATGTTATGCTTATGGCTAAGAACGGGGTTGACGGTGTTTATACGGATGATCCTAATATTAACCCAAACGCAAAAAAAATTGATAGTATGACTTATGATGATATCATAAAACAGGATTTGAAAATTATGGATACCTCTGCTTGCGCGCTGTGCAAACAAAACCATATACCGATTGTTGTATTTGATTTTAATGCAAAAGGCGGATTGGCAAAAATTATGAATAATGAAAAAATAGGCACATATATTAGTTAAGGAGAATGCAATGTCTGAAGCAATTGAAGAGTTATTATTGTTATGTGAAGAAAAAATGGAGAAAGCTGTAACCCAGATGAAACGCGAGTTTGCCTCTGTGAGAACCGGCCGTGCAAACCCCGGAATCCTAGATAAAGTTTCTGTTGACTACTATGGAGTTCCAACTCCTCTAAGACAAATGTCACAGGTTTCCGTTGCTGAAGGTACTACATTAGTAATTACTCCTTATGACAAGTCTATTATTAAAGAAATTGAAAAAGCATTAATTAAAGCAGAATTAGGAATTACTCCAAACTCTGACGGTATATGTATAAGATTACCGTTCCCGCCTCTAACCGAAGAAAGACGGAAAGCGACTGCTAAGGAAGTAAAAAAATACGGCGAAGACGCTAAAGTTGCAGTAAGAAATGTAAGACGCGATATCACAGATGATGTTAAAAAAGTAGAAAAATCTGAAAATCTTTCAGAAGATGTTGCAAAAGATTATCAGGACAAAATCCAAAAATTAACCGATAAATACACCGGTATTGTTGATTCACTTGTAGCTGAAAAAGAAAAAGAGGTTCTTACTGTATAATGAATGTAAAAAGAATAACAACAGGAGTACTCTTAGGGTTACTGGTATTCCTATCACTTATTAAAGGCGGCTGGATGTTAACAATATTAGTATTCCTGTTTGTTCTTCTTGCATCGAAAGAGTATGTAAAAATTTTAAAAAACAAGGGGTTTTTACCGAGTTTTGGCATAATGACAACAGCGACCGTTGCGCTTACTCTGCTTGCTCACTTTAACAAATTTTCCCTTGTTGCACCTGCATTTTCGTTATTATCTATACTCGCTCTAATGTGGGTGCTGTTCAGGGGAAGTCAGCCATATATTGCAAACGCAGCTACAACAATTCTTGGGTTTGTTTATTGTGCATGGTTTCCGCTCCATTTGTTATTTTTAAGAAGTCTGCCGGCGTATAATTGTGGTAAAGGTGTTCTGTCGTGCTTTTTAGGCTGCACAGGACTGGGTTATGTTATACTGCTATTTTTTGTAGTACTGGTAACAGATGTCGGCTGCTACTACTTTGGAACAAGATTCGGAAAACATAAACTCGCACCGGTAATAAGCCCGCATAAAACCTGGGTAGGTGCTATCGGCGGCTCATTGTCTGCCTTGCTTGTATCTTTTCTAATCGGATGGCTGCTCGGGTTTGAATGGTATCACTCTTTGTTTACAGGTATTGTGATTACTGTATTTGCTCAAATCGGCGATTTATGTGAATCTATGTTTAAACGTGATGCCGGAGTCAAGGATTCTGGTGATACGCTGCCCGGACACGGAGGATTCCTTGACAGAGCCGACAGTTATATTTTAACAACTCCTATCTTGTTTTATTATTTTAAATATGTTGTCCTAACAGGCATTTTAAAGGTCAACCTTTTAATATTTATCAGGAATTTTTTCAATGTATAAAGAGTTATTTGATACAATCGGCATAAAAACTGATAAAATTGATTTGATAACTACGGCTCTGACCCACCCGTCCTGCACGCACGAAAATAACACTCTGTATACGAGTGATTATGAGCGGCTTGAATTTTTAGGCGATGCTGTCTTAAAAATGACCGTATCTTTAATCCTTTATGAAAAATATCCGGATTATAATGAAGGTAAACTTTCTAAAATCCGCTCATTTCTTGTCGCTGATAATCTGCTGTCACAATTGGCATTTGAATTAGGTATAGATAAATTTTTAATACTTTCCAAAAGCGAAGAAAAATGCGGCGGGAGAAAAAGAATATCTAATAATGCCTGTGCTTTTGAAGCTTTGTTAGGCGCATTCTATTTAGCTGGCAAGCGTGAAGAGATAAATACATTCCTTCGTAAAATTTACGAGCCATATCTGGATGATATAATTAACAACCTTGATAAATTTAATGCAAAAGAATGTTTGCAGGAGTATACCCAATCGCAGGATAAAACATTGCCGGAATACAATACTGTAAAAATATCCGGGCCGCCCCATCTGCCCTGTTTTGAAGTTGAAGTTGTATATAAAAATAGAGTTTTAGGACACGGTTTAGGTCATTCTAAAAAAGAAGCTCAGCAAAATGCGGCATATGAGGCTTGCAAAGTATTAGGTCTGTATACCTAGCTTATCACCCTCTGTTAGGCTTAATAATCTGAATATTACGCGATTCAGTAATATCGTGCCGTGCATCTTTAATTACAGCACGATGCTCTTCTGACAAGCTTAAGCCGTTACATAGGCGGTCAATAAAACCGTTATTTACTTTTACGGCTTTTTCTAATGCGCCTATATCTTCAAGAATATCTTTAATATCGTCGAAATCATAACTAAAAGACTGTTTGGATTGATATACCATAGTTTCGCCGGTCAGTGCTTTAATGGGTTCTCCGCCTAAATCAAAGTATAATTTAAATACAGACTTTAAATCCTGAATTTCAGCCTGTAGCGTTTGAATAGTTTGTTGTATTCTTAAATACCGGTCAAAAAGATAGTCAATATTTTCAAGCTGCTTGGCCTGCCAATCACACTTTTGCAGATAAAGCTTTTTTAATTTTGGATACGCAAGAGCCAGTCCCATAGTATCCGCCATAGCCCTATGATGATTAACAAGTTCAACCTGGAACATATTAGTAAGTGCTTCAAGTCCGTGCGATTCAAGTTCCGGACAAACCTCTTTAAACATTTGCTGGGTATCAATATGCTGATTATGTAATTTTTCTCCAGTACATCGGATACAAGCTTCATTTAGAAATGAATAATCAAAAATAGCGTTATGGGCGACAATCGGAGCATCACCTAAAAATTCCAGAATCCTTGGCATAACCTCTTCTTCTGTAGGTGCATCAGCTACCATATCGGGTGTTATTCCGTGAATAGCTATGCTGGATTTTCTGATATGCTGCTTAGGATTAATAAGTGTTTGAAATTCGTCTTTTATTTTGCCGTTCTCCAGCCTTACAGCAGCAAATTCTACCATTCGTTCTCTGGTGTAATCTAAACCTGTGGTTTCAGTATCTAAAACAATTTCAACAATTTTTTTTCTAACCATTATTACCCTTCAATCGTCCTCTACAGAATGATAGCATAAAAATAAAATATATGCTAATATTAGGAAAAGGAGAATAAAATGAGTATAGAACTGAGAGATGATAATTTAAAAGAAGAAGTGGAAACGGGAGTTGTAATTGTTGATTTTTGGGCGCCGTGGTGCGGACCTTGCAGAAAACTGGCACCGGTTCTGGAAGAAGCTGCTGCTGAGTTAGGTGATAAAGTCAAAGTTTGTAAAATCAATACTGATGACAATATTATTTCTGCACAATATTACGGAATAAGCGCCCTTCCTACAGTGCTGGTATTTAAAGACGGAGAACCTGTTGAAAGAATGGTAGGCTTAATGCCCAAAAGTACGATTATATCAAATATAGAAAAATATTTGTAAAAATTTATATTGATACCCAATGCGGCGGATTCAGGATTTCTGAATCCGCCCCCTTTGATTTCCTTCCCGGCAGAAGTCACTTTACGGACTACGGAATAGAAGTAGGAGGTAAGAGCTTTACGGTGAAGGATGAAACGGGTAATGTAATAGCGAGCAATAAGACATTGGGAGCGAACGCGACGGTGGAAGATTTACTGTCGATGTTGAAATCATATGGATTGAATGCGGAAATAAGTACGACGGGAGAGATAAATATAAGTAACGGTACAATAGAGGGAGCATTAGCGGATGAGTTA
>CASDWH010000038.1 GCA_949284715.1 uncultured bacterium
CATCTTATCGAAGCGCAGCTTGGTCTTTATTTCGGACAAACGGCTCTCTCGGGGGTAACCCCCTCAACTCGCCTGCCCCATTGTAAAACGTGCCGCTGGCACCTTTTCCAACGGGTGACCCTGCTACATTCCGATACTCTTACATTCCGATTCTTCCGGCCTTCACGCCATAAACATACCGCACCGGGTCTATCTTATAACATCAAGCAATACTGCTTTCACAGGCTGCCAGTGCAACCTGCTTTAATTATAAGAGCGTCAAAAAAAAATATCAACTCTTTGTTTTTTCAACTGCTCAACCGGCTATACAGTCGCTTCAAGAATGATTTCTTCTATTTCATCATTCAACATTTGAATATGTTTAATCTTTTCAAGTACCAGTGTAAGTACATTTATATAATCATTTCTCTCTGCACTCAACTGCTTTGTTATATCCCCGCCCGCATAATACAAGGCCGAACATTCTCTGGTCACACAGTTATTCACCGTGGTCTTTACCAAGCTCTCTATGGTTAATAAATTGTCAAAAATATTTTCATTAATACCATTTAACTTCTTACTATCAAGTTTTGCGTTCACTAATGAACTCCTTTTCCCTTAAATGAAAATTCTCTCTACGCAATAAGTATAATAAAAACATATCAATTTTTATTAATATAATTTCATTTATTCTAAATATGCTAAAAAATAGCTAAATCTTTACAATTCTTAATGTTGCAAAATTCCGAAAACGCTCATTAACAAAGGGAAAGCACGGTTAACGTATCTGCCGCTCATATTGCAATTTACGCATTACAATTGTAAATTTTTTGTAATATTTATTTCTATCATAGCAAATTTTCTCCTGCGCGGATTTAATACATAAAAAGAGGTACTATGCAAGTTAAATTTTATAATAATCAACCATTTAAAAGTGTCCGCAGGGACAGAATATTTGTAAAACAGTTATCAACAGAAAACGGATACTCATTAGCCGAAAACAACCAGAAAAATATACTTAAATCAATAAGAAATATTTCCGAACTCGGGACTAAATCCGGCGCAAAATTCTTATACGAAACAGCACAAAACCTGAGATACGGTATAAATCTGCCCTTCAAATTCAATCCGAAACACAATTGGAAGAGCATTCTTATGGTTGCCGCCTCTGCCTGCGCAGCAAAAGCAGGCTGGAATGCTGTAACAAAACCTGACTCCGCACACCAACTAAGACCGGAAGAATCCGATATATTAAAATCACACGACTCTATTCTAGCAAGAATGCATAAGCTTAATCCTTCTCAAAAAGAGTTTGAAACATCAAAAAACAATCTTGAATATTTTATCATTTCTTCAGAAACCTCGCTTAATGATAAAAAATACATTCTACAACAGCTTGATTATTTCCTGAGTGATGAATATAAAATTAATCCGCAGCTTGAAGATAAAAAATTTCAGGCTTTTTCAGAAATAATAAACGATTTGTCACTGGATAAAGTTAACAGCGATGTACCTAATGTAAAAGCCTTTAATCAGGCCTCTACCGGTATGTGTGCAGCTTTTTCCGTCGCAAGAAAACTGCTTGCATATGAATATAAACGGAATTATACCGATTTTATCCTGCAAGAACTCGATGATTCCGACACAATTATGATATATGACAGGCGTGAACTCGGCAGCGGCAAAAAAATTGCTGTGCCTAAAGCAAACATTGATTATGACGGCATGCTGGCACTGGGTATGAGAATAGTTGATGCGGCAACTGCTAACTGGATGAATATTGCCGATATCCCTAACACAACCCCTAATTTAAGCGTTAATTACCTTCCCTATGACAGTCTGTCTTTTAATGTTTACAATGATTCACATATAAAAACAATAAATCCGCAAAATGAGCTTGCAAATGCACACAATTATCTGGCAGCATTAACCACAACCGAACAAAAATTACGAAAAGTTAAAAGTGCAATAATTAAACAAAAACTTGCCGCAAAACAGCATAATATGAATAATCTGCTGAACGCCGCAGAATACAAACAGGATTTATACAATAATCTGGCACTTACAATCAAAAAATATGTCACAGAAGATTATAAAGAAATCGTGCATGATATTATTAACGGCATCTTAAATTTACAGAAAAAAGATTCTAAAACAATAAATTCAACAACCGATATCGCTCACGAATATTTATATATAGATAATGAAGAGCCATCTATCAAACAAACAAAAACCAAAAACTATATAAACGACAGATTTGGCTATGCACTCAACAAAACTCTGGATGATAATGATATAAAAGATATTTATTCAATCACAGAGGATTTCCGCACAGCAGGATTGTCACCTAAAATCAGCAGGTTCCAGATAGCAAAAGCCCTTGTCGGCGCAGCTTCGTCTTTCAGAAATCAGGTTCTGTACGGCTGTCTGCTCCCTGACAGGCTCAACAGCCATCTGATTACTATTGAATCGTTTAACGAAGATGACGATTTTATTAAAAATATAGAACTGCTTAAATCTAAAGTAAACAATAATAATCAATTTATCATAGAAAGCCTGTCCGCAAATATGGAAATCCCTCCCTCTAAAGAAGAGGTTCTGGAATTTTTAGAAAGCAGCGAAGAATATATCAAAGCACTTCCGCAAGTTTATGATGATTTATATAAATGTCTTAATGCAGGCAGCAGAAAAGAAGCTCTGATTAAGGAATTAGGCGTGGCGCAGGAAATTCTGAAATCTAACGAGCCTGACAAAATAAAAAAATTAATGCAGCAAACAGGAATATACGACCTAAAAGAACTCTCTGCAAATATTGATGAAGCTTTTAATATACTGACTTACAAAAATATTATTGATACTTATTCCGAACTATTTAACTGCAAACCGGATAAAGATGAGGTTCTCGCTAACCTTAAAGTCGCGCTTAGCGAACTAACAGCAGATAACAATGAAGAATACACAGAAAAAATTGCAAATGCGCTGGATGTTCCCCGGGATGATGTAATCGAAACATTAATAAATACCGGCAGCATACTGACAGGGGCCGCTGATGAAATATATTATGCAAAGGCTTCAAGGCTTATTAACCAGAGAAGCATAAAAAATGATTTCTTTAACTATTACAACAATCTTATTTTGCAATTAGCAAGCGGGGTAAGTCCGACATTTATAAAAACTCTGCTCGTTAACAATAATCTGCCTGACGAACTCACAGAAGAAAACATCGCACAACTTCCGCAAAATATACTTGAAGCAATCAATACTATGTCAAGTACTATAAATACAATTGCCTCAACGCTGTATATTGAAAAAGACGGTGATATTATTAACTCTGTATATCCTCAGCACATGGTTCTTGATTATTACGAAAAAGCAAGACTCATTCCAAAAGCGTCGGTATTAGACAGATTTAATCGCAAATTTGAAGCGCTGGACAAGCTATATGCACAGAAACATCTATACACAGATAAAGAATACAAACAAAAACAAAAAGCTCTGATGAAATTTAACAAGCAGGAAAAAGAAGAACTTAATAAAATTTTATCTGCTGTAAATTTGATGTATAAAATTACCCGTAAAGAAAAAAACACCACATATAACATTATAAAACCGGAATACGAAGAAATTTTCAGAGAATATGGCGTAAAAACAGGAAGATACTGGACAAGTTTCATGCCTTCCCGCGGTTTATCAACAGAGCAGGAAGTCATTCTGGCAGAATCAGTAACCGGAAAGCCTTATTATATTCAAAAAGATATAAAAAGCGCCATCAATTCCATCAAAAACGGCAAATTCTCAGGTATAACAAACACTTCTGTTTCTGATTCGCTGATTGGTATGCATGCCCAGTATATCGCTTCAATTGACACTGTTTCTGTACCTGCAAAAAATAATACCTATGTTCAAAAAGATATCCTTTTCCACGATAATAGCTGGGGCAGAGCGGAAAAAGAAAATATCTGGACAGATTCAAAAGGTTTATTAAGAACCGATTATAATAATGATTATGGATACAAATACGGCTATATTACAAACGATTTGTACAGAAACGGTACTTTCACAGATGACCTTCTATACAAGAAAGGCGTTAATCAGGTTACGCCATATAACAACAAGCAGCTCAAACGGCTTAATAATGACGAAACTTTCAATTTTGAACTATTAAATGAAATCATTCTCCCAGGAAGAAGCGCCAAGGCTCTCTCAATAGCTAAATCTATCAGAGATACCATGCTTATAGATGACTCAAACAATATCACCGTACTGGAAAAATTTGCAAGAAAGAATTCTCCGGAATCTGTCAAGCATAAAATACATACTCTGAAAAATACTAAACTGAACTTTATGCAGCCATACAGGGAGTATTTAAAACGTATTAACGGCGGAAAATTCAACAACGGCATAAAAACCGAACAAGAGTACAATGCGCTTCCGGATAACGATTCATTAAAAATTCTGTTAGAAAAAGCCGCTTTAAGAAAAATGTATCCCTATAGCCTGTATACAGATAAAATTGATAATGTAAAATCAATAGAAGAATTAAACAAGCTCCAAAACCTTATGCAGCAAGAGTTACGCAATAAGTTTAAATACGCATTTATAAAAGATCCAGATATTATCAAATTCATACTATCAGAAAGAAATGCATATAATTTAAAGGAAGGGGTAATACTTCCCATTCTGGAACGAAATAACATAACACTCAATGAAAACAAAGAACTTCTGCCCGAGGCTGATGAAGTTCTAAAGAACTTCAATAAATACGGCTATGACGGCAGTCTGTATTCTTTTGCCAAAGCTCTGTCAGATGTATTAACAGACTCTATTATTGAACAGTACGGCGAAGCCATTTCTGTTAACATTTCCAGAGATTTGCGCTACGACATTAATACATTCATTACAAATAAACTGTTACCGGATAATAATACAATAGAAAAAGACCTTCCCTCAAATATTATTAGTTGGATAGACGACTATTACAAGCCGGAAACGAATGAAGAGTTTTTAAAAATATTTAAAAGAATACAGAATTATACATTTAATCAGTTTGACAAAAACATCATGCCTTTTGTTTCAGACAAATATTTATTACCGGAAAAAATCACCGGCTTTGATATAATAAAAGAAATACAAGCTGGCCGCGAATCAGCTTGCGATGCACTGTTAAATGAAATTTTCTATAGCGAATACAACAAGAGCTATGATATAAGTACAGTAGAACCTTATGTGAGATATGAACGCTTTACTAATAAAGTGACAGGGGCGATTTATAAAGAAAAGAAATTTGACGATATATATTTATCTCTTAGAAACAGTCTAAAAAGCTTAAAATACAATAAATTATTTAACAAAGTCAAGAATGAAGCTTTTAGAAAGTACAACCTGCTTCCGGCATATCCGTATCTTGATTCAACAGATTCTGATTTTTCAACCCTTGAAGGCTCATTAACACTGGTTGGCACCGCCTGTAAGCGATTAAATATATACAAAAACCGGGTTCAAGTATTTAACCTTGCAGATAAAATTGTTAATTTTATAAAAGAAAAAGCCGGAACAACGTTAACTGAAAGCGAACATGCCGAACTGTCCGCCGATATTGAAAAATTTGTTCTGCTAACAGCGCAGAATAATGAGTTTAACGACATCTCAACAGAACTTTTAAAACAAAATACTTCAAACAATGTTAATTCATATCTGCCGATAGCTCAAAAACTGAAGAAAAGATGTAATTCTTTCTTAAAATTACATTCGCTTGAGGAATATCAGGAAAATGTCAAAGCCGCAGAAATTGATTTACAGCACTCACAAGAAATCTACTTAAGATTAAGAATTTTACCGGAGTACCGCGCGCGTATCAGTGCAAAAATGAAAGAGTGGTTTAAAGCACTGCGTACTGACAGCCCTCTGGCTGAAACTAAATATAATGAACTTTTAGGACTCTCAAATAAATATTCAATATTAAACAAGCCTGAAAAATTACTTGATGAATATCTGGAAGTTTTATCGGATAAAACAACAGCGGGAAATAAATATTTAACTGCACCGCTTAAATCAAGCATTGTAATACTATTGAATAATTCTAAATTTATCGGTATAGAAGAAATCCTGATGCGGGCAACAGAACTGGGGATTACAGGTGCGGTTGCGGATGAATTCGATAACATAGATGTTCAATTATACACAAATAATGATTCAACAATAGTAGAAAAAATGTCCTCGCCAAGCGTATTACTAATGATGATTCGTCCGCTCTTAATGGAGAATAATTTTGAAGCCGCGCGCGAATTTGTAACTAAATTACATCTTGAATCACAGATAATACCTTTATTAATAACCATGCCGGAAGTTACGGTCTTAAATGAGATAATAACTGATTTAGAAAAAATAAGAGATACTGTATTAGAAGAAGTTGATATCTGTAAAGCAATAAAGGCAAAAGCAGCACAAATACCAATAAATACAGCTTCTTCAGAAATCAAACCAATATGCAGAGAATTAATAAATGAGATAAACAAACATGAAATTACGAAAGCAAGTTATTATTTAAAAACTCTTGCAGAATCGTTGAATAATGTAGTAAATTCACCTGATGTTGACTCATTAGAGGAAATAACGGTACCGGTATTTATAGGTAATATAATTGAGGAGGCGCTTGCTGTCGCAAATAAAGATTTAACAGAGGAAATAACCGATTTAAACAATTATTTCTATAATATTCAACTGGTAAAAGAGTTCCTTGCTGAAATCAATATTACAGATAATAAAGACCTGGAAGAAAAGGTTGATAAATACAATACCTGGTATGAAGCCATATTAACGCGTCAGAATAATTGTGTAAATGCCTTAAACAGTACAGACATAATATAAAAAAAACAGGAGCAAGCTCCTGTTGGAATTAAGAATAGCTGGAAGTATGAAAAAGATTTACTAATATTTAACATCTATTTTGCATGCCATACAATTAACGAAGGGGGCAGAATTTATTTATATAAAATCCTCCTTGCGGGGAATAGCCGGCCGGGGAGAAAAAATAAATGTAAAAATAACACTTAAGCCCAAAATCCTCTATTTTGGCGCTTTTCCAGAATTGTTACAAAGACAGCCGGAAACACTTGACAAAAAAATAAAAGTGTTGCATAATAAAAGTGTAATATGAAGTGTACATAAAACACTTAATAAAAGAAAGGAGGGAACAATGTTTGTTTCACCAGTAAATCAAAATAACAGTTTAAATTTCACAGCAGCCAGAAGCTACAGAACTATGCTTAACGCAGAAAATAATGCAATCGGCTCTGACGAAGCTTTATTAATGCTTCAAGACCCAAAATCAGCAGTTATTTTCAAACAAAACCAAAAAGAAGCCAAAAAAGCTAATGACAGCGACCCGATTACCGCTCTCGGATACAAGCTGTACAGAACTTTCAAATACTTAACCAACACTTCTTACGACAGCGCCGCTGTTGATAACTCTTCTAAAGAAAAGTTTGTCACTATTGCTTAACAGCAATTACCGGCAAACTTTTTTTATAAAAAATTTTAATTGTCAAAATTACACTTTTCATACATTCACAGAGTCAGAGCTTATTAATCATACGGGCATGGGTTATTGCAATAGCAATTGCATCTACAGTATCGTCTAGTTTGGGCAGTTTTTGGTCTGTTAATACAAGTTTGACCATTGCCTCCACTTCCTTCTTCTCCGCACGTCCATAACCGGTTAAAACCTGTTTAACCTGCATAGGAGTATACTCATAAATAGGAATCTTTTTTTCTTCTATAACAGCAAGAATTACACCGCGCGACTGCGCTACTGGTATTATCGTTTTTTGATTCTTAAAGAAAAACAAATCCTCAACAGACACTACATCAGGAGTATAAATATCTATAAGCTGCCTCATATCTCCCATGATTTCGGCAAGCCTTGCCGGCACACTCATATCTTTCTCTGTCCTTATAGAACCCGACGCGCTTAATACCGCTTTCCCATCCTCTACATCTATTACCCCGTATCCCACTAAGGCCATGCCGGGGTCTATTCCCATTATTCTCATAAACAAATTATAACAGTAAATTTACAATATTCAAAAAAATAGTGACTTTGCATTATTTCTGTACTATGATTATTCTATTGAGGTAAGTGTATATGAAACAACAGTCCAACAAAAACGTTATAGGTATTCCGAGAGGAATGTCTTTTTATCACAACTATCCGTTCTGGTACGGATTCTTTAATGCACTCGGTATAGTTCCGGTATTGTCAGATTTAACAACAAAACAAACTATGTCTGATGGTTCTGCTCTTGTTGTTACAGAAACTTGTTTACCTATAAAAATTTACCTCGGGCATGTAATTAACCTTTTAGATAAAGGTATTCAAAATATCTTTGTTCCATGTCTGCAATCAATAGCACCAAAAGTTTACAATTGTTCCAAAATCAGAGGACTGCCGGATTTGGTACGCAACGTTATCAAGCGTGATTTCAATCTTATAGAAGCAACCCTTGATAAATCAGATAAAGACAGGGGGCTGTACAGCTTTTTAAAAGAAGCCGCAGCGCCGTTTGGTATTACTGATGAAAAGCTTATCAGAAAAGCGTCTAAGGCAGGATGGAAGGTTTATAATAATTTCCGGGTCATGCTTAATTCCGGAATGAGCTATAAATCAGCAATGAATTACGCTCTTCAAGGTAAAGTATTCATTGATACACAAAACAAAGAATATCCTATTTCTGTAGCTCTGGTTTCTCACGGATATAATATTTATGATGAAAGAGCTTCAATGAAGATTTTTGATAAGTTAGAAGCAATGGACGTAAAAGTATTCACAGCACTCCAGCTTACAGACAAACAGATGAGTGAAGGTATTGCGGCTCTTGACCAAAAACCATACTGGGCTAACCAATACGAAATGACCGGTTCTGCCGGACATTATCTTAAAGATAACAAAATTGACGGGCTTATTGTACTTACAGCTTTTGGCTGCGGCCCTGATTCACTTATGATTGAAAATATTATCAGAAAATCAAAAGAATTTGGCAAGCCTTTATTATCATTAACCATTGACGAACACACCGGAGAAGCAGGTTTTATTACACGGCTGGAAGCTTTTATTGATATGCTCTACCGTAAAAAACGTTCGACAATTATCAATAAAATAGAAATGCATAATTATGATTATATTCCACAAACAAACATTTGTGATTACATAAAGGGTGCAAAATAAAAATACATCTCCAGATTATGCGCCGCGTCTGTTCCATACAGAATATTTACCGCGGTATAATTTCCCGCTTGCAAACCAGTTCCGAATTTAAATACTGTGTCCATATAAGCTGGCTTTTAGTAATCCCGTTAAGTTTAACGACTCCTTTTCCGGTATCAAAATCAACATTATATGTTTCACCGGTTTCATTTTTCATCGCTTCTGCTATTTCCTCAAGCATAGGTTTTGTAAATGCACATGTTGTAATATCACGGACTGTCGGGCGTATAATGACCTGCTTATAAATACATTTATGATCCATCACACCCTGTACAAGCTTTGTCAAAGAAACAGTATCCTGACCGGATTTTATATTAGAACGTTCTGTATACGGCTCACAGGCACTAAAACTTGATATAAACCTTTCTGAATATATTTCAGACGCTATAGCAGAAATAGAAACAAATAATACCGTTAAAAAAATTAAGACTTTTTTCATAACAAAATTATAGCGTAAAAATAATAAGGAAAAACTTTACCGGTTATTTAATCTGGAATGTACATTGAGAGCAGTGCGCCTTTGGATGGAACACCAGATTATCCTCTAAATCATACATCTTAGCTATTCTTACAACAAGTTTTGAACCGCACACCGGACAGTATAAATCAGTTTCGCCGCCTAAAATCATTTCTTTTATATCATCCACCGTTTCCTGTTTTACTGAAATATCATTTATTATTTTTTCGTATCCTTTTATTTCAGCAGACTGTAACTTCAATGCTCTGGCTAATTTTTGTCTTATTGTAACAGATAAAAAGAGTTCTTTTCCAGACTCAATGTCCTCTATAGCTTCAACACTTATCCCTGAGCGTTTGGCAAGGCCGGTCACTGACAAACCAGCTTTTTCTCTTTTTTCTGATATAAATTCTGCCAGACTTTTCATTTCATGCCTCTTTTTTTTAACTTATACAATTGTAACACAGATTAATAAACTTTTCAGAGCGGTAATATTTGCCTTAAATCTTCAACCATTTGACATGCAATATTTATTTTTTCCTCAGGACTGCCTGCTGCCATTATATTAACACTCTTTTCAAAATTTGCCGGCAGAATTTCACAATACTTTTTTGCATAATCTACAAGTCTTTTCTCACCGGGATGAAGAAGTTCGTTTACCGCAAAGATAATATCAAAATAACTTGCAAGGAACGCAGCGCTTCTGTGGTTTACACTATTAAAATCATTTCGTTTTACAGCTTTTTCAAGCTGCTCATAATAAGATGCAAAAGGTTTATCCTTTAACAGCATCATATTGCGTTTAATAATATTTTCTTTAAGCGGCAAAGGATAAGGAGTATTTAACCTGTTTTTCAGCTCTTGCAGCCATCCTGATTTGTCATCTATGATATTTAACAGATTTAATGTATATAAAAAGCAGGTTGTGTAACCGTTTGAAGGCAAAAAGTTCTGCCAGACATTCTCAAACATTTCCTCAAACCAATTTTTATTAAAATACATCACATCAAGCACCGTTCCGGCCTCATCAACATAAAACTCGTCCCCGGGGCCAAAATACTCGCCGCCGACTTCATATCTGGAAGTGCAGTTTTTAACAATTTCTTCTCTTACAGCAAGCGGAATATCTTTGTATACAAAAATATAGACATCAATATCAGAATTACTATCATCCGTTTTGGCCGCCGTCGAACCGCCGATACCTATGGCTGCTGTTTCATCAAATTTTTTGTATTTATCAAAAATTTTATTTAATATTTCTTGCTTTTGCATCAGCCCTCCTTTGAACCTCAGCCGGCATATACCGGAACATTCTTTATAATATTGCAAGGATTTCCTGCGGCAACAGTATTTGATGGAATATCCTTCACAACAACACTGCCTGCACCTATTGTACAGTTATCGCCTATAGTAACTCCCGGCAGCACAATTACATTTCCGCCTATCCAGACATTATTGCCTACTCTAATCGGTTTTGCATACTCAAGCCCCTTATTTCTGCGTTCAATATCCAGAGGGTGGCCGGCTGTATAAAACCCGCAGTTAGGAGCGATAAAAACATTGTCGCCAAACGTTACTTTTGCCGGATCCAGAATAACAAGATTGTGATTGGCATAGAAATTTTTACCAAGTTCTATATTATACCCGTAATCACACCAGAAGTACGGTTCAATTATAAAGTCACCGTTAATTTTCCCTATAATTTGTTTCAAAATTGATTTCCGCTGTTCTAAGTTCTCATACGGAGTATTATTAAATTTTGAACACAAAATTTTACATTTCACTCTATCCTCATATAATTCTTTATCATTATTTGCATCATATAAATCCCCGTTAAGCATTTTTTCTTTTTCGCTCATCTCAAACCTCTTAAATTTTAATCTTTACTTATATAATATCATTGTTAAAGATACATTTAAACAGAAAACTTGTTATAAGGGTTTTTGGTGATATAATGATTGGTAACATAAAGTTATAGGGGCATAAAATGGGACTTACAGGAAAAGCTTTTAAATTTGGAGATAATATATCAACCGACCACATTGCACCGGGGCGGTTATTTCATCTGCGCTCTGATTTGAACGAATTTGCAAAACATGTGCTTGAAGATGCGGATGAAAATTTTGCAAAAAATATGAAAAAGGGTGATTTTGTTGTAGCCGGTTCAAATTTTGGTTTAGGTTCTTCAAGAGAACACGCGCCGCAGATTATAAAAATAGCAGGTGTCGGAGCTGTTCTTGCAAAAAGCTTCGCAAGGATTTTTTACAGAAATGCTATTAACATCGGACTTCTTGCAATTGAATGCGACACAGACGGCATTGATGCCGGCGATGAACTTGATTTAGACATTAAATCCGGCATTATTAACAACCTTACTAAAGGAACAATCATTCAAATCCAGCCGCTTCCTGATGTTATGGTTAAACTGCTTAATGACGGCGGATTAATTGAACATATTAGAAAACACGGAGATTTCGCTCTTTAATAAGAAGTATACAGCCAGATTTAATGTTTATACCCTGAACCTGAACTCTTAAAAAAAATTAACAAAATTATGGACTTGGCTATATTTCTGCTATACTATCTTATGTATGGGGAAGTTATGAGAGAAAGAATACTTCTGTTAACAATAGTAGCATTTTTAAGCATTTTTCTATACGTATTCCAATATCATGTTAATACAGGAATAGGATTTGTTATCTTATGCGGATTTATGGTTATTTACGGGATTTATATGAATCTTGCAACCAGACATAAAAAACGTAAACTCCAGAAGCAGCCTGTAGTTGTTAATGAAAATTACAAACCTTTTATCTCCGTTCTAATCCCCGCTCATAATGAAGAAGGTGTTATAACCCATACTGTAGAAAATATTCTTGCAATGGACTATGAAAATTTTGAAGTAATAGTTATAGATGACAGGAGTTCCGACAGCACCCCCTTAGTAATCAAACAACTGGAGGCAAAATATCCTTCAGTACATGCACTCATCCGGCCCCACGATGCCTATCCGGGCAAATCGGCAGTTCTGAATGATGCTTTTGAACTCGCAAAAGGTGAAGCAATCCTTGTATTTGATGCTGATGCAACTGTCGAAAGCGATTTTTTAAAAAAACTTTTACCGGAATTAGAACCTGCTGATGTGGGTGCTGTTCAGGCAAGAAAGGTTATCAGAAATAAAGATGTAAATATCCTTACACGCTGCCAGAATAACGAATACACACTGGATTGTAATATTCAAACAGGAAGAGATTCTGTTAAAGGAGCAGTAGAACTCCGCGGCAACGGTGAACTTATTAAACGCGCCGCCCTGGAAGATATAGGCGGCTGGAATAACGATACCATAACTGATGATTTGGATATGTCCACAAGACTTCACATAAAAGGCTGGGACGTTCGTTTTTGCGCAGATGCTGTTGTATACGAAGAAGGCGTTATATATCTTGTTCCACTCTACAGACAGCGCAGACGCTGGCTTGAAGGAAGTATCAGAAGATATTTGGAATACTTCTGGGACGCCTTTAACTCAAAAAAAATGTCATTAAAAGCACAGACTGATATGTTTATATTCATTCTTCAGTTCATTATGCCTTTATGGTTTTTACTCGAAGTCTGTTTCAGAACAGTCAAATTCCTTATGGGGAAAGTCGGGCCTAACGAATTTTTATCCTCAGGAGTAATCGCTGTTGTAATGGCATTTGGATTTTTTACTGCTATAAGATACAGCTTAAGACGGTATGATAATGTTCCAAGACTAAGAGCTGCAAAAGAAGCTTGCGAAACAACTATTTATATGTTAATAATATGGTTTCCGATGGTATTATTTATACTCGGTAAAATCGTATTCCTTAAAAAGGACATGAAATGGGGCAAGACCACTCATGGATTGGTAATGGAAAAAGAACGTACAATACTGGAAAAAATCAAAAAGATTAAAAAAGAATTACAAGAGGTATAAAAATGTTAACATCTGTTAAAGACAAAATAAGAACAATCCCTGATTATCCGAAAAAAGGTATTTTATTTTTCGATATCACAACCGCTATAAAAGATGCAGAAACACTCAATAAAATGATTGATTTTTTATACGAAGCATTCAAAGATAAAAACATAGATTATGTTGCAGGTATAGAATCCCGCGGCTTCATATTCGGCGCGCCTCTGGCCTGCAAACTCGGCGCCGGATTTATCCCGGTCAGAAAACCTAATAAACTTCCTGCTAAAACAATAAGCGAAAGTTATGAACTTGAATACGGCACTGACTCAATAGAAATACACGAGGATGCAATAGAGCCGGGGAAAAGAGTTCTTGTAGTTGATGATTTACTTGCTACAGGAGGAACAGCAGCAGCAGCCTGTAAATTATTTAAAAAAGCAGGCGGCGAAATTGTATCAGCAGCGTTTATTATTGAACTTGACGAACTTAACGGCAGACAAAAGATTGAAGATGCCGGCGTAAAAGTTGTTTCTATGCTTAAACTTTAAACAAGGAGCTTAATAAAGAATGAAAAGAGCAATTATCATAGTTATTGACTCTATGGGTATCGGCGCAATGCCGGATTGCGAAGAGTTTGGTGATATTCCCGAATGCAATACTTTAAAGAACGTATGTAAGGCAAACGACGGACTTCATCTTCCTGTTATGGAGAGTATGGGGCTTGGGAATTTATGCGAACTGGAGGGCGTTAAACCCGTTAGTAATCCGCTTGCCGCAACTGTAATTCTTAAAGAAGAATCAAAAGGCAAAGATACAACTACAGGCCACTGGGAAATAGCAGGACTGGTTTCAGAAAAGAAATTTGAAACATTTCCCGACGGGTTTCCTAAAGAACTTATTGACGAATTTATTAAAAGAACCGGCTGCGGCGGGGTACTAGCAAATATTCCGGCAAGCGGCACCGTTATAATTGAACAATTAAACGATGAACACCACAAAACAAAATATCCTATAGTCTATACCAGTGCTGACAGTGTTTTCCAAATTGCGGTTGATACAGATTTAATCCCGCTTGAAACACTTTATAGCTGGTGTAAAATAGCAAGAGAAACTCTGGATGAAATGGGATTTTTTGTTGCAAGGGTAATTGCACGCCCTTACAAAATTATTAACGGAAAACCGGCAAGAATATCGGCAGACAGGCGTGATTACTCAATGGTTC
This sequence comes from uncultured bacterium, assembly GCA_949284715.1. Lineage (GTDB taxonomy): Bacteria > Cyanobacteriota > Vampirovibrionia > Gastranaerophilales > Gastranaerophilaceae > CALUTH01. The sequence goes on from CASDWH010000038.1 coordinate 14,858, forward strand.
CGCCCCAAGATACAATTCTGAATACTGTTAAAAATCTCGGTGCAAAAGTTATAGGTATCGGTAAAATCGAAGATATTTTTGCAAAATCAGGTATTACACACGCTATTCATACAGGCTCTAATAAAGAAGGACTGGAATTAACTCTTAAAGCTGTGAAAGATGAATTAGAACTTGATAAAATAGCCTATCCCGATACCAGAATTACCAATAATAATATAGGAATAATTTTTACAAACCTTGTCGATACAGATATGTTATACGGCCATAGGAATGACTACAAAGGCTACGGAAGAGCGCTTGAAGAAATTGATACCTATCTTAAACAAATAATAAACGAATTAAAAGATGATGATTTATTAATAGTAACAGCAGACCACGGGTGCGACCCTACAGTTCCGGGAACAGACCACACGAGAGAAAAAGTTCCGGTATTAATGTATAAAAAAGGAATGCATCCGGTAAATTTTGGAGAAATGACAGGATTTAAATTCATAGCTGTATCTGTAGCAGTTCATCTATTGTAATTTTGTTTTTTGTTTTTTATAATATAAGAGGTTGAAGAAACCACGTATGAATTTAAAATAAGGAGAATAAAAATGGACGTAAAAGTTAATGACTCTTGTATAGCATGCGGCGCTTGCGAATCAATTTGCGATGCCGTTTTCAGTGTAGAAGATGTAGCAAAAGTTAACGAAGATGGTATTGCAGGAAACGAAGATGCTGTTAAAGAAGCAGCAGATTCTTGCCCCGTTTCTGCTATCGAAATTGAATAATAATTTTTAAAAGATAGTTTTTGGAAAATCTGCCTTTTGATATAAAAGGCAGATTTTTTTTGTATTTCGCATAATATTAAAAGTAGCATAGGATTGCAATAGTATAGCACAAGATGTATAATGTATATATGAGGTGTTAATTATGAATAAATTAACAATCCTGATGTGTCTGGTATGTTTTATATGTTCAATCTTTTTAACCGCCTGTGTTCAGAATACAGGTGGTAATGTACTGCAATATCAAAGAAAATTTAAAAATATTAATGAACCGCAAAAAACTGAACCCTCCGGAATTATTGATTTATCAGACGGTACAAAAGTTAATTTTGATATAATGCCAAATTCTTCAGATACAAATTTTGGTATAAAATAGAATTATGAGTTTAGAAAACAGACGTTTGTGTGCAAGATTAATAGATGATGTCCTGTCAGGCAGACGTATTACAAGAGAAGCATTATTAAGATTTCCTAAAGGCGAACATGATACAAGCGTTCTTGCCGCCTATCATGCACTTATCCATTATGAAGCAGATGAGGATTTACGCAAAAGAGATAAAGATTACCGCGAAGAACAGGATTTGTACCTTAAATCAATTGCTGATATTTTAATTAGCGGTAAATCTCTACCTGTAAATATTATTAATAATTACGAACAGTACTACGCAGGTACTGTATTACCCGAACAAAAAGGGTTCAAAGGGTGGATAAAGTCATTATTGAGATTTATTACCTGATAACACAAAAAAACGGATTTTAAAATCCGTTTTTTTGTTATTAAATTTATTGTCTTTACTAATCAATAATATCTTCGCCAATTGCCCATCTGAAGCCGCCTGTTAAAGCAACACCATTACGGCCGCCGTTTCTAACCATTGCTTGCAGATAACCTGTAGCATGCTCACCGTGGTGTTTTTGAATACCAATACCATATTCAACAAACGGTCTGATTGACAATCTGTTAAACGCCACATCATTTGCCCAGAAACGAGCGCCATCCATACATACCCAGGTCATATTAACTGCCAGATACGGCTGCCAGCCGTTTTTAAAGTTATTAGCAATTAATTTTACTCCAGGAATAATTTCAATAGCATGCAACGGGTCTTGTTTAATGTGAACACCGGCTGCATTATTATGCGAATATGCATAAATAAACGTATAAGACATCATGTAGCTTGGCTGGATAATAAATTTGTTATTAAATAATCTCCAGTTATAACCGGCCTTAGCAGCAACACCTGCACCCATCATCGGGAAGTGTTCATTACCAAAGTCATTGTTAGCTTCAACAGCCCAGCCTCCGGCATTAGCAGTAACACCTGCCCAGAAATCGCCTTTATAAGCAGTGAAAACACCGCCTGCGGCACCGCCGTTCTGCCACATGTTTATACCGTTATAATGTTGATAAGCACCTGTATACGCACCAAATACAGCATAATTTGCATCCCAGCCTTTACCCAGTTCGTAGAGTCCGCTTTCATGCCCTATTAAAGCACCGTAAAATATGCTGTCTACGTGCGGCCCGCGTTTGAGAGGCACTTTTTCAAAGTTAGTAAATCCTCTTACAAATACGCTCGGATAATCCTCCTGACGTTTATCACGATAGAAGGTATTTATTTCATCCTCAAACATATTCGCATATCTGTTATAGTTTTTAAGTGTATCTCTTTCATCTTTTGTCAATATAGAAAGCATATCCATATTCGCAAACGATTGCCTGTAAATATTATCCATTAACAGGAATGCTCCGATTTGAGCAATCGGTGTCGGAGTAACATTATCAGAAGGTGTATACATATTATTGAAAGAGAAATAAACATCATCAGCGGCATCTCCACTTAAGCCGAGGCTTGAACCGCTTACTTTATCAACACTGTATTTATAGATTTTCCCTTCAAGTGTATCAACAGTAGTATTAACATTATTAACAGACAAGCCGTTCATGTTAGTAAAGAGAATATTTGCTGAATCCTTTTCCCCTTCATTTACAAGCTGCATATCCGAGATATTAATACTTGCACCATCGGTAATATTAATATTGCTTACAGTTCCATCGCCAATGTTTTCTTGAAGCAGATTATCCATTTTTTCATTAACAACATCAACATCAACCTTCATATCAGTATTGGAACGTAAAGCAAAACTATCCATTGCAATATCGCTTACAACGCCGTTTCTGATATCCAGAGTACCGCCGTTAAGAACGAGATTGTTAAGGTTATGTCCGTCATCACGCGAAACAACGGTACCAAGGTACTCATCTCTGGTAAATCTCATTGTACCGCCCTGTGTTGTAACCGTTGAATTTGCAACTTCGGCATTTGCATTTGCAGTACCATTATGAACAACCAGATTAACATTTGAGGTTTTTGCATTAAAGTTTACATTACCTGTATAATCTGCGTTATCATAGTTGACATTAACAACAGGAACCAAATCCGAATTAATAGTACTTTGACCGCTCACTGCGCCGTTAAGATTAACATTTCTGCCTTCGTTGGCATTAAGATTTAATACGGCGCCCGCTTCTGTATCACCAGGGGTTGCACCCGCAACACCGGCATTTAAATATATGCTATCACTATCGGTTACAAAATTAACATCTCTGTTTTGAGCTGTTACTGTAGTATTAGAATTAGTGGCGCCATAAATAGCTCCGCCGTTAGTATACGCAGTATTGCCATTAAAGTTTGAATCTATAATTGTAGCCTTGCTGGCGTTATACAATGCACCGCCCTGATTTGCTGCATTTCCGTTAAAATTAGAATTTGTTATAGTAAGACTGGTTTCAGAGTTTGGAGCAGAAGACGGAATCGTATTGTTGATAGCACCGCCCTGGCTTGTTGTAATTGTATGCTCTGTACCGCCGGATGTATATGTATAACGTCCGCCGTTATTTGTAAATGTAGTATTAGATATATCAGCAACACCTGTATTGTTAATAGCACCACCTGCTGCTCTTACGTGGTTATTTGTAAAAGTAGTATTGTTATCAATATTCAAGTGACCACTGTTGTTGATAGCGCCGCCGCTGCTGGTAACTATAACATTATCTTCACTGAGAGCCAATACACCGTTATTACTGAATTCGGTATTAGAGATATTTATCTCTGCATTCATAGTTGTGTTATCACTGCACTGGTTGTTAATGGCACCGCCGGAACCGGAAGATGCGGCTGTGTTATTATAGAATTTAGCCCCGTCAATATTAATTATACTTGACTGACCGGTTGTATTTTCCGAGTTATTATAAATTGCACCGCCGTTGCTCGTGCTGGTATAGTTGCTGTCAAAAGTAACATTTTTAATATCAATTGTACCGGACTTGTTTGATGAATTGGTGATATTGTTATAAATAGCACCGCCGGACAGCCCTGCGTGGTTCTTTGTAAATGTTGACTCACCGTTAATTACGACTTCTCCGCCGTTACCATTATAAATAGCACCGCCGAATCTTTCGGCATAGTTATTATTAAATGTAGACCCTATAACAGTCAATTCACCGGTTGTATCGGGATCAGATATATTATAGTTATTATAAATCGCACCGCCCCGGCCGCTGTTTGATGTATCCCAGCCTGAAGCAGACTCTTCAGAGGAAACACTATAAACATTTACGGAGTTATTTTCAAAAAGCGTATTATATACATAAGCAACACCGCTGTTATTAATGGCACCGCCCTGTCCTGCAAGGTTATTGGAAAAAGTTATATCCTGACCGGTTGCAGTTACGGAAGTTCCGTTTGTTTCACATCCGACATACAAATGTCCGGCATTGTAAATAACACCGCCCATTCTGCCGATATCTGCATTAGGCGTACCCGGATTAACCATTGCCGCAATATTATTAAATATCACACTATTATTTGTTCCTATGGTTAAACTGCCGGATTCGTTAACATTATAAATACCGCCGCCTACATTAACAGAATGGTCAACGGTTGTTGCAAAATATTCCGTCTGGGTACTATGGGTTACACCGGTATTAATTGTTTGTGTTCCGGTTATTTGTGTTGGATCCTGATTTATAGCAAATGCACTGTTAACAGACAAAGTCATCATAACAGACATTAAAAGCAATGATATACTTCTACAATTCTTTTTCATCTTAACCTCTAGAGCTTCTTTATTTACTAGTATAAATATTTAAACATAAATATGAATAAAATAGAAGTATTTTATTAAAAAAACTAAAATAAAATTACATTTACGGTTGTTAGAACATATTTATTTTATAAAACTAATTATAATTGTTTTTCAAGCCGGCACGGATTTTGAGTCCTTAAACATTATTATTAACTTTTGTTACAATTGTATAAAATTATGCAATTTTCACTTAAAAAATATCTTTATATTAATGTAGGTTAAAAAGGAAGTGTAGCAATGCCATCATATATTTATGATATATCAAAATCATTAGGTTTTGGGGTAAGGAACGACGCAAAAGCTATGGGGAACGGCAGTGATGCAGATGTCCGTGCAGTTGTCGGCGGTATACAAACAGTAAATGCCGGTACTTCCATTTTTGCCGAAGCAAAGAAAACGAGTGCCGTTTCGCAAACGGCAAATAATGCTGCTAAATACGTTTCAAAGGCAGTCAACCCGCTTTTATGCGTGGCAAGCTTTGCCAGAGTTGCAGCATCAGACGACAAACCCTCCGCGCTTGTTGAAGAAACCTGTGCAATGAGCAGCATGTTCGGGGTTGAAGCACTTATGAAAAAACAATTTCAGGAGGGCAGCCTGCTGGCGGAATGCAAATTGATGAAAAACTCAATTAATAAATTTAACAATTTTTGTACAAATACAAGATTCCTGAATAAGTTTAAAGCCGGTACCATAGGGAATGTCATAAAAGGCCTCGGATTCATTCTAGGATCTATATCAGCATATTCAGCCGGACACTTAGCAGGAGAAGCTATTGCAGACAACACTACCAGAAAATATAGTTTTATAACCGATAATGTAAACAAATATTAATACGGGTTTTAAGCACCAAAACAGTTTTGCAGCAAGGGTTTCAGAAGATTGCCATTAATATACTGCGTACAAATAATTAAAGTTTTTCCAAATTATGCCGTACTTCCTTAATAAGGAGTACAAATTATGGGAATAAATGTCAACGGTCTAAGTCCAACAGAAGCACAAAAATACTGGTACGACTATAATAATGGAAATTCTAAAGGTCTTTCGGAAGCAGAATACCAGTCATTATGTACAAAGTTCAGGTCTTATCTGGATAACTGGGAAGCCGCAGATGAAAACGGTTACACAGCTTATGACACCCCTGAGGACAGACTTGATTATGACGCAGACGATGCAGGCTTGGGATTTAACGAACAGACAGGGCAGGCGGCAACAGGAACAACTGTGGCTGTAGGCGCAGGTGCAGCTGTATCGGCTATAACAACAGGTGCCGCATCTATGACCGCATTTGGAACAATGGCAGGGGAAGCTGCGGCTTTAACCGCAGCATACGGGGCAGAGAGTATATCTGCACAAATTGCAACAAATACAGCACAAAAAGCAGCAACGAAAAATTCCGGCTTACTCCTTGCAACAGCAGCCTTGCAGTTTGCAACAATGTTATGGTATAAACTAAGCACCCCGAACAAAGAGGCCGCAGAAGCTCTGGAAACAGCACAGGGGGAACTATACACTGAACAGGCTAACCTTGCGGATCAGGTTCTGACAATGGAAGAAATGCAAGAAGAGATGGAGCTTTTACAGGAAGAAGCTCTTGCAGTAAATGAACAAGGCCAGGGCGAAATTGGAACCCTGGAAGGATTATACAATTACTATTATACAAAATACCAGAACGGAACTGCAACAGAAAAAGAAATAGCGTTAATGCGCGCCATTGGTATGCAAATGAGTGCTACACAATCAACAACCAACGACGAAACAGAAGGATTAAACTCTGAAATTGTAGAAGTTGGCGCCGGATACGAAGATATAACCACAAACATTGAAACAACAAATGAATTCACCGGATATGTTTCAGAGATAGATCAATCTACTAAAGCCGCAGCAATCGTTCAAGGCACGGTATTAGCACTGTCAGCAGCCTCTGCAACATTTACATGTATACAATGTGTTGCACGGGCAACAACACTCTCTGCATCAGTATTCGGACTTGCGGCAGCAGCAATGTATTACGCAGCCGCAGCATTAAGCGGAACAGCAGCAGCCTTCTTTGGTATTGAATCAGTTAAACAATTTACTGATTATAGAGGTACAGCAGAAGACACTATTGATATAAGAAAAAATACACAGGATTTATCAACCGAAACAACAGAATTTCAGGAAGTATCAACAGAATTCTGGGAAGAAACTGTTGACACAACAAGTGCAGATAATCTCTTCACATTAACCCCGACCTATGCAACCTCTACCCCGGCCACAGGCGGAGCAGCAGAAAACAGCGGTACAGAAGATGGTGCAGCACCGGAGAGCGGGAATAACAGTACAGCAAACCCGTTTGGCGGTACAGAAGGGACTCCGGGAACAAACCCGTTCGGCGGAAATACCGGCTCAGACCCCGGCACACCTTCAAATCCGTTTGCACCCGATAAAGATAAAGAAAAATAGTACGGTTAATAAAAATGCGTGAAAAGTCGAAAAATTGTTATTTTTCGACTTTTTCCGCATAATCAACTCAAATTGTAAAAATATTGTAATATTAAAGCAATTTTTAAATATTAAACTCCTTATATACTTTATAAAACAGGAGTACAATAATGCAGACCTCTTTTCTTAACAAATTCGGCACGGTAACATTACGTTCCGCCAATCCGTATATGTCACAGCCGTTTAAAGCAGGTTCTAACATACAAGAGAACAGCATAAATGAAAATTTCTCTGTTTTTCTGTCTGATATGGAAAATCTTTTAGATAACGATACTAACGTATTTGAAATACAAAAAGATGAAAATAATTTAGACTAATCCTTCTTTTAAAGCTTTTACTGCCGCCTGTGTTCTATCATCAACAACGAGTTTCTGTATAATATTACAGACATGCGCTTTTGCAGTATGTTCGCTAATTGTAAGAGTTTTAGCAATCTGGCTGTTTGACTGACCGTCTACAACCAGTTTCAAAACTTCATATTCACGCTGTGTCAGGTTAGAATGTCTTTCTTTAAAAACAGCCCGGGAAATCTGTCTTGATGGAATAATTCCGCAGTTTTTCTCACGAATAAACGGAACAACATGCGGATCAAGCCACATTGCCCCCTGTTTAACTGTTCGTATTATCATCATTAAAACATCTGTTACAATATCTTTTAAAACATAAGCACTGGCACCTGCTGTCAACGAGTCTGTAACCTCCTGCTCCGATATATGTGAAGTCAGCATTATTACTTTTATATTATTATTATGTTCAAGAATTTTCTTAGTTGCTTCTATCCCGCTCATATCTGGAAGCCCTATATCCATAAGAACTATTTCAGGTTTTGTCAGTTTTGCCTTTTCTATTGCCTCTTTACCATCCCTTGCCTCTGCTATTATCTGCATTTCCGGATAGTCGGCAAATAAGGATTTTATACCTATCCGCATTAATTTTTGATCTTCCACAGACAGTATATTAATATTTTGCTGCATTTTTAAAACCTCCATAAAAAGGGATTACCCATTTTATGGTAATTCGCTCAATTTTTGTGTATAACCGAAAACCTGCCGTTTAAAATATTAATATTATGGTCTTTTGAGTCTGAATTCAAACTATTTTTCCAAATTGAACAACTATTGCGCTTTTATATACCTTGCATAAAAGTCCGGAGGCACCTGCTTAAGTTCTGCCAGATAAAAGTTTTTTGCTTCTGAAACAGATTGGACAGTATCACCGTTAAATCCGCTTAACCCGCTGTTATCATTAAGTATTTTAGGCGCAATAAATTGGATTATTTCATCCGCTAAATCCTGCTTTATAATTTCGCCGTTTAATTTTGAACCGGCTTCTGCGAACACACTATTAATTCCTTCCTCATAAAGCCTGTTAAATATTTTTTTTAAGTTTAATTTCTTATCAGCTTCTTCTATTTTTATTATTTGGGTATTTTCGGGGGGAAGTTTTTGATAACACGATTGTAAATTATTTATCAGAATTATATTTCCGGTTTCAAATATTTTTTCCGAGAAATTAAGTTTACATTCTCTGTCTAGAATAATTTTCTTTTTGTGCTTCATCTCAGGGTTATCAGCTATAACTGTTGCCGAAGTCGTTAATATGGCATCAAATTCCTGTCTGAACTTTCGTGCAAGATTTCTGGCTTTTTGGGATGTAATCCATTTGGAATTTCCGTTTGAAGCAGCAATTTTTCCATCTGCCGTGGTTGCCGTTTTTATTACAATATAAGGTTCTTTCTGTACTATATTTTTGAAAAATACCCTGTTGAGGAATTGTCCTTCTTTAGATAAAACCCCTTCAATAACTTCTATTCCGTTCTGTCTTAGTTTTTCTATTCCGCCTGCGGCTTTCGGATTCGGGTCACGGTTTGAAATAACAACCTTTTTTAATCCGTATTGAATTATAAGCTCGCTGCATGGCGGAGTTTTGCCATAATGGCTACACGGCTCAAGATTAACCACAAGCACTCCCCCGCGGGACTCATCAGGAGTAATTTTTAACAGGGCGTCACGCTCTGCATGATTGGCACCATATCTGTGATGATACCCGTTTGAAATCTCTTTTCCCTCCCTATCCAGAATCACGCACCCGACCAGCGGGTTCGGAGAGGTTTTGCCCATCCCTTTTTTAGCAAGTCTGAAACATTTTTTCATTTCTCGTTCATACATACTTTAAGTTTAATTAAAATATTTAATTCTTTCAATCAGAATACTTGTTGACTTATGAAAAAAAATAATGTATTATAATTGTTAGGTTACCCTAACAAGGGCGGTAAAATGAAAGTAAACAATGTGAATCAATATCAACTCTCTACTATAAGAAAAACACCGGTATCAACACCGGTGTTTTCGGGGGCGGCAAGAATAACCTCCGGATTAAAACAGGAATGCGCAGATTTGAGAGTTTTTCATCACCATATATATGAATTTAAAAAAGGTATACGAAATCTGATTTTAACAACCGAAAAATCTAAATACCGTAAACCAATTGAAGAAAAACTTCAAAAAGAAAAAATTGATTACGTAATACATGATATTGACACAAATAAGATTAATGTATATTTCGGAGAAAAAGCCTGTGTAGATGTAGTAAAAACTTTTAACCCTAAATTAAATGAACTTACACCGGAACAGGATTTTATGCTGGGAATTATGCTCGGGTATGACAGAGTCAAACAGTGCATAAGATATCTGAGTTTTAAAAAGAAAAATTTAACAGTAAAAAATATTAAGGAGTAGCCCGCAAAGGGGGGATTTATAACTATACATAAATTATTTACCATATTTTAGTGTGAATTCAACGGTGTTATTAGCACCGTTTTTTTTATAAAAATATCCACAGAAAGATTTTCGCACCGCCTTTTACAAATCTTTGCTTAACTCTTTGTTACAAAAACTGGAAATCATTTTTATTCTCAGCTAGAATATTTCTTGTAGTATTTTAGAGGTATTTTGGGATGAATATTAAAGAAGATAAGATTCTATTACCGGAAGAAGTGAGAAAAATATTGAATGCAGACAACAGAGAGATTGTAGATTTATGCAAACAAACATCTGTTTTGCCGAAAAAAAACCGCGAGGGTCAGCTTTATTTTTCATTAGACGAGGTTAAAAGACTTAAAAGAGCAAAAGAAAATAGAATGGCTGTTACTAATGCTATTGCAACTGCAAACGGAGATTCTCATGCAATCGTCAGCAATCTTTTATCAACATTAAAAACACTGGAGAACAATTTAACATCTTCAGTTGAAAAAGTCCTTGATGACAAGCTTGAAGGTATTGATGACTTAATCATAGAATTTGTCCGCTGCAAAACAGAGAATGAAAGCCTTAAAAGCAAAATTAATGATTTAAATAAAGAAAATTTCAATCTTAAGATGGCTGTGAATAGCTTTAAACCTGTAATGTGCGGGTTATACATAAAAAAAGAAGATAATAATAACAATATTTTATTTTAATCTAAATATAAGTATATTAGAAAACGTGCTATCAGATACGGGAATTTGGGGAATTTAAAATGGCAGAAGAAACAGCAGTAAAATCAACAAATAATGAAGAAAGAAGCAAGGCGTTAAAACTGGCTATTGAAAAAATAGAGAAGGATTTTGGCAAAGGTTCTATAATGAAGCTCGGCGATAAGCCAGCTATCAATGTAGAAGCAATACCTACCGGCTCTTTGGCGCTTGATATCGCTCTCGGTATCGGCGGAGTACCAAGAGGAAGAATTATAGAAATATACGGCCCCGAATCCTCCGGTAAAACAACTCTTGCACAGCATATTGTTGCAGAATGCCAGAAAAGAGGCGGAATTGCTGCATACGTAGATGCAGAACACGCTCTTGATCCGGAATATGCAAGGAACCTTGGGGTTAACATTGATGAACTGCTGATTTCGCAGCCGGACACAGGAGAGCAGGCACTTGATATTACAGAAGAACTTGTACGCTCAGGTGCAGTAGATGTTGTAGTTGTTGATTCCGTAGCAGCGCTGGTGCCGAAAGCAGAAATAGAAGGCTCAATGGAAGAACAACAAATGGGGCTTCAGGCAAGGCTTATGTCTAAAGCGTTAAGAAAATTAACAGGTATAATCGGAAAAACAAATACTACAGTTATTTTTATTAACCAGTTAAGACAAAAAATAGGTGTTATGTACGGAAATCCGGAGGTAACTACCGGCGGTAACGCATTGAAATATTATGCATCTGTTCGTTTGGAAATAAGACGCGTTGAAGGACTCAAAGGCGATGGTGAAGACATCGGAAACCACGTAAGAGTTAAAGTTCTTAAAAATAAAGTCGCGCCTCCGTTCAGAACTGCTGAATTTGATATAATATTTGGCAAAGGTATCTGCAAAGTAGGTAATATTCTTGACGTTGCAGTTAACTTGAATATTGTTAAAAAAGCCGGCGCCTGGTTCAGCTATAATGAAGAAAAACTCGGACAGGGCAGGGACAAAGCAAAAGAAGTATTAACAAATAATCCTGATTTACTGGCAGAGATTGAAGAACTGGTAAGAAAAAAGCTCAGTGAAAATCAATAAGATAACAGATTTTAATAATAAAGGATTCACCGCGGTCTACGATGCTGAATCGCGAAAGTTTTTGCGGGAAGTAAAAGATGCATTTGATAAAATACCTGAGCCGCTGCAAAAAGATGTTTTTGTCATAAATGAAAACAATGATGTTGGTTTGTTTAAAATGGTTAGAGGTAAAAAAGTCTGTATCAGCAAATGTTTTGACAAAAGCATGACATTACAGGTCGCAAACCCCGAAACAGAAGTTGTCGATGTATTTTATCATAACTTCTTCGACTCATCATCAGATAGAATAATGCAATATAAAGACAAAAATATTTTTCCGTGGTTCAGCGGAGCAGATGAGAAAATTTATAGTAAATCAATAAAAAATATGACGCCTCCTGAGTTAGAAAATGTTAAGAATTTGTTATATAAATATATACCGGAAATTTTTACCGGTATAAAACAACTGCCTCCGCGCCGGAGCTTGAAAAAGATATAACAGTATGTAATAATATTAATGCTTTATGCAGGTGTTTATTTTGTTCCTACATCTTTAATAAAAGGGAGAGTAAGCTCTTTGCCTATGAAGTAGACCCGCCGATTAAAATCGCCAGCGGGAAACGGATTTAATAAGGCACTCACCCACCTGCTGACTTAGCAGGTAACAAAATCGCATTTGCATAAGGCTTTTTTGTGCAAAAAATCCTCCGGCTGGAGGATATAAAAAATAAATTGTAAATATTGTTGCAAATATTCTAAAAATATAGTATAAATAAAATTAATGCTTGCTGGCAGTAGAATAATCCGTAAAATCTTAATTATCAGTTTATTAAGATAAAATCATACAAATGAATGTTACTAAGGTAAACCGCCTGCTGTAGAATCATTGTATAATAGATGTGAGAGTATAAAAAGATGTTCAAAAACATAGCGAATATTGATTCATTTTTAAACAACGGGGATTATAATACAAAAGTAATACCCGAATTAGAAGAAATTCAAGAACAACCGAGAGTAAAGCCATTAAGACAGCATAGGAAAGCAAGAGTGCTTTCGATGCTGTTATTAACTGCACTTATCGGAACCGCCGCCGGTATAGGATGTTATCATAAAATGACATCTCTGGAATCCGGTACTAATATCATTACTGATATGTTTAGCGATAATGTATTAAACGAAGTTTTACCGGAAAGTGCCGCAATATCTGCCACAAGTACAAAGCGCGAAGTCATTTCAGTATCACGTGCAATAACAAAACCTGATCCTTTTATGCCAAACAGTGATATATCAGTTAAATTTAATGCACCGCCGAGTTTTGAATTGTTAGAACCGCCTGAAAGTGCAAGCGAAGATTCTGATGCGGCAAGGGTTATGGATGTTTCTGTATCAGGAATACTATATGATATGTATTCGCCGTCTGCAATTCTCAATATAGAAGGAAGCGACCATTTAGTTAAAAAAGGCGATACAATGAGTAATTACCAGGTGCTTGATATTAACAAAGATTCTGTAACAGTAAAACTCGGAAAAAATATTTATCGCGCAGGGATAGGTGAAACACTGACAACAAATAATATTCATTATAATAAAGTTTCTAATTTAGATAGTAAGTTCGGAGGCAAGAATGGCAAGTAAGAATATACACACATTATTGTTATCAGCCGCATTGCTGTTATCAGCACCTGCTGTAATGGCTGTCGGCTATAATTATTATGATAACTACAACAGCTACAACCAGCTTAAGCTTGATGCAAATGTGGCTATCACAGATAAAGATGATAAAATTAACCTGTCTTTAAGAGATTCGGATGTAAAACAGGTTTTAAGAATGTTTGCTGATAAAGCAGGCTTAAATGTTATCTTCCATTCTTCAGTCCGCGGTACAGTAACATTAGATTTAGTTAATGTATCCTTAAATGAAGCTTTTAAACTTGTATTAAAAATAGGCGGTCTGGCATATTATCTTGATAATAATACACTTATCATTATGTCAAAATATGATGCAAATAATGAAACATTTGCAGCAAATAAGATGACCGTATTACCCGTAAGATATGTAGATGCTACAAAAATAGCAGACTTCTTAAACAAAAACATATTTGCCAAAAAGAGAGCCGGACTATCTACAACAGAAGTAGCAACCGTCAATACTGCGACCAACGAGTTAATCATCTTTGGTATGGATAATGATGTTAAGATTGCGCAGGATATTATCGACCAATTTGATAAAAAACCGGCATCTGCAACATACGTAGTTAACCATACTACACCCGCAGAAATGGCTTCTATGATATGTAACATGTTGGCACCAAACAGTGATTCAGCAGCAGCCGGCCAAACTGAAACAGCTATTCCGGAAGACGGCACAACAGGTTTTGCGGCTGATGAAGGCGGCGGCGAAGGCGAAGGCGGAGGCGGAGGTTCCTCTGATCCTATAAAATTAGGTGAAAACTTTACTGCTTGTACGCTTAGCGGCACTGTAACAGCCGGTTCAGCTGTACCGTTCAGCGCACAAAATCTTAAAGTTTCATATTATCCGCAAAGAGGTACTATTAAAGTTATCGGCGGTTCACAAGCACAGCTTGACTTAATCGGCGATTTTATTAAAGAAAATGATGTAAAACAACCGCAGGCCTTTGTTGAACTCTCGATTTTAGAGTTAACCGAAGACGGCAGTAAAGAATTCAATAATTCTTGGAATATTACAGGCGGTGATATAACATTTACATCGGATGCAAACGGTACAACCATAGCACACGCTAAAAACGAAAGCCGTATGAAAATTGGTTGGGAAATGAGCTATTTACTTTCAACCGAAAAAGCAAGAATTCTTGCTAACCCCAAATTGATTGTAACAAACGGTAAAGAAGCGGTAATCGACCTTACACAAGACTATTTGGAAAGTGTAGATGTTGAGTTCTTACAAACCTCAGGTGCAGGTGCTGCCGCTGTTGCTCAGAAAACATATAACATTGGTTCAGATCAGGGCTTAAAAGTTTCATTCACTCCGTTCATTTCACCGGAAGGATATGTAACCTTGAATATTGTTCCTGAATATTCAACACAAGCAGGTCAAATTACCGATATAGAATACGATGAAGAAGGCAACAGAGCGCCGTATATTGCAGCAACATTACTTGCAAGAAGAAACCTTGATATTAAAAATGTCAGAATTAAAGATGGTGAAACTCTTATAATTGGCGGTTTAATTCAAGAAACAACAAATAAATCAGTAAGTAAAATTCCTATCCTCGGCGACCTTCCCGGTATCGGAGCTGCGTTTAGATCTTCAACCAGCGAAAAGGTTAAAACAGAGTTAGTTATTATGATTACACCTAAAATAATCAAGGATAACGAGGACGTTAGTATAAACAATTTATAGAAACAAATGATAACAGCTCAATTAGAGAAATTAAAGAACAGTATAAAGCCTGATTTACTGGAAAAGTTTGACAAAAACCTGATGGTATCATCAGGCTTTATACCTGTCGATATAAGAAACAACGATTTATTTATCATCATAAAAAAATCGGTTGCTGAAAATAAGCCTCAAATAGAAAATCAGGTTAAAACGGTATGTCAAAACGATACTTGCAAAGCAAAATTTATATCACTAACCGACGATGATTTTGGGGAATTATACACTGCCGTTCTAACGCAAATTACCGAACCGCAGACATCAGACAGCACAGCAGATGCTGTTCCGGTAAATATAAACGAAAACCTTGAAATAAAAGTACCTGCAACACCGGAAATGACTGATGAAGAATTCTTTTTAGCAAACGGCTGGATACAGGAGAGTTATCTGGCACCCGCCAGAGAACTAATGAAAACCAAAAAGATGCCTTTATATGCAGCTCTTTTTGCAAACAATTTTATAACAGATGAACAGGCTCGCGCATATTTAAAATCTAAATATAATGCTGAAATGATAAAAGCAGAGGATATATCAGTAGATTTAGCATTATTTAAAGGTCTGCCTGATGATTTTATATTTAAGAAATGCTCTGTACCATTCGAGGTTTCCGGCAGCAAACTTAAAGTGGCGATGCTTAATCCCACAGACAAAAATATTATAAGAGAAATTTCTTTTTCCACAGGTCGATCAGTAATTCCATTTACAATGACCTTTATGGACTTTGAATCTCTTGTAAAGGATTACACGACCAGACGTAAACAAATGCAGACTGCAAAAGAAACAGAACGTATTATGCAGTCACTTGAAGAAGAAGCCGCACAGTATCAAGGTGAATCTTCTTTATGGTCACAGGTTGAAAAAGAACTGCAAAATGCAAGTTCTTCTGTTGCAAAACTTGTTTATAAAATTATTACAGACGGTATTGATCAGAAGGTTTCGGACATTCACGTTGAACCAAGGTTATACAATTATATTGTACGTTTCAGGTCAGATGGTTTGTTAAAAAAAGTACTAGAAATCCCGTCAAGTGTAGAAAACTCTGTAATTACCCGTTTTAAGGTTCTTGCAAGGATGAATATTGCAGAACACAGACGTCCGCAGGACGGAACCTTCTCTATTAAATATAATGACAAAGCTTATGACTTCCGTATTAACACACTGCCTGTATCCGGTAAAGAAAAAGTTGTAATCCGGATTCTGGCACCTGCTGTTTCATTGAAATCCTCCGGCGAAGATATCAAAATAGAAGGTGCGCAGCCCTGGGATATTGAAAAAATCAAAACAATGGTTAAATCTCCTAACGGAATTATATTAACCTCCGGGCCTACAGGTTCAGGTAAAACAACAACTTTGTATACGATATTAAAGAGTTTAAATAAAGAAGACGTTAATATTACAACAATCGAAGACCCTATAGAAATTAAACTGGAAGGTATTAACCAATCTCAGGTAAACCCGAAAGCCGATATTACATTTGCATCCTGTATGCGTGCAATACTGCGTCAAGACCCTGATATTATTCTTATCGGTGAAATTCGTGACTACGAAACATTGGAAGTTGCTATATCAGCAGCTTTAACAGGTCACCTTGTATTAAGTACAGTCCACACAAACTCGGCAGCCGCAACAATTACAAGACTTATAGAAATGGGTGCAAAAGATTATCTGGTATCTTCAACTCTGACAGGCGTTATTGCGCAACGTCTTGTAAGACGGCTTTGTGATAACTGCAAAGAGGAATATTACCCGTCAGAAGAAGATGTCAAACACCTTACTGTAAACGAGGAAGAGCAGAAACAGCTTTTAAAAACAAAAATGTACAGACCGGTAGGCTGCGAAGAATGCGGTTTTTTAGGATATAAAGGTCGTTTAGGGCTGTATGAAATACTTCCTATGTCAAGAGAAATTAAAAAATTAATTGCGCAGGGCGCACACGATATTGAAATTGAAGAAGCAGCAGTAGCTGCCGGGATGAGAACATTAAATCAATCCTGTTTGCAACATATTATAGATGGTAAAACTACAGTAGATGAATTTGTCCGTGTATTAGGTTTTGCCAATGAATAGTACGAGGTAGAGAGAAAATGCCAACATATAATTACAAAGCACTTAAGAGAGGCCGGGATGTTGTTAAAGGGACTGTAGAGGCCGCAGACGCAAAGGAAGCCCGTGATAAAATAAGAAAAATGGGACTTGTCCCGATGGATATTGTTGACAGCAGCGCCAAGAAAGGCAAGGGCGGTAATGCCAAAATTGTACCAATGAGTTTAAGTGAGCGTATTGAGTTTATTTCTACCTTGCAAATATTACTTCAATCCGGTATTCCTGCTGTAGAATCGTTAATGTTTATGGAAGTAGAAGCAGCAAAGAAAAAGATAAGAGATACCGCAAAAGTATTAAGAACCCAGGTAATGGGCGGTGCGTCTTTTGCTGATGTACTTGCAAGATATCCGAACGTTTTCGGGTATATTATGGTAGGTCTTGTAAAAGCCGGTGAAGAAGCCGGTGAATTGGAAAAGACTTTAGGCCGTATTAAAGAGTTGATGCAGAAACAGGCAAATATCCGCGGTAAAGTCATTTCTACAATGATGTATCCGTGTTTCGTTATCGTTCTTGCAACAGTTATTGTACTTATCATGTTACTATTTGTATTCCCAACCTTCAAAGAGATGTTTGAAAACCAGGGAAAAGAACTGCCATTAATTACAACAGTATTAATTAATGCCGGAGAATATTTAAAGACTAACTGGTGGGTATTGATTGTATTCTTTGTTTCATTGGGTGTATTTATATACATAATTACACACTGGACACCGACTAAACGGCTTCTGGACAGAATAGCATTGAAAATACCATTAATAAATAATTTGCTTTTGAGTGCAAATTTCTCAAACTTCTTTTCTGTTGTACAGGTATCCTACGATGCAGGTATTCCTGTTGTAGATTGTTTGCACCTGGGAGTTATTACCCTTACAAATTCGTTATTAAGGGATAAAATAACCGATTCTATTGTAAAAGTTCAACAAGGTCAGCAGGTTTCTGTAGCAATGAAAATGACCGGAGTTGTACCGAGAATGCTTTTATTTATGGTTGCAACAGGTGAACAATCAGGTCGTTTGGGTGAAATGCTTGGTAATGCAGTTAATTATCTTGACAAGATTCTAGATGATATTATTGATACATTAACCAAGATGATTGAACCAATCATGCTTCTGGTTATTGGCAGTATTGTATTAGTATTGGCTCTGGCTTTATATCTGCCGTTGTTCCAATCTTACTTATCATAAAGGAGAAATTAATGGCTGATGAGAAATTAGAAAGTTTAACTTCCGGAGTTTGGTCAGAACGGGTATTAATAATAACCAATGACTATGAAATAAAAGGTATTGTGTTTATGCCAAAAGTCGGCAAACGAAACCGTTTAATTTCTGATATTCTCAACAGTACAAAAAGCTTTATTGCGGTCAAGAACTGTTCTCTGGAATACAGATTGCTTAAAGACAGAGATATTGAGCATTATGAATTTCTACAACTCAATTTAAATTCTGTAATATTAATGAGACCGATAGGGCGTGATGAGTAAAACTTATGTAATCACAGGTGCTGCCTCCGGTATCGGCAGGGCATTGGTTGAATATTTTTCAAAAAGCGGTATTGTATTTGCCGGAGTTAGGAGAACTGAAGCTTTAGAAGAACTTTCTGCTATTTCAGAAAATATAATACCGTTTTATATTGATTTATGTAATGATGCATCTATTTTAGAAGCGTCAAAATACATAAAAGAAAAGACAGAGAATATTGATACACTTATTAATGCTGCCGGATGCGTTGTAGCCGGAGCAGTCGAAAATATTTCAGTTTCAGAATTAAGACGCCAGTTTGATACAAATGTATTCGGTCATATTGAGTTCACTCAACAGCTTCTCGATATATTAGACGGCGGAAGGATTATTAATATCAGCTCTATGGCCAGTTATGGAATATTTCCGTTTATTGCACCGTATTGTGCTTCAAAAAGGGCTATGGATATCCTTTTCAACTCCTTATTAATGGAAACAAAACGGAATATAAAAGTAATTTCTATCAAACCCGGTGTTATTGCAACTCCGTTATGGAATAAGTCTATTGAGGAAAATAAATCCTCTATAAAGAATTGCTGCGGCTATGAAGCAGAGATGGAATATATGATTAAGAATGCCGGCAGGAATGGACAGGAGGGAGCCTCTGTTAAAAGTGTTGTTGACATTGTCATAAAGGCCGACAGTGCTAAAAAGCCTAAACTTACATATACTGTTGGAAAGGATGCTTTGGCAGCAAGATTTGCCGCTAAACTTCCGCATATGATTGTAAACTCTATAATCAAATCGAAGGTTAAGAAAATTTCCGGAGGGGCTAAATAGTGTCTGCAATTCTTTCTCCATCAATTTTATCGGCTGATTTTGCAAACCTTGAGCGGGATATACGTCTGGTTGAAAAAGCCGGTGCAGACTGGCTTCATATTGATGTTATGGATGGACATTTTGTACCAAATATTACTATAGGCGTTCCTGTCATCAAATCCATACGTAAAATTACAAATCTGGTTTTGGATGTTCATTTAATGATTGAAAATCCTGAAAAATTCATTGAACCTTTTGTAAAGGCCGGAGCCGATTTAATAACTTTTCATTATGAGGCTGCTGAAAAACCGGAAGAAATTATTTCTTTAATACACAGTGCGGGTGTTAAAGCCGGAATATCAATTAAACCTGCAACAAAACCAGAAAGCATTTATCCGTATTTAAAGGATGTTGATTTGGTTCTGGTAATGACCGTAGAACCCGGGTTTGGCGGACAGAGTTTTATACATGAGTGTGCATCAAAAATTCCTCTCATTAAAGAACACGCTCCGGCTGGTCTAATAATTCAAGTTGACGGCGGAATAAATAATATCACCTCAAAGATTTGCACCTCTCTCGGAGCAAATTCGCTTGTTGCAGGAAGTTATATTTTTAAAGCAGAAGATATTGAAGCAGCATGTCAGTCCTTGCTGCACTAGAACCAGTCAATTAATACTTTTGATTCTCCAAAATCAATATCAAATCCGGCATTTTTTGCATTGTCCATAATAACTTCACGGCTGATATTATAAGCCTTTGGCTCTACCGGAATTTTGCTTGCTTCCCACATTTCGGGTGATATTGTATTAGAAACCGGGTCATATACCTCGCTGTAATTTAATCCGTCATTAACACATGCCGGCATTTTGTTGTGTGTCTTGCCGTCTTTATCCGTTATGTAAAACAACAAACCGTGTGTACGGCAGATTATTGCACGATACCGGTATATTGAACATTTTTTATCTATAAGAAACGGGCATTGATACAGATATTTTTCATTCTTATCAGCCGGTTTTTCTGTTTTTATTTTATCAGTATTAATTGTCACCCGCTCCTGAATCTCAGGCGGAAGATTTTTATATCCGGCAATCATGTACATAAGTTCAATTTCAGAAACCGGATATTCACCCGTTTCACAACATGCAGAACACCCTTCTTTACAATGAATATAAGGCTTTTGGATATCAAAAAATTTGCCAAGGTACTGAGCCTCTATAAGATTAATGTATTCAGCATACGCTTTTAGAGAATCCAAATTTATCATGAGTCAAGCGTAACATATTTTTGATTACAAATCAAAATATTTATGTAATAATAATATGTATGAAAATCAAAGACTATCTTGATAAATTTTTAAAACTCGACAAAAAACATCAAGGATATATATTAGGTTTTATCATTGCTGCGGGAATATTAATGTGGGCATTTATTTCAGCAGGAATTATGACCCACAATTTTAACCGCAGCCAGCTTAATAACGCCTCAGACCGGCAGGAAGTTAAAACACGCGGGATAATTATTACAGAAACCAAGGACAATAAAAAATACTGGGAAATTTATGGTGAAACAGGGAATTACAACAATGACGATAAAAAGGCGGAGCTTGATAATATAATAGGAAATTTCTATAAAGAAAATAAAGTATCTATGAGTTTTTCCGCGGTACACGGTACATATGATGAAAGTGATAAAACAATAACTTTAAGAGATAAAGTATTTATTGTAATTGAAGACGGAACATCACTTAAGAGCGATGAACTTATCTGGCAGGGAAATGATAAAGATATCCTTGCAAACGGTAATGTTATAATAGAACGTAACGGAGAAATGACGGCTGTTGCCGAACATGCAATCATTTCACCGGATTTTGATAAATTTAAAATAAAAGGTAAATCTCAAACAAAGGTTTACGGTAAATAAGGAGAAGTAATGAAAAAGTTAATTCTTTTATTAATACTTATAATAACAGGGGTCAGTGTAATTGCTGCAGATCTGGTAATTGATTCCAAAACACAGACTTATAATGAGAAGGATAATAAGATAAAATTTGAAGGCAATGTAAACGTTCAGGTTGATGACGTTAAAGTTGTAGGGGAACAGGCAGACGTTACAGTACTTCCTAACAGAAAACCCGATATCGTAACCTTCTATGACAAACCTTACGCGTACGAGGTTAAAGCAAACAAAAAACGCGAAGTTAAAGCTAATATTCTTAAACTTTCTCTTATAAACAAAGTAATTAAAGCACAGGGGGACAGCCAGACAATTGTAACAGACGGCAAAATTCCAATCGCAATCATAAATGCTGATGAACAGGAGTATGATACCCAGAATAATATAATGGTTGCAACAGGTTCAGTAACTATTAAGTACAAGGATATTGAAACATTTTCTGATAAAGCTGTAATCGTTACAAACAAACAAGGAGATTTGCAAAAAATAGATCTTGTAGGGCGCGCAGTTTTAAAAGAAAAACAAAATACTGCATATGCTGATCATTTTACATACGCGGCAAATAAAGAAGAACTTACTGCACAGGGGCATACCAAATCTGTTTCTATATCAGATGACGGAACTACAATGACACTAAATGCCGATTATCAACATTATGACCGCCGCAAAAATACATTTATGGGCAGCGGGAATGTCGTTATTTATTATCAGGATTATATAGCCAGAGGTCCCAAGGTCGTATTCTATCCAGACGCAAAAACAGGAAAACCTAATGAAATGGTGCTTGTCGGGCGTTCTATGATTACACAGGGAGAAAGAGATATTCATGCAGACAGTATTAAGCTGACAATGAACCCTAAAAACTTTGAAGCAGTAGGAAACGTAAGAACAGTTATCAGGAATGTAAATTCCCTGGATGACAGTAAATAAATCCGGAGTATAAAAATGTCTGAAAAAATAGATTTAGCGGTAAAATTATTTCACGAAAAAAAATACAAAGAATGCATAGACACATTTAGTTCTGTACTGGAAACAGAACCTGATAATGCTGATGTTTACAATAATATGGCCGTTGCATATTACAATCTCGGTGATGTTGACAAAGCAGAGAAATTTTTTATAAAATCCATAGAACTTAACCCGCAGCTTGTTCAGCCGTACATAAGTCTTTCTGATTTGTATTATAAAAAAGGAGATTTGGCACATGCAATAGGTACACTGGAGCGCGGAAGCTACGAGAATGAAGACAATATGCTGCTGGCACATCTTCTTGCAAGAGTCTATATTGAAGATCAGCGCTGGGATATGGCAATTGATGAGTTAGAGAAAGTTCTTACTGCACAACCAGAAAATTACGACGCATACTATGATATCGGGAGAGTATATTTTGAACTCGGAGATTACGAAAGCGCTATTGCAAATTTTGAAAATGTAATTGAATATAAAGAAAATAACGAGTTTTTATATTATTATTTAGCACAGGCCTATGAAGGGAACAATGAGATTGATAAAGCAATATCAAATTATTTGAAGGCTATAGCAGTAAATGACAAGTTCCATCAGGCATACAAAAAAGCAGGTATAATGTTTCTCACAAGAAACGATTTTGAAGATGCTATTGAATACTTTAATGACTATATTAACTTTGATATTCCGCAGGAAGAAAAAGACAGTGTTTCAAAACTAATAGAACGGATTAAGGCAAAACTCTAGAATGAATTATAAATACTGGATAGGACTCTCATCTATAGAACAAATAGATTCACGGTTTATTCTAACTCTTTATGAACACTTTGGAGATATAGAAAAAGTTTTTAATGCAACAAGGGTAGAATTAAGTAATATTGAAGGCTTAAGCGTAAAGAAAGCCGAAATTTTTCTTGAATATCGTGATAAGGTCAATTTAGACAAGACTTATGACAGAGTAATTTCCGGTGAAATAAAGTTTTATACTTTTGCAGATGACAATTATCCACGGATGCTGAGAGAAATCTCTGACCCGCCGGCTGTATTGTATTATAAAGGCGATTTAAGCGTATGCAACCTTAACAGGGTTGTAGGATTTGTAGGTTCCCGCCGCTGCACCAGAAATGGGTGCGACGCAGTAAAAAAAATTATATCAGAACTTGCCGGCACAGATATCTGCATAGCATCAGGACTGGCTGCCGGAATTGATACAGCAGCGCATACAGCAGCTCTGGAAAATGGCATAAAAACAATCGGAGTTATTGCAAGCGGTTTTGATTTTGTATACCCCACATCTAACAAAAAGCTTTATGAACGGATAGAAAATGGAGGAGGCGCAGTTGTTACTGAGTATTATCCAACCTTTGAACCTTTAAGATTTCGTTTTCCCCAGAGAAACAGAATAGTATCAGGGCTTTCTAAAGGAGTAGTCGTTGCCGAAGCGGCTTTAAAAAGCGGCGCGTTAATCACCGCAAATCTTACACTTGAACAGGGGCGCGAGTTAATGTGTATCCCCGGACTTATTACAAACCCCAATACCGATGGAATATATAAACTCCTGAAAGACGGTGCTTCACTCGTTACTAATGCAGCAGATATCTTAAATACACTCAACTGGGAAATTACTCCGGTTCAGAGCAGTCAGAATAAAGATTTTGAAAATTTAGACATTGACGAGAAAAAAATTCTTTATACAATTAATATAGAACCTAAAACTTTTGATGAAATACTGGCAGAAACGAAGTTAAGTACAGAAAAACTTTTGGAACTGCTTACAATGATGGAGTTGAAATCTTTAATAACGCAAACAGCGGATAACAGGTATAAGAAGGAATGACCCAGGCTAAACAGAAAAAGCAAGAGCGCGCACTGGTGATAGTGGAATCACCGGCTAAGTCCAAGACTATTAAAAAGATTCTTGGAAATAATTATCAAATAGAGGCAAGTTACGGACATATAAGAAACCTGCCTGATAATGTTCTGGGTTTTGATGCAGCAAAAGGGTTTGAGCCAACTTACGTCATCATTCCGGAGAAAAAGAAAGTTGTTTCAAAACTAAATGAACTTGCCCCAAAGTTTGATAAAATCTATCTTGCCTCCGATCCCGACCGCGAGGGAGAAGCAATTGCATGGCATGTTAGACAGGTGCTAAAAGTTGATGATAATAAAGTGTTCAGAATAGAGTTTAACGAAATTACTCCTAAAGCTGTTAAACACGCCATAGAGAATTACCGCCAGATTGATATGGATAAGGTTAAAGCCCAGCAGACAAGACAAATCCTTGATAAACTCGTGGGATACAAACTCTCGCCTGTTTTATGGAAACAGCTCGGGAACTATCACCTGTCCGCCGGCAGAGTACAATCCGTTGCACTTAGAATGATTTGTGAACGGGAAGAAGAGATTGAAAACTTTGTTCCGCAGGAATACTGGTCTATTCACGCTAATCTTGAAAAAGAAGGCAAGATTTTTGAAGCAGAATTAACAAAGTATAAAGGTAAAAAAGTTGAAATTAAAACAGGTGACGAGGCTGAAAAAATAAAATCCGAACTTCTTTCACCGGAGGTTAAATATATTGTAGAAAAGGTTACAGACCGGCAATCCCAGCGCAAGCCAACCGCACCTTTTATTACCTCTACATTGCAGCGGGAAGCAAGCTCTAAACTCGGATTCGGAGTTTCAAAAACCATGCAGGTCGCGCAAAAACTCTATGAAGGCATAGAACTCGGTGAAGGCGCAGTCGGGCTTATAACTTATATGAGAACCGATTCTACAAGAATTTCCGACGATGCCAGAGATGCGGCAAAAGAATTTATTCTGAAAAATTATGGTGAAAAATATTATCCGGAAAAGCCCAATATCTACCAGAAAGGTAAACAAAACGTTCAGGATGCACACGAAGCGATAAGGCCGTCATACCCTGAAAGAACCCCGGAAAGCATTAAACAATACCTTACAAATGACCAGTACAGACTGTATAAACTTATCTGGAATAAATTCCTGTCCTCACAAATGGCGCCTGCAAATATCGCAAACAGAACTGTTGAAATTTCCGCCGGCGATTATACACTCAAAACCGGTACAAGCAAAGTTTTATTTGACGGTTTTCTAAAATTATATAATGATACCTCTTATGAAGAGGATTCTAAAGCTGTAAAAATTCCGGATTTAAATAAAGATGACATGCTTGAATGCAAGGAAATACTGCCCAAACAGCACTTCACACAGCCGCCGCCGCGGTACAACGAAGCATCTCTTGTCAAAGCACTTGAAGAATACGGTATAGGGCGCCCGTCAACTTATGCAACTATTATTACTGTTATTCAAACAAGGAAGTATGTAGAAAAAGTAGACAAAGCACTAAAACCCACAATACTCGGCAGAACTGTTTCAAAACAGCTTTGTTCGCAATTTGCAGATATTATGGACTACAAGTTTACTGCCGGTATGGAAGAAAAACTAGATAAAATTGCGGAGCAAAAACTTGTGT
Source organism: uncultured bacterium (assembly GCA_949284715.1). GTDB lineage: Bacteria > Cyanobacteriota > Vampirovibrionia > Gastranaerophilales > Gastranaerophilaceae > CALUTH01. Next base: position 40,982 of record CASDWH010000038.1, read on the forward strand.
GGAACAAAGTTCTAAGCGATTTTTATGATCCGTTTATGAAAGAAGTCAATACTGTTATGAAAACCGCTCAAAAAATTCAAATAGAAAGCGACGTTGTATGCCCTAACTGCGGGCGGAAAATGTTAGTCAGAACAAGCCGGTTCGGTTCGCAATTTCTTGGATGTTCCGGTTATCCCGAATGTAAAACAATACTCTCTCTCGGGGAAGGCGGCGAAGTCAAGCAGCCCGGTGAAGAGGTAAAAGTTGAAGAAAAATGCGAAAAGTGCGGCGGAGAAATGGTTTTGAAAACAGGGCCATACGGCAAATATATCGAATGCGTTGAATGCAAAAACCGTAAAAAATATATTGTTTCAACCGGAGTAAAATGTCCTAAGTGCGGGCAGGGAGAAATTATTGAAAAGAAATCAAAATACGGTAAAGTTTTCTATGGCTGCAACAAGTATCCTGAATGCGATTTTGCCCTCTGGGATGCACCAACGGGTGATAAATGTCCTAAATGCGGAGAATTATTAGTTAAAAAGACAGGGAAAAACGGTGATAAAATAATCTGCTCTAACCGCAAGTGCGATTATAAGCTTGAAGTTGTTCCGAATACTGATACTGAACAGGCTTAATTATCCATACAAACAAGCGCCGCGCAAGGAACTTGCGCGGCGCTTTGTTCTAATATAATGAAATTACTTATCATCAAGAGCCGCAACACCCGGAAGTACTTTACCTTCAATAAATTCAAGTGAAGCACCGCCGCCTGTTGAAACGTGAGTAAAATCTTCTGCCTTACAGAATTTTTTAGCAGCAGAAACAGAGTCGCCGCCGCCGATTACAGAAGTTGCGCCATTTTTTGTAGCCTCAACAATTGCAGCAAGAACAGCTTTTGTACCTTCCGCAAATGCAGGATTTTCAAACGCGCCTACAGGGCCGTTCATAAGAATAGTTTTGGAGGATTTTATAACCTCTGCAAACGCTTTTCTTGAATCAGGGCCTGCGTCAACACCTTCAAAACCGTCAGGGATTTCATTGATTTTAACAAACTTGTTAGTGCCGTTGCCAGAAAAGTCGTCTGTTACAAGAACATCAGTTGCCATAACAAGTTTAACACCCTTATCCGCAGCTTTCTTTTCGATAGCTTTTGCAACTTCTAACTGGTCATCTTCACAAATAGAGTTACCGATTTTACCGCCGTTAGCCTTTACAAATGTATAAGCCATGCCGCCGCCAATAATCATATTATCAACTTTATCAAGAAGATTTTCTAAAACACCGATTTTAGAAGAAACTTTTGCACCGCCTACAACCGCGGTGAAAGGTCTTTCAGGATTATCAAGGGCCTGCGATAAGCATCTGATTTCTTTTTCCATCAAAAGGCCGGAAACAGCCGGTTTTAAAATTTTAGCAAGTTTTGCTGTTGAAGTGTGGTTTCTGTGTGCTGCGCCGAATGCATCATTTACATAGAAATCGCCAAGTTTAGCAAGTTGTTCTGCAAAAGTCATATCATCATCTTTTGCTTCTTCAGCTTTATAAAATCTGATATTTTCTAATAGAGCGATTTGTCCGTCTTTGAGTTTAGAAACGTATTCAGGAGCTTCTTCAACAGACGGAATGAACATGATTTCTTCGCCAAAAACTTTTGACATGTACTTAGCAACCGGTGCTAAAGTAAATTCCATATTCTTTTCGCCTTTTGGTCTGCCAAGGTGTGCCATAAGAACGATTTTAGCACCCTTATCTTTTAAATATTTAACAGTAGGAACGATAGCCTGGATTCTTGTATCGTCTGTTACATTTTTGTCTGCATCCAGAGGTACATTAACATCAACTCTGACAAGAGCTGTTTTACCTTGAATGTCGCCTAAGTCTTTTACTGATTTTTTCATGGTATTCTCCCTTTCTTTATAAAACAATTATACCACAGTGAAAATAAAGTAGCGCAGGGTACGGGGAAATATATAGCCCGGCAAGTATAGTATTTGAATATTTGACAAATAATCATTTATATAAAATTATCAAAATACTATTGTAAGTTTATCACTTGACAAAAGTAAAAATATAACTTACAATACTAAAGTACATAATGAGCATTTATACACTATCGTCTTTCGTTTTTCATAATAGAGGAGAAAAATGGATAGCAGCTAAATAAACAAAATTAATAAATAGATTGCCAAAGCGGCCCAGAATACAACAGGGAATATTGCACAAAATATTACCCAGACTAATTTAAATTTGTTGTCTTGATACGATACACTTTCTATCCTTATTCCGCGAATCTGCTCGATAATAAAGGTTATGACCAGCGGGATAATTGAGAAAAGTAAAATAGAAAGAATTGCACAAAAAAACAAGAAAATGGAGAATAAATATGAATTTTAAAAATGATATTGATAAACATAATTTAATGATGAAATGTTCTGAATTTTCATACAATCCGATGGGAAAAGAAATTCCGCCGGGGTGCGAGGTTCTTGCCATTAGCGACCCCGATGACAAAACAGGATTTGCCGCAGTTGCCCTAAGGCACGATAATGAGATAATAATCGCGTTTAGAGGTACAGAAGATTTTGAAATTGCAACTAAAGAATTTCATTTAAAAAATGCTCCTGATACAAAAAATGATATGGTTATGGGGTTTAAACAAAAACTTCCGGGACAAGCTTACCATGCCCTGATGTTTTACGACGCAATTAAGAAAAAATACCCGCAGACGGAGATTTTATTAACAGGCCATTCGCTTGGCGGAAGCCTAGCACAGATTGTAGGTGCGTGGCGAAAAGTTAAAGCCTGTACTTTTAACCCTTTTGGGACTCGATGGATGTTAAAAAAAACAGGAGTAAATATTCATGATCAAAATATAGTCAATTATTGCAATCCGAAAGATATAATTACAGTATCAAATATAATCAATCAGGTAGGAGAATGCTTTAAGTTATTTTCTAAGAAAAGACAAATACAAATATTCGATTTGAATCCATTTTTCCCACACGAGTTAAAGAATCAGGAACCTATATTACGACAAGATAAGTTTTTTATAGATTCGGACAAAGGTGAATATTATATAGGTCAAACTTGTGAACTAATTAAAAATAATAAATATGACAATTTACCCCCGCGCCATAATATGGTGCATGTAAACGCGTACAAACGCGATGACGGAACGAGGGTAAAAGAATACTGGCGGCGCTACCCCGAAGCTGATATTATATCAAGTCCGCGGAAATTATCTGACATGGAGCCGGAAGAACTTAATCAGGCACTTGATATACTTATGGACTTAACTAAATAATCCTTTCTGTTGCTTAATACATACAACTCTTGACTGCATTAAATAATGCAGTCTTTTTTTACATATACCTCATTATAAAAAAGGAAATAACAGTAATAAGAATGATAAAAATATAAATAACCGCCGGTATAACTACAGCACACATACGTAATGGCGTTTTAAAATAAGGAAGGATTTTTAATCTTATCCCCCGGACTTGTTCAACAATCAATGTAATAATATAAGGAACAATTGTACAAATAACAGCACTACATAATATACAGCCAAACATAATAACCAATGTCAGCCAAAATGTCCCTTTTTCGGGAACTGTTTCCGGCGGAATATGATATATTAAAATAAAAATACTAAAAATTATATAATATAATAAACA
>CASDWH010000039.1 GCA_949284715.1 uncultured bacterium
TAACTCATCCGCTAATGCTCCCTCTATTGTACCGTTACTTATATTTATCTCTCCCGTCGTACTTATTTCCGCATTCAATCCATATGATTTCAACATCGACAGTAAATCTTCCACCGTCGCGTTCGCTCCCAATGTCTTATTACTAGCTATTACATTACCCGTCATGTCCTTCACCGTAAAGCTCTTACCTCCTACTTCATATCCGTAGTCCGTAAAATGTGACCCGCTTGTGGCTATTGAACCGGTTTCAAATTTGACATTTGTAGAGTGGATTTCTGTGCCGTTTACAGTTGTTGATGTGAAGCCAAACGCGGTCATCAGGCTGCCGCCGATATCTAAGCCGCTTACATCTAATTTACCGTTTTCAAGGCGGAAGGAGCCGCCGTTTGATTCTATATAATTTTTGAGGGTTCCTAACGTACTGCTGCCGTTAAGATTATAGTTTTTGCCGTTAATAGTAAATGAATAACTGCCATTGAAGCCCATGCTGGCAAGGGTGCTATCTACTGTCGCTTCCGTAACAGAACTGCCTTTCAAAACGCCGCTGGTTTGTTCTACAACCATTACTTCTTCGCCCGCTTCAACCCTCTTAATACCGAGCTTGTCTGCCAGTGTACCGCCGATTACACCGTCGCCTTCAAGTTTAATAACGCCGTCTTCTATCGTCATTGTTATTCCGTATCCTGCAAGGGTGTTCGCTATGTCCCCTAAAGAAGTAGTTCCGCTTAATGTTTGTGTTTTTTGCGCTTCGCCGTACTGGTTGTATATGATTAAGGTTTCGCTTGAATATCCTAAATCTGAAAGTATAGTAGATTCTGTTCCAACAAAATCAACAGTATAAGTTAATGTTCCGGTATAAAGGTTCGTACCGTCAACTGTATCCTCGTTTAATTTCAAAGCTCCAACTAGCGAGCCTGTTAATTTATCAACACCCGATATTTCCAAAAATCCGGTGTCGCTTATCTCCATTGTTCCGCCGGCAGCCTCAATTGCAGCTCTTATATCATCAAGAGTGCTTGCTCCGTTAAAATTCTTGCTTGAAGTAGAGCCGTTTGCCTGTATCTGCAAGCTGTATGAGCCATTCAGTCCAAGAGATTCTAATGTAGAAGTGCCGCTTGCTATCTCTGTTTTGGTTCCTTGAAGTTTATCAGACTCAGCTACAGTTCCTGAAATCTCAGAGCCGGATTCTACATAACTTAAGCCCAGAGCCGTAGCAAGGCTGCCGGATATCAATCCGTCGCCGTCTATTGATATTACTCCCTCATCCGAAATAGTCCCTTCTATTCCGTACTTTTTAAGTGAGTTGAACCATTGTTCTATAGTTGTATCTTCTGTTACCTGTAAATTTCCCTGTACAACTTCCGCGCGTTTATTCAACACGCTGTAATTCAGATTAGAACCTTTTATTCCTAATTCACCAAAGGTTGTACTGGTTGAGGCTGTTAGTGTTGATGTATACTTTAATTCAGAACTCTTCATATCAGTTCCGTTTACTTTTTCTGCATCAAGTTTTAAGCCGTCTATTACACCGCCTGATAAATACAATTTATCAATATCGCCGCTGATAGAAATTACGCCCTCTGAATCCAAATATATGTCCGCATCCATTCCGTTTGCTGCTGCGTATGATTCAATTTGATTGAATACATCGCCTACAGTTGATGCTGAGGACATGTTAATCGTTTTTGATGTACTGCCGTTTGATAATATTAAATTATAATCTCTAAATGAAGAATTGATTTCTCCAAGTTTTGTCGATTCTTTTATATACTCTGTACGCGTATATGACAATCCGTCTGTTGTTGATGTTACGGAGTCAACCTTTTCCACCAGCCCGAGTGCTGTTATAATATTTGACCCGCCGTCTATTTCTTTTATATCAATGCCGGTTATCGTTATATAACCCTCAGCATCCATTTCTGCGTGTGCGCCGGTTGAGCCGTAGTTGTCATTGATATAATCAAGGAATGTTTGTACTGTCGCATCTGCGCCAAAATTCAAATTAACCTGCTGCTGGTTAATATTTACTGCACCATTCTTAACACCTATATCACTCAATAAAGTTGTAGGTTTAATGGTTACGTAACCCTCTGTCATTAATCTGTCAGATTCCAGCCCCGTAACAGTCTTAAACTCTAATCCCAGTGAATCAAAAAGCTTTGTCGTGCCGTCATCGGCTTCATAAATGTTCGTCGCTATAGTAAACTGCCCCTTCGTTTCATTATAATCCGCAGTTATACCTATATTTGCAAGTTTGTCCAGCAAGGTTTCTATTGTATCGCTGTTGTTTAATTCAATCTCTCTGTTATTTAATGATACATACCCCGCTTCAACACCAAGTACGCTAAGTTTTGTTGTCGCAGCCGCTGTATTGGTTACAGTTACAGTTGTCCTTATAGCCGTATTAACCTTAGTATTGCTTGCTACCTGTGTTACCCCGACCTCATAAGTATCACGCGCTGCCTCCGGTGTAGCGGTTGCAGTTACTTTCCCCGGATTCGATGAATTAGCCAGGTTTTGTACAAACAGGTCTAGTGAATCACTCCCGTATTTCGCATCAGTTAATCTCTCTAATGCACTCCTGAACGAGGTAAAGTAATTCTTTATCCCGCTTACCACATCCCTTAAGGCTACAGCCTCACTCTTTTCCTCTTCCAATTGTTCGACTTTCGCATTTCTGAGCGCGGTAAGCGCACTGACCCACGAGCCAGTGTCCAAACCTGTTACTAATCCACTAAACGATATTACGCTCAACTTAAAAGTCTCCTGTCGTTTAATTGAATATTGCTAAGTACGTTCAAGCGTCCCTGAACTCTATAGTACTTAGTTTTCCTATACTACTTTATTCCACTTTACTTATAATTTATAACATACTTTTAACAATTCTTAATAATTGTTGTATGGATTATTTGACGCATTATTGCGATGATAGTCTTTAACATTATGATTGGTGTTGATATGTCATACTTATATAATTTGTATAGTGGATATATATAAATATACTATTTTTTTTCGGGTTTGGCAAGTGTAAATAATTGCTCCCCACCCTTGCCCCGCCCCAACTCGGGGCGGGAAAACAATAACAACACTCCTCCCTGGATTATGTAAACGGGGGGGGGTACCACAACTAAATCTCTTGTTGGGCTGAAAGCCCAGCCTACTACTAAAATCTACTCCTCGTAATCTAATTGCGTGCTGCGTTATAAAAATAACTCGTAAATTTTGACAAAAAGTCGCGGCATCTTGTACTTAAAGACCGGCTATCCTGCGTCTGCTCTTCTGTGTCACCCGATGCAAATATATTTACAGGCTTTTCTTCCTCCATTATTTCCTGTTTTATCACGCGCGGCGGCCGCTTTACCCTCTTCTTTTTACCGCGCGGTCTATACCATTTTGTATCCTCTTTATCTATTACATAAATGGCTTCCTGCTGGTATTTATCCCGCACAGATGTGTCAAGGAAAGGTTTCTCTTCCTCTGTATTAATTTCTAATGTTTTTTCTCTATTAAACAGTTTCTTCATCCAATTTATTTTTTGCTTTTCTGGTATTGAATCTAAATCCTTTTCCTCCTCAGGTTCCTTTAATTCCGGAGGCGTATCGTTCTCAGGTGGTACTGCTTCAAAATTCTCAGGAGCCTCCTGTGCTTTTACTTTTATTTTCTTTTTCTTCTTTTCAGCAGTTTGTTGTTTGTCATCATTTGTTTTTTTATAAAATTCATACCACTTTTTATCACTGTCTTTTTTTGCTTTACCCTCAGGTGCGTTCGTCAATTGTCCGGATTCTTCCGATTTCTGTTTACCGGCTACAAATTTTACTATTCCCGCCGTTATCCCATCGGCCGCTTTTTGGGCAAATTCAGCAGACTTATATATCTCCGAGTCAAATGGATTAACCATACTGCACAAGTCTACACTTACTCCGAGATATTCTGTCGGCTGCAGCACTATATCCCCTGAACGCTTTACGCCTGCATCTGCTGTAGATAATGCAGAGATAAGTGTGCCTTTTATATTTTCAGCAAGACCCTTTGCGCTGTTATTATAGTAGTAAACACCGGTGCCATTATTCGTTAACGGGTTTTCACCCTGCGGAACTGTACTCATATGAAGGCTTACAAAAATATTTGCATTGTTCGCCTTGGCTATTTTTGCCCTGTCCTCCTCTGAAATAGCAAAATCTGTATTTCTGGTTAAATAGACAGATGCACCCTTTTCCTCTAAGGCTTTTTTAAGCCGCAGCGCTACCTGTAAGTTTATATCCTTCTCATAATCACGAAATATCCCGAGCGCTCCATTATCCATACCGCCGTGTCCTGCATCAATAACTATCGTCAGCCCGCCAAGCGGTTGGCTTAAATCCCGTTTTACACCCTTCATTATCAGTGTAAAATCAGAATTGATAAACTCTGTACTGTATTTTACAAGCTCATGTTTTGCAACTTTTAGTATCAGTGTTTCATCGTTCATGCCAGAAATATTGAAAATATTTATAATTAATTCATTAGGATTATCTATTACTTCATAAGGAACATTATGTGAAAATGCAACTCGGTACATTGATAAATCCGGAATATTTTTATCATCTATATTATAAAAATCCGCAAGCTTTGCTTTCGCCGGATAACCGGTATTATCATACACCATCCGGACATCTTTTGTTTTTACCCACGCATACCGTGTCGGGGTTAAATATACTTTAAAAAAGTCACCCTGCCTTCCCTCAACTATTAAGTATGTATTTTCTGACAGATGTGAAAGGATTTCCATATTATTTTTATCAGGAGTGTTATAAAGCGGCACCCTGTCACTGATTGTTAAAAACATAGTCTTGCCAAGCGGTGTGAATGCTGTCTGTTTAATCTCGTTTTGTTTCGGTTTCTGTTTGATTATATAGTACTGTTTTATACTACAACTAGCCCCCTTGCAGACTTTTAAAAACACCTGGCTTCGGCCGGCCGGAACAGGAACATTAACCGCAAAAGCTCCGTTCTTTGCAGCCTTTACTTCCTCATTCTGGCAATATAAGGTTTCTCCCTTGTCCAGAACCCCCATAAAATATACATTGTCATGCACCGTTCTATTATACTTACCCTGCGGATATACAAATTCCGCCGAATATACCACCCCGCAGCTAAATGCGGTAATTCCCAATAAAGCCAATATCTTCTTCATAACACAGATTATATTATAAACTATATATCCCGGCAAGAAATTGTAAAGTTTCATTTCCGACTTCTTATTTTTTTAAAGATTTTGAACGCAAAAGTCTGTGATAGGTTATTGCAAACCTGTGAGCTTCATCTCTTACTCTCTGGATTAAATACAAAGCCTCCGATTGCCTTGGCAAAAGTATTGACTTTGATTGGTGAGGCAAAAATACTTCCTCTTCCCGTTTAGCAAGGCTCACAAAATCTATTCCGCTTATCCCCAGCTCTTCAACTATCTGCATTACAGAGGACAACTGTCCTTTACCGCCGTCTATGATTATTAAATCAGGTTTCTCCCAGCCCTTGTTCTCCAGACGCGCAAGCCGCCTTGACAATACCTCTTTCATTGACATAAAATCGTCAGGTTTTCCCTCTGTACTCTTTATCTTGAAACGTTTATACGCTGATTTCTTACTCATTCCATCCTGAAATACAACCATTGAGGCGACTGTGTTTGTACCCTGTATATGCGAAATATCATAACACTCAATCCTGCGCGGGAAATTGTTGAGTTTAAGTTTCTCCTTTAAATAGCTCCCTACTTCATTAAAATCATTGCGTATCTTTGTTAGTTTTTCAAGTTTTGCACGCTCCATAAGGTGTTCTGCATTTTTATGCGCCAGCTCCAGAAGTTCTTTCCCGTTCTTTGTCTTTCCATAGCTTATTTGTACACTCTTGCCGGCTAAAACCTTCAGCCAGTCTTGGTAAAGTTTCTTATCCCCTAATTCTTCAAGTTCATCCGATACAATTTTATCCGGAAACTCCTGCTTTAGTCCGCCATAGTACTCTCTGAAAAAAGCTTCAAAATACTCGCTTACAGCAGCTCCCTCTTCAAAATATACAAAGTCCTTCTTATCTATTAAACGCCCTTCACGTATTAACAAAATTACTATCGCAAATATCCCGTCATCATATACAAATGATAGTATATCCTCATTTTTACCGGTATTTTCATATACAACTTTCTGGCGTTCAAGAGTTTTTTGCAAGTCCAGATAGCTGTCCCTTAAACGTGCCGCTTTCTCAAACTGCTCCTCTGCTGCATATTTCTCCATCTGCTCTTTCAAGGCCTTAATAAGTTCTGACTGTTTCCCCGACAAAAAAAGCTCAACCTTTGATATAAGTCCCTTATACTCCTCTGATGTAACCTTTTTCATACAAGGAGCAAGACATCTGCCTATATGATAATACAGGCATGGGCGGGATTTGAATTTGGGTGTTTTACATTGCTTCAAAGGGAAAATTCGTTTTAAAAATTCAAGAGTGGAATACATCGCTCTTACATCTGTATACGGCCCGTAATACCTTCCATGTTCCGGGTTTAAATTCTTTTTTCTGACTACCGTTATTCTTGGAAATTCTTCATCAGTTATTAAAAAATACGGATACTTCTTATCATCCTTTAACAGTACATTGTATTTGGGTTTGTGCTTCTTTATAAGATGAGATTCCAGAATCAGCGCCTCAACCTCGGAATCCGTTATTATGTATTCTAATCGCTCAATCTGCGGAACCATTACTCTAAGTTTCGCGCTGTCATGGTGTTTATGAAAATAACTATACACTCTGCGTTTTAAAATCTTTGCCTTTCCTACATAAATTATCTCTCCAGAGGCATCGTAATATATATAACACCCCGGAAGTTCCGGCAAAATCTTTAAGGTTTCTTCGAGTTTCTCGTTCATAATAAGAATTATATCATACCTCGAGTAATGGAGTAAGTGCTGCCCTCCTGCGGTTTTTATGTTATAATATAACTAATAGACTGGGAGGGCGTATGAAATTAAACGAAAATTATTCTAATCTTAAAGAGAGCTATCTATTTTCAAATATTGCTAAAAAAGTAAATGAATTCAGTACTTCAAATCCGGATAAAAAAATAATCCGGTTAGGTATCGGTGATGTTACTCTCCCTCTCTGCAAAGCCGTTGTTAATGCAATAAAATCTGCCGCCGATGAAATGGGCGTTCAGTCTACGTTCCGCGGCTACGGCCCTGAACAGGGGTATGACTTTCTGAAAAATGCTATAAAAAATTATTACGCAGAAAAACAAGTTGAACTGGATATTGATGAAATATTTATCTCAGATGGTGCAAAAAGTGATTTGGGTAATATTCTTGACCTCTTTGATAAAGAAAATACTGTACTTGTCCCTGATCCGGTTTACCCTGTCTATGTAGACACTAATATTATGGATGGGCGAAAAATTATTTATATCAACGCTAATGAAGAAAATGATTTTCTGCCGGAACCTGATAAAAACATAAAAGCTGATATCATTTATATCTGCTCTCCCAACAATCCGACAGGTGCAGTTTATTCAAAAGACGGGCTTAAAAAATGGGTGGATTACGCTGTCAGCAGCAACGCCATAATCCTGTTTGACGCAGCCTACGAAGCTTTTATTACTAATGAAGAGCTTCCTCACTCTATATATCAGATTGATGGGGCAGAAAATTGCGCTATAGAGTTTTGCTCCTTTTCCAAAACTGCTGGATTTACCGGTACCCGCTGCGGATATACCATCGTACCTAAATCACTCGGAAAACTTAATAAAATGTGGCTCAGAAGGCAGACAACAAAGTTTAACGGAGTTCCATACATTGTACAGCGCGGTGCAGAAGCTGTTTTCTCTCCTGAAGGCAGAAAAGAGATTCAAACAAATCTCAATTACTACAGAGAAAATGCCGGAATTATCGCCGATACATTAACCAGGTGCGGGATAAAGTTTTTTGGCGGCAAATATTCTCCTTATATCTGGTTGAAATGTCCTGATAATATGTCATCATGGGATTTCTTCGATTACCTTTTATCTAATATTCAGGTCGTCGGCACCCCGGGAGAAGGATTTGGCAAAAACGGTGAAGGTTTCTTCCGGTTAACTTCTTTCGGCAGCCGTGAAAATACCATAGAAGCTATGAAAAGGTTTGAAACGCTTATCGGTATTCAATAATATCTTTCTGTACTATCAAAACTCTTGAAAAAACTTGAGTATGTGTTATTATTATGATTGTAATTGTAGTACAAATAGTAAAGGAGACATACCATAGCAACTGATGACAAAGGTGGAAAGCCCGCCAAAGATAAGGTAATTTTTAACGAAAAAATTCGTTCTAGAGAAGTAAGACTAATTGACCACAACGGAAACAATCATGGAATTATATCAACCAGAGAGGCTCTAAAAATTGCAGAAGAAGCTAATCTTGATTTGGTTCTGGTCAGCCCCAATCAGGAACCGCCCGTAGCTAAGATTCTTGATTACGGCAAATACAAGTATGAACTTGATAAAAGAGCAAAAGAAGCAAAGAAAAAACAACATACTATTGAAATAAAAGAAATTAAAGTCCGCTATAAAATTGATACCCACGATTATGAAGTCAGGCTTAAAAATATTAGAAAATTTATTTCGCAGGGTAACAAAGTTAAAATCGTTGTTATGCTAAGGGGCCGCGAAATGCAGCACTCTAATTTAGCGTTTGATTTAGCCCAAAGATTTATTACGGATTTGGCAAACGATGTTACTGTTGAAAAAACTCCGGCACTTGAAGGCCGTAACGTTACTTTCTGGGTTGTACCTAAAGCGTAAACTAATGTATAAAACAATGACGCTCTGTTATATCACAGGGCGTTTTGTTTTGCCCGCTAGGTTTTAAGCAGAAAAATAATTAAACCAATAATCCCTGTTACCCCCAGATAAAATAATGGGTCTTTTTTTGTTATAAAACTCATTACAAGAAAAATTCCAAAAAGAACCATCGCATAAATATCATTGGATTTAGATAGAATCATCTGTATTGCAACAGAGGCGAGTAACGCACAACTTGCCGGTTTTAAACCGTATATTATTGCCTTAACATAAAAATTTTCCCGGAATTTTTTTAATATTTTAGAAATAATGACAATCAGAATTAACGATGGAATTGTTATAGCTGTTGTTGCTACAAGAGAGCCTATTATACCGCCTGAAGTTAACCCTGTATAAGTTGCCATGTTAACACCAACCGGCCCCGGGGTTACTGAGGCTATAGCAATCATCCTTTCTAAATCAGCGCCGGAAAACCAGCCGTATACCTCCCCAATATGGTATAAAAATGGGATTGTTGCATATCCTCCGCCAAAAGAAAACAGGCCGATTTTAAAGAACTCATAAAAAAGATGGACAAAAATCATTCTTTTATCCTCCAGCGCGCTATTTTCTTATAAATAACACCAGTAACCGCTGATGAGATTACAACCCATACCGGAGAAATATCCGTAAACAGCATAACAGCAAGTCCTGCTGCAAATATTAAATAAGCAAATTTATCTTCAAATGCTTTTGCCCACATTTCACGTGTAGCAGAAATCATTAATACCATAACACCTATGCCGACACCCCAGAAAATGCCCTGCATTATACTTGTATGAAGGTATTTACTTATAAGGGAAGCTAAAAGAACAATACTCCAGAAAGGTGCAAACGTTACACCTGCAACAGCGACTATCGCACCTAGTGTTCGTCTTAGTTTATACCCGACAAATATAGAAATATTTGCAGCAATAATTCCGGGTAAAGATTGACTTATTGCAAAATAATCAACCAAATCATCTTCTGATATAAGTTTGTTCTTCTCAACAAACTCTGATTTCATCACAGGCAGTATTACATACCCCCCTCCAAGTAGTATGGCGCCTATTTTGACAAATAACAAAAACAATCTGAATAATGACATTGCCGCTTCTCTGTCGTTCTCCGTACATAAAGACAGGGAAGGCTTTACTGCCTTCCCTGATTCTTATTACTTTTCATAAATCCAGCCGTTAGTTAAATCAATTCTAAGAGGCTGCAGCAGTCTGACGTAAATAACATTTCCCGGAATAACAGTTACTTTATCCCCTTTGAATATTTTACGTATGAACTCCATAAATTTTGATTTTTCATTTTCAACATTGCTTACACCTTTAAAAACAACAGCCTGATCATTTGGAGTAACCAGAATATTGCTGTCTAAAATCAGCACACCGTTTCTTATGAAGAGTCTTCCCGGTTCAACAATTCTCACCTGTCCTTTTATATCACTGTCTTTATAGATAAGAATGAACTTATCTTTAGTAATATAGTTTTGCGGAGCCTTTGCAATAAACAAATCACCGTTTTCAGATATCTGAGAACCGAGTACGGTTCCTAACTTAACCGGAACAATTGAGCCGGCAGGTATAACACCTGTTGAACCTTGTACATAAGCTTTATCTATAACAAACCCGTTACCTGTTTTCTTTCTCATAGCCTCCGCAAGTTTCGCGTTTGGATTAAGTTTTGCCTGTTCTGTCATATTATACAGAATTGCCGCAACTTCGGCTCTTGTAGCAGGTCTTGCAGCATCAATATAACCTTTTCTGCCCGGTTCAATAGTTATCATATTAAGAATCTCTGCTTTGCCGGCTGTGATTATGAAATCTGAAGGAATTTCATCATAATCTTTGTAACTTTTTAAAATATCTTTTGCTTTCTGTTCACTTATCTGTTCGGTAGTTAAAGCATTTACTGCAATAGTAACAGTTTCGGCTCTTGATACAGAATCTTCAGGCCTGAAAGCTTCTGCATCTTTATCATTTGATACTAAATCAAAGTAAACAGCTTTTTGTATAGAATCATATGCCCAGTAAGAAGAATCAATATCGGTAAAATTGACCGGCTGTGCTATGTTTGTATGTTCTTGCCCGAGTGCTTTAATAGCCATTGATGCGAATTCAGCCCTCGTTACATTTTCATCAGGTTTAAAGGTTCCATCGGGATAACCGACAAGAACACCGGAATCAGATAAAATTTTGATTTGTTTATAAGCCCAGTGGCTTTCATCCATATCTGAATAAAAAGCATACGCTGACTGCATGCAAGCAGATGTTATAACCAGTAACAATAACCCTCTTAATATTTTTTTGAGCATATTATACCCTCCTTTTCAATATATTATGATATATTAAACCAGGTTTGCTTTCAATTTATATAAAAAATCTGTAACATTTACTTCATAAAAAATGGGTATATAAAATTATTTTGTGTTAATATTTATCTATACGGAGAAAAATTATGATTACAATAAAAGATGTAGAACATGTTGCTAAACTTGCAAGACTTGAACTTACAGAAGAAGAGAAAGAAAAATTCACAGGGCAGTTAGGTGCCGTGCTTGAGTATGTTAATCAGATGAATGAAGTAGACACTTCTAACGTAGAACCGATGGCACACGCAATTGATTTTTCTAATGTAATGCGCGAGGATGAAGTTTACTACGAGCAGACAAAAGAAGAATTGATGGCAAATGCCCCTTATGAAGAAAACGGATTTTTCAGGGTTCCAAAAATAAATTAAAAATAAAGATTTCCCATCCCAAACAGATGGGAAATCTTTTATATGGCAATATCACGAATCAGGAAGGAAAAAGTATGACTAAATACATTTTTATAACAGGCGGGGTTGTAAGTTCACTGGGGAAAGGTATTATCGGTGCATCACTAGGCAAACTTCTCCGTTCAAGAGGGTTTAGTGTTTGTATTCAAAAATTTGATCCATATATTAACGTAGACCCAGGGACTATGAGTCCATTTCAGCACGGCGAAGTTTTTGTAACGGATGATGGTGCTGAAACAGATCTTGATTTGGGACATTATGAAAGATTTATTGATACACCATTTAGCAAATTAAGTAATGTTACATCAGGCAGTGTTTATTCTACTGTCATAAAAAAAGAGCGCCGCGGGGATTATCTCGGGGCGACAGTTCAAACAATACCGCATATTACAAATGAAATTAAGTCAAGAATTATTAAGGCGCAAAAACATTTTAAGGCCGATTTTCAAATTATAGAAATCGGCGGAACAATAGGTGATATTGAAGGTTTGCCGTTTATTGAAGCGATAAGACAGTTTAAAACAGAAGCCGGCTATAATAATGCTATTAATATTCACTGCACACTTCTTCCGTATCTACCGACATCCGGGGAATTAAAGACAAAGCCGTCACAACACAGTGTGCAGGTATTAAGAAGTTATGGACTACAGCCGGAAGTTCTTGTTTGCAGAACATCAAAGCCAATACCTAAAACAGAGAAAGAGAAGCTTGCTCTCTTCTGCTCTGTTCCTAAAGATGCTGTAATTGAATGCCGCGATATGAAAAGTATTTACGAAGTTCCTCTGGCTCTTGAGGAACAAAACATGGCAGGTGTAATACTTAATTTGTTGAGAGTAGAGGAAAGAAAAGCCGATTTGAAAAGCTGGGAAAAATTAGTAGAGAAAATCAGAAATCCGCAAAAAACGCTTAAAGTCGGGATAGCAGGAAAATACACAAAACTTTCCGATGCATATATTTCTGTTGTTGAGTCTTTAAAACATGCCGGTTATGCAAATGATGCAAGAGTAGATATAAAATGGATAAATTCAGAAGAATGCATTGATGAAGATGTATGTAAAAATCTTCTTAAAGATATTGATGCTGTCGTTGTTCCGGGAGGTTTTGGCATAAGAGGCATAGAAGGGAAGCTTAATGTAATAAAATACGCACGGGAAAACAATCTTCCTTTTCTTGGCTTATGTCTTGGAATGCAATGTGCAGTAATTGAATATGCAAGAAACGTAGCAGGACTAAAAGGCGCAAATTCAACAGAATTTAATGAAAATCCTGAATATCCTGTAATTGATTTAATGCAGGAACAAAAAGATATTAAAGGGTATGGCGGAACAATGCGGCTTGGAGCATACGACTGTCACCTGAAAAAAGGCTCTGTTGCAGCGGAAGCGTACGGAACAACAAAAATTTCAGAGCGGCACAGACACCGATATGAAGTAAACAGCGAGTATTTAGACCGTATTCAAAAAGCCGGACTTGTATTTTCCGGTATGTCACCGGATGGTATGTTAGCAGAGGTAGTAGAATTGCCGCAGAATGACTGGTTTGTCGCATCACAATTCCATCCGGAATTTAAATCAAGACCGGAAAGGCCGCACCCATTGTTTTTAGGACTTATTAACGCGGCTTGCGCGCAGAAAGGATAGGTGTTAATTATGCTAAAAGTCTATACAAATACTGATATTGACAGAGATTTAATCAAAAATTATAAAATAGCAATTATCGGGTTTGGCTCTCAGGGTTACGGGCAGGCTATGAATTTACGTGATTCCGGCTGTAATGTCGTACTGGGGTTAAGACCGGGCGGCGCATCGGATATTAAAGCCAGAGATTACGGATTTAAAACATTGCCAATAGAAGAAGCTGTTCAATGGGCTGATATTATACAAATCTTAATACCTGATGAAATTCAGGCAAAGGTGTATAAAGAACAAATACAGCAGCACCTTGCAAAAGGTAAATACCTGATGTTTTCGCACGGCTTTAATATTCATTACGGATTAATAATCCCGCCCCAGGAGATTAATGTTATAACGGTTGCTCCAAAAGCTCCGGGACATACCGTAAGAAGTGAGTATACGGCAGGAAGAGGCGTTCCTTCTCTTGTCGCTGTACAAAAAGATTTTAGCGGAAATTCCCTTGATATAGCACTATCTTATGCAGCAGCAATAGGTTCAGGGTATACAGGGGTTTTAGAAACCTCTTTCAGAGAAGAAACCGAAACCGATTTGTTCGGGGAACAGGCCGTTCTTTGCGGCGGGTGCAGTGCTTTAATTAAAGCAGGATTTGATACGCTTGTAGAAGCCGGTTATTCACCTTATATGGCATATTTTGAAGTTTGTCACGAGTTAAAGCTTATTGTTGATTTGATTTATCAAGGCGGAATATCAGATATGCACTATTCTATTTCTAATAATGCAGAATACGGTGATCTTACCCGCGGTAAATTTCTTATAAATGATGATGTAAAATCAAAAATGAAAAAAATCCTTGAAGATATCCAAAACGGGAAATATGCAACAGAATTTATGAATGAAATGAACAGCGGAAGTCATAATTTCAAAAAGCTGCGCGAGGAATCAGAAAATCATACCATTGAAAAAATAGGAAAAGAACTCCGCTCAATTTTTAAATGGAACAAAGAAGATAAATTGATTGACCGCTTAAAAAATTAGTTATAACACAAAAAAGGGAACATTTAAGTTCCCTTTTTTAGCAAAATACCATATCCTTAAGCCAGAATATAAAGTTTTTGGCCTTTAGCTGCTGTTCTGGATTCCGGATGGACATCGCCGTCAGTACCTATCGCAAACCCAGGTTTTATTGGGTTTTCTACGGCAGGTGCAGATGTTTGATTGGATATTTTGTTTGCTCGAAACATTGGAGTAAAAGCATCCAACTTAGATATAGCGTTTAATTTCATTACACTACCTCCATTCCAGTCGCATTGTAACGTATATTGGCCAATTTGTCCATATTATATTCACAAAAATTAACAATATATGTATTTATAAAAAATGTTTATGTATATTTGTAATGTATTGAGGTAAAAATGCGTATAAGTAAAATATCAGACACAACAATTAGTAACCGGCAAAAGAACTTTAAAGCCCTCAGAGGCGTAGAGTATTTCGGAAGTTTTAATCCTGGTATTAAACCGTTAGATTTAAGTGTTGTAAAGACAATGCAAGAATCAAAAGCAATAAATAAATTCTGCTATAAATACAATGTTGTTATTTATTTAGGAAAAGATTGCCTAAATGGTGAATATACATCAACATTGGCTTTTAGGTATAAAAATATAGCTAAAAATTTTAAAGAAAAATTTTTGAATTTATTTACACCTAAACGTGAATTGAATTTAATCTACAAATCAAAAGAATCCTCAGCAGAACATTCACAAGCGTTTGAACAGATGATTAAAGATTTGCAGTATTCAGATTTGGATGATATGAGTTCGTTTTCGCCTAAATGTGTATAACAAAACTTAATAAATTGTTTTAATGATACATTTCTGTATATAATAAAGATATCGAATCTTAGTGGTTAGATGTAAAAAATTGTAAATTTTTTTGAAATTTATAGCAAAAAATAATCTTGACACGTATTAAAACACCAACAAAAGGAGAAGTATATGATTGTACACGGCTGCACATCATTTAATAACAGCAGGTATTCATTAAGAACAAACAAGTCCCAAAATTCCAAAAGAACCCAAATTATAAATAACCGGAACAAAGTTGGCGTACCTTCATTTACTGCACTAAAAGAATTAAATTTTGCAAAGCGATTTGACCCTGAAAAAAGCGCTTCCGCATACGAGTTTATGAAAAACTTCAATTTATCGTATGCTATAAGAGATTTATGCAAAAATTATGATGTTAAAGCAACTATTACGACAGATTGGTACAAAAAACATCCTCGTATCCCTCATAAAGAAAGCCCTTATTATATTGCTTCACTTACAACATTGCTTCTTGCCGCAAAAAAAATAAAACCGGAATATGATATTGGCACTCAGGATCCGGCAGACTTTGATCGTGAAAGATACTATTATGTTGGAATGTATGGAGATTATTCAATTACAGGATCAGAAGAAAATTTGGCATATTTTCTAAAAAAAGTTCCATACTCTGATATTTTACGGGGTTTAAAACACGAACCAACTCTGGTAATAGAAGAACCATTACCAAAGCTTCACTACTAAAGCTATAAATCTTCAAAACCGGGAGAGGAAATAGGAAGTCCTTTGTAGCCTTTGTTGGCATAAACATTCTTTTTTATGTACTTATTTGTGTATTTGCCTTTTTCAAAGAGGTTCTTTAAAATGTTTTCTCTTCTTACAAGCGAGGAGTCTACATTTTCAAGTTCCGGATATTTTTGAAGAATTTCGTACCATACTGTAGCTTCCATTGTCCAGGCATAAGTTTCTTCAGATAAGGAATTATACTCATCCTGATGCAATGCTTCATGCGAAAGCAGGGCTGCAAGTGCGCCTGGAGGGGCTTCTTTGTGTTTAGGATTTATGTATATATACAGTGTCCCTTTTCGTTTCCAGCCTACAGCATCAAAGTTTTCATAACTGGGATTTATCTCAGAGAGATTCTTGAACTCAATTTTTACAGGCTTGCCGGTTAAATTATCTCCGAGAATGGCATTTCTTGAAAATTCACCGGTTGTACCTTTAAGCATATCCAACGCAACAAAAATAATTTGGTATTCACTATTTTTTTTGTAAACGGCGGATATTTCATCAATGTAATCCTGTGTATAAATTCCGGGCATTTTAACATTAGAGGATACTGGTTCATATTTTGCGGCATTTGCTGCGGCAGCGGCTATAAAGAAAAATAGCATACCTGATAAAAACTTTTTCATAAAGACTTCCTCAAAATAATCTTACATAATTTCTATTATATAATGTGTTTCATCTGATGTCCAAAAATTTGTGAACCTGTGGTATAAGCCGTACTTTATTATGGCGTTTTAGACATTTTGAAAAAAGTTCATCCATAAAATTTGTAGCTGGAATTATCTTATTGTTAAGCATTTTAGGCTGCAAAATCAATTCAAAATCATATTTTTTTGCAAGATTTGTTGACGCTGTAATTTCTTCATCCGTAATGCTTTCATCAAAAACGACTTTAGCAAACAATTCTGTATTTTGGTTTGTTCGTGCAGCTCTGAAGAACTCGTCATGTCTTTCAAAGGTGTTATTTATGCCTGTTGCGGATGGTAGTTTTATGTCAGCAGAAATAACATTAATCAAACCTAAGACATCATAAAGTTTTTCAGGAAGTGTTGCATTTGTTTCGAGATAAAAATTTGAGTTTACCATTGGGATAAATTCTTTAAGAAATTCTGAATGAAGCAAAGGTTCGCCGCCGGTAAGTGATATAGAATGAATATGTGTTATATCATATTCCGGTAACAAGTTATACAGTTCTTCCGGAGAGTAGACGAAACTTGTATTTTTATAAGAAAAATCGGTATCGCAATAATTACATGAGAGGTTACAGGCACAAAATCGTATGAATAACTGGCGACAGCCAATATACGGCCCTTCGCCCTGCGTTGAAACAAATATTTCTTTAATTCTGGCTATTTCTTCTTGCATTAAATCCTCTTTCTCAGATTATTAGTGCTAATTTTAGCAAGTTTTTTATATAATTCTATTTCTTCACGGGACAGATTGTCCGGAATTTTAATTTCAACAGTAACTATTAAATCTCCGACTGTACCGTTTATGGTTAAACCTTGACCTTGTAATCTGAATTTTTGTCCGGAATTTGTATTAGGTAAGATTTTCATAGTAATTTTACCATTAAATACAGGAATTTCAATATCAGCACCTAAAACAGCTTCATAAGGAGTTATAGGTACTGTTTTTAGAATATTACAGCCGTCATATTTAAAACCAGAGTTATTTTCAATTTTTATTAGAAGATATAAATTTCCGTTTTTACCACCATTTATTCCTGAGTTTCCTTCTTCAGCAATTCTAATTTTGAAACCGTTTTTAACATTAGGCGGAATTTTAACTGTGAATTTTTTATGTTCAGATACAAATCCTGTACCGCTGCAATGCTGACACAGAGTATTGTTTGTGAATTTTCTTCCATTGCATTTAGGACACGGGTTTGTATGCAGTACATTTATCTTCTTTGTTGTTCCATATAGTGCTTCTTCAATTGTGATTGATACTTCGGTTGTTATATCTGAACCGTCTTCCGGCTGTGCTGCCTGCTGTTTTTTGTATTCTTTTTGCTGATGCTGGGCGTTTAGAAAATCTTCCCACACTCCGTGGAAATAGTTTTTGGATTGATATTGAGATTTAGGTTCATTATTTTTTTTAGAGGCGGCGGCATTTTCAGAAGCAGTGTCTTTAGTATCTGTTTTGTCAGTATTAGATGTATATGAATATAACCGGCGAAGCGCGTCATAATTGTAGCGTTTGCGGCGGTCAATAAGCGTAGAATAAGCTTCATTAATATCTTTGAAGTGCGCTACATTCTCCGGGGTGCTTCCTGCTATATCAGGGTGAAATTTGCGGGCAAGTTTACGGTAGGCGGATTTAATATCAGAATCTGTTGCAGTTTCGTCAATTTCAAGTATTTTATAAAAGTCTTTTGTTTTCATATTAGTATATTAATGAACACCGGAAAAATATCAATACTCCTTCTAAACAAATTTACAAATAAAATATTGATTTATTTTAACGGTTATTATAAACTATACTTGTGGGTGCGGAAGTAGCTCAGTTGATAGAGCATCTGCCTTCCAAGCAGAATGTCGCGGGTTTGAGTCCCGTCTTCCGCTCCAGTTTGAAAACTAGATACTACGCCGGTTTTGAGGAAACTGAATTATTTTATTTTTTGCTTCATTCTTCGGCATTCTCACAAAATTCTCACATTTTCTAGCAAACACATTTCCTATACGTTCTGTTGCCCTATTCACCATATCTATATTATTACGGGCATATACGTTCAAAGTCGTTTCACTTTTTGCATGCCCTAACTGGTTTTGGGTAAATTTTATACTTAAACCTTCCGCTAAAGATAAATCGGTAAATGACCCCCGTAAGTCATGTATCCTGACCCTGTAGGTTATGCCACAATCTTTTAACAACGGTTCCCACACTCGCCGGCGTAAATTCGGCAGGTGTAAATATTTCCCCTTACTATTTGGGAATAACAATTTAACCTCATCCGGGATTGTTTTAATGTGTTCCTCTAATACATCTATTAATGAATTAAATAAATAAACTTTCCTGTTTGATTTATCCGTCTTAGTTTTTAATTTTAATTTACCATTAGTATATTGCTTATCTATTTGAATATAGCGCCCTACTAAGTTTAAATCCTCTTTTTCCAGGGCAAGTAATTCTCCAATCCGTAACCCCGTACCTATCAGCGTAAATAATAATGCATAATACCGGGGATAATTTTTTTTGCAAGTCTGTAATACTTGTATTAATTGCGATTGGTCTAAATGATTTATATTTGCTATCGGTAATTTGGGGCGTTCTACTTTTTCAAAATAATTATTGTCTATCAAATCATGCTTTTTTGCATAATTAAATGCACTTTTTGAAAACTTAAAACAGATTAAAGCAACATAAGAGCTGTCTTTCTCTATTTCTGATATTAATTCTTGCGCTGCTAAACTTGAAAACTTTATATATTTAACATTCTCAAATTTTTTAAAATATCGTGCGTAATACATTTTATAATTTATTAAAGTGTTTTCAGCATAATTTTGTTCCGCGCGCTGAAAGTATAAAGAAAAAATTTCACCAATTGTTATATTTTTATTTTGTAAATTATGTTTATTAAAAATGCTTAATTTTTCTTTCGCTTCCCGTATAGTATCATACAACCCGCTGGTATGCTGTTTACCAAATATATCGCGATAGGTAATCGTATATTTTATACCGTTTTTTGTTTTCTTTCTGCTTATTCCTGCCATTATTTTAACCTCTGTAATGCCCTTAATACTTCACCCTCTGAAATTTTCCACATGCCGCGTTTATACCGTTGTATTGCACCTTTGCGTTGTAGTTTATATAAATACCCCACTTTCATGTCGTATTTTTCCGCAAATTCTCTGAACAGCATTAAGTCGTTTGGGATTGTTTCGTTTACTCTTCTATCCATTCTTATAACATTTTCCATTTAATACCTCCTAGTAATTAACTTTTCTTCATGAACAATATTTCTTAACAAAAAGCGCAATCCATGATATAGCCATGAATTGCGAAATTCGTGAATTGTTAAGCTTGTTAAATTTTATTTAAAACAATCATACGGCCCAAGCTCCAGAACCCACCTAAGAGCGTTAATTGCACCGGCTCCTACCGCCCGTAAGTATGAATGCCCAAATTTTCTAGCGTCTTTATACGCGGCCTCTGCTTTTTCTAAATAATCTTTAATCTCTTTCTCTGTTTTCATTTAACCTCCTATTAGCTGTTCAAAAATATACTTCCCGATTTCCGGCTTTACGCAGTTTCTTAAAACCAGTCTGCAATCAACCTTACAGGCTTTTAACACGCTTAAATCAAAGCCATATTTTGAAGCCATAGCCTTAATGTTATCCATGATTTTTGTATAATTATCGTTATACTGACAGCCAAAAACAAAATCAGAACTCCAGAAATAATGCCTGTCTATTTCAAAGCTCGGTTCTATAAGCGGCTTGTAATACGGTTTAACATTCTCTATCACCCATTTACCTTTAAAAAATGTTTTAAGCCAAATTATCTCCTGATAAAGTGTCATATCCGGGTATTTCAAATTTTCATCATAATAATGCGACATCTGTAATACTGAATGTGTTGGGCAGGGCGGTGACGCCCAAATAAAATCAAATTCTCTGAAATGCTGCCTTAAATATTCGTGAGCATCGCCGACAATTACAGTATCGTTCGGGAATAACTTTTGATAACATTCAGCAATTTTAGGATTTAATTCAACTGCCGTAATGTCGTGGTCATCTCCCCACAACTTACGGTTTCCGCCGATACCCGCATATAGGTTAAGTATCTTCATTTACTCCTCCTTATTTAATAGATTTGAAGTTTCTCCGCATATTCTTCAAGTTTTAACATTTTATCTAAATCCAACTTACCCGGTGTGCAACACATAAGAGCGCATACAAACATATAAGAATCTTCTTCTATTCCCATATCTTCATCAGCGGGGCAAAATTCAAAGAAATAAAACATATCGTTTAAATAAAAGCAATAAAGCCATTGTCCTATTTGTCTTGCGTATTTTTCGTCAATAAGTAACTTAACCTTTTTATCTTTACTTATTACAAGCCGACGGTCTGAATATGTCACATTGCCAATTTCTACTTCAATACCTTTATTTAAAACATTTTCGAGGTTTTGCTCGCAAACTATATTCTCAATAGTTTTCTGTCCTGATATTACATCCAAACTCTTTTTATCATACGCTCTGTAATCAGCTACAGCGGTATCAATAACAATTACGCCGTCTGTTACATAATTATTTAAAAAATAAACATCTTCTAAATCTATCTCTATGTCAGTATAAAAGCATTCTTTACTTAGTTTCCGCATTTTTATATACCTCCAATTTCCTTATTAACTCTTGATTTTCCTCTCTCAAAGCCTTGCATAGTTCATCTTTCACATCCAAACATTGTATTGTTAAGTCATAATACCGTTTGAGCTTGTCGTATTACATTTCCAGCCCGCCGGTTGAAGGTGTAAGATTTATCTTCAACTGACTTATTGCCGGAATGTAGGATGTATTACTAATTTCTTCAATTTCCTTTAGTGCTGCGTTATTCCAGTACATAATCATGCGCTTGTATTTATCGTGTTTTTGCTCTTCAAAATCCGGCTCGAGGTCAAAAAATTCTGCTGTAATCTCTGACCATTTCCAGCCCTCTAAGTAGCGCAAAACAAGTACTTTCCGATACTCCCAGCGGCTGACCCGCCCAATCTGGGTCTTAATTATCTCATGCTCCGGTATAATCCACGCCCTGTACTCGCTGATGCGCCGGTTAATCTTTTCCAGCGTGAAGGCGTGCCGCTCCTGTTCGCTTAATTTCCGCCCGTTGCCGGTTGTAACCTTTATCTTGGAGTAATCAACGCCGGATAAGCCTATCTTTCTCTCTAAGCTATGTTTCCGCCTCAACAGTCCGTCAAGCTCTCGCACCCGGTCTGTATAACACTTCAAGCGCTCCTCTGTTATCGGTTCGTACATTCTATGCCCTCTTTTTGTTAAATCTCTAGCAAATCAACGATTTTTTTAATCCTCTTTTCGTAGTCCGGCAAGTCATAAATTAAACTTTTAAGCCATTCGTATATCTCCCATTTATTCATATTCAAACCTTCCGTATCCGTATTTATTATGTCTTATCTCTTCAACCTTCGTTCCTGCATAATTAACCCTGTACAGGGTATAATCATCTTTGTACCTGCCTGTAACGGTGTCAAAATAAATTTTTGCGGCTGTATTATCAACTCCGCCCATCCGCAATTTACGTATACAACACCATGTCGATTTAAGCGTTCCCAATTGTGTCGTATTGGTTTCGTCATCCGGGGCGAGCATAATAACACAGGTTGCCTCCTTGACCTTGTTGGAACTTCCTATAAACTCATCCATTCCGGGGATTTTAATCTCCTCCTTGCAAAAAGCGGGCTTACGCAGGTGCGAAATTGCCACAACCGGAACTTTAAACGTGTACTGTGCCTCTCTTATTGTCCGTATAACCTTTGTGATATGCTCCAGTTCAGACTGGCTGCTGACCGTCTTGTCCAGATAGTCGATATGGTCAATAATTACCAGCTTGCTGTCTTCTTTACATACTGCGCCGATAATATCGTCACACAGGTTTTCAATCGTGTACCCGTTCTGGCGGTTTATTATGTGTACATTTTCAAATATACTATCCGCGTAGTTTTCCGCTTTTTGTAAAGCGCTTTTATCAATGTTGAAATTTCCGCAGGCAAACTGCCGTAAAGTTAAATAGTACTGCTGTGTAAGCTCTTTGTACTTGTAATACATCTTTGTCAATTTGTTGTCACCCGCGAAATTTTCTAAGGATATAAGCGTTACCTTAACGCCGTTTTGACCGTTGTACGTTGCTATAAGCTCAGCAATTGTTGATTTACCAGCTCCGCTGCGCGCTCCCAGCAAAATTAAATCACCTTTTAAAATCCCTTCCAGCTTGTCATCAAGATACTTTATACCGAAACGCGCACAAAGCGCATTATTTCTGAAAAGTTCCTCAATGTTCATAGCTTTGTCCTCAAAATCGTATCTACTTCTCTCTGTGGCAGAGGGCTTGACAGTCTTTGGTTTAAACCGTTTATTATGTAACTTATCTCATCCCGGTTTAATCCCTCATCCCGCATCCAGAAGGTGAACTGCGCAAGTTTACTATTCCGGCAGCCCTTGTACAGTTCCTGCGGCTTAAATATCCGCTCCCACTTACTATCGTCAAGGAATACGCTGTTATCAGCAGTTGCCGGCTTTTTGTACCGGCTCCGCTTATCACCCACCGGGCTAAAATACGTAAGCATTTGTTTTTCCGTATAAAACCTGTCTGAACAATTATCCGGAACGAAATTAACGAAAAAAGGCTCATTAGGGTTCTTAAGGTGGTAGTATCCGGGCGCCCTTAAGAGTCTTAACACGTCTAAGCAGTGCTTATCCCCGTTTAGCCTCTCCGCTATCCCCCGCTGTATCCGCTCAAAGTTCTCGATTGTTGCCTCTCCTTCTACCGCAAAATAGCAGTGGTAGCCATTTTTTGTTTCAGTCATAAGGCTGGGCGGAATTAAAAGGGCTTTTATGCGTTTCATTTGTTCCGGCTTATTCCCGCCATCAAGATCGCAAAACCAGAAATTAATTTTCTTCAAATTCTCTTTCTTCCGCGCCCCTTCAAACTCGTTTAAAACCCAGAAAATGCCGAAACCCTTTCGATTGTAATCTTCTAGCGATTTTAACCCTATCTCAATTGCGCCGTAAGACTTCATAACCGGCTCGCTGTCATGTAGGGCGTAAAAACGGGTCATCTCCATATTTCGCTCTATCCTCCTCAATTAATCTTGCCATTACCGGGTCAAATTTCCCCGGCTCCTCTCCTGCCCCGCCTCTGTCAGGATACCTTATACGCTGCTTGTGGTAACTCTTTAACCGCTCATAATGTGCATTGGGTAAATCAGCATTGAACGGCTGTTCCTTACCCGTTTCAATGTTGCGCGACAGTGCATTTATCAGCTCATTCAACAGTTTTTCGCTGGCGCATATCCCAAGTAATTTGCGCCGCTGCTTATCGGTTAAGCCCACATTCTGATACTCATCGCCGAAAAACTCAACTTCATTTGTGGAATTTTCCACAAGCGCGCCCCCTTTATTTTTTTTCTTTCCATCTAACCAGTCTGAGGTTGAAGAAGGAGGAGTAGAAGTAGAATTTGTTTTATCATAAACAACCCCTACAGCATTTTCATTTACATTTACATTACTCATTTTCATTAGGGGTTGTTTTGGGGTTGTTTTTTGTGCGTTCTTATTTCCTTTTGGCGCTCCGCCTAATTGCCCGCCATCAGCGCCTTTACGCCCGTTAAAGTACTTGCTGATATTCGCCATAATCTGCGGTTTTATGAGCAAAAATTGCGCAAAAGTGTGACGGTTTTGTGACAAAACCGTTTCAATTTCGTCACAAATTCGTTCCATTTCCGTCACGTTTTCGGCACAATTAAAGTTCAATGTCATGATGGCTTTGTACAATTTTAACTGCGCTTTTTCTCCTAAAAGATCTATCGCGTCATAAAAACTTTTGTAAAAAATAAAACTTTCGCGCATTATTTTTATCTCCTTAATTAAAATGGAATATCCTCTTCATTTATTTCAGTACCGCTGAATTCTTCTTTTATCGTTTCAGCGTCAACCGGCTTTGAATACTCATTTATAGCCAGGTATTTTTTCCCTTCTTTACTGGTTAAAATATCAATATTCAAATAGCCTTTTTCATTAACCGGATTTTCTTTAAATTTTTCCATTTTAAATCCCAGTTTTAAAATTTCACCGTATTTTGTTTCAACGGTAGTTAACCTTACCCCTTCCGGGAATTTAATTTTTGCCATTATAATATCTCCTTCTCTAAGTTCTTAAGAGCTTCTAACTTATCCTGCACCATAGAGTAAAAGGCCTTACGGTCTTTTACTTTCTCTTTATACCGGTTATAGAAATCTTTTAATAAAGCGCGGTCACAAATTTTAGCTAGCTCAATATAAATATAAGTATCATCAGTAACCGGTTTTGCTTCCGTTTTTTGTTTTTTCATCGAAAAAACAACTTCGCCTTTGTCATTAGTGATTACAAGGTTTTTAATATTTTTATTTGTTCCGTACTCTATTTTATTTACATAGAATTTAGCAAATTTATCTTCTAACTTGTAAACATCTTTATTCATTTTTTTAGAAAGAAGTTCGTTTCTGTAAGTTTTTAGGTTTAGCCAGATGAAGGGAGCAGAGTATAACTCTATACCTATGCCCCACTTGAAGCCGGCACGTTTAAAGCAGTCGGAGGCTTGTCCTTTCTCAGCTTCGGTATTGCTTTCGACGCCACAATCCCATCTCCATAACCAATCTTTTAACTCTTTGTTATAAATCCCGATACCGCCATACATTTTGCCGTCAATAACCTTGAAATCGTTTTGCCATAAATCACCGTAGGTTTCGTCTAATATTGCACGGTCAACTCTTGCAGTTTTGTATAACAAAAGTGAACAACCTTTGGAGGAGACCTGCGCAACGCGGCACTCGATTTCATCAGGCTTTAATGTTCTGATTTGTACCATCTTTTACTCCTATTCCTTCATATATTCAATCGCGTACTTATATTCCGCTGCTGTTATTAATCCTTTTTTAAAGATTTCTTTTACCTCTTTTTTATCAAATAGTCCAATCTTGACGCAGCGCTCCCATTCCGTGGAATAGTTGCCATCATCGTAATTGTCCATGATGTATTCCCCTGAACTCATAGCGCGCCTCGCTGTAATCGTTCGTAGCATTCCGGGATTAACCCCTTATAATCGTATTCAAATACCATCATCTCTGCTAATCTCTGTACCTGCGCCCGAAATTCTACAGGCGCTCCTGAGGTGCGCATAATGTACTGGTATATAGCATTTTTAACAGCCTCGCGCTTCTTGCGTGCGGTTGTTGTATTCTTAAACTTAATCATCATAGGTATAAGCTCCTCATATATCCATATCAATATGCATAGCGGCATTATAAATGCCAGAAATATAAATAATTCGGCCATGTTTAATCCTTTCAAAAAAAAGAGGGCGAAAGCCCTCGGTCATATTTCCCATTAATGAAATTTAAATAAATAAAAAGGGGCGGCAATCGGCGTATATTCGGTGTAAGAACGCCGCCCCAAGATGTTCAAATTAAACAAAAAAAGAAAAAGAGCGGCATATAGTTATTACATCAGCATTTAAATAAGAAGAGCAGCCGCTCCGGTTGAAACAATCTCCAACAAAAGAAGGCGCATTCAACTACGCCCAGGGATATTGAGTTTTTAAATTTTACCCCTGCATATAGTGGAAGTATGAAAGGATGACTCTTGCAGGGGGAACCTTTCCGGCAACCTGGAGAAGATAAGTTCTTTAGGCAGGGTAAATAAGATACTGAAACAAGTTCAGCATGACATTTACCCTTATTAAAAAACTTAATTAGTCTTTGTTATCAATCCGCTTGCGTCAAAGTACGGTCGTTGTTAGCCTGCCTTAGCGAAGGGCAGGGGAGAGCGCCGTACACGCCTCAAATTCAATTGTTGCCACCGGCAGTCTGTGCAGGCTGCGCTCACGTGGTCATTTCTAAATTGTCAAAGTACAGTTTTGTTTAAAATTTATATTTGTTTTTGGTAATAATTTTCCAAAGCAAACTCAATTTCTTTTCCTATTGCTCTTTTATTTTTCTCCGCAAATTCTTTAACTACCAAGAACAACGCCTCGTTTATTCTTAGAGTAAATCTGTGGTATTCTATTGTTTTTTTGTCATTCATAATTTTTCCTCTATCTTATGACTGACGTCTATAATAAGATACTATCACATAATATTATTGACGTCAAGCAAAATATTTTGATTTTTAAATATTATTTTGATATGCTATCTATACAGAGGGTGACGTCAAAGGGGATATTTTATGAGTGATAAATACACAAAAGACACCGATAAACGCTTTACGCTGCGTATAGATAACAATTTGTTTGAGATTGTAAAAACTTATGCACAAATTAACAGGCGCCCTGTAGGGAGCGAGATAGAATATGCACTGGGCAGATATTATGCAGGTTTAATTAAAGATATGACAAATAACAGTATTTATCCTACTATTATTAATTATCTTGCAAAATATGACCCATCTCTAACGGATTTTCAAAATAATATTTAATTGTCAAAGTACAATGTAAATTTTCGTTACAACTAAGCCTATCAAGTTATTTACTTATCGGCTTATGTTTGATATAATCTACATATGGGAGATTTGAGGGTTATGTTTTAACCCTCTTTGCTCTTCCAAAATACTCAGTTAATATTTCTCCCATTAATTGAGTCATAGAAATATTGCGCTCTGCTGCTATAATTTTTAACAGCTGTCGGTATTTTTTATCTACTCTTATGTGAATAATATCCATTTGAGCCTCCGTAATATTTATCTATGTAACAAACATAACACAAAAATATAGAATATGTCAATACAATTATTGAAAATAAAATATAATAATAAGGAAGTAGGGTAAAATTATGCGTTATGAGGAACTTTTAGCAACTTTACAAAACTTAAAACCGGGTGAGAAAATAGATCATATTTATATTGGTAAATTACTTAATTATGATTCAAAATCAATGTATTCAAAAAAAACTCAGAATTATAATTTTAAAGATAAAGAACTACAAATAATTGAGAATAAACTAAATATTATATTGCCTCAAAATGACTGCGTTTCATTACCTGTCAGAGGAGATGTAAACGCCTCTTGCGGATTCGGCGTTACTATTTATGATGAGGGGCAAACTGGAACTTATGCAATAGGGCGGAAATTAGCTAAAGATTTAGGAATATCTGTTAATAAAAGTGAAATAATTTTTGCAAAAGGTGATAGTATGAGTCCGACTATTGAAGGTGGTGATGGGCTTTTAGTTGATACCAATAAAAAAGAGATTTATGATGGCGCTGTTTACTGCGTGCGGATTGAAGGTCAACTGTATGCAAAAAGACTTCAAAAAATCCCGCCTAAAAAACTTCTGGTTGTATCCGATAATCAAAAATATAAATCATTTGAGGTTGATTTTTCAAAAAAATTTGATTTTGACTTTGAAATAATTGGTGAGGTGCGTTGGAGTGGTCGGGTGTTTATGTAGAAGGTTGGCTTTAAGTGTTTTTGACGTTAGAAAACGCATCCAATTTATTAAATGATTTTGAAAAAGAATTGAAAAACTCCTTTTCTATTTGTGTTCATATAATAGATAATAACACAAAAGTATTCATAATAGAAGACAGTTTAGTTTTATTGGGATGCATAATCGAATTTTATAATCCATATCCAATTGAAAAACAAGGTAATTATTACTATTTATCAATTGAAGAATTAACTTATAATAATTTGTCTTTTAAATTTAATTGTTCTGATTTTTGCACCAAATGTAAAAATATTTATAATATAGATCTTCCATTTTATGTAGAATATTTAAAATTTAAAGGATATAATGATATAAGATATATGCCTGGTAATCCCAGGTATTATAGTATTAGCGCTCCTCGCAGAGTTGATTTATTATTGCCTAACTTAAAACTAAAAGAAAGAATTGATGCATGGCCGGGTTTTTTGTACTATATTATCGTTTTAGAACTTGAGTCTGCCGATAATAAAATAGGCGTAGGCATTTTCTACACCAACCAAAAACCACATAATTATATTAATCGCAAATGTAACAAATGGATAAAAAATGGTTTTTCCGAAGGAAATATGAATTTAATAGGACAAGGGCATTATGGAGTAAGAAAATATAAAAATAAAAAATACGCTTATCATTTAGAAGAAGCTTTTTATAGCTATAAAGATTCGCAGTATTCTAGACTAAAAAGACAAATTATTATTGAAAAACATCTTACATATTTTTATATCAAACAATTCTTCAAAAATAAATCTGATATAGAAAAATATGCATACGAACTTTTAGCTAAAACTTGTCAAGGGAAATGTGAAGATATAGAAAAATGTGTATATTCAAAACCTAAAAATAAATGGATTAATGAAGAACTGGTATACAATCTCGTTAAAAAAGGATTTAAAGGCTATAAAATAATATATCAACATCGCCCTTTTTTTTTAAGAACGCCTAAAGGTGGACAAATGTCGTATGATGTATTTATTGTAGATTTAAATATTGCAATTGAATATCAGGGGAAGCAGCATTTTGAGCCTGTTGAATTTTTTGGGGGCAAAGAAGGATTCGAACAAACAATAAAACGTGATAGGATTAAACAAGAAATAAGTAAACAGAATAACGTAAAATTAATTTATATAAATTACTGGGAAGAAATCACAGAAAAGCTAATAAGGGATAAAGTAAATAATTGTTTAAATTGAACAAAATAATTTAAAGAGTGTTCAATAATAATATTGACATATTCTAAATAATTATGTTATATTTCTATCACAAAGTGATTAAAAGATAGTATATATGAAGATGAATTATCATTTAGAACCCTACATTTTTTACACGACACCTTGGACTATGGAGTATAGAGGTACTATCGAAAGATATCAACAACTACATGGATTTGGTTTTGATTATAAAAATGCTGATATGTTATCTCTCGAGCCGTATGGAGATTATGTAGAATTAATGAAAGATATTAAAACGAGAATTGAATTTCAAAATTGGCTTAAAATACATTTATCTGATATTAAAGAAGAAAATTATTTTAGTTTGCCAACATACTACAGAGCTGAACTAGGTAAACTTTACCCGTGTTTAGCTCCTTACAATAGAAATGTAACAAAATTTATGGATTTAATAACTAGACTTGAACAAAAGTTTTAAAAAGGAGGATATTATATGGAAACAAAATATGTGTTTATAAATGAAGAAGGTAGAGAGGTTAATGGTATAGCAGCACCTTGCGACATAGGCGATAAAATCATTAATCGAAATGGGGAATTCGAGGTTATTGGCTTAGTTAATGAGATAGAAACAACAAAAACTGTTTCTATTTTTCGTAATTTATTTAAGTGTAGGAATACAGAAGATATTAAAAAAGAACATAAACAAATGATTATTTTAAGAAGAAACAAAAAAGATTAATTATTTATTGCTTTTAACTAATTCCCATGATATATTTATATCAAATGGATAATGTAATAAATATTATTAACTGCTTTTCAACAATTAGTATTGTTCTTTTTGCTTTCTTACAATGGAAATGTTCTAATATACAGAGAAAAACTATACTTTTCAAATACAGAGTTCAACACATTCAGGATTTAAAAGCAATCTGGATAGATTTGTATAAAAATATTGATTATATCAGTGGGTACAGGGCTGATTATATTATACCTGAAGGCTACAGCAATATTCATAATAAACTTTTTAAAAAGTTAGATGACCATTTGGCTT
Organism: uncultured bacterium; assembly: GCA_949284715.1. GTDB lineage: Bacteria > Cyanobacteriota > Vampirovibrionia > Gastranaerophilales > Gastranaerophilaceae > CALUTH01. Next base: position 30,267 of record CASDWH010000039.1, read on the forward strand.
TTACTCGCGGTTATTTTGAGAATAAAATCTATAAACAGGAACAAAAATTAATAGAATTATTGTCAGAAGTTATCCCAAGTCCGACTATAGACGCTACTATTTATCATATGAATAAAGACAAATTTGAAATTGTAAACGAAGAATTTAAAAAATTGTGTAATAGTTATGTAAATACAATTTCATGCGAGTAATAGAAAAAATATGTATACCTATAACATATATAACATGCGCACCTTCACCATCAAGCGGGAGAATGTAAATATATATCTTGACATTTAACATGTCATGTGATATTATGACAATATGGGCAAGGTCGATAAAATCATTCAAAAGTTTAAACAATCTAATGCCGGTCAGAGATTTGAAGATTGCGAAAAAGTTTTATTTGAATTAGGCTTTGTTCTCAAAAGAGTTAAAGGCTCGCATCATCAGTACAGAAAAGATAATCTTACCTTGACGATTGCCAATCATAAGCCGGTCGCCAAAGACGCAGTAAACGATATTTTAAAACTATGGGAGATGTACCATGAATAAAAATAATAAGAAAACGCTTGATGATTATTTAAATTTACCCTGGCAGTTTGAATTTGATTATTGCCCGGATGAGCAGGCTTATACTGCAAGAGTAAAAGGTTTGATGTGCTACTCTAACGGTAAAACTTTAGAAGAGGCTACTAAAAATATTCAAGAAGCTCTCCAATTCCACATAGAAGGGTGCTTAGAAGACGGTACACCTATTGAAATGATTGATGAAGAACGCGCTACAGGTCGTATCGCGATTAGAACATCAAAAGCAATTCATTTAAAATTGTTATATTTGGCAGATGAACAAGATGTTTCCGTTTCCCATCTTATAAATGATGCAATTGTTAAACAATATGGCTAAATGAATTAGCTTATTTCTGCTTATTAACCTCTGTGACTACATCGCGCTTTATCTGGACTGCGTTTAATTTCTCTTGATAGTCTAGGCGCTGGTTTATTGATTTGATCTCTGTTTTTATAGAATTAACTTCTGCATGTATTACATTCATATTTGCATTGGTAGTATCTTTTATTGAATTATAGTGTACATTGCAAATAAAAATAAATATTGTTACAATAATACCTAAAAAAGTTCCTAGTATTGTAAGAATTTTATTAGTATTAGATATTCTTTCAGCTAATTTATCTAATCCCGGGCAATTATAAGAAATTGTACCATCTGGCGGATTTCCTCCAGAACGTTTATTGTTTTTAAAATTTTTGCATTGATTAAAATCAAAAACATTACCCATCTCATACTCCTACCATCTGGGTAAAGATACCATGATATTTATCAAATTTATTTAATATTTCTTTTTCTACAATTTTAATAGGGTTAGTATTGTAATTTCCAAAGCCGTAGAAATGAAAGTTTGTTGATAAATATATACCTTCATCCTCTTCAACATATTTAATATCTGTTGATAATTTATATTTTAATTTATCTTCTTTTGTAAATTCCGGTTTAATAAATTTATAATTTACCGTAGGATAATCAAAATATACTTGTCCAAAGGCAAGCGCAATTGATTTAAAATCAATAGATGTCAAATCTAAAAAAGTTTTAATCATATCAAGATATTTTTTTATTTCTTTGATATCATCATATATCACAACAAATTCAACTTTATGTTTATTTTGAAATAAATTGATTCTTAAATTATTAATAGTATCTTGATATCCCCAAGCATAATCTAAAATGTTTTCTTTTAACATTAAAGAATTCTTTTTATTTATTTCGTTTATTGTTTTTATAAAATCATCTGTATTACTATTGTAATTTAATATCTTTATAGATACTGTTTTACCTATTGCCATTATTTACTCCTTGAAATAACAATATAACATAGTTAATATACATTTTCAATACGTATATTTTCGTTATACCTATCTTATATAATTTCAAAAAAAACATTATCACCCTTTATCACTTGTTTTCACCACAAAAATGCGCTATTGTTATAGTGGTTTTATAGTGGTTGTTTTTTTTTAAAGGATTTTAAAATGGATAAAACAAATACACTTATTTGTTATCTTCTTGCTATTCAGAATTTCGCAAAAGATATTCATTATTCTTGTAAAGGCGACGCTTTTTATTCAAAACACTTGCTGGCTGACCGGATTTATGACGGGCTAGATGTTTTTATTGATGGGATAAAAGAAACGTGTTTACTTGGTAATGATATTTTGCCTTTGCCTTCCGGTGAATATCTCGCAAAAGCAATGAATTTATTGCCAGCATTGGAGCAAGACGATAAAACGAATTTTGAAGCTATGCAAAAACTTTTAATTGATTGCCTCGTGTTGATCCAGGAAATGTTGAAAGAAACCGATACCCCGCGCGCGGAAGTAAGCCTTATTGACGGCATAGCGCAGGATTTGCAGCAGAAATTAGGATTAGTTAATCTCCAAGTTAAGGACTAGCCTATGGCAAAAATAACCCCATGGACAAAGATTAAAGCAGAATATTTGCAGGGCGCAACACCTAAGGAATTGGCACTGAAATATAAAACAAAAGCAAAAACCATAACTGAAAAGGCAAGTAAAGAAGGTTGGGTTGTTGAAAAAACAATAATATGCAATAATTTGCAAGAAATTATACAGGATAAGATAAAAGATTTATCAAACAATGCATTAGAGGTACTTAACGAGGTTATGAACAGCCCCGAAGCAAAAGACGCAGATAAAATATCCGCAGCAAAGGCAATTCTTGATGTAAGCGGACTAAAAACTCAAAAACAAGAAATAACAGGCGATATAAAAACAACAAACCCAGTAATAAATATATTACCGGTAAAGGCAAATGACTAATGTTGAACTTCCTGAGAAACTTTTATTTTTTCTTAATAAAAAATCAAGATATAAAATTGCATACGGTGGCAGGGGGTCTGGGAAGAGCTGGGCGGCAGCAAGGTGTTTAATCGTACTCGCCTTGCAGTCTAAAATACGGGTATTGTGTACAAGGCAGTTACAGACATCAATAGCAAACTCTGTTCATAAATTATTGTCTGATAGTATCCAAGAATTAGGCTTGTCTAAATATTTTGAAATAACAAGAGATGCAATTCGATGTAATAACGGTTCAGAGTTCTTTTTTAAAGGTATTCAGAATAACATTAATGAAGTTAAATCTATCGAGGGTATAGATTATTGCTGGGTGGAAGAAGCCCAGAGCGTAAGCGAGAATAGTTGGGAAGTCTTAATACCTACAATCCGTAAAGAAAACAGCGAAATTTGGGTTACATTTAACCCCGACAGAACGGAGGATGCAACATACCAAAGATTTGTTATAAGTCCGCCGCCGGATACTATCTCAGAGCTTGTAAACTATTCTGATAATCCTTGGTTTCCTGATGTACTCCGTAAAGAAATGGAGTATTGTAAAGAGGTAGATTACGGCAAATACGAGCATATCTGGCTTGGTAAAACAGTAATTGATACCGATGCTCAAATATACCATGGTAAGTTTGAACTTAAAGAATTTGAAACTCCTGATGATGCGGTTTTTTATCACGGTGCAGACTGGGGTTTTGCGAATGACCCTACAGCGGTTATAAGGTGCTTTATAAAAAACCAATGCCTATATATTGACTATGAGAGCGGCGGCGTTGGTGTAGAATTTGAAGAACTACCAGCGCTGTTTAAGAAAATACCTGATATAAACAAATGGGAAATTCGCTGTGATAGTGCAAGACCCGAAACTATTTCATACATGAGCCGGCAAGGGTTCAGAACTGTAGCCTGTCCGAAGTGGAACGGGTCAGTTGAAGATGGCATAGAGTATATAAGAAGCTTCCGTAGAATTTATATACACCCCCGTTGTAAACATACATATGAAGAATTTAAGTTCTATTCTTACAAACAAGATAAAAATACAGGGGATATTTTACCTGTAGTTTTGGATAAAGACAATCATTATTGTGACGCATTACGGTATGCATTAAACCCCTACATACAAAAAAATGTATCAATATTATCAGTTTTGTAATTATGGCAAAAAACAGCAAAAGAAATAAAGTAAATAACGATTTTATGAATGCCGTTAGAGATGCAGCAGCTATGAGTGTTGCAGGAGTTTCAACAGAGGAGTTCTTAAAAGTCAAAAGCGGTGCTAGTGTTAATAACGCTAAAAACACGGTTAATAACGGGCTTTCAAGTGCGCTTGATTTGCCGTGCGGCAACGGGTATATTCAAAACCCTTTGACTAACCCTGCTACGCTTTATTATAACTCATCACCTGTGCTATTAACGCTAAACTGGGTGCCACTAACTTATGCTTATAAATCAAATGGCTTTATCCAAACTGCTATTAATCAGATTGTGGATGATGCATTTCGCAATGAGGGTATGATTATTGACTCTGAAACCCTCGACAGTGAGGAGCTGGAAGAATTAAGAAAAGCCGTATATGACAACGATATTGAAGAAATAAAAGACACTATCCGCTGGGGTGAACTCTACGGCGGCGGGGTGCTAATTGCAAATACCGACCAGAATTTTGAACTGCCATTGGATGAAAAGCTACTCAAAAATAAGCGTTTGAAGTTTATGGCGTCTGACCGGTGGCAGTGTATAGCAAACGGCATAAGCCCGTATTTAGCGAAAAACTTTACTCTTACAGACAATATGAGAGAGCAGACCACAAGCGGTATCACAATAGACGCAAGCAGAATAGGTGTATTCACAGGAGTGAAAGCCCCTTATTTATTGCGCTCAATGCTGCAAGGCTGGGGATTGAGTATTTTTGAGGCGATAATCCCGCCATTAACACAGTATCTAAAAGCTATGGGGGTAACGCTTGAACTGCTGGATGAGGCTAAAATTGATATTATCAAGATATTTGACCTTGTAAACACTCTGTTGTCACCTAATGGCGAAGCCCAGATAAGAAAACGCCTACAGGTTGCTGTCGATAACAAAAATTATAAATCATCAATTGCAATGGATGCACGGGATGATTATCAGCAAAAACAAATTAATTTTTCGGGCTTGCCTGAAATGATTGTACAAATACAGTATCTTGTTTGTGCAGCACTCAAAAGACCTTATTCAAAGATATTCGGCAAAGGTTCAAGCGGTTTTTCATCCGGTGAGGATGACCTTGAGAACTACAATACAATCGTTGACAGCGAAATCAGAACACCTGCAACGCCGTTAATTAAGTGGGCTGTTGGTTTAAGATGTTTACAACTTTTTGGACGTATTCCGCCTGATTTAAAAATCAGCTGGAAGCCTTTAAGAGTAATGTCAGAGAAAGACGAAGCAGAAATCAAGAGCCGCAAACTCGCTGATATGTTGCAGCTTGTTGACCGCCAGATTATGACAAAACAGCAGTGCGCAATAAAACTCACGGAAGATAGCATTATTAACTTCTCGGAAGAAGAAATAGCAGGCATTTCAAACGAATTCGAGCCGGACAATTACAACAATGCGGAAGATTTACTGGTGGATTAATGGTTGATAGCTTCAAACCTGTTCAAATAAGCGAATATTTTTTAAGACAGATTGCCGCAGGGCTTAAAAAAGAGATATATGACAGCCTTTTTAAGCAGATTTTTGAAATTCTCAATACTAATTCTATCTACAACGATAAAAAGACGCTTACAAACGCCATACAATCAGGCAGGATATTTTACGAAAACGGAGCATTCAGGAGCAGTAAACCGTTTTCAAACGCTGTAGCGGATGAACTGGAAAAGCTCGGAGCAAAGTACAGAAACGGTGCTTATTATATAGACAGAGCCTTTCTTCCTGTAGAAATTGAAAACGCATTGGCGATTGTAGCTGCAAGAGAAACGGCAAAAATCGCAGCACTTAACGGGCTTTTGGCAAGGTTAGCGGCAACAGTCGGAGAAGAAACAGCCGTCAAACTGTTTATCGCAAAAGCAGTTGAGCGGATGTTTAAAAAACTTCAAGTTGACCTTGAAAAAAGCACAAAAGAACGTAAAGTGCCTGTTATTGATATTTCTGTTGATATACCTGAAATAGATATAGCCGACACTGATTTTCAAAAGATTGATGAATATCATCAATTAACGAAAGAAGAACGCAAAAACCTTGAAGTTCCAAAACTCAATCTTGATGAGGTTGTAATCGACAAAAGAGCAAAAAAAATAGCGCAAGATTACACCTATAATATGGACTACTGGGTTAAGAATTGGAAAGCGAAAGAAATAGCCACAATGCGGCGTGATGTGTTTGATATGGTACAGAGCGGCGCACGAACGGACACAATTAAGAAGTATTTTCAAACCCGCTGGGGAATAGCAGAGCGCAAAGCGGAGTTTCTTGCAAGAAATGAAAGCGGCATTGCCTCATCAGTTCTGAAAGCTACGCATTATCAGGATATGGGGTGTACGCATTTTAAGTGGCTAAGGTCAACTTCAAAAGAAAAACGAAAATTACATGAAGAATATTATAATAAAATTTTTCCCTTTAATGACCCTCCGATAATTGACGAAAGAACAGGGCAAAGAGGGCTTCCCGGTCAAATTTATAACTGCCGCTGCGATCTGGTTGGGATTAAGAACCCTCAATACTACATAAACAAAAAAAGAATAGAAAATGCTAAAAGAAATATTTTCACAAAAATTAAATACGCAATCCAAAACAGTACACAACGCAATAATTACCCTTGGCGATACAGACGATTCGGGCAAGGGGCGTAAGTTCAAATCACGCTTTGTAAAACCGGGTGTTGCGGGTTATCCCGGGCAATTCGGCAACGTCTTAATTACAAAAGAAAGCTTTGATAAGTTTATCAATACAATGGTCGGCGTGCCTGTAATTATTAACCACAAAGACATTACCGCAGAAAATGCAAACAGTGAGCGGGTTGGCGTTGTATCCAACGTTTGGTTTGATGACAAAGACGGCTGGTACTGGTGCGACGGCGTTATTTGGGATGAAACGGCCCAAAACCTTATAACCGACAAAGGCTGGTCTGTTTCATGTTCTTATGACGTAAAACTTGCAGACGATGCAGGCGGCACAGAAAACAACATCCCGTATGATATTGAGTTTTTGGACGGAGTATTTACTCATCTTGCGATTGTAGATAATCCACGCTATGAGCGGGCAAATATTGTTTTTAATTCAAAGACTGTAGTACAAAATTTTGACCCCAATCAAAAACGCGACGAAAAAGGTCAATGGACAAAGGATGATGCAGCTATCCAAAAGAAAAAAGAGAGTTTAACCCCTGTTGAAGTAAATCCCGATGAAGTACCAAAATTTAAAACTAAGGAAGAATTAGGCGAATGGTTTAGCGGGATTTTTAAAGAACTCGGCAATGTGACTATTGAAGATACAGGCATAAGAATTGATTTATACGGCGGAAATGCAGAGCGTGAAGCTTTTAAAAGACGTTTACAGCAAGAACCTAATAAGGCAGTTGCTAAAGCGTTTGAAGATGTTGTAACAAAGTCTATAAAAATTGACGAACGGCAGAAAGACGAACGGCACAAACATAATCAAGAAATTTATTATAACAAATTGAAATTAGGTGATAATTTCTATGATGTTAATTTGTTTGTTGATTACTTAGAGCCTAACCAAGAATACAGATACGCTGGACATAGCACAACAAAAATAGACAATAAAATATCCACCCGTGATACGCAGGTGATAAATCACATCATGCTCACTAAGGTGGACAATATTATTATAACTGATATTCAAAAGGATTTCAACCCGGATATTAAGAACAATGTACAAAACAATAAGGAGCAGGATATGGCACTATTAGATGAACTTAAAAAACTGATTACTAAGGTCGAAAACAACAAACCGGAAGGAGAAAATATGGATAAAAAACAAAGAATTATGAACATCCTGAATTCTGCTAACGTAGATGAAGATGTTAAAAAAGAAGTAGAAAACGAGCTTGACAAAGAGGACGAAAAGCCCGCTGAAAAAGCAGACAACGAATGCGATGGCAAAGAAGAAATTAAAAACAAAAAAGTAAAAAATGAGGATGAAGAGGACGAGAAGGAATACGACGATCTCAAAAAAGATGTAAAAGAGGATGTAGAAAACAAATGTAAAAACTCTGTAGACAACTCAAAAGGCGGTTATTTCGACAAAATGAACGAAATCTACAACGCCGTTACCCCGCCGGCAGAGGAAAACACTTACATATCCAGAGAGCAAAAACTCAAAAATGCAGAAGAATATTTTGCAAAATAAAAACAATTTCAACTACTAAACATTTCATAAGCCCGTTACAGGGCTTTTTTATTGCAAACTTTTACAAAAATAAGGAGTATAACAAAATGGCAGAAACACTTTCTTTAAACCAGTTTGCCCCGAACGTACCCTTAGCCGGGATGTATGTTTATCTGGCAAATTTGCCGCAGTTGCACAACGTAATTGTGGCATCAACAGTAACTTCAACAACTCCTCTTGCAGCAGGTGCAATCGTAACACTTGATAGCACAAGCGCAAATACAAACGCACCGATTGCAAAACAGGCAGCAGTTACTGACACCATTTTTGGGGTTATCACTTACAACCCAATTAAATCAACTTATGTAGGCGGTGACAGAATAGCAATCGCAAGAGACGGCGATGTTGTTTGGTTGCCGGCAGCAGCGGCTGTTAATGTCGGGGCCGAACTTTATTTCAACGCTTTAAATCAGGTCACATCAACTGTAACAGCAGGCAATTCTATTGTAGGTAAAGCACTTACAAAAGCTTCTGCCGCAGGTGATTTGATTCAGGTTGAACTTGGATTTAAGACTACGGAGGCAGGTACATAATGAAAGAATTAGGAATTTTATCAAAAGAAGAATACAAAAATCGGTTCAGAGTGAATAATGCTGCGGCATTTGCGACTCCGAACGCTTACGGCTTGGAAAAGACAATCACAACGCTGACACAGATTATCGCTGATGTTCAACGTCAGAAATTTTATACTGTGGCAGAGCCTTTGACGTCTTATGTGCCTATTGAAATGGGTACTGGTGCATACGGCAAACAACTCTTCCAGTATGCAGTAGCGCAGGTTGGCGATAACTTTGAAGCAGGTATTATTCAGCCGGGCAACGGTATCAATAAAGATGCGAACATTGATATCACAATCGACGGTACTTCAATCAGAAACAACTTCTGGCGGATGAAGTATGAAGCAACAAAAGAAATCCTTGAATCTGCAAGGGTTAATGCTCAAACTTTCTCATACATTGAGGAGCAGGAAAGAGCAAGACTTAAAACATCTCAGTTAGGTATTCAAAAAATCTTGTTCAAAGGTACTGATGACGGCTTAAACACAGGCCTTTTGAATAATCCTAATGTTACGGTCAACACTTCATTACTGCCTGCGAATGTTTCAGCAATGACAATTGAGCAATTAACAAGCTTTGCAAAAACAGCAATAAGCACATTCTTCACAAATTCTAACAGTACCACATTTCCAAATACATGGTTAATGCCGACATCAGATTATATGTCATTAGGCGTTCCGATTAATCCTGAGTTTCCGATTGGTACAATTAGAGAGTTCTTAGAAAGGGCGTTTATTGACGCCGGCGCTCCTGCCGATTTCAAAATCTTGCACACTGTATATAACAATACCGCAAGTTCAACAGGCGCAGGCCGGCACGTGTTATATAATAGGGATGCGGATGTATTAACAATGTACATTCCTAAACCTTATACCCCATATCCTCTGTACCCTGTAGGCTCACTGGATATGATTTCCGATGCAGAAATGCAGTTCACAGGTGTATGGGTTAAACGTCCGGCTGAAATGTTGTATATGGACGTAACAGCAGCATAACAAAGGGGCTTTAGGCCCCTTTTCATAAAAAGGAGAAAATATGAGAGTATATAACAAATCCTCAAGAATGTATCAGCATGAACATGACGGTAAAACATATTGCCTACCGCCCAAAAGTGATATTGAAGTACCTGACAAAATTGCCAAATTGTGGATCAAGACCGGTGAAGTAGTCGAATACGTAAAACCGGAAGAAGTGAAAGCGAAAACAGCAGCATTAGAGGAAGAAAATGCAAAACTCAAGGCTGAACTGGAAGAATTGAAAAAAGCTCAACCGGAAGAAGCGAAAGCGAAAACAGCTAAAAATAGGACTATAAAGGGAAATCATGGACGGAAATTCAATCATAATAGGTGATAATATCGAAGTTACAACAGATGATTTTAAAAATCTGTTTGGTCGTGATTTCCCTTATCTTCCTTTATACGTAGAGGGCAAAACGTATTTCAAAGATGATGAGGTATATTTTGAACCTAATTTTTATAAATCACTGACAGGCAGCAACACAACAGAGCCGACAGACACAACAAACTGGGAAATAGTCAAGGACTCGGTTGACAATTATATTCAAGACTCCGATATAATGCGTGCATTCAAAGAAGCAAACGTAAACTTCAATTCAGGGCTTTTTGGGGATGATGAGACCATAAAAATGGTATTTTTGTACCTTGCGGCTCATTATCTTGTAATTGACCTTAACAACGCAATGAACCCCATGGCAATGGGTTTTATGGGCTTTACGCAGTCAAAGAGCGTTGGTAGTGTATCGGAGTCATATATGGTGCCGGCTTGGATACAAAATAATAAAATGTTGAGTGTTTACGCTCAAACAGGATACGGCAGGAAATACTTAAGTTTAATCCAGCCTTATCTGGTCGGAAATATAATCTTTATTCCGGGAAGAACTACTTATGGGTAGAGTGAATAAATCAAGAATAAATTTTAAATTGCTTGATGAGTGGATGAAAGCCCTTGACCGTAAGATTTCTATAAAAGTAGGCTGGATAGGAAAAAACGCAGGTCAAAAAGTGGAAGGCAGCGACCTGACAGTTGCCGAACTCGCAGCAGTGCATGAGTTCGGCTGTACAATCACAGTGACCCCAAAAATGCGTAATTATCTGCATTCACAAGGGTTACATCTTAAAAAAGATACAATGTCGGTTGTAATCCCCACACGTTCAATGCTGAGGGCTTCTTTAATGAGTCCGGAAGGCAAAAAAGAACTCAAAAGAGTTGTTGAATACCAGTTAAAGGGTGAATTAAAAGCTGCTGATTTTTCAAAAGGTACTGCAAACAAAATTCTTGATGATACGATACATTTGTTTGCAGAAATGGCGTATTTAAGGGTTTTAAAAGCATTTGAAAGCGGCGGTTTTGGCAAGTGGGCGCCAATAAGTGAGTTCTCCGCACAAAGACGTTATAACGCCGGTAACCCGCCATTAACCGACACCGGAGATTTAAGACGGAGTATATCTTATGAAATCAAAGAAACAAAATAAGACTAATAAAACCGACAAAACCAATAAAACTAATTGTGAAACCTGCAAATATTATAACGGAAATTGCACACACAAAAGCAATATAGGAATAAGAGTTAAATACAGGCAGGAAACAGAGTTTTTTGTAAAACCGGCAAAAGAACTTGAGGCAGAGTGCAAGAATTATGCAAAAACTTAACTTTCAAAAAGCACAGAATTTAAATCAGGCGTTAGGACTTCCAAATATGGCAATGACCTTAAATAACTGGGAGCAACCTATTACCTTGATAAAGGTTATACAAGACGTTGTAGAGGGAGATTTGGTTACTACTCAACAAGAGTTAAATTTTCAGGGCGTTGTGCAACCTCTCTCAACTGAACGACTGCAACTACTCCCCGAAGGTCAAAGAAGTTGGGAACATCTTTTAATACATGTAAAATCAGGGATTTTAGATTTAAAAACCGCTGACAAGGTACTTTATAATAAAAAACGCTTTAAAATAATGGCAGTAAAAGACTATGCCGCTTATGGATTTTGCGAATATGAATTAATCCGAGATTTTGAAAGTAATCCGGCCAATGAATGAAAAAGAAATTTTAAAAGAACTTAAAATTATTGTTCAAAATTATGAAATTTTACAAGGCTTAAAGAATATAGTTAATTCTTTTGAGGGGCATAAAGGGCGTAAGGGGAAAGTTGGCGGGAGTTTGCCAAGAGGAGTAAATCCTAACTTTGCAGAAGATATCGAAGCTGTTATTGAACACTCAAAAAGTAAAGAGAATTCTAATAAAATAGCTATTATAGGGCCTGTTCAAAAAAGGCTTATTGATGAAGCTAAGACAAACGGGTTTAATTTGGAAGGGTATAACCATAATGTAGATGTTTATAGTGTAAAGCACAGCTTCAATAAACATAGCAACAAAGTCAAAGAAGAGGCACGTGGACAAATCGCAATAACGGATGAAGATATTAAGCAAGCTCAAAATATTGTATATTCATATGACAAAGCTATTTGGGGTGAAAAGAATGACCAAGGAAGGGATATTATAAAACTTTTAAAACAAATGCCAGATGGTTATTTGTTTTATATAGAAGAAATCCGAACCGGGCGGCACACTTTAACCTTAAATACAATGAGAAAGTATAAAAACAAAGTCGGTAACTCTAACACTTTGGCAGGAATTACCTGACACGTCTGGAGTGATACCGACAATAATATTATAACCGCTATTTAAACAAACTTCAACCCTATGTCTTAATAATATGAATTTTTATTATGCAAGAAGAAATCGAAAAAATTTTAATTGACATAATCAAGCACGAAATGAATTTGCCCGATGATTACGGCACTCTCGAAACAGGGGACGTAATTCCGTGCATTACGATTTATGCCCAGAACATCAAACTCTTTAACACGGACAGAATACAAATTACTGTTAAGACTCTGACGGCTCATGAGTATTCAAACAGGATTGAGTTTATAGAAAACCCGAAGCCAGAAGCCCCTGACGGCTCTGATGCATTCTTAGAGGTTCAAGACATTAATCAGGGCAGGATGATGCAGATTGATGTTTATTCAAGAAATAACGAAGCACGGCAACGGTTCTGGGAAGTTTCAGCGGCTTTAAAATCCACTTATGCCGCGCAAATGCAAGACTTATACAACTTCAAAATCGGCACTATTACCAGTGATATTAACTTATCAGGTCTTGGCGGCGGTTCTGATGTAAACAGATATACGCTTACTTTTAACGTTATTGTTCACTACCAGAAATCAAAAGCGATTGATTATTATGACAAATTTCAGGTTGATACATACACTGAACAAGGAAAGATATCACAAATAAACATAGGAGAATAACACATGTACAGTTATCAAGTACCACCGAGCTATACAGTATCGGTTTCAATTGCTGCAACTCCCAGCGGTCTTGCAGATTACAACACAAATTCTATTGCGATATTCACAAACGACCCTGCGGGATTTTCTGAGGCTTATCAGGCTTACATGACACCTGATGCAGTGTCAACGGACTTTGGCTCTGATTCGCTTACTTACGCAATGGCAAACGCTTTGTTTACCCCTGTTCCGAACTTTAGAACAGGCGGCGGGTATCTTTATATATTTCCGTTCAAAGGCGTTAATGCTACCGCAGGAACATTGACAACCGCGGATATTTCAGCAAACATAACCAATTTTCAGGAAGTCACAAACGGCGTTTTAAACCTTACAATTGACGGCACCGTTACACAGGTTACGGGCCTTGATTTTTCAAGCGTTAAAACCCTTGCAGATGTCGTTACAGTGCTTCAAAACCAAAACTTAGATGTCTACATTGAAGCAACAGAAACGGCAATCAAATTTACATCAAAACGTTTCGGAACCGATGCAACCGTTACAATGGCGGAAGCAAGCGAGCCGGGCGACGCTACAGACCTTTACGGGGCAACTTACTTCAACGGGGCAACTGCAACCCCGACAACAGGTACAAATGCAAGCGGTCAGACCTTAGCTGAAGCAGTAGCAGCAGCACAACAGCAAGTTTACTTTGGCGGGGTGCTGACAACTCAATATTGCGACAATGCAACAGTACAGGCAAACGCAGCAGCTATACAGGCGCTTGATTGTGATTACTTTGAAGTAATGACTTCACAAAAGAATATGGCCGTATTAGGTGCGGATATCAAAGCCGCAGGACTTGGCAAAACACGTTTACTTGAGCTATCAAACGGAGCGAAAGAAGCAAAAATCGCAATTGCAACTTACGCAACTATTGCAAAATCCGTAAACTGGGATGGTTCAAATACAGCTAACACAATGAACCTGAAAACCCTCACAGGCTGCCTGCCTGATAACGGATTATCTGACACTTACGTATTGTCTGCACAGACAAATGGCGTTGATATCTACGCAAACACAGGCGGTTTGAGCGTTGTTTATTCTAATGACAACAACGGGTACACAGACACAATAGAGCTTGAGCTTGCATTTAAGAAAAAATGCGAGGTTGCATTATTTAATACGCTTAGACAAACTAATACTAAAATTCCTCAAACTGAATCGGGGGTTGCTTTATTAAAGAACTCTCTGACCCAAGTATGTGAGCAATTTGTAACTAACAGGGCGATTGCTCCGGGAACTTGGAATACTCCAACAAGTTTCGGAGACCCGGAATCTTTTAAACGCAATATTGAAGAAACCGGATATTATATTTACTCAATACCGATTTCGCAGCAATCACAGACAGATAGAGAAGCCCGAAAAGCTCCATTAATTCAACTTGCGATTAAACTAAGCGGTGCGTTCCATTTCGCAGAGCTAATTATTAATGTAGAAAATTAATACTTAATTGCTTTATCAAAGGGGACTCCTTTACAAATTCTCTGTCTTACTTTCCCATAACTTAAATGTAAAATTTCACACCATTCAGGCAGAGTATGGGTTTCCCCTTTATAGGCAATTAATTTGTTATTTGTTCGGTTACGTTGTTGGGTTTTCATATCTACCCAACGGCAATTAGACGGCTCGTAATTTCCATTAGAATTTATACGGTCAATGGTTAAATCATCTTTATATCCATTAGCGATAGACCAATCATAGAAAGATTTAAAATCATTTTTCCAGCAAGAATATATTTTAATCCCTCTACCACCATATTTAGGGAATGCTTTACAATTATTATTCAGACATCTTTTTTAATTCCACGCCATATACTATTTAAACGGGTATAAGATAATCCATGCGTTGTAGTATTTAGATTTTTTCTATCTTGTTCTTTTTTTAAACATCCACAAGACTTTGATGAACCATTTAATAACAAATCTTTCCTGACTACAATATTATTTCCACAATCACATTTACACAACCAATAGGTTTTATGACCATTCTTTACCCCTTCTCTATTATACATTTCTTTTAAATGGTCAAGTTTAATTACCGTTAATCTACCAAATTTTCGCCCAGTAATATCAATTATTTTTTTCATAAATACAACCTCCCAGTTGTTAAATCCAAGTAATAAAGTGTGGGCAGGCGGTTGGATAGTCCGCTTTTCGTGTAGCTTTCACTAGCCCACAAAATAAGTATAACACAAACACGATAAAAAGGAGAATAAACTTATGATTTACGCACTAACAGGGGCGGACGACCTTATAATTAACGACCGCCCGATTACGGAATTTACAGACAATTCAACAATACAAATCACCTTCCCGAATGAGAAAGTAGGGGTGTCAACCGGTAAAAACGCGAATACAGTATTTGCGACAAATGAACAGGGGCGTAATGTGCAGGTTGAGCTTAGGATACTTGCAGGCGGTAAGGATGACGCTTTCCTGAACGGCTTAGCTATTCAACAGGAACGTGATTTACCGGCATTTACTTTAATGAACGGCTCATTCTCAAAACGTGTTGGTGACGGTTCAGGTAACGTGAAACGTATCAATTACACCCTTTTAGGCGGTGTAATCCGTCAGGGTATAGATACACAGGAAAACTTGACCGGCGACACAGAACAGGGAACAGCACTTTACAGAATGACCTTTGCACAAGGTGCAAGAGCAATTGTATAAGGGGGCTTTAAATGGAAATCATCACACAAAACTGCGGGAAAACTATTGATATAAGACCGGCAGGATTTCAAGATGCAATCAACCTCAAAAAAGCTGTTGCAAAGTGCCTGCTTGACGCGGGAGTTGTTAAAAACCTTGATTTACAGGGGTTTGAATTAATTTTATTGATTGATAAAATAGCAGAAGTATTATTTACTGTAGAAAATTCAAACGAGGTAGAAAAAGCCCTTTTTGAATGCTTAAAATCCTGTTATCTTGATGATAACGGGGTTAAAATAAAAATCACTCCGCCGCTTTTTGATGAAAAACCGGAATTGAGGGAGGACTATTACGAGATAGTTGTAAAGTGTGCGGAGGAAAATCTCCGCCCTTTTTTCAAGAGCCTCGTTACAGAGTTCAAAACCCGCTCCAATCGGAAAGCAAAAGGCCAGCAGTCCGAATAACAGCAGGATTTGAAAGAATAGTCGCTAATACCCTTGCAAAAGCGGGGTATTTTGGCGGAAACCCCGAAAATGTTTATAAATCCCGAGTTGATATAGTGATTGACGCTTATAACTTTGAAAACTTTACACGGGATTACGAAAGCACCTTTTACGAAATAAATAAGGAGAAATAATGCCTTCACTTGGAGAATTGTTTATAGAGTTAGGCGTTGTCTGCGATGTAAAGCCGTTGGAAAAGGCTATAGGTACAATGAAAGAAGCCGTTAAGCAGATAGATGATGAAATCAAAGCAAATCAGCGGCTTTTAAAATATCTACAGGACATTAAAAACGCCCGTACTGCCGGAGAGAAAGCAACAATTAAAGAGAATTTTACAAACGAAATAAAAAAGCAAAAAATACTTGATGAAATCGACACAAACCAAAAGTCGGTTGACGGCAAAAAAGCCCTTGCTGCAAACATAGCAGGTGTTGTAAAAGGGGTGGTAGGATTTGTCGGAGCCTTGACTGGTGCTGCTATTGCGTTAAACAAATTCACAAATGACCTTGTCGAGAGTAATCAAGCAATGCTTGACTTGACCCGTACAACAGATATTGCACTTGGAACATTCCAGAAATGGGGCAGTATCGGTAAAATGCTTGGGGTGAATAACGTTGAGCAGCAGCTCGAAGGGCTGAATCAAAGGATGTTTGATTTAATGCTGACAGGCGAAGGTGCAAGAGGTTTTCAGCTTGCAGGGGTAAACCCCGTAGGTCAGGATGCAGAAGGGGTGCTTGAACAGTTACGTAATCGAGTAAGCGGAATGAATGACACCACGGCCGCATATCTTTTACAGCAAATGGGCTTAGACCCTAAAATGCTGCACCTGCTTAGGATGTCAAGGGCTGAATTTGAAGAACTCGGAAAGACTATAAAGAAATACCAGCTAACTGACGACCAGACAAAACAAATTCAGGCAATGAATATACAGCTCCAGAGTGCCGGAATAAAGCTCAAATACCTAAAAGACAGAGCGGTACTTGCATTAATGCCCGCGTGGACAAAATTTATTAAAAGCCTGGCAACAGTAACAGAAGGGTTCGCAACTACTGTAAAATGGGTTAGTGATTTTATAAATAAATCACCGGATTTACAAAACGCATTAAAAGGTTTAGCCGCAGCACTGGCGATTGTCTTTGCTATAGTGCAGCCTTTATGGGCTGCATTTGCAGCACTTTATCTTATTATAGATGATGTGGCCGGATACTTTCAGGGTAAAGATAGTTTACTTGGCGCCGGGATTAATTATATACAGGATTATATTCAAGAATTAAAAGATAAATTCGGTGATTTAACTTTTGATAAAGTAATACCACAAGTTACTCTTGATATTGGCGAGGTAATAATAAAAGCAGGTAAACTCACCTTTGCTAATTTCCAAAAAGTTTTAGACAAAAAATTTTTACAAGGGAACGCTCTTCCGCCGGTACTTGCAAGTTTTGAAATTTTATCTTTAGGACTGCGGGAAATGTATTCGCATATTCAAGAGACGACAACAACTGACGGCGCCGCTCCTGCCGGATATACAGGAATTGCACCAAATCTAAACAACGCTTTTGTTACTCCGCAAATGAACAGAAATATCACAAATTCTACATCAAATATGAAGTATGATAATCGCAGTATTAGTCAGAATATCCAAATACAGACTTCACAGCCGGTTACTGATATCCAAACACAACTCACTTATGCAAGAAACGCTTTAAATTCAGGATGGGCATAATACATGGCAGCACAAACATTATTATTAACAGGAGGCGCAACTGTATCAGCTATCGGCTCTGACCAAGCAGCAGTATCAGATTCATTATTGTTAAAAAGTTTTGCCGGCTTATATTTCGATATTGTTCGTGAACATTCAATATCCGTGCAAAACCAAATTACCGATAATTATATTGAAAACAATACAGCGATTCAGGATCATATAGCCCAAACGCCAATTTTAGTATCATTGAGTGGTTTATCCGGGGAATTGGTTTATACTCCGCCCCAAGTAGTGCTAAATAAAGGATATTCAATTGTTAATACAGCTATACAAGGAATATTTAACAACGCCCAAATGGCAGATACAAATATTCTTACTGATAAATTAACCGTTATCCCCGCATTATTGCCGCCTGTAGATAATATAACGCAAACCGCAAAAAATACGGTTCAGTATATAGAGGCATCCGCAAAAAGATATATTAAAATTGTAAAAAATTTTACATCGGATACGCAGCGCGAAAGCCGCTTACAGCAGATTTATAATGATTTAATAGAATTAAGGGGTAATAACGTATTATTGACAGTAGAAACACCATATACAACATTTACTAATATGGCTATTCAATCTCTTATATTAAAGCAAGGGGAGTTAAAATATTCAACGGATATTGAATTAACCCTTAAACAAATCAATTTTGCTCAAACTTATACAACACAGCCGGATACAAGCATTATGGCACAATATAACGCTATACCGAGAACAGAAGAAGCAAACCATGGCAAAGCGCAGGGGGTAACAGAGGATAATAGAACATTGTTAAAATCTATTTCAGGCGTTGAATATTCAGGCGTCAGGCGGTAATAACCATGCAGAGAATAACAACTTTAACAAATGAACCAAAACAAAGGCATCAGTTAGTATTAGATAATAATGAAACTGTAGATTTCAGGCTCTATTATTCAGCCCGCCAGCAATCGTGGTATTTTGATTTTACATATAAGGATTTAATTTGCAACGGCTTAAAAGTTGTTCTGTCACCTAACAGCTTACGTTGTTTTAGGCGCATCATACCTTGGGGACTTGCTTTTTTGACAGATGGATATGTTGAGCCGTTTCAATTAACGGACTTTTCAAGCGGCAGGGTTAAAATGTATGTACTTAACTCTGAAGATATAGAACTAATTGAACAAGAGGTTTTTGGCAGTTAATAATGCAGCTATTCAATGCAAGATACAGGGTAACAGTATATTCAAATACAGAAACAACTATTGTTGAGTATCCTATAACCTGTAAATTTATTGTTGTGCGCGGCATATTTGCACAATCCAATAATGCAACTATTCAGCTTTATAATCTTGCGCCATCGACAAGAAATCAGATATTTAAAGATCAGCTAAATTTAAAGCTTGAAGATATGAAATATGTCCATCTGGAGGCTGGCTGGAACGGCTCAATGAGTATGATATTCAAAGGGCGAATATTACAAGCATATTCTTATAGAACCGGAGGACAAACCGATGTTATAACAGAGATACAAGCAGTCGCACTTGATATTTTTGATTGCCAAACTTCACATACCTTTGTAACCGGTACTACTTTCAAAGATGCGTTAAAAACGATGGCGTCAGACATGCCAAATGTATTATTAGGAAATACAGGAACTTTAGAAGGCTATTTTCAAACGCCGACAACCTTTAATGGAATGGCAATTGATGAAATTAATAAATTGACGGGCGGTCATAGCTTTGTCGATAATGGAATCTTGAACACATTAATGTCAAATGAAGTTATTGATGTGCCGGTACCAGTTATTTCTGATGATACGATTTTATTGGAAACGCCCAGACGGCGTGACGCTAATATAGAATTTAAAACTTTATTTTTACCTGATATAATTGCGGGGCAGCTTGTGGAAGTGAAATCAGAGGTTCAAACACAGTTCAACGGGCAGTATAAATTAGTCGGATTTACACACGACTGCTTAATCTCTCCTACACAGGCAGGCAACAGAACTACACAATTAGTTTTATGGGTAGGAGCGCTATTACCTAATTCTAATATGGCAATAACAGGGCAAACTCAAACACAACCGTTTATTAAGGTAAAAAATGAAGATACTACTACTGTTTTGACCACGCAACCTTCTGACGTTCAAGGGGTTTATAACTATATACAAAAAAATAATGGCAGTATTCCAGGAACAAAAATAACTAAAAATGTTAGTTGGGAAGAAATGTTAGGTCATAACAACACAAATTCTGAAAGGAAAAGTGAGCTAACAATTGGGATATTGTCAAATGTATATAGTACGGCACAAACACTGCAAAGGTTTTTAAATGCATATTACCCCGGCAGGACAGTAACAATCACAAGCGGCTGGCGCTCTGTAAATAACAACAGAAATTGCGGCGGCAAACCGACATCCAAACACCTGCAAGGACTGGCAGTAGATTTCAATGTAGGCGGGATATCTACATCAAGGCTTATTACAACCCTAGCTTCAGCATGGAATGGATATGTTCAGGAATACCCAGGCAAAGGGATGTGCCATGCACAGCTTAATGCCGACAGAGGAAGAGTAAACGACATTTAAGTATGTTAATACCTAATAAATTTCAGCAATATACGTTACCGGCAGATTTAATCCAAACATTAATTGCCGCAGGCGAAAAAGCAGCAGCACAGATTAATTGTACAAGAATAGGTATAATTCAGGAATTTTACCCCGAAAACCTGACAGCACAGGTTAGGCTTGTCAATAAAAAGCTGACGGGGTTAAACCCTGACGGCTCTCAGGTTTTAAAGGAATACCCGCCGATATATGCCAAAGTCTGCTATTGCAACCCCTTTTGTACATTTCCGCTTACTCTGGGTATGGAGTGCGTGCTTTTATTCAACGATAGAGAGATTGAAACGTGGTTTATTAATGGCGGCTCAAATATTCAGGCATACCCAAGAATGCACGACCTGACGGATGCAATTGCAATTGTCGGCATACGCTCGCTGCCCCAGATGATACAGATTTTAACAGACTGTCTGCATTTGTTCTACGGGCAATCTGATTTGCAGCTAAAAGCACAACAAGCAGTTTTAAATAGCCCTCAAATAGACTTAAATGGCACAAATGCGATAAATGCCGCAAGCGCAACAATAACACTTGAGGGCGATACGGTAAACATCAACGGAAACCTAATTATCAACGGACAGGCATATACAGCACACAAACACACAAACAGTAACGAAGGAGCGCCCACAGGCGGTGTAATCCAATGAGAATAAGAAACTTAGATTCTAGCGGAGATTGGACATTTGGACAATCACTATCAAATTATGTTCAAAACGAGAAAGCCGTTGAGCTTGATATAAAAATGCGGCTTAAAGAATGGTACGGTGATTGTTTTTTTGCCCTGCGAAATGGAATTCCATGGCAAATGCGGCTTGGAGGCTTAAATCAAAAAGAGCTTTTGGATAGAGATATTTTAAACACTATCTTGAATACTGAGGGCGTGTTAAATGTGTTTGATTTTACAAGTTCAACAGACGGCCGGCGGTATAGGGCGCAATGCAATGTTTATACGCGGTATTCAAATGAACTTTTATTTTTAAATATTGATTCAGAGGATTATTTGAATGGCAGATGAAATAACAGAAGGCTTAGGCGAAAACGGGCTGAGTTTAAAAGATTATAACACTCTTTTAGCTGAGCTGCAAAATGCGTTAAATAGTATATATGCTAATGATGGGGATTTTATAAACTTCAATTCAGAAACGCCTGACGGGCAATTAACCAATATCATTACGCAGATAGGAAGCGATATACGAGAACTGGCCCAAGAGATTTATAACTCTTTTGACCCTGACAAATGTTCAGGAGTTGTACAAGATAGCCGTTATGCGCTAAATTATATCACCCGTAACGGAGGAACATTCACAATCCAAAATATTGATGTCATTGTAAACCAAACTGTCACATTACAGGGGCTTGACGGAAATTATAATGATGTAAACGCAACATCTTATACTGTATCCGATAATGCCGGCAATTTATGGTATTTGATTGACACAACAACGATACAGCCCGGTACTTCGTCATTACCGTTCAGGGCTAAAAATATGGGGCTGGTGCAGCCGACAATCGGAACAATTACCACACAGGTAACGACCGTTTTGGGTGTAACTTCTGTTATAAATTCGGTAGCTCCTACAAGTCTTGGCACCGAACAAGAAACAGACGCACAGTTCAGAGTACGCAGAAGCCGCTCAACTGAGCGCAAAGGACAGAATAATATAGATTCCATGCTTTCCCAAATACTTGATTTAGAAGGGGTGTCTGATGCCGTGACTTGGGTTAATACCGGACAGGAAACAGACATGACAGGAACATTACCGGGGCAAGTATGGATAATAGTAGAGGGGGGCGCAAACTCTGATATAGCTGAAACTATTTATGCTAATTCTTGCGGACATCTAACAAGAGGGGCGGTAAATGTTAAGGTACCTGCCATTTCAGGGCAAGTATTCGATGTGAATTTTGACCGCGCAACTCCTGTTCCGCTATATTTAAAGTTTGATTTTCAACTCTTTGTAAAGCAAGATGCAACAAATTTATCAGGCATATCTTCTTATATAGCCGAAAACCTCACATATAAACTTAATGAATCGGCTGAAACTTCAAAGCCTACCTGCGTTGCAAAAGATGCAATCGAAGCTAACGGAGGCGGCGGGTATGCTCTTAATATGAGGATATCAGCGAATGGTACAGATTGGGTTGATTATATCCCGTGTGCGTCGCTGTCTAATAAGTTTGTTGTTGATATTACCAGAATAACTATTAATATGATTGAGATGTCGTGATGGATTATATCGCCTTACTTGAACAGCTTAAAAAATATTACAGCAACCTTCTGATTGTGCAGTACAACGGAAAAATCAAAGCGTCTGCCACAATAAAAACAATGGTCAATCTGTTGTATATCAATATGATTTTGCTCCAAATCCGCGACGGTTTTGACTGGGAAACGGCTTTTGATAAGCAGCTTGAAATTATCGGTAAATGGGTAGGGCTTGATCGTTTTTATGACGGGCAGTTTTTTTATTTCCATCCATGGTTTTCTCTTCCGGCTTGGCAAGATGAACCAGATAACTTACAGGGTGGTTTTGCCACATATCAGAATTTTAATCAAGAAATAGGCGGATTTTTAACTTATGCTGATATTGCCCCGACACAAAACCGGCTCTCTACAGAGTCGTTCAGAATAATGATTGGTTTGAAAATTATTAAAAACAATATTTCGGCGACATGTAAAAATATTGATAATGCTATATGGACTTATAAATATTTTAACAAACAGGTTTATACAACTTGGAACGCTAATGAGCTTATATACCACTTTCCATCTGAATTATCAGAAGTTTTACAAGTCGCGGCGTACAAAAATGTTTTACCCTGTCCAACAGGGTGTAGAATTATTCTCAGGGAGATTATAGAAAATGAGTAATACGAATTTACCAAGGGTTACACAAAAAATATTTGGAGAAAATGCAGGAGGAAATATAGGGCAGTTCGGCTCAGCTAAAAGCGGCAGTCCGTTACCAACCGGTGATATTGCACAAATTCAAGCCTTACCGGCGTGGGAGCAAGGCTGGGCTGGGGGTGTTATTAGCGGCCGGAATTATCCAACGCTGGAAGAAATGACCGGAGTTCAAAAAGTTATAACCCAGCAGCTAGATTATTATTTCCAAAAAGGTTTCCCTGAATGGGATAATGCGACTACATATTTTAAAAATGTGTCTTTTTGTCAGGTTAATGGGGTTGTTTATCAATCATTAACAGATAATAACTTAGGGAATAATCCAACTATAGACTCTGCTAACTGGGTAAAGTGGAATCCAGCAGAGGGAGTGTTTGCTAATATTGATCTTTCTAATTTGTCAGAATCGGGGCAAGCCTTAATTGATTCCAAATTAAGTTA
This sequence comes from uncultured bacterium, assembly GCA_949284715.1. GTDB lineage: Bacteria > Cyanobacteriota > Vampirovibrionia > Gastranaerophilales > Gastranaerophilaceae > CALUTH01. Next base: position 54,280 of record CASDWH010000039.1, read on the forward strand.
TAATTATATATCTAACTGTATATTATCCATGTCAAATAGTGCGATTACTACAGATAGCTATACTGGCGTGTCCTATGTGAATAAGGATTGCACAGTGTCTGCTAATATAGCATCAAATTTTAGTGAATCGGCCTATATATTACTGAACAAAATATTTACAGATGCTGTCAACTTTAGTTTTGAAGTCCCGTTCCGGCTTAATACTATGAACGGTATACAGTATATAGCCCAGATTAATAATGAGGCGAATGGTTTTGGGGTTAAAGACGGTGTATTATTTCTGACTTATGACGGGGAAGAAGAAACAGGCACCATCCAATTACAGCCAAATATAGATTACACCATTAAACTTGAACGTATATCAGCACAAAAAGCGTATACACTTTCGCTTAAAACAACAAATGCTTACGCGGAACATATTCGTGTAGTATCTCCATCAGGGTATTATAGCGGGAAATCTGTATTTTTAGGCGGCGGCAGCGCTAATTACTTGAATGGCACAATCAATCTTGCGAGTGTGGCAATAAAGAAAGGAACGGCAAACTATTGGAACATCAGCTCAAATGCATCATTCCAAACCGTTACAATTAAAGGAGAATTTAAACTATTAGCGCCGAACGGGCTTAATACAGACAAAACATTTAAAAACGCTGCTCCGTCTTTGACCATAGATAAAGAACTACTATATACTCCAGCCGACGGAACAAAAACTGTATTTTTAACATCGGATGGTGAAGTCATGATTCGTTCTAATTATAGTGTTACAGCAGCAGAGCCAGTTAACCCCGCACAGGGGAGTGTTTGGTATAATCCTGCAAGTAATATTATTGCAGAACAAACAATATTGTACCCCAATATACAATTAATAAACACATCAGGGGGAGCCACACCCGCAATATCCGGCGGAGTGTTGAATTTGACAGCAAACACCCAGTACGCAGATTTGCCAAGCTATGTTACTCTTGGCACAAACTGGAATTTATCACTGGTAACAACCGGCGCGCCATCCAATAATGGCAGCTTTTTAATTGGAAGTATAGAAAATACAAGTCCTATAATGCCGTCCGGTATTGCTCTTCAATATAACAATGGTAATGTTACCGCATACTTGCGCCGCGAAGATGTTCAAAATGTCGAAAAACAAATAGTAATATCTACGGCATACCTCGTATCGAAAGATGCCGGCTCTATAACCGGATATGTTGCAATAGAAGGTGAGGCTGGGACTTTTGTAGCAGAAAGCACGCCGGTTTATTCAGACCAGGCAATGCAAACTTTAATTGAAAATGCGGCTGCTGATACGTGGACTTATTCAGGCACGTCTGTAAATAATATTGAAACAACTCGCGGCTACGTAAAAGAAGTTGGAGAGGGTGTATTCGTTCCCCCAAATACTCAGGTCTATTCAGATGCAAACTGTACAACTCCGCTTGCACTGGCACTTGGCACTGATTACACGTATACCGGGAATACTACAGCTAGTATTCTTGGTACTCTTACTACTGCTTATACAGGAACATTGAACTTAGGCTTTGACGGCGTACAATACACTCTAAATTCTGCCTCCTTATCCAGCACGGAACCGATTAAAAGTAATTGTAACATTACGCTTGGTGCGGGAGAAGGTTTTGTGTCCGCGCTTACAGGGTATAATTTAAACTCCTCATCTTTTAGTTTTTGGTCATGGAATGGAAGCAGTATTGATACCCCGCAATATCAAAATTTTATCGGCGCCAAAATTGGTGAAATCACAGACAATGGCGCAAATATAACTAATGTTTCCTTAGATACTCCACTTGTATTAGCTAAGGCAACAGATGTCGCCGACAGGGATTTATCCAACCTTACCGCAGAAGGCGAAAAGCACTTTTTAAACAAAACGCAGATAACGAACTGCATTTTAGAGGTACCTGAGCGAGTAAAGCTGGAGGTGAATAACGGGACACTGACGGTAAAAGCAGGGACTATAGCAATTTTTCCGTACGGAACGACAGATTTATCCGATACTTATCCTATAGGTTCAACATTTCTTGATTCTAATCTGATAGTAGAGGATACACAGTATACGGATGGGAAATTTTTTGTTTGGCTGAAAATTCCAAATGATA
>CASDWH010000040.1 GCA_949284715.1 uncultured bacterium
AAAGCTCTTTACATATATATAAAGTATATCCATTAGAAATAATTGACTTTTTTTATACGAAAATTTTATGTTTTGTTACATATCTTAATAATCAATTTCAAAACCCATTAACTGCAATGGTTTCAGCCGTTATCTACGCACTCCAGCTTTTTGTCTAAACACGGCTTTTCTTTATGTTTCTTAATAAAACTTTTATTTCTTGTTTAAATGTTGTACTATTTATTTATCCAATTTTTCAATCACAATGGGAGTTTGACTATGCATATTTTATCCATCAGTCAATATAACTATAAACGACAATATCCGGCATTTAAAGGTATAAATATTAAAGCCCTTACAGAAGGTCTCGCAGAAAAACTAAAAGCAACCGGTACCTCTAACAATTTTCTGTCCTCACTGTCAGTGCCGCGTTTCAATGCCATTATGGCAGGTGCAATTATGACAGCAGCAAAGGCTAATAAATCAAATACCCAGAATAGGCCGCATAATACTGTATGCAGTCCGGGTACTATTCAGGAAACTAAAAGTCCGTTGGAAGACTAAATGCTATGACAGAGATTGAAAAACAAATTATTACAAAATTAGAAGCTCTGTCTGATGAGTCTTACAGGGATTTTAATGCTAAACTTATTCCGAATATAAATAATGTACTTGGAATACGAATTCCTGTTCTTAGACACTATGCCAGAGAACTCTACGGACAAGAAGAGATTGATATTAATGCCTTTTTAAAAATCAACAATGATAAATACATGGAATTTACCATGCTTCAGGGCTTTATTACTGGGTTAAAAAAGTCAGCAAAAGCTGAGTTTTTTGCGGATATAAAAACTTTTATCCCAAAAATAAACAATTGGGCAGTCTGCGACACCTTCTGCGCCTCGTTAAAACAAACAAAAAAATATTTGCCGGAAACTTTTGAATTTTTACAGCCATATTTACAATCACAAAATGCTTATGAATTAAGGTTCGGGGTTGTAATGCTTTTAACATATTATATAACAGATGATTATATAGATCGCGTGCTGGAAATTTTGACAGCTCTCTCCAGCAGTGATTATTATGCGCAAATGGGAATAGCCTGGGCATTATCAATTTGTTATGTAAACTACTTTGATAAAACCCACACTGCCGTATCAAACTCAGATTTATCACCTGAAATTCAACATAAAACAGTAAGAAAAGTTATTGAATCACTAAGACCCGCAACCGAACAGAAAAACTTTTTAAGAAATTATATAAAACAGCAGAATATCAGCTCTCGGCAAACCTGCTTTCATTAAATTTTACGAGATTATCCAGAAAAATTTGTTTTTCGGTAATCCGCTCAAAATTTTTTTTTATTTCTTCTAATTCTTCAAGCAAAGTCTGGAGATCTTTACGCGTTCTCTCAGAATAATCCCCGTGCTGTTCTCCGCTGTCTTTTTTAACCTCAACATCTACCCAATTGCCGCAAAAACAACCGTCCATAAAACGTCTTTTGTCTTTGTTAATCATAAACCTCCTTTGCTACTGCGCCGCCTTAACAAACCACAGTTTTGCCAGAGTTGCCCATACCCCGTTGATAGTGTCTTCAATTTCCCTTACTTCCCTGAACGCATCCGAATTAAAATCAAATCCGGCCATTTCAGAATATTCAACCATCATTTCGTCTTCATTTTTTAACATTACACATACCTCACATTCAACAGGCTATTACTTTATAAGTCTTTATGCTTACATTTTTATTAACGGCATTTTTCGATAAAACTTTAGGATTTTTTGCAAAATATTAAATTTTTGTTACAATTAGTTATGAAAGGATTGAAAATAGTAAAATAAAGATATGCAGATAATAATAGGGTCAGACCACGGCGGTTATAGATTAAAGGAAGAAATAGCAGAATATTTAAAATCTAAAGGTATAAGTGTTTTTAATGCAGGTACATACTCAAAAGACTCGTGTGATTATCCTGTAATAGCAAAAGATGTAGCAAGAAGAGTTCTGGCAGCAGAGGACTGTAGGGGAATACTGGTATGCGGCACCGGGATAGGGATGTCAATTGCTGCCAATAAAATCCATGGAATACGCGCTTCTCACTGTACGGATACATATACCGCACGAATGACCGTTCAGCATAATAATTCCAACATTCTCTGCCTCGGAGAGCGGGTTACAGGTGCAGGATTAGCCCTTGATATAGTTGATGCCTGGATTAATGCAAAATTTGAAGGCGGCAGGCACCAAAAGAGAATTGATATGATTGAGGATAACTAATGAGTGAATTAACATCTTATAAATTTGCCTGCGCAGCTGCGAGAATCTTAGACGAGAACAAGGCACAAAATATAAAAATTCTTAATATAAGCAGTGTATCTTCATTTGCAGACTATTTTGTAATAGCTTCTTCTGATACATCAACACAGATTAAAGCACTTACACAAAATACTGCCGATACAATAAAAAAGTTATTTAACCGCCTTCCGTCCGGCAGAGAGGATGATGCAAAAAATAAGTGGAATCTGCTTGACTACGGCGATATAGTTATTCATATTTTACAGAACACAGAACGCGAAAACTATGCAATTGAAAAATTCTGGTCACACGCTTATAGTGTTGATAAAGAAGCATGGCTTGCAGAATCTAAAGAATATTCTAAGTACGAAAATTAACGAGAGCAAAAAATGGACAAAAAAGATGTAGAAAGAAAAATACAGGAAACGGTTTTATTAATGGCCAAAGAGCCTAGAAATACAGACCATTACCACGATTTAGCAAAATATTATGCAATGGACGGCGCTTTTGACAAGGTAGCTTCCGTATATGAAAGTCTGCTTGAAATCGACCCTAAAGATGTTCAGGCACTATTAAATCTTGGAAATATTCACTTTTATTCCAAAGACTTTAAAAAAGCGCTTAAATATTATAATCAGGCAATGATTATCCAGCCGGGTAATTATCAGGTTTATTACAATCTGGGTAATACCTACGCTGAAATGAAAAATTTTGCAAAAGCACTCCATTTTTATAACCGAACTCTTGATTTTTATAATCAGACCCCCGATATTTATAACGCAATCGGTATGTTGTACCACGATTTTGAAGACTATGTGGAAGCAAAAGCATACTACGAAAAAGCCCTTTCAATTGATCCGGATAATCTTAGTGCGTTAATTGATTTAGGACATGTTAACTTCAAATTATATGACTACAGTGAAGCTTTAAAATACTACCTAAGGGTATATAACCTCTCAAAGGACAATAAAACAGTCGCATTATGCGTGGCTAATACTTACGCACTTACAAAAGATAAAGAAAACAGCTTTAAAACCTTTGAAGAAGCTATCAAGCTTCCGGGCGATAACTATAAAGCTTATATGTGCTATGCAATAGCAAGTTCTGATTTTGGCGAATACGACAAAGCCTTGAATCTGTATAAAAAAGCTACAGAAGAAAATCCTAATGATGCAACGGCTTTTATACTAGCAGGAAATTTGTGTTCTACGCTTAGAAAATATGATAAAGCAGAAGAATACTATAAAAAGGCGCTTCATATAAACAAAATGGATGCAAATCTCTATGTTCTTATAGGAAATATTTATTATATGAGAGGCGAGGTTGAACGCTCGATTCATTCATATAGAGCGGCAGTCCATATGAGGCCTGAGAACGATGAATATAAATTAGTATTTATCCAAATTCTGAATGACTATATGGAAGAAGCCAGAAAGGATGAAATAGTTTCTGATGTCGCATAACAAACCCTATGCAATGGAGCGGGTTATTTCTGCCCTGACATATTTAACACTCGGCTGGGCCGGAATTATTGTACTTGTCATTCAGGCAGTAACTAAAAAACAGCCGACCAGATTTGTTATGTATCATATTTTGCAGTCTATTTTTCTCTGTTTTGGTTTTTATGTAGTATCGGAACTGTTTAATCTGCTTGCAGTTCTAATTGCCAGAATACCGATAATAAACCTCCTTCCAATTTTCTTAAATATGCCTGTTGAAGCATTATACGGGCTTTCATTGGTTCAGGCAGTCTGCTATACTGTACTCATTTACTTGATTATCACATCATTGCTGGGCAAATACAGCTTTCTCCCCTGGGTTTCAAATATCATTGCCTTCTGGATAAGGGGCAGATAGAGGTAAATAGGAGTAAAACAAAGAGCAGGTTAACAAACCGGCTGCCAGGATTTATTTAACAAAAAGAATGCTTGCACAAAAAACAAAACTATGCTTTAATACTATCAGAAGCTTTGCTTCTCTATGGCAGTTTTGAAATAAGGATATTTGGTTTAGTCTATTGAATATACGGCTTTATTAATCAGTATTTATTATTAAATGTCATTGCTGGCGATTATTTAATTGTCTTTTTATGTTGATTTTAACCCGAAAAAGGAATTAGGCTCATTAGATGGGTGCGTTTAAATTTAATTTCAAGTTTCTAAAAGAAAATGCAACACCCGGTGCATGGCGCAGAGGGTACGAATATTACCAGAAAGATATGATTATCCAGTCATATCCGGAAAAGAATTTTTATATGGGGAAAGTTAAAGGTAACTTTCAAGACTCATATAATACTGATTTGATTTTCAAAAAAAATAAAGTTGAAGCGCGTTGCAGCTGCCCTCTAAAAGATGAATGGTGCAAACACTCTGTAGCAATTGCAATAAAAGCTATTAATGAAAACGCTTACGAAAAATGGCTGGCAGAAAAAGGCGGTGTTGAAGTAGACCTGTCAGATATTGATACAGCGCTCAAAACTCCGCCGCAGGGCAATTATATTTTCCACTTCAACCCGAAGCGCAGGCAAAACTTTTTTTCAATACTAATACGCGATCGTTCCACAAACAAAATTGTACGCTCGATTGAATCGGTCTTAAGACTTCTTATTGAAGCACAAAAAAATAATCCGGACTTTGAGTTAAACGAAGAGCAGAAGGCCGAGTTTGAAATATTCTCAACACTATTAAAAATTGCAAAACAAGACAAAAAAGCCGGCTGGTATGATGTTCCTATTACAAAGTTTGCACCAATGTTTGAGCTTCTCTCACGGGTAGAAGAAGTTCTGGATGAAAAAACAAAAGAACGGATACAGTTTGTAGACAATATTTGGAATTTAACATTATCAGTAAATACTTCTCAAACCGGTGCTATAATGCTTGCCCTTTACTGGAAACGGCCGGACAAGGATGAAATATATCCGTTTGAGGAAATTAAGTATTTTTCAAGACAATTAAAATGGGGAAGATATAAAAATCTTATTTTCCCGATAAATATTGCAATCAACGAACTTCCGCAAAGCATTATTAAATCAACATTTACAGATTTAAAAGATGCTGACGGCGGTAAATTTGTTTATGAAGAACTTCCGCATCTTAGAGAAATAATGGAAGTTGAGATTTCGGATAATATTTCAAAACTACTTCTGGAAGAACGTCCGCCACAGAATATTGTCACTCTGGGAATTGACTACGACCAGTCGTTAAAAGCTTCATTGGAATTTGAATATGATGGTGTAAGGGTTCCGTACTCAAAGACGGACAAAGGTGCTTATATTACAATCAAGAAACCGGACAGCGATTTGGTTTATTGGGTAAAAAGAAATTACAAGCACGAACATGAAGCTTATCAAATGCTTTTGGCCTGTAAATTCATCCCGATGCAGACAAATAACCTTGCAATGGAAAAAGAAAATGCGATAGATTTTTATAACTATTACATTCAACAGGCCGGCGATAACTGGAAGTTTATAGAAAAAGATGACATGAACTTTTTCAAACTTCTTAAAGAACCATTCAAAATGTGTGCTAAAGTTGATTTTTGCGATGATTCAAACGATAGTTTTGAAATTCAGATTTACGGTCAGGCCGGTGATGAAATTATAAGTTTTGATGATATTTATGAAACAATCCAGAACGGTGAAAAATACAGCAGGGTAAGGAGTATGGGCTTTGTTGAATATCCTGCGCAGGATATTTATCAAATGCTGCGTTCCTTTAATTCATTTGATGCCTACAGAAATAACGAAAATAAATATATTGTAAAAACATATCGTGCCGGTCTTGTTTCAGAACTTAAAAATCTCGGGTTTGAACTTGTTTTATCAGATAACTTTACCAAATTTTGGGAACAAATTTCAACATTCTCAACCGGAGATGGCGGAGAGGCGCTTCCGGAAGGCGTTGATGCAGAATTCCGCGAATATCAGATTAAGGGTTTCCATTGGCTATGGTTTATGTATAAATACGGGCTAAACGGTATTCTTGCTGACGATATGGGACTTGGTAAGACTCTGCAAGCCTTGAGTTTACTGCAAAAAGCCAAAGAGGTTGATGGTGCTGAACCAACTCTTGTTATCTGTCCGACAACTGTTGTATTTAACTGGGAGGCAGAAATCGCAAAGTTTACCCCGGGATTATCCTGTCTGAAACTCTCTGGGACAGACAGAGCCTCATTATTTAAGAAAATTCCCGAGTATGATATTGTTATAACAAGTTATGCTCTGGTAAGACGGGATATTGCAAAACTCAAAAAATACAATTTTAGATATATTATCTTGGATGAATCTCAAAATATTAAAAATGCTACATCACAAACAGCACAGGCAGTAAAGACATTAAGCGCTAAACATAAACTTGCACTATCAGGTACACCGATTGAAAATAAACTTGAAGAATTGTGGTCTGTATTTGATTTTCTTATGCCCGGATTTTTATTCTCAATGTCTGAATTTAATTACAGGTATGTTACACCGATTATGGAACGTCAGGATAAAACAGTTGAAAAACGTTTAAAACTCCAAATCTATCCGTTTATTCTAAGACGTATGAAGCGTGACGTAGCCAAAGATTTACCTGATAAGGTCGAAAATATGGCATACTGCGAGCTTACTGACGAACAAAAAGATTTTTATCTTGAAGTTCTTGATTCAACAAAAGAAGAACTCTTCAAGAGTATTGAAATGAACGGACTTGAAAAGAGCCGTATGTCAATATTCTCAGCACTCCTAAGACTTCGTCAAATCTGCTGTCACCCTCGTCTTTACGACAAAGAACATGTTAAAGGTGTTATAAAATCCGGTAAATTTGAATATTTGAAAGGGATGCTGGAACAAATTATTGCAGAAAAACACAGAGTCCTGTTGTTCAGCCAGTTTGTAGATATGCTTGATATTATTAAAGGCTGGCTGGAGCGCGAGGGTATTCCATATGAGTACCTGACCGGCAAGACAAAAGACAGGCAGGCAGCCGTAGAAAACTTCAATAATAACCCGAATATTCCGATATTCCTCGTAAGTCTTAAAGCCGGAGGTACAGGCTTAAATCTTACAGGTGCAGATTACGTAATCCACTACGATCCGTGGTGGAATCCGGCAGTTGAAGATCAGGCAACAGACCGTGCGTATCGTATCGGACAAACGAAAAAAGTGTTTGTATACAGACTTATTACAAAAAATACAGTTGAAGAAAAAATCCAGAAACTTAAAACGAGAAAAAGAAACCTTGTTGACAGCGTAATTTCTATTGACAGAAACATTGTTAAATCCTTAACAATGGATGATATTAAAGATATATTCTCAGCCGAATAACAAAATAATTATTAATCTAACAGCCGTTCCATCTTTTGATGGAACGGCTGTTAGATGTATGAGAGGTATTAGTATTAGTTCAATCCGTAATTAAAATCGTTACTTATGTTAGTAGAAAGCATTTCTTCATAAGACTCAATGTATGCCTCTATTTCAGTTAATTCAGTATCAGCGGTTGTAATCATATTGTCTAAATCAGTTTCCCATGCTGTTAATTCTGCATTATAAATTTCATATTCTGCTTCGATTTTATCAATCGCATCTTCATATTCATCAATTTCGGTATATGAAGCAATATCAGCATAAATTGTATCTTTACCTGCTTCATACTCGGCTTTCCATTTATTTTTTTGTTCAGTTTTTTGAGCCTGAGTAAGCTGCATAAAATCAAGCTGTTCATTTGTAGCAAGACGTTTTTGCGATTGATAATCAGTGATATCTAATTGCAATCTATTGCGTCTGAGCTTGTAAGCCATTATTGTTTCATTTAAATTTGCAATAGCCATCTTGTTACACCCTTTGTCTTATATCTTACATATATATAAAGTATATTTAGAGTCCCTGATTTCAAGTTCCTTTATATTTGTTACAAAACTTAATAATAAAAACCGTTCAATGTCTAAAATATAAAAAAGAAGCGAAATATAAGCTTGACAATAGCATTGCCTTTAACGATAATAAACTATATACTTATTTTTAATAATTTTAAAAATAAGAAGTAGGATAGGAGAAGAAATATGAAAAAATTTTTGACTACCGCAGTTGTGGTTTTAGGTGTTGCCTCTATTGCGCAGGCTGGCCCTTGCCACAAAATTCCGAGTGTGGAAACTTATGCGCACCCGACACTTTTCCGTTCTCAGGCTCAGGCGCTTGTTGATGCCGATTCTGTTTACGTTACCGGTGCAAAGGCTATTAAGCCTAACTTTGCATTGAAGGTTAACAAAAAGGAAAATGTGCTTATTGCAGGTAAAGCAAAAGACTTATTAAAGAAAGTTGCCAAGAAGCACGAGGATGCAGGTTTTGGTAAAATGAAGTTCAATGCACCGACTATGCGTTCGGAAGTAGCTGCAATCCTTGCTGAAGGTCTTGATGTTGTAACTCCTGAAAATTACAGTCCGTATTCTGATATTAACAATCAATACTGGGCAAAAGATTACATCTATAGAGTTACAGAAAAAGGTATTATGATTGGTTATCCGTCAGGTGTATTCAAACCGGATCAGCCTATTACAAAAGCAGAAGTTTTTGCAACTGTTGCTCAGTTGATTAATGTTGAACACTCACAAGGTACACCGATTTATGCAGGTTCAGAAGTTAAATTTATTCCGACCTGGGCAGAAGATTGTACTAATGAAGTCATTGCTTCCGGTTTATTGAAAGCACTTCCTGATCAACAAGGTGTAATCGACAACGAATTTTTAACAAAAGAACAAGTTGCATATCTGGTAAGCTCTTTGAGAGCTAACTGGAACTCTTTAACTGAAAACAGCGGTTTTGCAGACGCTTGTCCTGCTTCACTTGGTTCTGTTAAAGTTAAAATGCTTGATAGAATCAGTGCAAAACATTCAAATATCGGTGATGCATTTCAAGCTAAAACAACTGAAGCCGCAACAATAGACGGTGTTGCTTTCCCGGCAGGTTCAATTGTTAAAGGCAAGGTTGTTGCTGTTAACAGACCCGGTATTAAAAACCCTGGATTCGTTAAGGTTAAATTCTTAACAATTAAAAATGGTGATTGTGTAAAAGAATTGCCAAAGAGAGTTCAAGGTGTTGATGCCGATGTTACTAAGAATCCGAATATTATTGCAAGAATTCTTGGACTTCCGTTCAGCGCCGCAGGCAGAGTTGTTGGTGTTGTTGGTCGTTCAGGCGGTGCAATCGTTGATGTTGCAGGCAACGGTCTTGAACAATTAGGTGACAACTTGAGCAATACATTTGTTGAAACTGCATGCTTACACCCGGGACGCGGTGTTGCAAGTTTTGGACAAGGTATTGTTACTATCTTCAAAGGTGTATTTGATATAACTAAAGTTGTTGTATCAGGTACATTCGGTGTAGTGTATGAATTGTGTGATGATATTGTTTATTGCATAGTTCCAAGCTGTTCTAACAATTCAAGCTTGAATCCTGATGAAGAATTAACAATCATTTTCTAAGATTGCGTTCTTTATTAGATTATAAAGAGGAAGATTATCTAAATCTTCCTCTTTTATTATGGTATAATTCAAATATGAAAAAGTTTTGCTTAATATTATTTATTTTGTTAATGGTGTCAAATATTGTTTTGGCAAAAACAGAAGAAAACCTCGGTTTCAGGGGGCCGCTTAATTATATACAGTCTAAACTTCTTGAACATGTTTTGTCTGTAGAGATTGAAAAAATTACCAGCGGCGATATGAAGATAATTATTAACTCTTACGGAGCAAAAGCTCTGCGCAGCGGTATTGTGAAATCAGTTGTCGCTGATGGTAGAAATCTCAATATAGACGGTATGAGTATATCTAAAATACACATGGCGACAATTACAGAAAATAACAGACTTGATGTTAGTAATCTTAAACATATTAAAATATTAACAGATATACTCGCAGAGTATTCTATTGAATTGACGAATGATGATATAAAAACTATTTTAGAGTCCAAGGAATATAAAAGAGAGATAGCAAAAATTAACAGTAAAATGTCCCCGATTTTTAGAATACAGGGTGTCGATATTTATTGTCAATTTGACCGATTATTTATAAAACTATTAATTAAATCGGATATGTTGGGCGGTATGATGTTTAATGTCCGAATTTCTACGAATATATATTCTGATGGTTACAGATCAGGATTATATGATATAAAATTTAATAAGAAATTAAAAATGGGCTTGTCTGATGATATTTTATATATTATAGACAAATTGAATCCGGTTAATTTTGTTATAAAAGATTTGGATCATGCAAAAGTTAATACTGCAATAAAAAAAGTTTATGTAGTTGATGACAAAATACAAATATTTGGTACCATAAAAGTATATAAGGATTAACAATGAAAAGAAAAAAGAAAAATAATAATTTAGCAGGTGCAATAGTACTATTAATAACAGTGATAGTATTATTTATTGCAGGCGGTTTTGTTTGGTTGAATCGTTATGAATTTTTTCCTGCTCTAATTAAAAATGGTGTTTCAGTTTGTTTTCTCGGTAAAAACGGAGAGAATAAAATTATTAAATATAATTATGTAGAAGGTGCAAAGCAAACCAGATTTGAATTTGCGATTAGAAAATTAATGGAAGGGCCTTCTGAAATTCAACGTATTTTCAATACTTATTCCGAAATACCTGCGGACACTAAAATTCTTGCAATTATTCAGGAAGAAAATAAAAACATAATTGATTTAACTCCTGCTTTTAATACCGGAGGCGGGACTGAAAGTATTTATAAAAAGCTGAATCAGATTATTGAAACGGTCGAATTGAATACAGAAAAACCGACATATTTATTTATTAATGGAACTCAGACTGATGTATTTGGCGGTGAGGGGATTATGATTACCCAGCCGTTGACTAAGAATTCATTGTAGGGCGTATGGAACAAAATAAAGATATAGATTATTATATGAACCTTGATTGGACTTTGATAGAAGGTACAGATTTGGATTTTAACGGAAATCCGTATTATTATGTTGAGATAAAAGAAATACCGAGTTTTACTTTTTGTGCCAAAACCAGGGAAAAAGCGCTTGAAAATTATAAAACACAGCTCAGACTTATGCTTATGCTAATGCTTGAGGATGGTGATTACATAGTTGAACCCGGTGAAGAAACGGAAGATGATATTGATTGGGAAAGTATATGTCCGTAGGAAATAAGCTTAAAATTTATATAAAACCGTTGATTAAAGATGATATTGATGAAGTGGATATAATTGCTCAAAAAGCGTATGGCACTCACCATTGGTCTAAGGACTCTTTCTACAGCGAACTTCAGAATAACCTTGCGCAGTATTATGTTTCTAAAACAGAAGACGGTGTGCTGACAGGATTCGCGGGGTACTGGTGTATTATTGATGAAGCACATATTACTACAATTGCTGTAGCACCTGAGTATACAAGAAGACATATTGGAGAATCATTATTGAAAGCGATTCTTGACGATTGTTATGAAAAAAAAGTTAAGTATCTTACTTTAGAAGTCAGGGAGAGTAATATTCCGGCTATTTCTATGTATGAAAAATACGGGTTTCAGGCGTTTGGAGTACGAAAAGGGTATTATCAGGATAATAATGAAAGCGCTCTTATTATGTGGACAGAAAATATTTTTTGGGATAAATTTAAAAATAAGTACAAGGAAAATGTTGCTAAATTAAACGGGATAATAGATATTCTATGATAAAGAGAATAACTCCTGAAATTCAAAGTTTTAAATATTCCGGTGAACCGGTAAGATTTACAATAGGCACAATAGTTCTTGTGTTTTTGTGTGTGCTTTTAATTGTTATGTCAACATTCACGCAGCTTCCTATAGTTGATTTGTTTTCTATAAAGGAAGGCGCAGAAGGTTTTAGATTAAGTAATTATCTTGTTGACGCGGCATGTTACTATTATATTCCGCAGCTTCCTGCTGTGTTTTTTGCAATAGGGCTGCTTGATCGCAGATATGGAATGTCAGCGATTGCTTTTTATATTATTGCCGGCATATCCGGACTCCCTATTTTTGGGATGGGGGGCGGAATTCATTATATTTCAGAGTACGGTTTTGGATATATTTTAGCCTATATTCCGGCTGCCTTTATTACAGCAACTATTATAAAAAATAACTATAAATTTTTAAATATATTTAAGGCTGTTGTTCTCGGGGTGCTTGCTATTCATGTAATAGGGATTTTTTACATGGTTTTTATTTCTACATTATTTAATACTTCGGCAGATATGATAACAGGCTGGATAGCTTCACAGAGCGGGATTAAAGTGTTTTACGATATTTTATTTTGTATGTTTGCAATATATATTGCAAGATTTGTCAAAAAGCTTTTGTGGCTTGTTATGTGTTAATAATATTTGTTGTATCTTCTTTTAGTTCTTTGAATATGAGCCTTATTTCGTCAGAAATATCTGTATCATCAAACAGATTTTCTTCAACCTTTTGTGCAAAATCCGCTTTCTTGAATTCGTGTAAACCTTTTAGCCTGAAAACTTCAATAAGGTTGGCAACAGCTGATAGTTCGGGATTAAATTCATTTCCTGTAATGGTTGCAAAATTTTTTAATTCATAATTAATAGTTTTAATAATCAGGCTTTGAGGCAGCAAATCTTCAAATTCTCCGCTTGATATGAGGTGTACTTTATCAATAGGCCTGAGCTTGCGGGAAATCTGTTCAAGGTTTTCTTTTGCGTCATTATCAAGCAGAACAAATACCGGAATTTTTAATTCTTCTGCAAGTTTGTAATAGGTTTTTACAACCTGGTTTTTTCCGCCTGCGCCAAGTACTTGAATACCTTTTTTATCAAAATCATAACCAAGCAGCCTGCCAAATTTAGGTAGAAGAATCTCTTCTGTTATTCCTTCCGCAAGAATAACTTTTGATATTGGAAAACGTGTTGAATATTTTTCGCGTAATTTTTCAAGAGGCATGTTTTCAGCTAAACGGCTAAGCCATCTTAGGTTAAGCGGACGGCTGATTTCCTGAAGCTGTAATGCCGATTTGTAATTAAGTTTGTTATTAAGTAATTTTTGAACCTCGGGAGAATTATTATAAACACTGTTTTCATACCCCTTTAACCTGAGATTAATTGTATAATCGTTATCTTGAGCCTGTAATGATGCATTGAAAATTGTTTCTGCAATATTCTTGATTTCGGAGTAGTCCATTAAATCAAGTTCTGATTTTTTAACAGCCGGCTGTATAAGATTAGAAATGATTATATCTTTAAATACGCGTAAGTATTTCTCCTCCGTCGGTTTAAATCTTGTAAGCCGGTCGATTGAAATAATAATCTGCTGTTCGGTTAAAGTCTTGTATTTCATCTTAAACTTTCTTTACAATAAACTTGTACTTGGCAAATTTTAAGCATTTAATGTTTTATTATATATATGGTAAGTGTGCAAATAAATAATGTCAACCCGTATTTTAAAATGAATCCGGCAGAAGTAAAACATGTTTCTGTAAAAGATAGTACAGGAACAACTTCTTGCGTGGGGGATAACACTAAAAAAAATTACCCGTCTTTTCAGTCAGCAAGTACTGTTATAAATGTAAGAACAATGCTTACGCCGGAAGAAAGTCAAAAATATGCGGATGTTGAATCGGTATTGAATAAAAAAAATAAAAAACTTCTCAAAATGACATTAAAAAGCGGCTTATTATTGAGAAACGATGCAGAGGACAGAACGACAGTACTTGATAATTTATATAAAATAGTTACGACTCCGCGGGTTAAAGGATTGTCTGCGGATAAAGTCGCTCAAAATGTTCTGGAAACAATAGCTAATCCGAGCGGTATAACGCAGCGCTTTGGCGATATTCCAAATATAATTATGCCGAAAGTAATAGATTATATGACCGCAGATTCAACAGATGCGCGTGAGAGAAAACTTAAAGAAGCAGAGTTTGATGAAATGTATTCAGGCTGCTGCGTTGCTGCAAGTGTGGAATTTAATCTTGCACACAGACATCCGGCAGAGTTTGCAAGATTCGCCGAGGCACTGACATCTCCTGCTCTGGAGGTTAAAAAGACGATTAATCTGGAAAAGTTATCAAAGAATACTCTTGATGCTATTTGGCTTTTAAATGCATTTGAAGTTCCTTATAAATTAAATGGTATAAATCAGGCCACACTTATCCTAAAACCTGATAAGGAAGCAATAGTACGCGCGCGGATTCAGAATAATTACCGCGACCCGCTGGAGAGAAGTTCTGTAGATGTACTTATGCAATCAATGCTTATGCAGCTTGGAACTGAACAAACTTATTCATCACTGCTGGATAAACGGGGCGGAAAATTCAGCAGAGAAGATAAAGGCTTGATAGATTTTGAAAAAACATTTATTGAGTCTGTTGTTGAGGATAAGGATACGACATCCGTTGTTTACCAGACAGTAGATGAAAATCAGCGCGTAATAGGACAGGAGGCGGATTATCAGACTATAAAGTCACAACTTCTTGAAGCGTTGGAAATGGGAAAGAATGTAATTATTGGTTATATGCTGACAGATGCTGCTGGCGTAATTGAAAATGCCCATGAAATTACAATTATAGGCGCAAGAAAGACAAGTACCGGTGAAACAATCTTTATTTGTAATGATACGGATGATGATATCCCATATCCGATAGAATACTCTGAAACTTATCTTATTCCTAAAATCCACCACGCCGGTCTGCCGACATCTATAGCAGAAAAGAGTCTTGATTTGACAGAAAACTGGCAAATTGCTATGAGAGATTTTGAAGAGTACTTGAAATCAGGTGGTAACGCCGCTGCCTAGCCGGAATTATTTCAAATTGTAAATTGTTGATTTTAAAATAGCAAAAAAAAATCTTTACGAATATTCTATTCATAGAAAAAGAGGTTTGACTATGATAGAAAATAATTATTTTAACTGCAAAAACTACAGTATGAGTGTAAAAAATAACGGGGATAATATGAAAGTCCGGTTGTGGGAACGCCAGGGCAG
Source organism: uncultured bacterium (assembly GCA_949284715.1). GTDB lineage: Bacteria > Cyanobacteriota > Vampirovibrionia > Gastranaerophilales > Gastranaerophilaceae > CALUTH01. Next base: position 15,238 of record CASDWH010000040.1, read on the forward strand.
CGGGAATAATTCACTGCTGCTTAAGGCTGCTAAGAATTATGATTACGAAACAGGCTATATTACACGGAGTGCCGGCAATGTATATTCCAGAGTTCCAATGTCAAATGGAGTTAATAATGGTGTAGTTTGTGATTTTTTAACTGTTGATAACGGTTTTAAAGCCGCAGGTAAGATTAAAAACGGAATAATACAGGAAGTTACAGAACTTGAACAATTTCCGCAGACAGAGAGCCAGTTTTCAAAACTTGGTAATGCGGCCAAAAGGTTTTGTAAAAAAATTACAAATTATGTGAAGAATATAGAGGCCGTGCAGGAAAAAAATAAGATTTTGGAATCAGTTTTCAGTTCTAAAATATTTAAAAAAATATAAATAAAAAGCCCGGAGGATATCCTCCGGGCTTTTGAATGTTTTGTAAATTACGAGTATAATGGTGCAAGCTTTGATGCCTGTTGAGGAATTACTCCTTCTTCAATAGGCATATAGACTCTGTAATCTATGTCAGGGAAACAGTTGTCTATACTTTCTATTTCTTGAAGTTTTGCTTCATCTATAGAATTATTTTCAATCATATCAGCGATTGTTTCAAATCTGTCTACGTGTTCTCTGAAACGGTCAGTTGCGTAATCTTTAGCCTGCCAGGTTGTGATTAAGAACGGCCAGTCAGAGCTTTGGAGTAGCAGATTTTCACGTGCCATTTGATTTAAGGCTCTATGCAGAAGCTTATCTTCAGGGATTTTTTCGTATTTTTCAACAATACTGTTTATACGTTTTTCACAAGAGTGAATAATCGGCCACATCCATTCTGTGAGGTGATTTTGCCATACATAGAAGTGTCCGCCCTGTCCCCAGGAGCTTTCAGGAATTTGAATAGCTTCTTTGGGCGGGTATTTTTTAAGGTATTCACCGGCTGTTAACCTTTCAACTTCCGGTAAGTATTGATGGAATTTTTTGATTACCTGTTTAATAAATTCAACACCTTCAAACCACCAGTGGCCGAACAATTCTGTATCAAATGACACCATAACAAGTCCTTCTTTGTTATGAGCGAGCTTGTAATCATTTAATAAGTGATAAATAAGAGTTGTATAGTGGTCAGAGTTTTCGTTTATCTTGTTAAATGCGAGAACCGGATCATAGAGCATTTTATCGCCCAGGTCGGTTGTCGGCGATGTAATTCTCCAATAGTGCATACCGGATTTGTCATCACGCTTGTGGAATTCTCTGAAACAACCGTCGCCCGGATAGCCGTCTGCTGCCGACCAGACTTGATAACCGGCTCTGTCATTTCTACCCATAACAGCAACCTGAGCATCAGGCAGCCAGTAAGCTGAATAAGTATCATAACCCGTAGCAGCTCTTTCGGGGAGCGGAATGTATTCAATGTTTCCGTAAACCCCTATAACACGCCTGTTACCGATGGAATTACCGCCTTCAATAACGTGAGATTCAGTAAAGAAATATTCAATATCGTTATTTTGGAGGGTTACTTCAATAGCCGGCCGCCAGTGTTTTTTTCCGTCTTTACCGACATATTCGTAACCTTGTCTGTATGCACATTCCGGAAGCCAGCAGCCTTTAGCTTTTTTGCCGAACAATCTTTTTGTTGTATCAGAACCGACTTTGAACTGAGCATTGAGGTTGCTGTCAGTACAGAGCAGCGGAGAGAATCCGTGTGTTGCACCGGAAGTTGTAATTTCGATACAACCTAGGTCTTGGTATTTTTTGAAATTACCTACTAAATCCATGCCAAACTTGTTAACATAGTCATCGCGCAGTTTATTCCAGAGGTCAAAGTAGTATTTTGCAAGATATTTTAAATGCTGTGAGTGTGCAACTTTGGGATCCGGATATCTTTCTAGGTCTTTAGAAACAGCGGCAATTTGTGCATCTATGTATTTAACAAAACCGTGCTTAAGGTGTTCGTCATTAAGCTGTTCAGCCAAAATAGGTGTAATTCCGACTGTTAATTTTGCTTTAATTCCTTCGTCATACAACTCGGAAATAGCATTCAGCAAAGGAACGTATGTTTCAGCCATACATTCGTAAAGGTTTTCTTCGCCAAACGGCCACATACCTGCTTTTCTATAGTATGGCAAGTGGCTGTGTAACATAAATACAAATTGTCCAACTGACATGATGCCTCCGTTCTTATTTTTAGTACTCTATATTTTCATATGATATTACAATTATATATATAGCACACTCGGATAAAAAAAGTAATCCTTTAGTATTAATTCCAGGGCATAATTGTTACAAATGTTAATCATGTTTATGACGTGATATACCCCTTGTATCAAGGATTTAAAGGTGATACAGCTTCTAAAATAAATGTAAAAATAACACTTTAAAATTTTACGAATAATTCCTCAGCGGGAGAGGATGTTATATAAAAAATATAGCTATAAATATTACCAATTGTAAAAATATTGTAAAAAATACACTTTACGGCTTGCAAATTTTTCTAAAAAAGTATAATCTTAGATAGATACATATTTCTTACTTATTGTAAAGAAAAGTAAAAACAATCAAAAATTTAAGCAAATTTTTTTTATCACACGACTTTTTAAATATGTGTAGAATACATTTTGTTGCAGGAAGGACGTATCGTTGAAAGTTAATTCAATTAATAATTACGACAGGGGCGGGAATAATCATAATAATGTTAATGCAGACAATAAATTTGAAACGAAGTTTAATGCCCCTTCTCCCAAACAATTAAACGCTGTAACGTTTAAAGCTAATAATAGTACTTTTCTAGATTGGGCAAGAAATTTTGATTTAGCTACTGCTATCGGAAATTTTAAGCAAAGAATTGAAACAATGGGATTTGTTGCTCTGTTCCTTATACAAGACGGGTTAGGCATGACTGTTCCGCGAACCTGGACAGGTTTTAACCGTGATAAGGAAATTACCGGAAAATTCCATATTCAGGAAGGTCTTGAAGTTTGCGGCCGTGAAGGCATAACCGGCCCTGCTATGATGGCAATTCCTGCCGGTGTATTTGCGCTTACTAAACTTGGTATGGGTAAATCAACTTATATTAATTCAAGATTAATTAAGTCTTTTGGTAAAAATGTTGCTGCAATGTTTGAGCATACATCATTTAAAGATGCCGCACAGTTAAAGTCATCAATTATTGAATCCGGGTTCAAAAAAATGTACAAAGAAACCATAGGTTTAGAGGCTTCTGATGCGCTTGTTTCTAAAGCAATTAGTAAATTATCTAAAGCTAAAGAAATAAAATCTTTTGATGTTCCTGAAAAAATGTCTGTTTCAGAGATTGAAAAAACTTTTGGTAATGATTATGGTGCGGAAACAATAAGAGCAATTACTAAAAATAAAGATTTTGCTGATGACGGTATTTTAGAAGGGCGTGAGTTGAAAAAAGTCGTTAAGCATATAAAGAAAGATTTGGAAAATCCTATGAATAGCATTATTAATAATGCTTTGCTTGAAACAAGAGGTTCTGATTTATCAAAATTGAATAGAGTTGTAATTGATGGTACCACTTATGATGTAAAAGAGGCAACAAAAGGACTTCTGGCGTATGCTCATGATGTTTCCGGAAAATTTAAAAATCCGGAAGAGTGGAATGCCGCAAAAGCAGAAGATTTTATGTATTCTATGATTGGTAAACGCTGGACTTCAAATATTGCGGCGGGTGCTACAGTACTCGGTGTTATGAATTATCTTCCTAAGCTTTATGCTTTTGGAGATAAGCCGCCTGGCGAAACTTCTAAATGCGAAGCAAAGCATAAAAAGCAGTTACAAAAGATAGATGCTGACAAGAAGGGAAATGTTAGTTTTAAAGGCGGATTTTCCAGCATTGGTAAGAAAATTGCCAAGTGGAAAGATTTTGTGCTTGCAGAAGGTGAATTCCACGGATTTAACTTCTCTCCCACACTTATGTCCGGTATATCAATTGTAGGGCTGACTATTCCGCGTGCAAGCCGTGCTTATGAACGTGCGCCTATTAAAGATGAGGAAACTCGTAAAAAAGAAGGCTGGTTTGACCGCATGTTCAAGAAAGATATTTCAGAAATAAAAGAAATCGCAATTAGAGATCCGTTCTCTGCACTGTTCGTTACTTTTGCAGTTCCTCTTGCTACAAGAGGTATGATTAAATCTTACGAAAAGAAATCAGGATTTGTGCTTATTGATCATGCGGCGGATGAAGGTAAAGGTTTGAAAAAACTGGGCAAGTATTTGAATCCATACAGCAATATAAGCGTAATTAATAACGCGGAGCTTGATGCATTATATGGCGGAATTGATAATCATAACAAACTCGTGAATGTTTGTGAATATCTTGATAGAAAACAGGGGAATCTTGCTAAAATATTCTCATATGCTGAAAATAAAGAAAACATATTCAATGCAAAAGACGGGTTTACGCTTGATTCAATAAAATCAATGAGTGTTGCAGATAAGAATAAAAAGATTTTGGATTACATAAGGAATGCTAATCCGGAACTTCAAACAAAAATGGTTGATTCATTGCTGCCTGCGCTTAAGAAGCTTAAGAATAACAGAGCGTTGGGAATTGCTAAGACTTTAAGTTCTATACCATTCCTGCTTAACCTTTTGATTATATCGCCGTTCTTGCTTGGTGTTACTATTCCTAAATACACATATAAATTAACAAGAAAGTCGAGTGATAAGGCAAAAGGTATTCCTGAGCCAAAGGGGCCTGCGCAGCCGCCTAACCGGGAATTGTATCTTAAGAAACAGGCAGAAGATAACAGTAAAGTGAAGCAAACAGCATAATGAAAAGAACCGCATTGCGGTTCTTTTTTTGTTATGAACTAAAGATTGACGGCTATTTTATTTATGCCCCTTTACCGCAAAAATTGTTTGCTTTATATTTATCATGTCGTTTAAATAAGCGGAGGTTGTTTATGAAAATATTATTTGCATCAGCAGAGGTTGCACCTTTTTCTAAGGCAGGAGGGTTAGCGGATGTTGTAGGCAGTTTGCCTAAAGCTCTGGAAAAAGATGCTGAGATTGCTATATTTACGCCTCTGCACGGATGTATTGATGTTGACAAGTGGGGAATAAAAGAACTTGATAATTCTGTAATGTGGATATCTTTTCAAGAGCGCCCGCAGCGGTTTAGATTATTTATGTGCAAACTTCCCGGCACGAATATTAATGTATTTTTTGTTCATAATGACTGGTATTTTTCATGTTTTAAGGAGGTTTATCCTAAATGGCTTGACCCAAGGTATGAACATGAAAGATATATTGCATTCTCGCTTGCAACCTTAGAATACGCTAAACAGCTAAATTTCAAGGCTGATATCATTCATTCTAATGATTGGCATACGGCAATGATACCTCTGTATATAAAAGCAAATTATAAATTTGATGATTTTTGGTGTCGTGCTAAAAATGTTTTTGAAATCCATAACCTTGCATATCAGGGAGTTTGGTTTGATGATGTTATTGATTTTGCAAATATGCGCCGTGATATTGTATATAACGAGTGGGGGTGCGAGCATTGGGGGCGTGTTAACTGGATGAAGGGCGCAATTAATTATTCAGACAAGATAATAGTTGTATCTCCAAAGTACGCAGAAGAGATTTTGACGCCGGAATACGGTGAAGGAATGGATTACACACTCAGGGGGCAGACACATAAACTTGTCGGGATTTTAAACGGTATTGACTATGATGTTTATAATCCAAAAACAGATAAGAATCTTGTTAAAAATTATGATAAAAAATCATTAAAGAATAAAGAAGCAAATAAGAAAAAAGTTTGTGAATTTTTCGGACTTAAATACAATCCGGACAGGCCGCTTATTGCATTCATTTCACGTCTTGTGCCGCAAAAAGGGTTGGATTTGGTAAGGCAGGTTGAGAATGAGCTTAAATATATGGAGGCTGATTTTGTATTTTTAGGCAGCGGGGATAAAGATTATGAAAATCTTTTAATCTGGTTATCAAACAATTCTCCTAATATTCGTGCTTATATTGGATATAAGGCTGATTTAGCAAACCTTATGTACGGAGGCAGTGACTTTTTCTTAATGCCGTCAGCGTTTGAGCCTTGTGGTTTGAGCCAGATGATAGCTATGCGTTATGGTTCTCTTCCTATTGTACGTGCAACCGGCGGGCTGGATAATACGGTTGTTGGATATCCGCTAGATAATTCTACAGGATTTAAATTCTGGGATTACGACGGATGGGCCATGAAGGCTGCAATAGAATGTGCTATGCATGTTTATAAAGATAAATATACTTTGAACGCTATGAGAAACAGTGCAATGTCTGCTGATTTTTCCTGGGAAAAGAGTTCTAAAGAATATTTGAAAGTTTACCGTGAACTGGCGGGTAGTCTGTAGAATATAATAAAGGGGCTGAAATTTTCAACCGCTTTATTTAGTATAATTAGATAGAATGGTTGCTTAATTTTTCCGGGGGAGTATTATATATACTGTCAACAAATGCTATTTTTTCTCTAAACTCTTGCCTTCGTTCTGGTGATAACTCCGCATCATTATATTTTTGTCCATCGTTACCAGTTAAGTCTTTCATTAATGCAATTATACTATCTGCACTCACATTTTTATCATTACCCATTTGTCTGACAAAATCAAAAAATTCAGCAGGAGTAAAAGCCCATTGATTTTTTTCCATTTCATCGACAACCTTTTGATAATCAAAAGAGCCAGCATATTCTCTTGTTGCATGATTATTATATAGTGCAAAGTTTATCATCTCTGCATTTTCAAACTTCTCCATCTTTCCAATAGGCATTTTTATATCAACTCTGCCTTTACGAAGGAGGGCGCGATCGAGTTCCTCCGGGTCATTGACTGAAATAAGCGCAACTACTCCACGTTTTGCGCTGTTGTCAAGATTCTGCAAAATAGTGTCTAATAGTTTTGGAGTGCTATTCTTTTGCCTTTTTTCAAGTGTCCCTGCAAGATCATTAATATTAATAATTGTGTATTTACCGGTATCTTCAAAGTTTTGTCTTGCATTATTGAAAGTTTTTTCAATTAGTTCAATTTTTGATTCCTCATCATACCCTAAAGAATTTATATCTAAATTTACAACATTTGTTCCAAAATGTTTCATGTGTTCGCCAATTTTTTCAGCAATATATGTTTTACCGGTTCCAGGAGGGCCGTATAAAAGAATTCCATTGGGTACAAGTTCTCTTACTTTCGGTTCTATTGTTTGCTGTGCTAATACCATTGGTGATAAGACATCTTTTATTATCTTGTATTTTTCAAGAGTATAGCCCATTACTGCATTCATACCTGTTTCTTCACCTTTTTTCTGTTTGATGTAAGAGGCTTGTAAATAGCTGTTATAATACTTTTCTGCTTCTTTTTTATCTTTGCCCATTGAACGGCTTATTTTTTCAATATCTGTTTTGTATTCTTTCATTAAATCTTCTAAAACTTTTTCTCTTTTATCTTCATCAACATTAGTTTTAAAATTAATAGAAGAAATTAGATTATATATAGCAACGATGAGAGCGCCGCCATAAAGCAGTGTTGCTAAGATACCTGCTATGAAAGCACCGGTAAGTACAAAACCAAAATTAGGGCTGTTATTCATGTTTACCATAGCCCTGCCGTAACTATCCGAAACGAATGGGGATTTGTCATTTGTTATAAAATTGTTCTTTAATGAAGCATCGTTTGTTTGTTTTTCGTTTTTATATTGGTCTGTATGTCCAATACTTTGCGTACTAATTGCCGGTATTTTCATTTTTTCTTTTTACTCCTTTTTTTATATTCCTCATTATTTTCTATATTTATTTTATTGTTATGTTTCTGTTTGATTTCTTCTATGGATATCTCTCCAGTTTTCTTCTTTTTTCATTGGCGGTGCATTATCTACAAGTTCTTTATACTTGTCAGGATAAAATTTTGTATTTTTTAGTTCCTGATAGAGTTGACTGGATTCTTGGTATTCTTTTGGAAAATTATCTATTGCGTATTGCAGCCTCCAGGTAGTTCCGTTTAAATAAGGATTGTAACCATAAGTATTTATTTGTTTCTCTGCATATTTAAAACGAGTATATTGTTGTTCTAGAAAATTACCCCAAACTTCTTGGCTATCGTGTTTTAACGGTGGAAGCAGAACACAACGGTCAAGCCGTCCCACTCTGATGGAAGCAGCGTCAAGGTTTGCATTTGTTGGGGCGTCAGTTATCCATGTACACCCTCTTTTACTAAGGTTATCAGTTAATCTTAATAAAGCTTCTGTGTACTCGTGTTTGTAAAATTCATCCCTATGGTGCTTAAGTATATCTTTGCGATTCCCCGTAATTGAATCAAGTCGTCTAAGAATAATAGCTGTTTTTTGTCCTGTTTGTTCGTACTTTTCAGCAGCATTGTTAAAAATCTTATGCAGTAACATCATGTATTCTCCAAGATGTTTATCATGAGTTGTATCAGTTCCTGTGATTTTACTTTTATCCAGCGGCGGAATTTCTACTATTTCCCAATTGTACTGTTTTAATTTGTTTACAAATTGTTTTATATGGATATCAGCGGTTTGGGAACCCTCGGGGAAAGTGTAAAATACACCATTTGGGGCAGGAGTGCTATTGCTAAGAGTTGCTTCTGTAAAATATGACTTGTCAAGTTTATTATTAATATATTTCTCGCTGTATATATCTTCTTTTATTAACATATACTTATCAGTTTCTACATTAGGTTTCTTAGCAAAATGTTTAAATATTGCTTTTATTCGTGGTGCAAACTTTGCAGCAGCCCCCAACAATACTCCGGCTGCAACTACTAACCCGACTTCGCCGGCAACTGTATAAGTATTGTTCTTAGGCATAGGCTGCTGAATCACATGGGAAGTTGATACAGGAGGCTCTGCTTGTTTAAAATTAATAGGTGTTATTGACGAAATAATTTTTAATGTACTCATTTTTAACCTTTTACATATATTTATTAAACTCCGTAAAAATATTATTTGCGTATTAAGTTTAAAAAAATACCAAAAATTTTACAAATATTTACATGTTTAGACTGAACGCTATGAGAAACAGTGCAATGTCTGCTGATTTTTCCTGGGAAAAGAGTTCTAAAGAATATTTGAAAGTTTACCGTGAATTGGCGGGTATTTAGTGAGGGATATTGAAGAAAAATTCCACTAAATTAATGCGGTAAAATTGTTGTTATTAAAGACTTTTAGCGATTTAAAGATTTATCTTTTTTGCAAAATGTTAAGTCTGTTATAAATTTATTGTTGTGTGGTATAATAATTATATAGGGAGATAAATTTAAAACTTAATAAGCCGTTTCAGCCAACCAGAAAGGCATATTATATATAATGAATGAGATACAATTCCATAATGACCTGGACAAAATGTTAGCAATAATGCCTGACAAAATTGTCAGAAATGTTACGCACGACCAATTGGATGATGTAATTGAGATAGTGCTTGATATAGGGAGGGTTCCGGAAATCAGGCATGCAGGCGGCAAGATTGAACGTATCGGCTGTGAAGAGATTACAGAGGATGATATTAATTTTATCACAAGTCATCTACAGGAGTTTACATCCGATAACCGTTCGGGAATCCCCGGAACCCTGCACCGGATTAGCGCAATAAGAAACAGGCAGGGAAAGGTAGTGGGTTTAACTTGTCGTATAGGTCGGGTGATTACGGGGACTATTGCTTGCATAAAGGATATATGTTTATTAGGGAAGAGTATTTTGTTTTTAGGACGTCCGGGGGTTGGTAAGACTACAAAATTAAGAGAGATATCACGTCTTGTTGCAGATGAACTCGGCAAGCGTGTTGTTATAGTTGATACATCAAATGAAATTGCAGGCGACGGTGATACTCCGCACCCTGCAATCGGGTGTGCCAGACGTATGCAGGTTAGACAGCCGGAGTATCAGAAAGATATAATGATTGAAGCTGTTGAGAATCATACTCCTGAAGTAATTGTTGTTGATGAAATCGGAACTGAAGCTGAGGCACAGGCTGCAAGGACAATTGCTGAACGCGGGGTTATGCTTATTGCGACAGCCCACGGCAACAGTCTAGAAAGTCTTATTAAAAACCCGACACTTTCTGACCTTGTAGGCGGTGTTCAGTCTGTTACACTGGGTGATGATGAAGCCAAACGCAGAGGTTCGCAAAAAACTGTTCTTGAACGTGAAAAACAGCCGACATTTGATATTGTAATTGAGATTATTGACAGAAATACGCTGGCTGTTTATAAAGATGCAGCGGAGGCTGTGGATTATATTTTGCGCGGCTGGCCGATAAGACCTGAAATCAGAAAGGTCGATAAAGCTTATGAAGAGCCGCAAAAATCTGAACCCCCTGCACAAACGGTTGTTGAACATATTAATAAGATTGAAGAAAAAATTCTTCCTGAACCGGTTGACAGTCTTAAATTTTCGTTTAACCGGAAGCAGTATGTTGAAGATATGAAGCCGTTTAAGAAGATTTATCTTTATGCGGTATCAAGAACTATTGTAGAAAAGATTATTGAACGTCTGGATTTGAATGTTGAAATTACCCGTAATATTGATGATGCGGATTTAGTTATTGCACACAAAAATTTTGCAAAAGGCGGGGCTAAAGTTCTTTCTACAGCAAATGATTACAGACTCCAGATTTTCTATGTAAAAACAAATTCCATGGCGCAAATTCAAAAAGTAATGAAGGAAGCGCTGGATTTACAAAATCAGGCTGAAAAACTTCAAGGGTATTGCGACGATGCAGAACGGGCGCTTGATGAGGCAAAGGCTGCAATAAATAAAATTCTGGCGGGAGCAGACCTGATTGAACTTTCGCCGCAAAACCAGCATATCCGCAAATTACAGCACGAACTTGTTGAACAGCATAATTTAGAGAGCAAGTCTGTGGGGGAAGGTTCTAACAGGCACCTGAGGATAGTCGGCGGGAAAGAGTACACTGCTTAGATTTATTTAAGCTTTGTTACAAACTCTATAGCCTCTTCTCTGGTATTAATATCTCCTGAGATTTGTGCTTCTTTTAGGGCATCAAGAATTTTTCCGAGTTCTGGTGATGGTTTAATATTCAGTATCTCCATAACTTCTTTACCGTCAAGGAGTTTGGGCAGCGGTTTTAGGCTGTCTTTTATTTTTAAATAATAATCCAGCATTTTGTTAAGTCCGTTTATATTGTCTGATAAAACTTCATCAGTAATCGCTTCTCCGCGGGCTGAGAGGCGGTCTGCCTGCGCAAGTATAATGTTATCAATAACATCATTTTCCATTCTGCGGATATAGCGCATATAATGTTTTTCAGATAGATTAGGCGCTTGAATAACACTTGAAGGGTAGATGTGTAGTTTAATCATTTTTGTTATGTATTCAATTTGTTTTTTAGAATAATGCATTTTTCTTAGTAATTCATCAGCCATTTTAGCGCCGATATCATCATGTTTGATAAATCTGTGCCGCCCATTATCTTCTATTGTCCAGGTTTGGAATTTTCCTATATCGTGTAGCAGTCCAGCAAGCTTTAGGTGAGCCAGTCTTGAGGTGCCTCCAAAATCGGATTGTTCAAGATGTTTTTGAATTTCCTCCGGCGCTGCTTCATATAGTTTTTGGATTTGATTAACTACTTCCAGAGAGTGATGAAAAAGGTCTAGATGGTGATGGGTGTTTGGCGGGACTTTTTTTTCGTCTTTTAAAGGCGGAAAAATCAGTTCTAATAAACCGGCATCGTCCATTGAAATTAATGATTTAACAGTAAACTTGCCTTCAAACAGTTTCATAATTTCGCAGTTAATCCGCTCTACAGCGGGCTTAGAAATTTGTTCTGCACGGGCTTTTATGGCTTTAATAGTTTTTTCTTCAATCTCAAATCCCAGAACGCTTTCAAACCGGAAAGCTCTTAAAAGTCTAAGCGGGTCATCATCAAAATTTTCAGGTTTTACCATTCTGATGATACCGTTGTGTAAATCTGATTGTCCGCCTGTAATATCTGCGGTTTCTCCGGTGTTAATATTGAGTGCAATTGCGTTTATTGTAAAATCACGCCGCAGAAGATCTTTAGTTAAATTTCCTTCTACCGGATTGGTAATATCAATATAATTCACCTTGTCTTTCATAACAAGTCTGTAAATTTTGTTTTCTTCATCAAGGGGAATATATACAGCATCCAGAGCTGCGGCTAATTTTTGTGCAAAGGTTCCAGCATCTTCATCAATGACTATTATATCGTTATCATAAGTTTTTCTGCCGAGTATTGCATCGCGGACAGAACCGCCGACAAGATAAATAGTTTGAGAGCAGTTTCTAAGAGTATTAATTATTAAATTATTTGGAATATCCATAGATTAAATTACCTATTCCTGCAATAGCTGCTGTTTCAGCTTTTAATATAAGGCTCCCGAGAGTTACAAGCGGTAAATTCTGAGATTTGAACCACTCAAATTCTCTGTCAGAAAATCCGCCTTCCGGGCCGATGATGATTAAAATTCTGGAGATGTCTGGATGATTTTTTATAAACTCTTTAAGCGTTGTTTCTTCATTTCGTTCTGCGTATACAAGAATTGTATCAAAGCTTGCCAGCGGTAGTTTATCAAGTGTAGTAAGCTGCGCGCAGGTCGGAATATCTGCACGTTCGCATTGTTTTGAAGCTTCATACATAGTTTTTTGCCATTTTTCGATTTTGGCTGAGGCTGCATTACGCGGCAGCGCACAATTGTCGGTATATACGGGATAGATTATATTAACCCCGAGTTCTGTCGCTTTTTCAACAAGGGTTAGCTGCGCATCGCTCCGTAATGGCGACTGGGCAAGGGCTAAGCTGAACGGCAATTTACGGATTGATTTTTCTTTTGATAGTATTTCTGTGTTAATTTCACTTTTTGTGATAGAAGTTATTTTGCACCGGTAGATGTTTTCCAATTGGTCGCATAATTTTATTTCTTCACCAATTCTTGCGCGGAGGGACTTTGCAATATGATTATAGTTTTCTTTGTCATTGATTATAACGTTATTACCGTTAACGGAAGCGGAGTTAATAAAAAAATGCGGCATAACTACTCCTTTGTAAGACCTTTGTTAAAAGCGTCAAGCAGGTTTTTAACTTTAATTATTTCTATTCCGTTAATATCTTTGTTAACAGGGTTGGAATGCGGTATAATTATCCGTTTAAAACCGAGTTTTTGCGCTTCAATAATACGTTTATCAATATTACCAACCGCCCTTATTTCTCCTGAAAGTCCTATTTCACCGACTATTGCGGTATATTTATCCATTATGATATCCCTGGCGCAGGTTGTTATGGCAAGTGCGATACCTAAATCTGCGGCGGTTTCTGTTATATTCATTCCGCCTATCACGTTTACATAGACATCTTGTTTCGATAAATTTAAACCGACACGTTTTTCAAGTACGGCAAGAATCTGATGAACTCTGCCGGTATCAACCCCGTTTGCAATACGTCTGGGGGTTGGATACGGGGTTGTGCCTACCAGTGCCTGAATTTCCACAAGCAGCGGGCGGGAACCTTCATTTGTAACTATAGTTACGCTTCCCGGTGTTTGTACACTGTCTATATCTTTAATAAATAATTCACTGGGGTTGGTAATTTCGCGTAACCCGTTTTCTTCCATCTCAAAAATTCCGACTTCAGAAGTGTTTCCAAAACGGTTTTTTATTGAACGTAATATTCTGTGTGATTTGTATTTGTCGCCTTCAAACTGAATGACCGTATCAACCATGTGTTCAAGAACTTTGGGGCCTGCAATGTTGCCCTCTTTTGTTACGTGTCCGATAACTATTATTGCAATGTTTGAACCTTTTGCAATGTTAATGAGCGTGTTGCAGCATTCTCTAATCTGGCTTACGCTGCCTGCCGAACTCTGTATATCATTTGAGTAAATTGCCTGAACACTGTCAATTATTACTAAATCCGGTTTGTTTTCTTCAATCTGTTTTTTTATTAATTCGAGATTTGTTTGAGAATAAATATAGAGGTTATCAGGATGAACTCCCAGCCGTTGTGCGCGCAGTTTAATCTGGCTTAAAGATTCTTCCGCTGATATGTAAAGCACCTTTCTTCCGCTTGAAGAAAGAGTTCCGCCGCTCTGTAAGAGCAGAGTTGATTTCCCAATTCCGGGATCTCCTGCGATAAGGATTACAGAACCCTGCACAATTCCGCCTCCCAGCACCCTGTCAAACTCGGAAATATTTGTGCTGAAACGGGTTTCTGAATTTGTTGTTATATTGTTAATTTTCATCGGCGGAGTTTCGTCAGATATTGTTAAAGATTTACTGCGTTCATTTACTGTTGTTGTTATTTCTTCAACAAAACTACCCCACGAACCGCACTCAGGACATCTGCCAAGATATCCTGCTGTTTCATATCCGCACTGCTGACATACATATTTTGATTTAACCTTTGCCATAATTTAATTTTATTACAAAATACTGTAAACGAAAACTGTGTTAAAATTTAAAAATATTTAAAATTTTTCATAAATATTCATTTATTTATGGTTAAAGGCTTGTACTGTATTTAAATATATGTTATTATTTTTTTATGAATGTAGATAAATATTTGGGAATAATAACTAACAGATTAAGTTTTAATTATATAGCTTTTCAGGCGGTGACTTTATTTTTGATTTTTGTTGCTGTATTGGCGGGAACTGCGCAGTTTGCATTATTCCCTATCCCGGATAAAGATTTGTTACCATCTGTCTTTGGGGTTGCAATCTTTTGCTTCTTCATAATATTTCTCTTTATTACTTTTCTTGAATTTATTTACTTTTTTCGTAAAAAACAGCTTTCACAAAAATTATTCAGCAAGCAGGTGATGATATTCCACTTATTATTTCCCTATTTGTTATGTACAATTTTAGTGTTTAATCGTCCAACAACGGAATTAATGATAGATCCGCATGCTTTTGACATGTTATTATATCTTATTATGCCTGGTCTATATATATCTATTATTTTGTTTTCTTTTATTCCTGCGTTTTTATTTTTAGTAATAGAATTGGCGGGGAGAATAAGTCTTGAGCCGATGCCATATCTGAAAAATATCTGGCGGTTCTGGGGGCTTTTGATAGCATTATCTCTTTTTCTGTTTTTTATTATTGGTTATATTGCTAATTTTTTTTGGACAATGTTTTTGGGGTTATTATTATTTCTTTTGAATCCTCTCTGGTTGCTGCTATATTTAATACCGCTGCTTTTTGTATTGTTTGTCCGGGTTTAGTTGGTTATTGTGTTGTTAAAAAATGCGTTGCAGTAATCTGCAACGCGTCTGTAAAATATTATAAATCTACATATTTATCTTCATCTAGCCAGAAGTCAATAGCGTGACCGAGTTCCGGTTCTTCCATATCAACTAGTTTTTTATTCGGGTCGAAATTACCTGGCCAATCGCGCCAATGCGCTCTAACTTTTGTGCCGTCGTGTCGTTTATACTCTTTTACATAAACTTGTCCATTGTGATACCCTCCGAAATCTTTGTTGATAAAATCTGCGGGGTTGGTGTAATTCGTGGATTTCTTTGTTTCGTATTTTGCAATATTGGAATTTGTGTTATGCATAAGCAGTCTTGAATCAAAATCTTCTATTATTCTAGTAGTTTTATCAATGTGTGTTCTGATTGGATTTTGTATGTATAAATCGTGCTTTGATATTTCTTTTTGTGTGGTTATTGGCTGTTGATTTTCAAGCAAATGATAGTATAATCTTCTTTCGTTTTTTAAACTGCCCTTTTCATTCATTTGATAAACTTTACCTATGTGTTTATCCCCGTAGGTTCCGGTTACGATATCATTTTTGTTACAATAATTGATAATGTTATCAGTATTGGAATAGTTAATATTATAGCTTTCTAAAATCTCACCAACACCAAACGGATTAAAAACAACAGTATCAGTGCCGGTTAGTACACCTAATATTGTACTACAACTGCCTGCAAGGGAGTCGCCTGTGAGTATTATACGGCCTTGATTTTTGTATTTGTTATACAAGGATAATATATCAAACATTTGTGAGGGGATGTTTTTGGAGATTATTTGAAAGTCGTTTTGTAAATCGTAAATGGATTGCATGTTGCGTATATTTTGTAAAAAATGTTCTTTTTCGAGAAGATCAGTTCCTTTGCTTGCAATAATGATATCATCGCCGCGTTTATATACGATACCGAAGTATCCTGTATTAGGATTGCGGTAAGTGCATAGAGGTTTACAGCTTGAAGGCGGCGGAAATTTCTTTTCGTTGTACGTTGATAAGGCACACCGTCTTGCATCTTCGTGTAATTCAATGTCTGTTATAAAATTTTTCATAAGTTCTCCTTTTTTTTTATTAGATTAATATCTGAAAAGTGTTGATATTTGTAATAAAACAGGGTCAATGTATATTTTAAATGTAGGGGTATAACTATATACTTTACAAGTGTATTTTATTAACGATATTATCATATAATATATAAACATAAATGTCAAGTATAACTTGTTAATCTAATTAAATATTGTACAAATAGTAAATTGTATGTAAAATACTTTAGGCTGCTTTTTAAAGGCGCCGGCAGGCTTTAGCTCCTATTTATATTCATTTGTTTATAATTAAAGGCTTGTACTGTCTTTAAATATATGTTATTGTTTTTTTTATGAATGTAGATAAATATTTGGGAATAATAACTAACAGATTAAGTTTTAATTATATAGCTTTTCAGGCGGTGACTTTATTTTTGATTTTTGTTGCTGTATTGGCGGGAACTGCGCAGTTTGCATTATTTCCTAATCAAGATAAAGATTTATTACCATCTGTCTTTGGGGTTGCAATCTTTTGCTTCTTCATAATATTTCTATTTATTACTTTTCTTGAATTTATTTACTTTTTTCGTAAAAAACAGCTCTCACAAAAATTATTCAGCAAGCAGGTGATGATATTCCATTTGTTATTTACTTATTTGTTGTGTACAATTTTAGTGTTTAATTGTCCAACAACGGAATTAATAGTAGATTCATATGCTTTTGCTCCATTATATCTTCTTTTTCCGGGTTTATATATATCTATTATTTTGTTTTCTTTTATTCCTGCGTTTTTATTTTTAGTAATAGAATTGGTGGGAAGAATAAGTCTTGAGCCGATGCCTTATCTGAAAAATATTTGGCGGTTCTGGGGGCTGTTGATAGCATTATCCCTTTTCCTGTTTTTTATTATTGGTTATATTGCTAATTTTTTATGGACAATATTTTTGGCGGTATTTTTATACTATCTGAATCCTCTCTGGTTGCTGCTATATTTAATACCGCTGCTTTTTGTGTTATTTGTCCGGGTTTAGTTGATTATTGTGTTGTTATAATTATTATTCAGCTTGTTAAGGGAGCGTTACTTTGTAATAAACAGGGTAAATGTATATTTTTAATGTAGGGAAATGATTATATAATTTACAAGTGTATTTTGTTAATAATATTATTATATAATATATGAACATAAATGTCAAGTATAACTTGTTGCTATAATTAAATATTGTACAAATGGTAAACTGTATGTAAAATATCTTAGACTGCTTTTTAAAGGCGCCGGCAGGCTTTAGTTCCTATTTGTTTTTATTCCTCTCCGTGTTACAATTAACCTATGAAAAGAAAACCAACTGTAGCAGTCGTAGGCCGCCCTAATGTGGGCAAATCAACCTTTGTAAACCGGCTTGTCGGGCAAAGGCGTTCGATTGTGGACGATTTGCCGGGGGTTACACGCGATAGAATTTATTTTGATTGTGAATGGCAGCACAAACCTTTTACTGTAATTGACACTGGCGGTATTATTCCGGGTGATGAAGATGAAATAATGCTTTCGATATTTGATCAAGCGCGTATCGCTTGTGATGAGGCAGATAGGATAATTTTTCTCGTAGATGGTATGGAGGGGATTACTCCTGTAGATGAGGATATCGCAAATATTTTAAGACGTTCTGAAAAACCCGTATTCCTTGCGGTTAATAAGACGGATTCTCCGTCGCATTTTGCAAATGCGGCTGAATTTTACGCACTCTCCCTCGGAGAGCCGGTTCCTGTATCGGCACTCCACGGCTCCGGCGGGGTAGGGGATTTGCTGGATATGGTAACTGAAGGGTTTGATACGGATGATACTTATGAGAAGGAAAATACTATTAAGATAGCAATAGTTGGACGTCCGAATGCCGGTAAATCATCAATTGTTAATTCACTTCTCGGCGAAAAACGGGTTATTGTTTCGGATATTTCAGGTACTACCCGTGACAGCATAGATAGTAAAATAACCTATGATGATACAGAATTTACAATTATAGACACGGCGGGTATCCGTAAAAAATCAAAAGTCGACTGGGGTGTCGAAAAATTTGCTGTTGACAGGGCAATCCGTTCTATAAGAGAGTGTGATGTTGCACTCCTCGTAATAGATGCTCTTGAAGGGGTTTCCGATCAGGATAAAAAGATAGCTTCTGTTATTACAGACGCCGGTAAGGGAATGATTGTAGCAATTAATAAATGGGATTTAGTAGAAGATAAAAAATCTAACACTATTAATAAATTTGAACAAAAGATTTCCAATGATATACCATTTCTTGCGCATGTTCCTAGAATTTATATAAGTGCTGTCACCGGTCAGCGGCTTACGCAGATTTTTGATAAGGCAAAAGAAGTTTATGCTGAGTGTACAAAGCGTGTGGCGACCGGCCTGTTAAATAAGATTATAAATGAAGCCTACGCTTTGAATCCGCCGCAAACGGTCAGAAACAAAAGATTAAAAATTTTATATACAACGCAGGTTTCAGTTCAGCCGCCGGTGTTTGTGCTGTTTACGAACAACGGGGATTTGCTGAAAGAACATTATAAACGTTACCTTGAAAACAAACTCCGTGAAGCATTCGGTTTTACCGGCACACCTGTCAGGATTTCAGTCAGAGAAAAAGCAAAAAACAAAAGTAATTAATAAATCCTTCCGACAGCTTTAGCGTGTGCGTCAAACTCAATCTTGTCATCTAGCGGCGCAAGTTCTGCTGTTCCATATTTTTTTTCAAGCGCAAGTTTTATCAGGTAATCGGCAAAATGCGGGTTTTTAGGTAAAAAAGAGCCGTGCAGATAGGTTCCGAAAACATTCTTATACCTGCCGCCTTCTTTTTTGTCCTCTCCGTTGTTGCCATACCCTGTAGTTACAACAGCAAGCGGTTTTGTGCCGCCTCTTAAATATGTAAGTCCGCTGTGGTTTTCAAAACCCACAAGTGTTTTAGGGGAAACAAACTCAGTTTGTGCAGTTACATTTCCGATAAAACGTTTATTGCCTGCAACCGTATATGCATCCAGTAATGAAATTCCGGGGAGCCTGTCAGCATTGTGCGGCTGGTAATACTCTCCAAATAACTGGTATCCGCCGCAAATCCCTAAGAAAACACTATTATTATTCATTTCATCTGTAAGAAATTCTTTATACTTTTGGAGTTCATAAGCAACTTCAACCTGCTGTCTATCCTGTCCGCCGCCGATAAAATAGATATCGTGGCCGGTAATTTTATCCCCTAAATTAATATTATCAATTTCAAGTTCTATTCCGCGCCATTCACATCTTTTTTTAAGCGTAATAACATTCCCTATATCGCCGTACAAGTTCAACTGGCGCGGGTAAAGATGTCCTAATTTTAATTTTCGTGTTTCCATAGCGGCCTCTACAGGTAAAAAATAAGATTAATTAAGAAATCAGCAACCAGCATATAAATAGTCGATTTAATAGCTGCCTGCGTTGTTGATAAGCCTACTTCTTTTGCCCCGCCTTTTGTGTTATATCCCTGAGTTGCACAGACAAGGGCAACAAGGATGCCGAATATAAATCCTTTAAAGATACTTATATAAAAATCTTTTGTTGCAAGCCACCATTTGACTGATTCCCAGAAGCGCGCGGGGTGCAGGTCGATAGCAAGATTAGCGACCCACATTCCTGCCGCAAGTCCTATTACTTCTGCAATAATGACGGTCATCGGGATTGTAATTCCGGCGGCGAGTATTCGCGGAGCAAAATAATATCCTACAGGATCTACTTTAAGCGTTTTTATTGCATCAACTTGAGAAGTAACTTGCATATTAGAGATTTCGGCAGAAATAGCTGTTCCGGCTCTGGCGCCGACTGCAAGTGCGGTAAATCCCGGGGCGATTTCTCTTAATAATACAATTAAGAGAGTTCCGCCAACGTATGTTTCCGCGCCTGTCATTAGAAATTGCTTTGATATCTGGATTGTAATTACAGCCGAAGTAATAGCTATTACAGCAAGAATAATCGGAAGGGAATTCCAGCTTATAGAAACAGCCTGATCCAGAGCGTGTTTAATCCGCATTCTGCCGGTGCAGATATACGCAATTGATATTAGAAGGTTTTGAACACATTGTCCGAAAAATTTAATCATAAATTGGTGTACACCAGTGTTTGTATTTAGGAACTCTTCCTTTAACAACTTCAAAGTATAATGTTTGAATTTGTTTAGTAATCTCGCCGATTTTACCGTTACCGATTTTTCTGTTGTCAACACTTTCAACATGTACAATTTGAGCGCCTGTACCGCAGCAGAAAATTTCGTCGGCTACGTAGAGTTCTGTTCTGTTAATTTTTCTTTCAATTACTTCGATTCCGAGGTCTTTTGCAAGTTCTTTAACGGTGTTTCTTGTAACTCCTTCTAAAATATCTTCTGTTGTGCTTGTAGTAATTAATTTCCCGTTAGATACAAGGTACATGTTCATTGCGGAGCCTTCTGTAACATCTCCGTTTTCTGAGAGAACAAAAGCATCATCAAATCCTGCGTTATGCGCATCAGTTTTAATAAGAGCAGCATTAGCGTATGCGCCGCTGACTTTAGCTCTCGGAGGAATTGCGTTATCACCGTTTCTTCTCCAGCTTGAAACGCACATTTTTAACCCTTCGTCATTGCCAAAATAGTTGCCGAACGGAGTTGTGAATATTAAAAACGAATCAGGGTTGTCATATAACCCGGGGCCTACTTTGATAGCAGATTTATAAAGGGTTGGTCTTATATATGTATCCTGTTTGTAATTGTTTTTCTTAAGTAATTCTTTTGTTATATCACAGTACTCTTCTAAAGTATAAGGAGAATCCATGTACATAATTTGTGCGCTTCTAAGCATTCTTTCATAGTGTTCTTTTACTCTGAAGGCGTACATTTGATCTTCTTCTTTGTTGTAGTATGCTCTAATTCCTTCAAAAACAGATGTCCCGTATAAGAATGCGTGCGTTCTTACAGGAATTGATGCTTCGTCGGCTTTAACATACTTCCCATTCATAAAAACGTATTCTGTCATTATATCCTCCTTGAATTTAATTATAATTATACTACAAAAATTAAACCCCGGGGTAAAATGTTAAGAGGATATAATAAAAATAAAACGGATTGATTTATATACGTTCCCTGGGTATTTATGGATTTTTATTCGTTTCAATAAGTTGTTTGATTTCAATGCTAAACTGCGGGAGCCTGTCCTGAATAGTTTTCCATACAATTTCATAGTCTACGCCAAAATAATCATAGATTAGTTTATCTCTCATTCCTGCAATTTGTTTAAAGGGGATATGCGGATAATTGTTTCTGAAATCTTCCGGTAAATTTTTTACGGCCTCACCTATAATCTCAAAATTTCGTTCAACAGCATCTCTTAACATGTCATTATTGAGAAATTGATTAAAGTTAAGCCTTTCCGTGTATTTGAGTATTTTAAATAAAGAATTTTGAATATCCTCTAAATAAAACAGCGGATCTTTTCGTTTCATAGAGTTATTGCTTCCTTTAGGATTTTGTCTTTTATAAAAGTTTTTAAACTATTAGTTGTGCCTAAATCAATTTTTTTGCCAAATAGCGCGGAGAGATACTCTTGTAAGTCTATAAAATCAAACATGTCTATAGGATTTGTGAAACTTACAAGCAGGTCAATATAACTGCTTGCTGTCGGATGTTTTTTTGCATAAGAGCCAAATAATAAAAATTTATCTACAAAAAACTTTTCTCTAAAGTAATCCATACTGTTATGGATTATTTGTTTTATTTCTTCAATGGTATATATCTTATCATTCATCATAGCTGTATAATATCATATTTTTATTTTTCTGCATCCTTATTTTTTTAGTATAATTTAGATATGGATATAAGAGAATCAAACGCAAATATACACAGAGATGCGTGGGTTGAGATTAATCTAAGCAGACTTGCGGATAATATAGAACTAATTAAAAACAGTCTGCTGGCTGATAAAAAAATACTGGCTGTTATAAAGGCGGATGCCTACGGACACGGAGCAACAATGTGTGCGCCAATCCTTGCAGCCTCAGGTGTTTCTATGCTTGGTGTTGCATCGGTTGATGAAGGACTTGATTTAAGGAGGGCAAAAATAAAACTTCCTATACTTGTCCTTGGGGCAGTGCCGGTGTGGGCAATTGAAACCGCTGTTAAAAACGATATTCAGATACCGTTGTTTACCAATGAACATTTGAAAGCCTGTGAAGAATTATATTCAAGACAGGGTATTAAAACCAAAGCACATATTAAACTTGATACCGGCATGAACAGAATTGGAATTTCAGAACAAAAAGCACTTGATTTTATCAGCAGAGTAAAAGATTCTGAAGCTGTTGAATTAAATGGGATATTTACCCACCTTGCTAATGCAGAGGATGAGGAACGGACAAAGAAACAAATTGATATATGGAATAATGTTGTTTCTAAAATTGATACAAACGGGCTTGTATTGCATATTCTTAATACTGCCGGATTAATGACTTATGATGTTAAATCGGACATGGTGCGTGCAGGAATTGCGTTGTACGGGCTGTATCCTGATTTAGCGCCTGCGGCGCATAAGATAGAAGGGCTTAAGCCGCTTATGGGTCTAAAGGGGCGGATAACCAATATTCATGAGATTAAGGCTAATGAGGGCGTGAGTTATGGTTATACATTTATATCCGATAGAAATACAACTATTGCAACAATTCCCATAGGATATGCCGACGGTGTATCAAGGGGATTAAGTAATAAGATTTACGGTTTCTTAAACGGAAAAAAAGTCAGACAGGTCGGAAATATTACGATGGATCAGATGATGTTTGATATTACAGGCGTTGATGCAAAGACCGGCGATATAATCGAACTCCTGAATGACGAATTAACAATTGATAATTGGGCAAATATCCTTAATACTATAAATTATGAATTAACTTGCAGATTAAAAGTCCGTTTGCCGCGTGTGTATGTAAGATAATATAAAAAGAGCCGGTTAAGTTCCGGCCCGGGGTAAATAATTGTGTAAATTTTATTTGTATTAGGGGGAAATGTTTTTAGAGTCCTTGCCTTGCAAAGAAAGAATCATGCTTTTTCAAGTTCAAAAAACTCTACAACTGTGTCCATAACATTGTTAAAAAAGAAATCTAATTCACATCCCAAATTGCTATTTAATTCTTCACTCACTTCTTTGCTCTCCTTTGATAAATCGACAATACTCATAAGCGCTTGATCATTAATCTGCATATCATATCCTTTCCTATTCATAAGAGTTATTTGGTAATATAACTAACGGCATTTTTTAGAAAAACTTTAGGATTTTCAGTTGATTGTTTACAAATATTTACAAACACTTTAACAAAATAAAAACGGGTCTTTAGACCCGTTTTAGTAATATAATTATAACTTATGAATATTTGCACGTATTTTGAAAAATGGTCTTACAAGACTATCGTCAGCAGGTGGATTAGGCTCCGGGGTTACTGCCGGTATACCGCCGCCAGAGGGAGAAGGAGGTGCAGGAGTTTGGGGTTCTGTATTATCTGTTATAGTATAAGTTCCATCCGGTTTAACAGTTATTGTAGTTGTTGTTTCGCCATTGGCATTTAGAAGCTTGATAATGGTGTTGTCACCGTTCTTGGAGGTTGTATATGTAAAAGCACCTTGTAATGCATAGATTATTTTGCCTGTGGTTATGTCTGTATTTTGGGTAAAGAACTTATCAATCAATTCATCGGTAAATCCTTGTTCTTTTAACCGGTTTCTATTATTAACACCGCAGTATTCTTTTAGTTGTTCGAGTGATGTTATTTCAATAGTACCTTCTCCATCAGTTGAGTTTGGAATACTGAATCTAATGTTATTTTTCATCACATATCCGCCGTTATTAGTTTCAATAAAGTATTTTTCAAGTTCTTCCTCATTGAAGCCCTGCTTTTGAAGGTCATTTATAGAATATATTGGTTTATCTGGATCCATATCCTTGTTTTCAACCATTTCTAACTCGGTATAAGTACCGTCAGGCTTAACTCTGATAACAATTTCGTTGCCGTTTCTTTCAGATATTCTTATAATAGTATCGTCACCGTCTTGCAGGACTTTGTATCCGGAATATTTGAAATCTAATACATAATTCTCTTTACCGGTAGACATATTTCCTGCAAGTTTAAAATACTTATCAATTAATTCATCGGGAAATCCTTCTTCTTTAAGCGCAGCTCTCTGGTCAGCGCCGCAGTATTCTCTTAATTGTTCAATAGATGTAATTTCTATTTCTTGCGGATACCTAAAATCACTTCCGTATTTAAAAGTAATACCTGATTTTAGGGCGTAGCCGTTATCTGTTTTATCAAAATATCGTGAAATTTGTTCCTGAGTAAATCCGTGAGCGGTAAGTTCATCAGATGAATATAATGGAACATCCGGAACATCCGGAACATCCGGAACATCCGGTTCAACAGGATTTACCGGTTCTGCATCATCCGGCGGAGTAACATCATCGTCGCTGTTATCTTCTGGAACTTCAAGTCCTGAAAGATCAGTAACGGTTAGCATACCGATACCTAGTTTGGCAAATTCTTCCCATGTCATTGTGTATTCTATTGTAGAATCCCACGGATTTACAAATGTAACAGTGGTTTCTGTTAAATTTGTTATTGCTAAAGCGTGTCCGCCGTTACCAAGGGATATTTGATAGGTTTCACCGTTTGTTAACTGTGCGCTGTGTGTTCCGTCATATATTCCGAAAGTAAGTGCGGTGTTACCTTTTTCTAAGGCATCCTGAAAAATTGTATAAATATCTTGTTCTGTAAAGTTTATTTGAGGGCCGTTTCTATCTGTTCTTGGTTTCTCACTCAGATAGTTATCAGAGGTTTTACCGGTTAAGAAGTATATTAACTGTGATGAAAATCCGCCTTCTATAGAACCGTCAGTGTATCCTTCATAAGAATCCTCCGGTATATTTAGCTTAACTTTACCGCTATGAATGTCTTTGACCAGTTTTTCAACTGCAAGCTCAAGCACAAGCATATCATTATCACCGTTAGAATATGCATCATATAGGTTATTATCCGTATCGTGTTCTCTAATTTCATCAGCACTTATTGTGTAGCTTACACCAACCCCCTGAAAGTTTACAGTAACGCTTCCATCCGGATTAGCAGTAATTGATTGTTGAATTATTGCTTTTCCGGTTTCATTAGCTGCGAGCGAAAGTACACCTGTTATAATCCAACAATCTCCGGTTCCGCCCTGCGAAACCGGTTCATCTATTACACCATTTACTCCGCTTGTATTTCCTGTATCTTCGGTTTCACTCCCTGATGGAACTTCAGGCTCTTCATCAATAACGCCGTGTAATTGTGGTAAAACTTTGATAATATCGTTTATTACATTGGAATCTATTTTAGTCCCTATAACCTGTGCTTTAATATTATTTAGTTTTCTATAAACAGTAACATCGTTTCCTTTTGTAGTATAATGGCTGACGCCTTGAGGTATATTAGAAGTGCCGGAGAGTCTTATGCCGCCTGAACGACAGCATGCAATTACATCTGAAAGCGAAGCGGTAGTCGGCTTTGGCTTTGGTGCGTTTGTCCCGGGCGCCGGAGGTGTTTCTTCTGTGGTTCCTTTGGTTTCCGGCTCTTTATTCTCTTCATTTTTTAAGAGTAGTTTATTAATAATGCTCCCGTTTAGTATTAACTTTTCCAAGTGAGTATCTCCTTATATAACGTAATTAATAAATATGTAACTATATAACGGCAATTTAATAGAAAACTTTAATATTTTAGCCCAGAAATTTACAAAAATTTACAAAAAAATATAAAAAAATTCTGAAATAGTAATTTTTTGCGGGTTTTAAATCCGCCTGAACGGCGTAAAATTAAACAGCAAGCGCAACCCTGTTTGAAACAGTCCAGCTATTTTATTTCAGGAAAAGCGTAGATATCACCTTCTGCGCTTCGCCATTTCAGATATCCGGTTTTCGGGGTTTTATCCATATCAAGAACTGATACCAGCGCCCAGTTGCCGCGGAGTGCTGTCAGGTTAATTTTTGTCGGGTAATTTATTCGTGAAACTACCTGAGCATTATCTTCCGGCGCGGATTTTAGAACCTTGTAATCAGAAGGCAGGTCTTTCATCAGCTTAAGTCCGTATTTTCTGCCGTACATATTATAAAATGTCATCCAGGAATTAAATAAATACGGGTCTGATAGTTTAATCCAGCCTTTAAGATTGTTATTTTTATCATATAAGACTTCTACCCAGCCTTCTCCTACGTCTGTTACATATAAAAATGAGAGCTGTTTTTCCGGAACGAAAGCGGCAAATATACCATCTTGCATATCCTTTGTATAATCTATTTTTAAGCAAAACTTTTCTTTGGCATTATCCTGCGGAGAATCATAGATTCTAATCTCTTTTACCGCCTGATATACTCCGAGTGCATCGTTTGGAATGGCATCAGAGTAAAACGGCATATAATTTGCCCTGACGGCAAGTGCTGTCATTATACAAATTATTGTCGTGAGTAATTGTTTTTTCATGTTTATTCCCTAAAGCTTGCTTCAGAAATGTTTTTCTTAATAACAGAACGAATATTAGCCATTTGTTGTTCAATAACATCATCGGTTAATGTTGCGGCTGCATCCTGCATTTTAACACGGAAGGCAACACTTTTAAATCCCTCTTGAACATGTTCACCCTGATAGATGTCAAAGATTTCGCAGCCGTTAAATAAATTGTTTGCTACACCTTTCTTGACCAGTTTTTCAAGTTCAGCCCACGGGTATGTATCAGGGATTATTACTGCCAAATCCCGTTGTACTTCCGGAAATTGCTGAAGCTTTTTGTATCTTACAACTGTTTCATTAACAGCGGCTATGATTGCATCCAAATCAAGTTTAAATATGTACGCCGGCTGATTGATTTTAAGTTTATTTAATAACTCCGGATGGACTTCACCGTAGTATCCGATTATTTGCGGCTGTTTGCCAAGAAGAGTTAGAACAGCGGTTTTGTACGGGTGCATTGTTGAGTGTGATTCAGCAAGCGGAGAATCTGCCAGAAGCTGGTATTTAACTCTTTTATCCAGATTAAACTCTGACAGGACTTTATCCACACATCCTTTAATAGAATAAAAATCTATATTCGGATTAATTTTAGAAGTGTTAGAACTCCATTTTCTATTTTCTCTGTTTCCGCACATAATACCTGAAAGCACTTGTGTTTCTTTGACTCCTGCATTTTTAATATCGGCGGGAGCTGTTTTAAGATAGGTTTTACCAAATTCATAGAACCAGAGAGTTTTTTGTCCGTTATCCCAGTTGTATTTCAGGCAGTTAAGCATATTTGCTGCAAGTGTCTGGCGGAGCATTGTATACTCTTCACTCTGGGGGTTTTCTACGTATATTGCATTTTCTTTATCATAGTTAATGCCAAACTGGTTTAGCAAGGGTTCGCCAATCAGTGATGTAGTTACCACTTCATCAAAACCGGAAGCGGACATTATTTCTCGTACCCGTTTAATAACTTTTTCTTCAAGAGTAATTACAGGGGTTGCGGATTTCTCGGGAAGGGTTGGTGTGATTTTGTCATACCCGTTGATTCGTGCTATTTCTTCAATCAAATCAACTTCTCTTGTAACATCGTCCGCACGGAATGAAGGGACTTCAAATTTTGCAGCAGCCTCGTTTTTGCCAAGAAGTTTAAATCCGAGGCGTTCTAGTATGTTAATACATTTATCCGGCTCAATTTCGCACCCGAGCAGGCGTTTAATTTCGCTAAATCTCAGAGTTATATTGATTGGGTCATACACGGCAGAACCGGTTGATGTAACGCATTCCAGCTTGGCATCTGCGTACTCAATAAGAAGATTAATTGCACGCTGCATTCCTGAACGAACGGCTTGACAATCTACACCGCGTTCAAATCTTGCGCAGGCTTCTGAACGGTAGCCTACACTTCTTGCACTCTTCCGGTTGGTTGCAGGCGTAAAGTATGCAGCCTCTAGTGCAAGGCTTTTAGAGTTTTCATCAATTTCGGAATTTGCTCCGCCAAAAACTCCGCCTAAGCATACAGCTTCTTCTTTTGTTGCGATAACCACTGATTCTGATGTAAGTTCACGTTCAATCTCATCTAGTGTAACAAGTTTTTCGCCTGGATGGGCATACCTTACGGATAAGTATCCGTTTAATTTGTCATAATCAAACGCGTGCAGCGGAGTTCCGTACTCCAGAAGTATGTAGTTTGTTATATCAACGACATTATTAATAGCGCGGATTCCGGAGGTTAACAGTCTTTGCTGCATCCAGTCAGGCGATGGTTTGATTTTTATATCTTTTAGCACTGCAATTGAATAGTACTTGCAGGTTTCGGGGTCTTTAATTTCTACTTCAAAACCTTTATTCGGGATATTTTCATCAACTTTAACATAATTTTGTTTGAGCTGTTTATCAAATAGTGCGCAGAGTTCTCTTGCTATACCGATAACGGACATTTCATCCCCGCGGTTTGCGGTTGGGGCAACGTGTAAAATTACATCGTTACTGAAACCTAATACTTTTTCAACATCTTCGCCTATTTTTACATCGGGAAATATTCTATTAAGTATTAAAATCCCGTCTTCTTCCTGATAATTCCTGTCATCAACCCCTAGTTCATCAGCCGAACAGAGCATTCCCTGCGACTCAATACCTCTTATAACAGCGGGTGTAAGTGTGAATTGTTCGCCTGTTTTGCGGTTAAGAACATTACTGCCGACAGACGCGTATGGGATAATCTGCCCTTCTGCAATGTTTTGTGCGCCGCAGACTACGGTTTTTAATCCTGAACCGTTGTTTATGGTAACCAGATGCAGTTTATCAGCGTTAGGGTGCTGGTCAATTTTTTCTATTTTTGCAGTTACTATATTGGTAAATTTGGGTTTTACTTCTTCTATCTCTTCGACTTCCAATCCGCTCATTGTAAGCTCATGGGCAATTTCTTCCGGTGTTTTATCAGTTAAATCTACAAATTCATTCAACCAGCTAATCGCAACTTGCATATTTTATTATCCTCTCAAATACTATTTCTCTATAATACAGTTATACTCCAAAAATAAAAATAAATAAAATAACCGGATTTTTGTTATGCCAAAGATTGTTAGGGGCAAGGGGGAAATGAAGGGGTAAGGGTATGGTGCGGCTGTTGTATCCCCCGCCCCAACTTGGGGCGGGGTAAGGGGTGGGGAACGGTTTTAGAGTCAAAATTAAGGACAGTCCCCCATCCCGGCCTTCCCCAACCCGGGGAAGGAGTATTATTATTAAATCCCCGCCCCAATTATCAGTAGGGTGCAATTTATTGCACCAAACAAAGCTGAACCAAGTTCAGCATGACAAATGTATTAAGTCGGGGAAGGAGCGTTATCATTACATCTTTTCAGGCGCGGTTACCTGTAGAATATCAAGCGCATTAGCAAGTATCTGTCTTACACCTTCTATTAATGCTAAACGTGATTTCATAAGTTCTTTATCTTCTGATATAACGCGGTTTGCGTTATAAAAAGAATGAAATTCTGCTGCAAGTTCCTGAACATATCTGCAAATTGTATATACAGTTCTGTTCTGTGCGGAAAGTGAAATGACAGACTTAAACTCTTCAAGTTTTAAAAGGAGTTTTCGTCCTTCCTTAACCCTGTTATCCATAATTGATGGTTCAAAATTATTTTTTAATTCATCCAGCTCTTTTTCGCTCATTGGAGCCGGTGTTTTTTCGCCGGTATCCGGATTAAGTTTTTCGCTTATTGCATTTCTTAAAATAGAGCATGCTCTTGCGTATGCGTATTGAACGTAAAACACAGGGTTTTCGTCAGTTGAACGTTTTGCAAGCTCTATATCAAAATCAAGAGTAGTATCAATATTTCTCATTTCCATCCAGAAACGTGTTGCATCAACGCCTACTTCTTCAATTAAATCATCGAGAGTAACCATATTTTTACGTTTACCCATTCTTACTTCTTCGCCGTTTATGACAAGGTTTACTAATTGTCCGAGAAGAATTTCAAGCTTATTGGGATTATAACCTAACGCTTCAATAGATGCCTTTACCCGCGCTACATATCCGTGGTGGTCTGCTCCCCAGATGTTAATTAGTCTGTCAAATCCGCGGTTTAATTTGTCGATGTGATATGCAATATCCGCTGTTAAGTACGTGTTTGAACCGTCGGCTTTTTTGATTACCCTGTCCTGATCATCGCCGTATTCTGATGACTTGAACCAGAGTGCGCCGTCTTTCTCATACAGCTTGCCGGCGGCTTTAAGTTTTTTGACGCATTCATCTACTTTGCCTGACCTGTGCAAATCAAGTTCTGAATAGAAATTGTCAAAGTGTACTCTAAACCCGTTAAGAAGTTCTTTTTGTTTTTCTTCCATTTCCTTTTTAGCATAATCCGATAGGATTTTTACATCATCAGTCGGTTCGTGTTCTTGCAAGAATTTTTTTGCAACAGGGATTAAGTAATCGCCCGGGTAGTAGTTTTTTCGTTCAGCTTCGTCTGTAGGGAAATCAATATTTTCGCCAAGCTCCTGTTTGATTCTTATTTTTAAGGAGTTTCCGAGTTTTTGAATCTGGCTTCCTGCATCATTAATATAAAATTCCTGATAAACGTCATGCCCGTAGAATTTCAAAAGGTTTGCAAGCGCACTGCCCATTGCTGCCCAGCGGCCGTGTCCGATATGGAACGGGCCTGTCGGGTTTGCTGAAACGTATTCTAAGAGGATTTTTTCTTTATTAATTTTTGCTGGTCTGCCATATTCCGATTTTTTATCAAGAATTTCTTTAAGATTTTTAGCGAGCAGTCTGTCAGAAACTTTAAAATTGATAAATCCGCCGACAATAGAAACCGTATAATCTTCGGACTTAAGATATTCAGAAATCGCATTAGCAATCATTGGCGGAGCCATTTTTGCTTCTCTTGCTAAAGATGAAATGTTTACTGCAAAATCCCCAAAATCAGGGTTTTTGGGTTTTTCAACTATTAGTGTAATATTGTTGGTATCGGTCATTTGTCCTAACTTACCGGCTTTGCATCCTTCTTTAATACCTCTTGTGATATCGTTTAGCAATAAATCTTTTATCATATTAATCCTCATTTTTTATCTTTATCTATTATAGAATAAAAAATTTATTTTATATATAATATAACTATGTTGAATATTCAAAACTCGGTAGACAGAATAAGGGAACTTGTTGCAGAGAATAATATTGAGTCCTTAAAAACCGAACTCAACGGGTATCACTCTGCGGATTTGGCTGACATTTTTCCGGATTTGGAAACTACAGAGAGGATAGAGTGTTTTAACCTGATTGATGAAGATAAATCAGTAGAACTTTTAGAATATTTACCTCCGCAGTTACAGGTTGAAATTCTCGGAGATATTGATGCGGCAAAGGCGTCAGAATTGATTTCTAAACTTCCTCACGATGATGCGGCAGATGTTCTCGGCGAGTTAGAAGACGATGAAAGCGCCGAGTATCTTGATAAACTCCCTCAAAAATTTTCAAGCGAGGTCAGAGAACTTTTAAAATATGATGAAAGTACGGCAGGCGGTATCATGACCCCTCTGGTATTAACCGTTAATGCCGATATGGATGTAGAAGGCGTGCTTTCTACAATCAGGATTAAGGCCGAAAAAGAGAATATGGATTTGTATTATGTCTATGTTGTGGATAACCAGAATCATTTGGTAGGCGTTCTTTCATTAAGAAATCTGCTTACAAGCCCTATCCATAAAAATATTAAAGATATAATGCAGAAAGATATCGTAAAACTCCATATTGACGATTATCAGGACTATATAGCAGATATCTTTATGAAATACCAATTCAGCGCACTTCCTGTTGTTGATATGTATAACCACCTGAAAGGAATTGTAACCTGGGATGATGCACAGGATATTGTTGAAGAAGAAACTACAGATGAAATCTATACATCATCAGGTATTATTGTAGATTTGGCCGGTGATGATGAAGATATATTAAGCGGAAATATTTTTAATTCAATAAAAGCCCGTACTCCGTGGCTGTTTATTACGCTGATTGGTGAATTTATAGCAGTTACAGTTGCAAACCATTTTACAGCCACAGTTGACGCTCTTCCTGTAATAGCGGTATTTATGCCGCTTCTGGCTGGATTGGGCGGAAATATCGGTACTCAAAGTATTACTCTGATGGTTCGCGGACTCTCAACCGGACAGATTACAATACGTTCTCAGCTTAAACAAATTGCAAGAGAAAGTGCTGTCGGACTGTTAATCGGAGTTTTCTTCGGGTTTATTGTCGCTGTTGTTACTATGGGATGGCAGCATAATATTGCATTCGGGATAATTGTTGGTATTGCAATGGCCTTGAATATGATGATTGCGGCAATAATCGGTGCGATGACTCCGTTTATATTAAAAAGGATGAAAATAGACCCTGCTGTTGCATCAGGGCCGGTTATAGCAACATCTATTGATGTTATCGGATTGTTTGTGTATTTCTCGCTTGTTACGTTTTACTTAATAAAAATAATGGGAAATTGAAAATATTTTTTAATATATTTTCATTTGTAACGAAGTGTAAAATTAAATTTTAATCAGGTTAAAACCTTGATATAATCCCCTATATGATATGATATGATGGGATGGGGAATAATATACTTATTAAAGTTTTTCTAAAATGTGCCGTAATATATGGTGTGAATACATAATCGGTCGTTAAATTTACCCCGGGTTTATAAATTTACCTTCTGATTATTCACTAAGCTAGTACAAATATAAAAGGAGTATTTTATGGATGGTATTTCAATTAAATCAGCACTTTCTGTTTTGGGAATTAAAAAAAATGAAGCTAATGTACTTGATTGCATGGATGGAGAAAATGATAAACAAATATCCCAATCGGTATTTACTCAAGCTGAAGAAATTCTTACAACGATTAAAACTGCAGAAAGTGGGACAGTTTTGGCAAAAGGCTTTCTGGACACTCCTGTAGCAAAAGCTATCAGAGGAACTATAGATGAAATTTTATCTGCTTTAGGAAAAAGAATAGTAGAAGAGGATGTTGTGGTTGGTTATGAGGAGGATCCACCTAATATACCCGAACCTATTACTGAAGAACGTGATGTTGTCCGGGATGAGGAGGACATAGACGAATGGAAAGCCCTTATGAAAGAAGCGGAGGAGGCTCAAGACAAGTAATAGTAATGTGTGAAATAGAAAAACGCGGTGCAAAATGATATTAGAACACCGCGTTTTTTTGAAGTTTACTACTTGCAATATTATAAGCACTTAGCCTTATCTTCTTCGGTTACACCTTTGATTGTAAGGTTTATTCTGCCTTTATCATCAATCTTTATAACTTTAACGATAACCTCATCGCCGATGTTTACGTGCGGTTCAATTGTTTCGATTCTCTCCTGGCAAATTTGAGAGATGTGAACCATACCGTCTTTGCCGCCGCCGAGTTCAACGAACGCACCGATTGGTATAATTCTTACAACTTTACCTTTTATCACCATACCGACTTCGGGTTTGAAGGTCAAATCTCTAATCATTTTCTTAGCGATTGCTGCACCTTCTTGATCGTTAGAAGTTATTGTAACTACACCGTTATCCTGAATATCAATTTCAGCACCGGAGGCATCAATGATTGCACGGATTTGTTTGCCGCCAGGCCCGATTACTGTTCCTATGTCATCTACAGGAATAGTCATAGTGGAAATTGACGGTGCAAACGGTGACAGATGCTCTCTCGGCTGTGTGATTACTTTTCTCATTTCGCCTAAGATATGTAATCTGCCTTCTTTTGCCTGCTGCAACGCTCTTCTTAATGTATCGTTTGAAATCCCTTTTGCCTTCATATCCATTTGAAGAGCGGTGATAGCTTCATCGTTGCCTGTAACTTTAAAGTCCATATCACCGAGGAAGTCTTCAATACCTTGAATATCGGTTAATACAACCGGCTCTCTGCCTTCTTCGGTAATCATACCCATTGCAACACCGCCAATCATACATTTAACAGGAACGCCTGCATCCATAAGCGCCATAGAACTTCCGCAGGTTGAACCCATTGATGTAGAACCGTTTGATTCAAGTACATCAGAAGTTACTCTGATTACGTATCCAAACTCTTCCTGGGAAGGGAGCGCCGGAATATTTGCTCTTTCAGCAAGGTTGCCGTGTCCTACTTCTCTTCTGCCGGGGCCTCTTAGCGGTTTTACTTCGCCTACAGAGAATCCCGGGAAAATGTATTTATGCATATAGGTTTTTTCTGTCTGCGGGTCTACGCCGTCTAATTCCTGCTTCATACCGGGGCCGGCGAGAGTTGCAACAGAAAGAATCTGGGTTTGTCCTCTTGTAAATACAGCAGAACCGTGAGCGCGGGGAATAACGCCTACTTCACACCAGATAGGACGAACTTCATTTGGCTTTCTGCCGTCAGCACGTACGCCTTCGTCAAGAATCATTGTACGCATAACTTTCTTCTCTTCTGCTTTGAACTCTTCTGCAACAAAGTCTATACCTGTTTCTTCCATCATTACATTTATCGGGTGATCTTCAGGTAATGCTTCGATTTTTTCTTTAACGAGTTTTTTAGCTTCTTCAAGTTTTTCCTGTCTGTAAGTTCTGTCAAAATTATGATATGCATCGAAAATCATATCGTATGCGGTTTCGTGGATGATGTTTTTGAGTTCTGTGGTGTCGTAAGGGTTAACAAACTCTTCTTTTATAACGCCGCATGCTTTTGCAAACTCGTTTTGTGCATCACATTGTTTTCTTATTTCGCCTTGTGCAAATTCAACAGCTTCCATTATTTCATCTTCTGTAACAAATTTGCAGCCGGCTTCAACCATAATAACGCTGTCGTGTGTACCGGCTACAACGATATCAAGGTTTGATTTGTCTGCTTCCTGATGAGTCGGGTTTGCGATGAGCTGTCCGTCAATTTTTGAAACTCTTACCGCGCCAATCGGGCCTTCAAAAGGCGCACCGGTTAACATTAATGCGCAGGAGGCGCCTAACATTGCAAGTGTATCCGGCTGGTTTTGCTGGTCGTAGCTGAATAGTTGGGCTACGATTTGTATATCATTTCTGTAGCCTTTCGGGAACAGCGGTCTTATTGGTCTGTCAATAAGACGTGAAATTAAAATTGCTTTGTCGCTTGATTTGCCTTCCGAACGGTTGTATCCGCCCGGAATTCTGCCTATTGCTGACATTCTTTCTTCATAATCAATAAGCAGCGGGAAAAAGTCTATACCAACTCTCGGTTCTTTGCTTACTACAGCGTGAACGAATAACATTGTGTCGCCGCACCTTACTGTAACGCTTCCGTTTGTTGATTGTGCATACTTCCCTGTTTCGATTGTTACGGTTTTTCCGCCGATTTCAATCTGGAATTGTTTTGTTTCTGGTACCATTTTTCCTACTTTCTCCGGCTGCTCGATAGCCGGAATTGTTTTTTACTATCTCTTTGTACAGTTACTATTTTACTACAAACAAGAAATATTTAAGACAATCCGGTGAAATTCATCTGACATTTTTTATTCCCTCCGCCGGTTAATTTTTGTTACAATTTAGCCGGCCGCCAGTTGCAAAAATCGTTAGTTTAAGGTATAATGTCTGTATTAAAATTTAAGTTTCGACAACAAGTGGAATTTGTCTGCGGGTGGAAGGTTTTTTAAAGATAGGTTCCGTTAAATGTTAAAATCTCTGATTTTAGCTAATATATGATAAGGTTGGTATATTATTTAGTGTTACTTTAAAATGTGAGGGGAAGTCCTATGTTAAAAACTGCAACTGAATTGAAAAAGTCGAAACAAACTTTTAATGACGAGTTTGAAAACTATCTGAAAAAACAACAACTCAAAACAACGTTCAATGGTTCGGAACTTGAAACCTTCTCATGGTATAAAAAAGTTCTCGGGCTGATTTAATCTGATACTTACTGTATCAAAAATATAATGGTCTTTTCCTCTCTATCACGGGGAGAGAGTTAGTTGTTGTTGTATGAATAATGTTTGCTCACTATTTTCTGTTGTGAACTGCCGTCGCCTCTCCATCGACGGCCTTTTTCTTGTCTGTATTCCGGATAAAAAAATCCCCTCATATTCAGGGGTAAATATAAAATAGGGGTTATAGTAAGTTAATAATAGGGTAAATTATATTTTCTAAATCTCTATTCCTATGGATTTTATTTGTTCCATAAGTTTACTGCTGTCTTTCTTAAGTGCCTGTTTGAATAAAACTTCGCCTATAGCACCTCTTTTTATGTAATTAATCAGTTTATCCGTAAGTTCCCGGCAGGTTTCAAGTGAAATGCTTCTGCTTTCCGCATTTCCGTTTTTTGCTTTGTCTGCCAGTTGTGATACCTTTGTGAGGATTTGCTGCGGTGTAATATTTTCCTTGGGCAGCAGCAGTTTGC
The DNA here is from genome assembly GCA_949284715.1 of uncultured bacterium. Classification (GTDB taxonomy): domain Bacteria; phylum Cyanobacteriota; class Vampirovibrionia; order Gastranaerophilales; family Gastranaerophilaceae; genus CALUTH01. Next base: position 51,927 of record CASDWH010000040.1, read on the forward strand.
GCAGCCCCGGGTTGGCAAATGCAAATGCTTCTTCTACACTTTTAAAATATATAGGGCGGTTAATGATTGATAACATACTTTCCTTCACTACTTTTATTTGACATCCTTATTAATGAATCTCAAAGTCCGGAATTGACATAAAAAAAGGAATTATTTACAAATGTTTACATCTTTTTAAAAGTATATTTATTGTTTACAGAAATATAAATATAGGCTAAAATACACATAGAACGGAGAATTGGTATGAATAATAATAAAATAATTATTACTGTTTCAGGTGAAGATAAAGTTGGTATAGTAGCTATGGTTGCGGGTATTTTGTCCGCTGCCGGCGTTAATATAGAAGATATTAAACAAACACTTATGCAAGGCCATTTTGTTATGTTTATGCTGTGTGATATTGCAAATGCGTCGCTGAGTTTTAAAGAATTAAAAGAAAAACTAACTGAAGAGTGCCACAAGCTTGAAATGGAAGTTTGGGTGCAAAGAAAAGGCCTGTTTGATAAAATGCATTCGATTTAGTGGATTCTAAAGGCTGTATTTGGGCCAAGTACCTTATCTTTTAGCCGCTTTAAGCTCTTGCCGTAAATGTAGCGCATTTCCTCTATTAAATTTTCTTCAATGTCTATAAGGTACATATCGTGTACAATAAATTCTTTTACCAGAAATACTACTTCGGGATTTTTTGTCCAGATAATGTTTGTATCAGCACTTTGTGTAGAGGAAACATGACCTATAATACTTTCTGAATCGTCGGCACACAGTATAATCATTCTGCCGCCTATTGAGTGTTCAATTTCCCTTGCAAATGCGTGTTCAAATACCATGCCGAAATTGCTTTTAAAATTGTCATATCCCACAATTCTAATCTCTACATTTCTGTTATATGCGTTTAATAATTCTTGTTCTATAATTTTGAAATCTGATGACCAGACTTCAAGGTAGATTTCTTTTTTTGCATTTTGAATTACTTCCAAGACTTTTGAGTATATATCTCCCCTTCCTGTTATATTTACAATAGGTTCTATATAGTTGTCCTTAACCTGCGGAAGATTTTTTTCAAGATAATCAATAGTCGATGTCATTTTTCGTTTATAGCGTTTGGTAAGTTCTGCCGGCTTAACAGGTGTGTACTCAACCGGTTTTTTGTTTGTTGTGACTACAATGTGTTTTTGCTCCAGAACTTTTAGTGTATCATAGGTTCTTGACTGCGGAATGTTGGCGAGTTTGCTGACTTCGTATCCGGTTGCCGGATAACGTTTTAAGAGTGCAATGTAAACTTTTGCCTCATAAGTATTTAATCCGATTTCTTTTAAACGCTCTATAATATCTGACATAAATTTATACTAGCAAATTTAAACGGGTTGTGCAAATTGAAGAACGGGTTTTATATAATAAAACCCGTTCCTTTATTCTCATAAACTATGTTTGGCAGGAGTTTCCTTCCCAGTCCATCGTTTCAAGTTCTTTTTGCCGCTTTGCGTGATTGTGAGCGGAAGTACGCTCTTCTACACCTGCAATTTCGTCGTTCAAGTGTTTTATTAGTTTTTTTCTGCCGATTGACAGATATAATCCGCAATCCAGTGGGTCTTTCTGCTTCTTGTTTTTTGTAAAAAAAAACATGGTTGCGGCTCCTGCTCCTGCGGCTGCTGTCAGCGCAAGAAGTTTCCAAATAAATTTCATCATAAATCTATACCTCTTTATTGTTTTCTACTTTAAAATAATCAGGAATCGGAATTTCTGTAAAATCCTGATATTCTTCTACGCTTACTGTATTAGGGGCCTGTGAGTAATCTTCAAGTCCTCTTTCAAGCAGTTCAGGCTGGGATTTGATTAATTTGTTGTCAGCAGAAACCACGTCGCGCCCGATTGTGGACATTGAAATTCTTATTGCTGTTTCACTCGGTGCGCCGAGTTTATTCTGAGCCGCCTGTACAGCGTAGCCGGTCCAGTCGTTTGGAAGTTCATCAATAAAAGCATATCCCTTTGATTCATTTAACCGTTTATCAATTTGTGAATTGAGTATTTCCTTAACGTATTTTTTCTGTGATTCAAAGTGGCAGGTTTCATATACCGTTGTTCCTATTATTTCTTCTGCTTCTCTGCCTTCTTTAGCCTTAAGCACTTCTGCGGCCAGTTGTAAGTGTTCAACTTCCATCATTAAAAATTCTTCCCAAATTTGTTTTATTTTCGGGTCAACTTCGTCTTTGTAACATGTGTAGTAGTTGCAGACTTCTGCAAATTCGTGCGTTACCCATTTTTCAACCCAGGTTTCAGAAGGATCAATAAGGGTTTCGTACATTGTAACGTGTTCTTCTTCTACGTCACAGATTTCTGCATATGTACGTCTTAAGTCCTCATTCCCGTACATAAAACCGTGTTCTGCATAATAGTTATGAGTTTGCTGCTCTGCTGATACAATAGTTATTATATTTGCTTTTGTCTGAGGGCTTGCATTTGTTCGGTCGTATGCTTTTCTTATACGCATACCGTTGCAGTTATGGTGGTTTTGGGTTGGCCTGCCAAGTACTACATCTGTCATACCGTGAACAATGTCGTTCGGGTTAGTACCTTCTGTTAGATATGAATATTGCGCATATCTGTATAGGTGGTCAAAATCTTCTAATAATCCGAAATCAAGTGTTTCTTTGACATATTCATCAGGCTCGTTTTGCGCCAGCCAGGCTGTTAAGTCTACTGCAACCTGTTCATAGCCGAGTGTCGTATCCAGTACACTTTGATTCGCCGGTGCCAGCCAGTTAATAGTAGTTTGCTGCTGATCCTCTATCCGGCGGATTCTTGCCGCAAGGTTTTTGCTCTCTTCACAGTCATACATTCTGCAAAACGCTCTTTTAAATGCCCATGCTTCAGTTTCTATACCGTTCATTAAAATTTGGCGGGTACGAGTGTAGCAGTCAACTTCTTCACGTTTGTAAGGACGCTTTACTATGTCGTACCAGGTTTTCATTTGTTTATCAAAAGAGATACCTTTTTCTTTGAGTGGATTAAAAGCCATAATTTTTCCTTTCTGTACTCTTGTACGTTTTATTTATAAAATGAAAAAAACAGACTGCATTACCTGAAGGCGCAGTATTATATAATTAATATGGGTATTAGATGGAGTAGTATGAATTGTACCGGATTGTGATACTATTTATATTGAAGAATAGGTTTTATGAGTATGACTTTGGGCAGAAAAATTTTCCATGGAACAGAGTATTTTTTACATGAAATAATCCGGAGTGAAATTATTTTACAAGCAATTCTTGTCGGACTAATTTCAGGAGCGCTGGTTGTACTTTTTAAGCTGAGTATTTCGGGCTTGTTTAATTATATCCAGAGTGCAGCTGTAAACCTGCCGTTTTCCGAACGTGTGTTAATTTTTCCGGCAGTTACAACTCTTGGCGGGTTGGTTTCGGGAATTCTTGTATATAAATTTGCGCCGGAGGCTAAAGGCAGCGGAATCCCTTATGTAAAAATGACTCTGGCACGTATGGGTAATCTTACAAGAGTTAGAAGTATTATAATAAAATTTTTAGCCGGGGTTGCCGGTATCGGTACAGGTTTATCACTTGGCAGAGAAGGCCCCAGTGTTCAGCTTGGTGCAGGGGCAGGCGCTCTTGTTGGTAAAATGTTTAAAATGAAAGGGACTAATCAGGAAAATCTTATCGCTGCCGGTGCAGGCTCTGCTATTGGTGCAACCTTTAATGCTCCAATTGCCGGTGCTATTTTTGTGCTTGAAGAATTGTTGAACAAATTTTCACCTGCAATATTGTTTCCTGTTCTTGTTGCAACAGTCAGCGCCTCCTCGCTTGCAAGGCACTATCTTGGAAGTAATCCTTCTTTTACGCTCCCTGTAGTCTTTTCAGATATAAATATTGAGAATATCCCTGTATGTATAATTCTCGGATTAATATCCGGACTGCTTGGTGTATCCTTTGCAAAAGTTATTTTTATTAATAATAGTTTGTTTGAACGTATTAAAATTCCTGATTGGGCAAAGCCGGCAATCGCAGGATTTGCAGCAGGAATAGCCGGTTTGTTTATTCCGTATGTTCTTAGTTCCGGAAACCTTGGCATTGATGCGCTTCTTACTCATAAGTTTACTCTGTTGGGTGTTATTCTTATTTTTATTGCCAAATTCTTTATCACACCGTTTTGTTTCGGCTCAGGAGCAGCCGGCGGTATATTCCTTCCTATGTTAATGCTTGGCGCCTTTCTGGGATATATTACAGGTGTAGTTTGTAACCATATAGGTTTTTCTGCCGATCCGGTTGTAATCGCCCTGCTCGGTATGGGGGCATTTCTCGCCGCAGTAGCAAGGACACCAATAACGGCGGTTGTAATGGTGTTTGAAATGACAGGCGGATACAGTCATATTTTGCCAATTATGCTTAGTGCTGCAATCGCGGATTTAGTCGCGGAAAAACTCGGACATAAACCGATTTATTCAATGCTTATTGTTAATTCTGCCAAATCTCCGGAAGCTAAAATTTTATCCGATTTAAAAGTTAAAGATTTTATGATGCGGCAAGTAGAAACTGTTACGAAAACTGAAAACATTAAAACTGTATTGCAAAAATTTAACTCTTCCGGACATCACGTTTTTCCTGTAGTTGATAATAACAAAAAATTGTGCGGAATAATAAGCAGGGACGATGTTGAAGATGCGGTATTGCAGGGGATTAAAGACGATACAGAAATCTTATATATTATGAATCCTTCTCCTGTAACAATCGCTAGAGATGATAGTTTATATAAAGCCTGCTACCGCCTGCATTCTAATTCGGTTGAGTCACTTATAGTAACTGATTTCAGGCAGCGGGTTTACGGAATAATTACAAGAACAAATATTCACAGTGCGCTGCCTCAGTAGATTTATAAATGATTTTTTTTGTATCAGCTTTTGCAAAATTATTATGTTAAGAAAAGTTAAAGTTTTCCAGATTGGGACTTGTAAAAACGGATATTTTATTAAAAAATGAAGAGAAATTGTAGCAGCGGATTTTTATATCAAAAAGGAGGCAGTATGGATGAGAATAAATATTGTAATGAATCACAGCAAATTCAAAAAACAACATCCGGCAGTAATAGTAAAATTAAAAAATTTTATATTATATTTGGAATGCTGCTTTTGTTGCTTATACCAATAATGCTTATCGGCGCTCTGGTTAATAATCGTGAGAATTATCAGGCGAAAGCCGTTCGCAATGTCCAAATGGCGTGGGCCGGTAATCAAGTAATACAAGCTCCGTCACTGGCTGTTAAGGTACCGAATAAAAAAGAATACGAGTTTAAAAACCTCCAGTTAGATAATTACGATGTAGAAATTATTGCAAATACAGAATATCGTAAAAAAGGAATGTTTAAAGTTCCTGTATATACGGCAAATGTTACATTAAAAGGGGATTTTAAAAATAATTACGGAAATATTAAAAATCTGGAGGCAGTGCTGGCTTTCTCTGTTTCTGATTCCAAAGGATTTATAACTCCGCCTGAAATAAAATTCTTATCAAATGATTTTAAATTTGTTAATAGCACTAAAGAAACAAAACGTTTAACTGAAAATCTGCAAACAATTCCTTTTGAAATCAAGTATCAGCTGCGCGGCAGCGAGAGCATAAGTGTTCTCCTGGGAGGCGAGAATAATAATATTGAAATAGAAGGTAACTGGAAAAATCCTGAATTTATAGGAAATTTCCTGCCCGGTGAAAAGGAAGTCAGGGATGATGGTTTTGAAGGAGAATGGAGTATTCCGGCAATTGCAGTATCATTAAAAACAGATACAAATGTAGGTGTTTCTTTTATCACTCCTGTCGATAATTACAGAATGGCTTCAAGAGCATTAAAATATTCGGTTCTTTTCCTTGCATTAACCTTTTTGTCTTTCTTTATCTTTGAAATTACATCAGAAAAGAAAAAGCCGATTCACCAGTTTCAATACCTTATGATGGGGGCTTCAATGTTGATTTTTTATCTGCTTCTTGTTTCCTGTTCGGAAATTATGCCTTTCTGGATTGCATACACAATAGCGGCTGTTATGACAGTTTCGCTTATCGGTATGTATACATACAATGTGATTACTGATAAACAGGATAAGAGATTCGCATTCTTGATTTCATTAATTATGATTCTGCTCTATATCTTCTTCTTTTTATTACTTGTGCTGCAAGATTTGTCATTACTTGTAGGAAGTCTGGTTCTGTTTATTATAATGTCAATTATAATGTATGTAACTAGAAATGTAGATTGGTATAATGATAATGATTAAAATAGATTGCCGGCTTTAACGCCGGCAGTTTTTTGCAAAAAATCTTCTTCTTTCTTTGCTGAAATTAGAGTTTGTGTTCTCGTAAGCTCACGGGTGCGGTTTTACATAAGGGCAGCACATGCCCTGATGTTCGCTCCTTATTATTGTATTTTTTGAAAATAATTGATAAAATTAAACTAGTAAAAGGGGAATTTTATGTTAAAAAAGGTTATATCTGCCTGTATTATTGGAGTTTCTGTATTTGCTTTACAGTGCTATGCAGAACAAAATGTACAAGATGATAATATTTCCGGTACTACTTTAAACATTGAGCAAAAAGATTTACAGGTATCAAGTGAAGAAAATTTACAAATGGAGGATACAGATGCTCCCCCTGCGGAGGAAAAAACTTTACCGGAAATAGAAATGACGGGAACGGGAATTCAGATTATAAAAGATGTTTATAGTAAAAAGGTATTTGTATTGGATGTATTTGCTAATTCCCCGGCGTATGAAGCCGAAATTCCGCTTGGTGCTGAAATTATAAAAATTAATAATAAACGGGTGCGTTGGATTTCAGCGGAAGATATAAGTAAAACTTTAAATGGGGAATCTGATACGGCAGTGGAGCTTCTGATAAAAAATAATAAACAAAAATCACTGTATAGCTTAAAATGCGGTGCCTATACAATTTCACCGGAAAATGAGGCTAGGTTTTTGCTTTATTGGAATGAAATTGCACCAAAAAATTTGTATTTAAAAAAAATACCTGATGCCGTTTGGGAACAATTAACTCCGGATTATCAGGAGGAAGTGCTTGCAAAACAAACATTCTGGCAAAAACAAAAAACACATTTCCAAACGGGTTATAAAGCTTGCATGACATATCCTGAAGCCGAGCAAAATACGTGTTTGCTGAATCTGGTTAATACAATTAATAACAATATTAACAGAAACAGACGCTTGAATATAAAGAATAGCGGAATTGCACGCCAGCAAGACGGGATACCTGTTTATAATGTTAATCAGATTATGCTTAAAAATATGTTTCAGAACCTTGGGGATAGATATTAAATATATTACGCTTATACATAGGCCAAGTATATTAAACTGTCGGTTAATAATTTAGGAGTGGTTCATTTTTAAATAAAAAATCGTGGGGACTTATATTGCAGTTTACACAAAGCATACTCTAATGCTGAAACTAGTTCCACTGCTGTACCGAATAATTTTAATAAAATTATTTAAATAACTATTAATAACTTAAATAAAAGTTATTAAAAAAGGAAAGATAATAATTTATACAGGAGGTTATGCACCCCCTGCCGCGTACTTTATTTCTTTCTTGTCTTGAATGCTCGCGCTAAACAGCGTTACGTGCAAAGGCTATCGCTTTGCTTTCTGCTTTCTTTTGCCAGCTTTTACGATTTTGCTGAAGTTTCTTTAAGTCTTTTGAGACGATTTTAGTGCATTGGAGGTTCTTAAGCATTTCCGGACAATTTAGAGAAGATTTTCATTAAATGTTTGTTTCCAATATTCAATTGTGGCAAAAGGATTATAGTAAACAGATACAAGATTATTAAGTCGTGTTTCAAACAAATCCAATCCTTTTAAGTCCTTTGTATCTTCAAGCCTGAATATGTTCATAAATTTATCTGTGAAATTGTTTTCAGGCTGTTCATAAGTCAAACGCTTAATTAAAGAAGGCTTAGCTCCTTTTACCGGTAATAGGCCTCTGGTTACAGGTTGTCCGTTTAATGCGATTGGCCACCTAGAAATTGCTGTGTCCATAATTAATCTCCTTTCTATATAAATTTATCTAAATTCGATATTTGCTGCATTAATAAATCTTCTGGCTTTCCTACCTGCGCAGAATGGGAACCCCAGAGAGGAATATTTAAATGGGGATTCCCTGTGTAATAATTTGGAAAACGTCTTTTGATTGTTTTTATATCTGTTCCAGTCCACTCAAGCCATTCAATATAATGCTTTTCTGATACTCTGCACATTTCATTAATTGAACGCGGAATGTTTCTCCCCCCATAGGACAATAATCCCATATCGCCGGACTCTAGCGGCATTGGCAAACCTGAAAGGTTGAAAAATCCGTCACAATCGTGCTTATTTTTAGATAATTTTTCACCATTTATACGAGAGCCTAAATCCCCATAATTTTTCCAAAAGAGTCTATTTTTGCCTTCAATAACCTGCTTTGTTATAGAACAACCTTCCGGTCCCTGCTTTGTTATGAAATAATTTTTTGTATCAATCAGCGACAACGGATTCTCTTGTCCCCTTGTTACTGCGGAATATTCAATATGCCTTGTCCCAGCTAGTTCGCCGGCTGAATTATAAACTCTGTCAAAATTTGCCTTATAACCGCTATTAGAACCGTCTAAATTATTAAATAATGTGGCTTCTTTTCTGGTAATAACCTTTTTATTACCAACAACAGATTTTTCAAAAGTTTTAACTCTATTAACCAGAGTGTTTCCGGATTTGTCAAATACTTTGATAAAATGTTTGTCGTTTATTTTTTGTGTCAAAATTTTTCTGTAAGAATTTCCCTTTCCGAATTCTCTCACCAGTACTCGTGCTAATTGTGCAAATCCCATGTTAATTTCCTCTTTTATTTTTCCCTTACATTCATAATAAAGTTATCTGGAAAGAGAAAATTGCTCCTATCCTATCCTATCCCATTAGGGATTATATCTGCGTTTTAGATATTTTAAAATTCGTCTTTACATTTCGTTATATTTGCTATGCCGGCACAATTTTTTGTTATTTAAAATTAATAGTTAAGTCGGTCGGGCATAAAAAGACATATTCGTGTCTTAATTAGCAGAATACGCGGCTTGTAATTGTTTCATTGATAGACTGTAGAAAAAGTAGAAAAGTAAAACTTAAATGTATCAAGGACTCTCATGAAAACCAGTTCAGGGTTGTATATATTCCATAATTTGGTGACAATTTTAACCTTTTTAGTGTAAACTGCGATATAAATTCCAAATCGTGGGTATTGATTTTTGTTTTTTAGCGTTTAATAATGGAATGGGGGTAAATGACAACGGTTAACTGACCCGCCAGAAATGTAACAATTAAATATCGCGGGATGGAGCAGTCTGGTAGCTCGTCGGGCTCATAACCCGAAGGTCGTTGGTTCAAATCCAGCTCCCGCAACCATTTAAAATAAAGGGTTTTAGCAATTTAGCTAGAACCCTTTTTTAATGCTTTTGTGTAATATTTGTGTAATTGGTTGTTATTTAAGAATAATAAAAATAAAATAAAATAAATTAATTTGCTTTTAACTCAATTACTTTTCTATTTCTTTCTGCATAGTTTGATAATGTTTCTATTGCTTCAAGAGATTGTTCTGTAATTGCGTGAGCATATCTCATTGTTGTATGAATATCGGAATGTCCTAATATATCTTTTACCATTGTTATAGGAACTCCAGCACCTACCATTCTTGTAGCTGATGTATGTCTTAAATCGTGGAATCTAAAATTTTCAACATTTGCCTTTAAACACAAGGCATTAAAAGACCTTTTAAGGTCTGAATATCTTGTTTTTGTTGTATGATTCACAAATACATATTCGCAAACTTTATTTTTATATGCTTCTTTTAGTATGCTCATAACAACAGAATTTATAGGAATAAATCTTTTCTTGCCGTTTTTTGTATCAAGTAATGTAATCTTTTTATTTTCAAAATTAACACATTTCCAAGTCAAACTTAATATTTCTTCTTTTCGCATGCCTGTATTAAGTGCAAATTGAATTATAGCTTTTAAATGACTTAATCTTCCTGTACAATTATTTAATAATCTAAATTCTTCTTCGGGTGTTAAATATCTTTCTAGCTTGTTTTCTTGTCTTAACTTTTTAACACTTTTGCAAGGGTTTTTAGTTAGCCAGCCATTATCAATAGCAATATTAAACATTTTCCTCAAAACTTCAATATCTCTATTGATAGTTGTTGCAGAAATATTTTTTTCGGGGATTTTAACCCCGTCAATAATTTTAGCTTTTGATTTTACTTCATTTTTTCTTGCTATTTTATACTTTTCTATATCCATAGGGGATATATCTTTTAATTGTCTGTTGCCCCATAATTTTTCAAATTTATAGGCTTTGGCTACATTTGTTTTATATGACCTATGGTTAGTTGTAGAATATTCAACATAGACTTTTACAAGTTCTTTAAAAGGTTTGCAACCAATATTTTCAACTAAATCTAATTTACCTCTCAAAAGGTCGGTTTTAAAAGCATTAAAGTAATTGTCGGCATCAATTCCTGTCATTGCAACTGCAAGATTTTTCTTACTGCGGGTATCAATTCCCATAGTTGAAGATTTTGATTCTAATTCATCAATTATAAGTGTATTTTTTTGAATCATTTTTAGAATTAATTCTGGCGAATTTAAGTAGAATAATAATTCAGGAAGAATTAACCCAATTAAATCATCTCTAATAGCATTAAAGCAAAATAATAATCTATGTTATCTTGCATTTGTAATTCATCATCACCTATGCAAGAATCCGAAGCTAATGCTCCTAATCTTGCTAAACACTTGACTTCTAATAATAGGTGCCCCACCTCTCGCAACTTTTCTTCCTGTTCATCGTCTTTAACTTCAACCATTCTTCCTCCTTTAAAATCGCATAAAAACAATTTTATTGAGAAAGAATTTACATATATGCAAGTGGCAAAGAATATTTGCAAAAATTAATAATTATTATGCACTTTATAAAATATAAAAAACTCAACAACTCACTTGACAAAATATATACTTTTTAGTAAACTGCTTTTGTGAATTAAAAATTAATAAGGAGAATCTGGTGAAACACTTTGATTTGGGAATTAACGAGGAAGTTTTAAAAGCTATTGCAAAAAGTATTGCTGACGGTATTGGCATGGATTACATATACAACAAAAAGCAATTAAATACCTATACTAATAATAGCACACATTCTTTGATATGGGATTTAATCAATACAAATTGTAAAAAGAACTTAGGTAAAGATTTTATTTGCAGTGTGCAAAAAAAGAAACGCGGTATATGGGAATTCTTAATTATATATGATAAGCAAAGTAAGAAATTAATAACAGTAATGCGAGAAAATCGTTTAAAACAAATTATAAAACACCCTCAAAAATATAAAAAACACTATGTTGCAGCACTATCTCAATTCCTTAATGAAGGACTTAAACCAAACCAAACTAAATTGTTTAATCTTCCAAAGACTTCTGAAGAACAAGATTATTTGAGTGAATTGTCTAAAGAATTATGTAGCGATATAATTGAAGAAATCGTACAAAATAGCTTGTATGCAATAATATCGTTTAATTCTTCCGGTGGGCTAATGACAAGTTTTAAGGCGACATATCTTACTCAAAACATTGAGTTGTCAAAGGATATACCTCTAGAAATATACATACCTAAGGATTATGATGTTGTTGCAGAAAATACACCGCAAGCGGAAACAAAAGACATTCCTTTGACGTTAAAACCTGCAGCTTTAAAGAAAAAGCAAGCTAAGGAAGAAGCTCATATTGATATAGTAGAAGTAAAAATGCCGGATATTGCCGAAGAAATAGAAAATAGCGAGGAATAATATATGTCGAAAAGTTTTAATGGGCAAAGATTAAGGCAAGCTCGATTATATAAAGGTTTGTCTATAAATGATTTGGCAGAACTTTTAGGTGTCTCAAAACAAGCAATTTCGCAGTATGAAACATCTAATGTTACACCGGATTTTGACAAAATGAGAATAATAACAAATGAATTAAATTTTCCGTCTTCTTACTTTTTTCAAGAAGATAGTTTTGATGTTAATGCTAAAACAACATATTTTAGAGCTTTATTATCCGCAAATAAAAATGCAAGATTGCAGCAAGTCGTAAAGGTAAAACACCTTGCAATGATATATGAAATATTAAGTAATTACTTGGAATTTCCTCAATTAAATATTCCGGATGTTTCAGAATTTATAAATAATGACGAAATTGATTATGAAGCAATGTCACAAAAGATAAGAGAATATTGGGAAATTGGTCAAAAACCAATAGAAGATTTCCCATACTTACTTGAAAAAAATGGTATTATAGTTGCTTCCTATCCTGTAAGTCAAGATAATATTGATGCTTATAGTCAAAAAATAAATGTAGAAGGTAATGATAAATTTATTATTGTATTGTCAGATGATAAAAATTCTGCAGTAAGGAGTAATTTTGACGCTGCTCATGAATTAGGTCATATCTTACTGCATGATTGGAATCTTGATTTAGAAGAACTTTCACGAGAAGATTTTAAAAAACAAGAAAAACAGGCTAATAATTTTGCAGCTGCATTTTTACTACCTAAAGAAGCATTTTTAAAAGATGTAAGTCTATACCCAAAAGATTTAAAATATTACATTGAATTAAAAAGAAAATGGAAAGTATCTATTTCAGCAATGTTAATAAGGGCAAATAAATTAGGTGTTATTAATGATAATCAGTATCAATATCTTATGAAACAAATGACATTTAATAAATGGCGTCAAAATGAGCCATTGGATAATGTTATTATAAAACAAGAGCCAATACTACTTAATAAATCTATTGAAATGCTTATCGGAAACAACGTTTTCAATCCGCAAGAATTTTTAGACGAGCTAGCAGAAAATAATATTTCTATGAAAGCTGATGAAGTTGAAAAATTGTTAAATTTACCAGAAGGTACATTGTCACCGAGAGAAGAAAAAAATATTGCTTCAATAGTAAATTTAAAAAAGAGGACATATGATTGAAAATAAATTATCAGATTTAGAAGTATTATTAACAAGCATAAAAAATGCGAATGTAAGAAGTTATGCAACAGATGCTGTTAATTGTTACTATGTTGGAGCATACAGAGCTTCTATTTTAAGCATATGGATTGCTTTAGTATTAGATTTATATAAAAAGGCAGAATACATAAGTGAAAATTTTAATGATGCTGCTGCAAAAAATTTAATTGCCGAAATTGAATCAATAAGAAAAAAACAGGGTAAAGCCTCAAATTGGGAAGACAAAGTATTAGAAAAATCTTTTAATGATTTAAAAATTATTAATAAAATTCAATATGATAAATTAGATTTAATTAAAAAAGATAGAAATCTTTGTGCTCATCCAGTATTAGATGAATATGATAATTTATACCAACCCACAGCGGAAGAAACTAGGAGCCATATTGTAAATGCTATAAATCTTGTATTATCGCAAAATGCAATATTTGGTAAAAATTATACTGATAAAATATTGGAAATATTGAAAGATAATTATTTAATACCAGAGAAGAAAGCTATAGAATCAAAAATAAAAGAGAAGTACTTAGTGAGTTCTGATATTAATTCACGTAAACAATTAATTAAAAGATTATTAAAAATTATAGTATGCACAGATATCGACTTGTGTAGCAATTTTTCTGAAAAATTTATTTTAACTCTACAAGTTATGTATGATTATAAGCCTGCGGATTTTGAGACACTAAAAGATGAATTAATTAAAATTGAAGAACGACTTGATAACGACCATATTACATACTTTGGTGAACTATGTAAATTTGTTCCATATATTGGAAGAATATTAACTGATGATATAAAAACAACAATTAGAGGTTATGTAAATAACAATATCTATTTAAAATTAAATTTATTTCCATTTATTGAAGATTTTTATTTGGATGTCGTACCACATGCTTTAAAAATGTGGGATGAAGAATTTGATAATTTTTTAATATCTAAACAAAATTGTCCATATGAAACAGATAAATTATTAAATGAACAGATAAATAAATTAATAGAAGCTTACGTAAAATCTTCTAATTGGAACGATGCAAACGAAAAGTGGACCCCTCTCAATAATTGTATTAAAAATAAATTATTAAATGATAAACAAATTGAATATATATTAGAAAATGCTCCTCAAAATAGAGGATGGTATCATACTGAAAATAATCAACTTTCAGGGCATGAAGACATTTTTCTAAAATTATACAGATATTCAAAAAATAATTATCCAAACTTGCAAAGCAAATGGCACGATTTTATTAATTCCGCTTTTGAAAATAAATTAATATTTAATGAATTAAAAAATGAAATAGAAAAAGATATTACGAAATAAATATTAATAAAAAAGCGAAAATTTTAGTTTGTGCTATAATTGGTCTATAAAAAGTTTCGAGAGGGAAATAGAATTAGACCAATGAAAAAGAGTGAACTACTGACAGTTAACGATGTTGCTAAAAAATTAAAAGTGACAACACAATATATAAGAAGTTTAATAAGAGAAGATAATCTAAAAGCTACTATGATAGGCTCTCAATGGCTTATTGATAGTAAAGATTTAAATCAATATATTAAAAATAATGATGTTGTCATTGAACCTGACGACCATAAAAGAATCGCAAAAGATATTCCCGATATTGTTGCATTAAGCTTTTTCTCAGGTGCAATGGGGCTTGATATTGGTATGAAAAATGCAGGAATAAAGGCAATGCTTGCATGTGAATTTAATAAAGCATGCAGACTAACCATTGCAACTAATGAGCCCGATATGGCTTTAATTGGTGATATTGAAAAGTATAGCGCAAAAGAAATTTTAGAATATGCAGGTGTACCAAAAGGAAGAAAAGTTGATGTTATTTTTGGCGGTCCTCCTTGCCAAGCATTTAGTACAGCCGGAAATCGTTTGGGTTTTGATGATTCAAGAGGTAATGTATTCCTAAAATACCTAGACATTGTAGGCGAAATAAAACCAACTTATGTTGTTATTGAAAATGTAAGAGGTTTATTATCTGCAGAATATCCTTATAAAGATATTGAGCAACCTATTAAAGGTGGTGCAATGCTTATTATTCTTGATAAGTTAAGAAGTTTTGGTTATAGCGTTTCATTTAATTTATATAATGCCGCTAATTTTGGGGCCCCGCAAATAAGAGAACGTGTTGTTATTATTGCAAAATTAGGTAAGAGTAAAGTTCCATACTTAAAACCTACAAATTCAAATGAAGAAATGTATGGACTTGCACCTTGGAAAACTTTATCAAATGCAATAAATAATATACCAAAGGGCACAAAACATCATTATATTGAGTTTCCAGAAAAAAGATTAAAATATTATCGTATGCTTAAAGAGGGTCAATATTGGAAAGATTTACCACCTGAAATACAAGTTGAAGCAATGGGTAAAAAACTTCAATTAGGTGGTGGCAAAACAGGATTCTTGCGCAGGTTATCTTTTAGTAAACCTTCTCCAACGCTTGTTACAAATCCTACAATGCCTGCAACAGACCTTGCTCACCCTGTTGAAAACAGACCTTTAAGTGTTGAAGAATATGCAAGCATACAAGAATTTCCGCAAGATTGGAAAATATGTGGCTCTATTCTCGACCAATACAAACAAATAGGTAATGCTGTACCTATTAAGTTAGGCGAAGCAATAGGCAGAGCAATACTTGATGATATGAATGGAAATAAATACGTAATATTTAATTTCCCATTTTCAAGATATAAATTAACAGATGAAATTTCGTGGGAAAAAGAAATAAGAAATAGAATCGAAAAAATCAGAAATAAAAATAATAATTCTATTTATCACATACAATCTGCTTATTCTCAGCAGCAACTTTGCTTACAAATGTAATATAATCTTCTTCAGATAAATTACATTTCTTTGTAGAAGAATTATTTGCATTAATAATTTCATTTAAACTTTCCCATTTATAAGCAGGAAAACAAATACCACCTTGTTTACTTGTACCAAGTCGATACCACTTTTTAATCTCGGTGCCCTCTCTTATAGCACTGCTTGAACTGTTTTCAGTATTGTTTTTATTCTTAACTTGAAGATATGTAGCCCCGTCAGCGCTACAAAAGTCAACTGCACGAATAATATTGCCTTTACACCATAACCAACCAAATTCGCGAACATTTAATGCAATATATTCTTCTAATAAATCACCTTGTATATTTTCAGCAGACATAAACAAATTATGGTGACGTTCTTGTGCATTAGCTTCGCTTTCGCTAATCCCCGTTGCTATCTCTACAAGCTTTTTAACGGCTGGGTCAGAACAAGAAGATTTCGGATTTGCTATATGTTTACTAGGCATACTGTTTTCAGCGTCTGCATAGGATTTTATCCAGCGTTCAATATATCTTTCATAAGAAATCTCACTGCCCAAGTTTATTGAGGGAAATCTCTCTTTATCCTTCAATGCAATATTAAACAAAATGTTTAAATCACTTGAAACATTATATACATCACGATATTTTTTGTACGCTGCTTCAAATTCTTTATCTGTTGCTTTAAAATCCGTAATTGTTTTCTTATTCGTTGCCATGGCTCTCATGGTATATCAAATAAGAAAATTGAGCAAGAATGTAAAGATTATTGCACGACTTCGCTTAATTCTTCCCAATCATTTGGGTTGCTGCTACGCTTTAAGTAACATTTACCACCGTCTATTGCAACTTTACCGCAAGAGCAAAATTTAAAATCGTGCACGCTCGTTGATTCTATTATATCACCGCAATGTTTACACTTGATTCTATTTCTTATTATTTTTCTTTCCATAAAAACCTCTCAATATACAAATGAATTATATCGAATAAAAGTCCCAAGTAAGCTATTTGTTTGCAAAAGTTAGCAATTTATATTTTTCCCAAAATTTACGGAATTTTTCTGTGACTCAGAATAAGAGTGGCTGTTAATGTTTTTGTCCCCTCCCCGCCCCTTAAAAGTGGCATTGAGTGGACAGATATAAAGGAGGAAGTCGCATTTGGGTTGCAAAAAAGTTGCAAAAATTCCGGAAAATAGTGAAAAACTCTGATAAAAAATGAGAATAAAAACTGGGCTGAAACTCATGTGGTGTAATCATTTGTTATAAATTCTGATAAATTATGGTTACAAGTGAAAACCCCTGCAAATAGGGCTTTTATAGACTCATAACCCGAAGGTCGTTGGTTCAAATCCAGCTCCCGCAACCAATTGATGTAAGTGGCTTTTAGAGATTTTCTAAAAGTCACTTTTTAGCTTTTGCAACACATTTTGCTACACATTGGAATAAAAAAGCTGAAAACTCTCTCGCTGATTGAATAAGAAGTGTAACAATTTTTATAGCATAAATTTTATAGGTTTTAATTATTCCAATACGTTTACCCCACCCCATACAGCCCGTTTCATTGAAGAAAGCAGTTTCTTAATTGTGGGCACAAGTTTTCAGTTGAGAGATTTTTCTCGATGTCAAAACCGCCGGTGGTGATTAAAAAAGAATAAGAGCATTCTCCGGCTGATGATGAACGGTTTATGGGTGGTGAGGTATAAAATTACCTATATAAATTCTAAGACAAATATCTGTGCTATAATTATGTCATGCAATTTTTAAACGAAAATATTTCAAAAATTACAGAAAATATAAGTCTTGATAGGTTATCATCATACAAATATGATAACAATGATAGTATGGACTTAGTTTTAGGCAGATATATTTATAATGTTCGTATTTCAGAAAGTTTTTATCCTGTTATTGCGGCATTAGAAATTGCATTAAGAAACAGATTGTATAATGCTGTTGCAAAATTAAAAGGGCAAAACTGGTTGTTAGAAGAAGTCAGTAATAAGAATATACTTTCGGATAACGAAAGAAATATTTTATTAGAGGCATATAATAAATTAAAAAGAAGGCACAATACACCATCAACCGGTGCTATAATTGCGGAGTTAACTTTTGGCTTTTGGGTTAATCTTTGTAAGAAATCGTATAAAAACAGTTTGTGGGATAAACAGAACTTCTTTAGTAATGTATTTCCTGATTTTGATAATTACTTTATCAGTCCGACCTGGGATAAAACAAAAGTAATATTTCCGGAGTTGAAAGAAATCCTAAGACTAAGAAACCGTATATTTCATCATGAAATAATAATAAATAACAAAAACGGTATTGAAAACTGTTATGACAAAACGCATAGGGTTTTGTATTCGCTTTCAAAAGATTATGCAGAAATATTTGAAAATACTTTTAGATTTAAAGAAGTCTTTCTTGCCGGCTCGCACTAAACGTGTCTACGGATTTTGCTTCAAGAACACTTATTCTTTTCGCAAAAGGTCTTCGCACTCTGCTCACCGTACGTAAAGCAAAAGCCCTAGCAACTCCACAAAAGTGGTACATCGTCTAGGACTATACATATATAATATACACTATTTCAGCCAAAATTTCAACCCTATGCCCGAATATTGTAATCTTATTTAAAGATAGTTGGATAAATGGCATGAGATTTCAATTTTTTCAGTAATTCTATTATTTCCAAATCTTTTTCTTTAAGTGTGGGGTTATTTATAGGGAATTTTGCAACTAATAAAATACGAATTGTAGGAATTGATACACCTAACTTAATCAAATCTCTTATCATGGTAAGCCATTCTATATCATTTGGGCTAAATAATCGTTTTCCGTCTTTAGAATGTTTTGTTCTAAAAGGCTTGATTAATCCTTCTTCTTCGTATGTTCTTAATCTATCACTTGTAATACCTAGCAATTTAGATGCTTGGCTTATTTGATAGAACGGTTCATTTGGCTTTAATTGTTGCATATTTTACCTCGCTTTCAATTATAATTCGGGGCAAAATACGATAAAATTTAGGTATCAATATTTATATAATTTAATAACTAATTTACTTTATTTATCTTAGGTATTATAATTTATATACATACTGCTATTATTTATGATTACTGGACGAATAGTATACATATAAATCTGAATGTAAAATGTAAATCTTTTTCAATATAAAAATAGAGGTTTTATGAAAAAAATATTTTTAATAAGTGTTTTACTAATTTTGAACTATCAAACTTGTATAGCGGAAAATATTCTAATTGAAAATCATGTATATATTGAAAGTGTACCTGTTTATTACGAAATTCAAACTAAAAATATAAAAATGATGAAAGGTATTGCAGAAAGACAATGGAGCGAACAAAATGAAAAATATATAAAATATGATTATGAAAAATTAGGTATTGAAGCTATACAAAAAAATAAATATGACGAAGCAATATCTATTTTACATAGTGGTATTAAATATTCTTCAGTTTGGTTACATAATGAAAACAGGCTATATTATTTAATCGGGCTATGCTATTTGAAAAAATCATAAACATAATCATATTTAAGCGATGTTTCAGTTAAATTTTCAGTGTACCATACGCCGTCGTGCTTTCGAAGATACCTGTGGCAAAAATTAGCAAAGTCATCAATTATAAATTTATCCTCGAACTTTTTGCTTTTTGATGTTATATAATCCTCAAGGTGGCGTCTATCAAAAAACTCAATATCCAGACCGAAAAAGATTAAATCTAAAATCAGTTCAACTCCTGTATGGTCAACATTTTGGGGTCGATAGTGAAACTCAAAGTCTAAATAAAATGTTTTGTCCCATGGAAGATATGATTTAAAAATGCAGGTTAAGGTTTTATGTTTAGTAACAAAAAAGTTAAAAACATACCACTTTAAAGTTTTACTATAGTTCATTGAAAATCTCTTTTTCATAAATGAAATCCTTTTAGCTTATATATTTTTACAAATAATTAAACAAAGTCAACTGTGCTGATTTTTCGCCATTGGCTTTGTTTTCAATTATATCCTGTCTATCCGTCATATTCTGTCGCAGTTTATATTCAAAGTTACTCAAAAAATAAAACGGAGTGTAATATACTTCAAAATACCTCATCGCCAGACTATCACCTCTTATTACTTTTGCCGGAATTCCGAGTAATGACAACTGAATGTAAGTCATTTTAAAACAAAGTTCATCAATATCCACAGCCTCAACATACAGTTGATGTTGATAATTGTAACCTTTCTTTTTCATCGTTTCAGCATAAGCAATAATCATACCGCCGCTTCCGCAGCAGGGTTCAGATAATGTTATAAAATCTTTTTCTTTGAGATGTTTTTCTAAGTCAACAAAATTTATCTCTGCCATCATTTTGCTTACGTGATAAGGTGTGAAGAATTGCCCCTTAGCGGAATTACCCAAATTCAATTTTGAAAATATCTGCCCTAAAAAGTCGCCCCAACGCTCTTCAAGTCCGCATACTAAAAGAGCAAGCAGTTTTGAAAATTCTTCTGCTTGCTCTTTATTGTAATTACTTATCGTATATTTGTATCGCTGTTCAATATCCTTACTTCGATAAAACGGTTGTGACAGTGAACACATACTCAACGTTAGAAAGTCTTTAAATACAGTTGCAACATTTTTTGACCTGTCTAATGCCTCTAATTTTGAAGTAAATTCTTTTAAATAATCCATATTTATACTTGCCCTTTCCAGTTTAAAGCTGATTAAACTTTTTGATACATTTATATATTTTTATATTTAAGAGTTATAAAAAGTTTAACCACGTTAATTCTGGAAGCTGTTAAACTTCCAAAATTTCGGTGAATCAGCTAAAACTCAATATTTTAACCACTTTTTATAATTTTATTTTAATATTTAAAAGAATCGTGTAAACCGTTGATTTATAAAGAATTTAGGTAATTTCACATATAATGAAAATTACAATTGATTACAAAAAAAATTACTGCTGAAATATAATCTATTGTTATCTTTCAAGGCATTTTTCTTAAATTGTAATTTTGTAATCATTAAATCTATATAAATATATAAAAATTTTTAATATGAGGTTGAAATATTGCACCTTTTTTGGTACAATATAAATATAAGAAAAAGGATGATTAAAAATGATTGATAAAAAACACTTAGGCTCTAGTTTTGACAGTTTTCTTGAAGAAGAAGATATGCTTCAAGAGTCAGAAGCCGTTGCAATAAAAAGGGTTATAGCATACGCATTAGAACAAAAAATGCTTGAAGATAATATTTCAGTAAATCGCTTAGCCAAAGAACTTGAAACTTCAAGGACAGCTATTTGCCGTATTTTAGACCCTGAAAATACTTCAATCACATTGAATACAATAGAAAAAGTCGCTAAATACTTGGGTAAACGTATTATTTTATCATTTGCATAAAATGCGATAGCAGGAGTGTAGTTGACGGAAACGTTGAGTTTTCGGCAACGTAACTTAACGATAGCGACGTGGAAATCTATGATTTCCTCAGGAGCTCTTTGTAGCGTTTGATTGCAACATCTAAATCTTTTTGCGGTGTCTTTTGACTTTTCTTGATAAATGCGTGTAAAAGCACCATTGTATCATCTTCAACATAGAAGATAACTCTTGCAATCCCGTTTGATACATTACTGCGGACTTCTTCAAGACCATTTGTGCCATGTAAAACTCTTGTCAAAGGCATTCCAATAGGATAGCCGTATTGAACAGTTTTGATATCAAAGCCGATTGTACGCTTATCTTCTTTTGGCAGGTCTTTTAGCCATTCTCTCACAGGTTCATTACCAGAACTTGTCTTGTAAAAATATACTTCCAATGCCTCTGTTCGCTTTGCCATGCGTTTATTATAGCATAAATAGTTTGTTTACTTAAAGATATAAGAAATACGGCATATTCTTCCAAATTTTGTCACTAAATTGTCACTATAAAATCCATAAATACTATTTATAAAGAAATAAAATTGTGAAATAAAATGTCTTAAATTAGTGTTATAATTTAGCTTTCACTTCATCTTATTTCACACAAAATCATTCTGCATATTGAATTTCAGCCCCTCATAACCCGAAGGTCGTTGGTTCAAATCCAGCTCCCGCAACCATGTCACTGGAAGTTTCAAACTTAGAAGCTTCCAGTTTTTTAGCCTTTTTAGGGTTTTCTAATGATATCCAATGTAATTTAACGACCGGTTTTATTTGTACGGATACTTTGATTATTTTGGACAGCCCGCTCTGCGAGGGCGTTTTCGGGTCGGAAAATCAAGTTTACCAAAAAAATCAAACTGCCGAAATGGACTTTTTGGGGACTGTACGGATAGTTTGATTTTTTCTTAATATAGCTGGGTTTAGCACCGTTTTTAAGGTGTACGGATAGTTTGATTATTTTGGTATAGTCCAGTTGTGCAAGGAATTAAAAAATTAACACCAAGTTTCGAAAAAATTAACACAAGGTTTTGGAAATTTTAAATTTAAATTAAAAAATTTCATCGATTTTGAGAATTTTATCATTGAGTTTGAGAAAAATGTGGAACCAAGTTTGAGAAAATATATATTCAATTGATAAGAAAACGACAC
>CASDWH010000041.1 GCA_949284715.1 uncultured bacterium
CAAATTTTGGGCTTATCATTTCCTGTTCTTTATCTATATAAAAATATGTATCACCTACAACTCTATAATTTTTATTTTTAATATTTATTTCCCCGTTAGCATCTGGAACCATAAGATAGTATTTTTCCATATTCGGAACATTTTCATCAACTCTTGCAATATATACATTTACAGGTTTATTTGTCTTTTTATCAATCAGAGTTGTTATCCTTAAGCCACTTTCATCTAAGTTAGTTTTAGGTGTGAATTCAGGTGAGAGTAGTTTTTTTAAAGTCTTAGAACTAATTCCTTGAAAATTCTCTTTTAATAGGCTAACTTCAACTGTATCTGCTGCCGGTTGACGTACAAGGTCAACTTTTTTAAAATTGAACATCCTTTTAGTCGTAGGGATAATATCTTTAAATATATTTGTCTTTATTCCGTTTATTTTCATATTTGAATTCCTAATATCTTTTAAAACCTGTAAATATATTTTTTTGCCAGCTGTATTAATTTATTGAATAAAATAAAATGTACTAATGTTTAACAACAATTTTTAAGAAAAGAATGACAAGGCAACTTACTTAAAGTTGCCGTAAAAAATCAAACCATGTGGAACAAATAATCAAACCATGTGTTCTTTTACAACTGTATCTTTTAACACAATAAAGCACCGGGAGCGGACTCACCGGTGCTTTTATATAAAAAACAACTACCTTCAGATTACATTCTAGCACCACCACATATGGCAGTGATGATGGTGAACCGGCGGAGGGAAACAGCCGCCTCCCCAGAAGCCGCCAAAACCCCATACTGACGGGAAACCGCCCCAGTACCCGCCCAATGTCCCGAATCTAGACATCAGACCAAATGCAGCACCCATTGCAGCGCCGGCGGCAATTCCTATTCCGACATTTTTAAAAAAATTTCCTATAGACATAATTCTCTATTCCCCATTGCAATAAAAATATTTCCTGTATATATATAAAGTATTTTTATTTAAAAAAATTGCCTTTTTGTTACAAAAATAAATTAAATATCTTGATTTTTCAGTACAAACAGCTTTACATTTTGGGCTAACGTATTTAATATGGTATAATTTTTCTATGATAAAAAAGATTGCCGGTCTGTGTATTACATTACTATTTCTGGGATTAATATTCTACAAAATAGATATGGCAAATGTTATAAGTGTTTTGAAGCTTTTTCACGTATCACATCTGCCGTATATTGTTTTATTTTATCTGGCAGCCCTGGGGCTGCGCGGTGTGAGATGGAAACTATTTTTAGGCAACGGGGCGAAGTATTCCTGGCTGCATTTAGCCGAAATTTCAACTGTAGGAACTATGCTTAATATATTTATACCGGCAAGAGCCGGAGATTTGTTCAGAGCCTATTATATCGGTAAAGTTAAGGGAGAAAAAAAGCTTAAAGTATTCGGCTCGGTAATTTTGGAAAGATTATTTGACGGCACAGCAATATTTTTAATTCTTTTATTTGCTGTTAAAAGATTCTTTTCAAGCTCTGAAGTTATTAACGTAACCACTACCCTTGCAGGCTGTTTGTTTTTAGGCAGCCTGGCTACAGCATTTTTAATATTCCGTTCTTTTGATGCAGTTAATAAAATCTTTGACTTTTTTGAAAACAAGTTATTTAATAAAAACAGAAAACCCGAGAACTTTTTTTATAAATTAAAACAACACACATTATCTTTTAGCGAAGGTTTTTCAATTTTAAAGGATAATAAAACACTTGTACTATCTTTTTTATACAGTCTTGCAATCTGGCTTCTGGAATGCATTGTCGTGTATTTTATAATCAATTCCTTTGAAATTGCATTTTCGCTATCCGCAGCCCTGTTTGTGCTTACACTTACAACTTTTTCAACAATGCTGCCATCTACATCAATATTTTTAGGACCTTTTCAGGGTGCATACATACTTGCACTAAGTATCTACGGCGCAGATAAAGAGATGGCGCTTGCAATATCGGTTGTTCATAATTTAATTTTAATGACAATCGTTTCTGTAATAGGACTTATATGCCTGCTTAAATACAATTTCAAAACCGGCAAAAATACATCAAATAGTTGATATCAATTTTGATAATTATTGTATAATGTATATGTAAAAATAGTGGGAAGGGTTTAGGGAAATGTTAAATAATATTAATGACAATAATAAAGACAACTTACTGCACTCGCCCCTTTCTGATACTTTGGGAACTAATAGTGTAAGGTTTATTAACCGGAACGCGTATTCTAGCAGCCCGTACTCACAAAGTCTGTATATCGATCAGACAAATATTTCTGATGCGGCAATGAAGCTTTATGAACGTGATAATGATATTAAAAAATTTACCCAGATAGCATTGTCTGATATGAATGATAATTCACATATTGAATTAATGGAACAATTATTTGCAGAAGGTGTTTCTGATCCGTTTGATGAAAAGACTATTTCTGAACTATCCGCAAATAAAGATTTATGGGATGACATAGGGTTGTAAATGTGCTAGAATAAGTGTACTATGTCGCGTATTGATTATTGGGCAACAACGAGTACACATGAGTATATGAACGAAAAGGCCTGGGAGTATTATTCAAATGGCAAGTATATTGATGCCCTTACTCTTTACACAGAGTTAATGAATTCCGGCGTTGATGATGAATTGTATTATAATGCGGCACTTTGCTGCAACAAGTTGAATAAACTACAGCAATCCGCAGAATTTTTAGAAAAATCTCTGGCTTTAAATGATAGACGTTTTGATGGTTTTATCCTTCTTGCAGAAATTTATACAAAACTCAATTTTTTAAAGAAGGCCATATATAATTATACACGCGCGCGAGCCTTAAAACCTGACCACTCTGCTGTATGCACAGCTCTTGTCGAATTATACACAAAATCAGGACAAAAATTTGAAGCAGGTTATTACCGCAGCCTTTTTTTACAATATACAAAAGACAAAAAATCCCCGCTATACCGCACTTTAAATTCTGAAAACAACAACGCACGTACAGAGGCCTCAGGATTTTTTACAGCCGCGTCACGTGAATACACAAGAGGTGATTTGTATGCGGCCGGAAACGACTATAGACAAGGCCTTAGCATTTATCCCGCTGATTATGAAAACTGTTTTGCCTATGCACGGTTATGCAATGATTCCGGTGATAATACAGAAGCTTTAAAATATTTTATACGGGCAAAATTTTTAAATAATGAAAACTCAGAGCTGAATATGTATATCGCATCTGCTTATTCAAAGCTTCGCGACTACCAGCGTGCGTACTGTTTTTTAAAAAGACACTTAAACTCAATTGCTGTGGTGCATAGCCAGAGAGAGTATCTTAAGACAATGAAAAGTATAAAATCTCTTGAACCGCACGCAAAAAGCGGAAATGTGTCCGCGGCTGCTGCTGAGAATTACTTTAATTCAAACCGGTATTTTGAAGCATATTTGGAATATGAAAATCTTTTTATTCTTTCAGAAGGAACTGATTCGGAGATTAAAATAAAACTACAACTATTAGAACTAATGGTGCGGCCGGATATATACTGGTCTAAACTATACTTAAAAAAAGGCGAAGCTTTGTATACTACAGGCAGAATCAGAGAAGCTAACGAGTTTTTCTCACGGGTAATGGAAATTTTACCGCCAAATAGCAGCGAATATAAAATAGCAAGGTCTAAAATTAAAAATGTTTAAATTTCTAAAGCGTTTTTTTTATACAAAAATATTAAAACGTAAATATTACAGAACAGGCAAATGTAATGGATGCGGGCGCTGCTGCCGAAAAATTTACGTCAAAAACTTTAAACACGTAATAAAAGATGAAAAAGAGTTTGAAAAATTACAGTATCTTCACCGATTTTATTCATACCTGAAAGTTATCGGCAAAGACGAAACCGGCTTAATATTTGAATGCACAAAGCTGGATACAAAAACTAACAAATGCACGATTCACAAATCCAGGCCCGGTATTTGCAGGAGATACCCGCAGGAAGAAATGCTGAGCATGGGCGGTGAACTATCCGAAGGCTGTGGATATAAATTAGAACCTATAATTCCTTTTTCAGAAGTTTTGGAAAAGATTTCCGGTAAATCAAAAAGATAAACTTGTGGTACAATAGAATCTATGGAAATACCAATCAGAAATTATGCACATCTCGGGGATGCTGTATGGGAAGTTATTGTAAGGGAATACGCAGTTGATAAAACTTCACGCATTGAAGTTCTGCATAAAATAACCACAGACAGGGTTAATGCAAAATCTCAAAATGAACTGCTTGTACAGGTTGAAGAACTACTTACTGATGAAGAAAAAGAACTTGCAAGGCGCGCAAGAAATTTACAGGTTCCTGTTTCAAGAAGGAATATACAATCCGAATATCGTATGGCTACAGCCTTTGAGGTTTTAATAGGGTTCTGGTATTTAAATGACAAACCTAGATTTGAACAAATGAAAGAAGTGTTATTATCAAAAATTACAATGGAGCAATAGTAAAAAAATGTCTAAAATAGTCCAGCTTGATAAAAATTTAATAAACCAGATAGCAGCAGGAGAAGTTATTGAGCGCCCTGCTTCTGTAGTAAAAGAACTTGTAGAAAACTCAATTGACGCAGGGGCCTCCAGAATAAGTATTGCAATAGAAAATGAATGCCGGAATATCAGAGTTGCAGACAACGGTTCCGGAATAGATGCGGAAGATATTACACTCGCCTTTTCTAAGCACGCGACAAGTAAAATAAAAAAAGTTGATGATTTGTATACTATTAATACCTTAGGCTTCAGGGGAGAAGCACTTGCAAGTATAATATCTATATCAAAAGTGTTTTGTACAACAAAAACACATGATGCAGAGAGCGGAACAAGAGTAGAGTGCAGCAATAGTGAAGTAAAAAGTATAAAAACGGGCTGCGCTGACGGTACAATTATGGATATAAGAGATTTATTTTATAATGTTCCTGCGCGGCTTAAATTTTTAAAAAGCGAAAAAACAGAGTTTTCTTATATTTCAGATTTAATAACGACACTTGCAATTGCTAATCCGGATATAAGTTTTGAATTGCTTCACGATGGGAAATCTGTTATAAAAACTATCGGGAAGGGCGGCTTGCAAGCAGTCATAAGTAATCTGTTCTCAAAAGAAACAGCAGAAAATATGAAAAATGTTCAAAAAGCTGATAAAATTTCTCGTTTAGAATTATCCGGATGTATTTCAGTTCCCAGTTTTACGCGTTCAAGCAAAAAAGATTATTACTTATATGTAAACAACCGCGCAGTGAAATGTCCTGTTTTTCAAAAAGCGGTTGATACAGCATATAGAAACACGATGCCGCAGGGCAAGTATCCGTTTGTGATATTGAAATTAAATATGCCGCCGGGTGATGTTGATGTAAATGTCCATCCGACAAAAAAAGAAGTCAGATATAAAAATCCAAACCAGATATTCAACTTTATATTATCGGCTGTAACAAACAGTCTATTAAATAATAATACGCCCAAAGCTCCGGAGCCGGACAACACAGCAGCAGAAAAGGTAGTTTCAATGGCCGCTTATACATCATCCGCCCCGGTATTCACCCCCGATAAAGAAGAGGAAGATATTGTCGTGAATGTCACGCAATCAATTTCTCCGTCATTTTATAAAACATCTCAGCCGGTTAATTATTCAACATCCTCTTTTAAGCAGAGAGAATTTATACCGCAAAAAACTATTATAGAATTAAAAAAAGAAGAAAATATAATCGGGCAGTATAGAAAAACCTATATTTTGATAGAACGCGATGAAGGACTGGAAATTGTAGACCAGCATATTGCTGAAGAACGATACATCTATGAAAAACTTAAAGCGGCGCAACATCCGTCATCACAATTATTATTTATATCTGATGTTCTTGAAGTCAGCCCGGATGATATGGATAGACTTAAGGAGAATAAAGAACATTATGAAAAATTCGGCTACGGAATAGAATTTATAAATGAAAAAGAAATCACATTTAAAAAACTTCCGTCGGCAATTGCAGGTTTAGAGGCGAAAGAAATTCTTGCTGATTTGCTGGAAAACTTACAGGGCGACGTAAACGGTATAGATGAAAAAATACTGATAATGACCTCCTGTAAATCCGCTATTAAGGCTAATACTCCGCTAAATACCTTTCAAATGCAGGAAATAATTAAAAATTGGAGGACTTGTGAAAAGCCTTATACTTGCCCGCATGGCAGACCCATTTCCAAAATTCTTAAGCACGAAGAAATCGCTAAATTTTTTATGAGGAATGCTTAATCCACCATATAAATGTTGACGTTATTATTAAAATATGGTATCCACACTAATAGGAATAGAATATAGAGAGGAATACAAGGATGGCCCAGGTTTCTAGAAAACTTATTGTAGGAAAACCGATTACACTGCCGGAAGAGGTTAATGATGATTTAATTTTTGATATTGATGTTGCATTAGCAGAGGAATATTGCAAAAACAAAGAGTTTGAAAAAGGATTTGAAATATATGAACGGCTCGTACGTAAAGCATTTGGCGATATAGAGTTAAAAAACAGATATATGCGCCAGATGAAAACTTACGCAGATACATTGCTTAAAGAAAAAAAATATGCAAAAGCCCTTGAACAGTATAAAAAACTGTTAAGACAAAATGTAACGGATCCTTATATCTTTAAAAATGCGGCAGTTTGTCTTAATGAAATGGGACAGCCGATCCGCGCGCTTAGATTCTTTGAGAAATATGAAGAAAACGCTTACGATAAAGAAGAAGTTTATAAATATCTTGCCGATATCTATTATGAAAACATTAAAGATTATGAAAAAGCAATTGATTATTATGAAAAAATGATTGAAAAATACGGTGACAACGCACACATTTATAACATGCTCGGCCACTTGTATTCAACTTATTATCAGGATAAGTATATGGATAAACAAATATACTATCTTAAAAAAGCAGCAGAACTTGAACCCAATAACAGGATTATTATTAAGAACATCGCGTACGTACTTGGCAAATTCAGACAATTTGAAGAGGCTGATAAATATTATGCACGATTACAGCAGCTTAATCCTTCACACTCGGATTTGCACAGTTACGGCGGGTATCTGGTCAGCAAACGCGACTTTGAAAACGGCTTTAGATTCCTTATGCACAGATTTTCAAAAGAAGATTTGCAGGAAGGCGCATTTCCTCTTATATTTCTTAATAAGAAAGTCCGCTGGAATGAGAAGATGGATTTATCAGGTAAACACGTTATACTCCACTTTGAACAGGGGTTTGGCGACTCTATAATGTTTATCAGATATCTTGATGAAATAAAAAAAATGAGCGGCAAAGTATCAATCGTTATTCAGCGCCCGCTGCTGGAGCTTTTTGCAGGCTCTGATTTAGGCTGTGATATTTACCCTGATGATATTCCTATGGGCTTAAAATACGATGTAATTATTCCAATGATGGATTTACCGCTTGTTTGTCATTCAACACCGGAAACTATCCCGCATCCCGAGGGATACTTAAAAGTTGATCAAAAATATATTGATGAGTTTAGAGAACAGTATATTCACAAGAATGATAAATTCAAGATAGGAGTAGCTTATGAAGGTTCAATAATGGGTAAAGAAACCGACCGTGATATTCCGTTCAAATTTATGTATCCGTTAATGGAGCTTCCCGGGGTTGAAATATATTCATTCCAGGTTTCAGACCCGAGCAATCAGATGGACAGAGTTCCTACAAATTTACAGTTTATCAGATTAGGCGATAAACTCAAAAACTTCAGAGATACGGCTGCCGGACTAAAATGTATGGATATGTTCATATCCTCCGACAATGGTGTTATGAACCTTGCAGGCTCACTCGGCATACCTTCAATCTGTTTATTTAACACTATTTCTGAATGGCGATGGATTGATACTCAAGGCGATGATGTAGTATGGTATAAATCCGTAAAACCATTACAATGCCCGACCTCCAGAGCCTGGGACATTCCTGTAAGACAGGCAATAGAAATAGTAGAAAAACGACAGCTTGAAAAATTAAATAATACACTGAAATTATCAGCACCGAGAGGTTCTATAAAAGCTAAAAATATAAGCCCTAACGCTGCCGTTTCACTGGAAGCCATAGCAGATCTCCTTAATGAAGAAGAAGAAGCCAAAAATGAGGTAAAGAAAGGGGCAAAGGGAGCCAAAAAGACTACGGCTAAGAAAAGCACAACTAAAAAGGTCAGTTCTAAAACCACCGGCACCCGGACAAAGGCGACAGCAAAAACCGCCGAAAAGAAAAGCAGAACACGCAATTCTGAATCAAAGCCGGTAAAAAAGCCAAGCAGCAGAACTAAAAAGAAAGAAGAATAGAAATAAAAAATACCCGCAAAAAAGTTTTTACGGGTATTTTTTTGATTAAGGAAAAAAGAAAAAGGAATTTAATTTATATCAGATTTGTACTCTTCAAGTACAGAATCTTCTTCCGGCACTGTCCGGCTTACAGAATCATAATATATTTCTGCCCGGTGTTTTAACTCATATTTTGCGTCATCACCGGCAAGAATGGCAATTACTTCTTCATCATCGGATTCCTCAGGTGTCAGATTATCTTCTTTACTGTTATCATTATCAATATCTTCTTCTATAATAGTACGCTCTCTTTTAGCCATTTTTTTAGCATTAAATATTTTAAGCCTGCCCAATTTTTCACCCCTGTAAAGGCAGCCCATAAATACGACGGCATTTTCAAGCCCTTTAACATTCGGCAAACCGTTTTTAAAGTTATAATAAGCATTCTCTATATCAATATCAAATTCTTCGCTATAGGAAGCCAGCAGTTCTTTTGCTATTGAGTTTAATAATGTTCTTGATTTAAAATTATCATTTTTAGCGGAAGCAATACTTAGCTTTAGAGAGATTTCAGGGTCATATCCGCCGACTTCCAGAGTATCTGAATGTGCAGAGCGTGCGATAACATGTCTAGCAGAAGCTGTTAAACCTGCAAACATACGCGGATTAACCTTTGCACTATTTGAGTCAAAATTCCCGCCAACCTGTTTAGCATTCCCTGAACTATTTATATTTTGCGAATTGTTTCCGCTCATTTATTATCTCCTGTAGTTTATATAACGGTTCATTTTCTAAAAAACTTTAGAGAAAATAAGATAAATGTTACATAAATTTACAAACATTTTTTATGTTACCCTGTTCTTGCTAAGTAACGGCATTATGACTAATATTGAACAGTATAGAAGTGCTGGCTGTTTGTATAAAAAACAAAAAATACTTCGCATTTACAATTCCGGTAAACTTGAACAAGGATGTTTTTATAGTATAATTTTTTCGGAAAAGAGTAATGAAAAAAGTCAAATTAACTACCTTAATATTTATAGCGTTAATTTTGGGACTTTTAGCAGGCTGGCAGTTTCCGCATTTTGCGCAAAGAATGCATGTGCTTGCAGAAGTTTTCCTGAGAATGGTGAAAATGATTATTGCGCCATTACTGTTTGCAACGCTGATAATTGGTATTGCAGGACACGATGATGCTAAAGGTATCGGCAGACTGGGAGTAAAAACAATTGTTTACTTTGAAATAGTAACGACTTTTGCATTGGTTATCGGACTGGTGATTGCAAACCTTGTCCGCCCCGGTGAAGCGATGGATAATATAGGTGCGCAGACTACAGGACTGACGCAGATTTCACAAATGGTTTCATATACCCAGCACGGCTCGTTCGGGCAGATGCTGCTGAGTATTTTCCCGACAAGTATTGTTCAGTCAATGGCAGAAGGCAACCTGTTACAAATAGTTGTTTTCTCCATTTTCTTTGCCCTCTCAATACGCGCAGTCGGCTCAAAAGCTAAACCTGTTCTTGATGTATTGAACAGTGTTGCTTCAATAATGTTCAAGTTTACAGAATATGTAATGTGGTTTGCGCCCATCGGGATATTTGGCGCAATTGCTTATACAATTGGCTGTAACGGAATTACAATTCTCAGGAATTACGCCAAAATAATAGGTTCTCTATATTTTGCGCTGTTTATTTTTGTGATTTTTGTACTCTCTCTTGCGTGTTTTATTGTTAAAATTTCCTTTAAAGACTTAATAAAAGCCCTGCAAGCCCCTGCGCTTCTTGCTTTTACAACAGCAAGTTCAGAGGCGGCTCTGCCTAAGGCAATGGAGATTATGGAAAAATTTGGTGTTCCAAAAACTATTGTAGGTTTTGTTATGCCAACCGGATATACGTTCAATCTTGACGGATCAACACTTTATCTTGCAATGGCTGTAATATTTTCAACACAAATTGCCGGAATCCATTTGAGTATTGAAGAACAGCTTGTAATAATGTTTGCCCTTATGTTTACAAGTAAAGGGATAGCCGGCGTACCAAGAGTTTCATTAATTGTACTTGCGGGTACTCTTACCAGTTTCAATATCCCAATACTCGGTGTTGCAATTCTTCTTGGCATAGACCAGATTCTGGATATGGGCAGAACAACAGTTAACCTTATCGGTAATTGTGTAGCAACAGTTGTTATTGCAAGATGGGAAAAACAGTTTGATTACAGAAAAATGAAAAAGTTTATAAAGAGTTTAGACAGTGTAGAGAAAGAATTAGTTGAGGCAAAATAATGAGTGAAGTGACAGAAAAGAAAGATTTTAAAGATACCTTAAACTTACCCAAAACAACTCTGGAAATGAGAGCAAATGCGGTCGTAAAAGAAGTCAGCACCCAAAAATTCTGGGAAGATAATAAAATTTACGAAAAAAATATTGCGCAGCGTGATAAAACAAACTCTTTTGTACTCCACGACGGGCCGCCATATTTAAGTTCCGACAAAATTCACGTCGGTACTGCCTTAAACAAAATTTTAAAAGATATTTTAATTAAGTATAAATCAATGTCCGGATTTTATGCCCCCTATGTTCCGGGCTATGATGCCCACGGGCTGCCGATTGAAAACGCTGTTGTTAAAAATTTAAAGGGCGGCAGACATTCAGTTACAGAGGCAGAATTAAGAAAATTATGCCGCGAATTTGCAGCAAAAAATCTTAAAGGTCAGGAAGCAGAATTTAAACGCCTCGGAGTCTGGGGGGACTGGGAACATCCCTATTTAACAATCGCGCCTGAGTTTGAAGCCGAACAGATAAGAATATTTGGCGAAATGTTCAAAAAAGGATACATTGAAAAAGGTATGAAACCGGTCTACTGGTGTGCATCCTGTGAAACAGCACTTGCAGAAGCGGAAGTTGAATACGCTGATCATACTTCTACATCAATATTTGTAAGGTTTAAATTTGACAAAGATGCAGAAGAAAAAATTTATAAATTAATCGGAGAGAGCGGGAAAAAGGTATATGCTGTAATCTGGACAACAACCCCGTGGACAATTCCTTCTAATATGGCAATCTGTCTGCACCCCAATTTTGATTATACGTTCTTTGAAAAAGACGGCGATGTTTATGTTATAGCACAG
Organism: uncultured bacterium; assembly: GCA_949284715.1. Taxonomy (GTDB): domain Bacteria; phylum Cyanobacteriota; class Vampirovibrionia; order Gastranaerophilales; family Gastranaerophilaceae; genus CALUTH01. The sequence continues at coordinate 11,456 of CASDWH010000041.1, forward strand.
GGACTTCTTGCAAACTTCTTAAACGGTGTAGGCTGGGAAGAAAAAGAGATAAGAGTTATCGGCGATACAATTAAGGGTAAAGAGCTTGAACTCCTTAATACCGACCATCCGTTATACAATCGGAAATCACCTATAATCTTAGGAGAACACGTTACACTTGATGCCGGTACTGGGGCCGTACACACCGCTCCGGGTCACGGGCTTGAGGACTATGAAGTAGGCCAAAAGTACGGAATAGAAGTTTATTCACCGCTTGATGAAAAAGGCTGCTGGACTGATTTAGTGCCGGATTTAGAAGGAGTACCTTATTATAAAGGGAATGCAATAGTTATTGAAAAACTTGAAGAATGCGGCGCGGTTCTTGCAAAAGAAGATATAAACCACAGTTATCCGCATTGCTGGAGATGTAAAAAACCGGTTATTTACAGAGCAACACCGCAATGGTTTGTTAAAGTTGATAAATTCAGAAAAGAAACATTAGAAGCAATAAAAAATGTAAAATGGATTCCTGCGAGCGGCGAGAGCAGAATTTCAAATATGGTGGAAGGACGTTCCGACTGGTGTATTTCCCGCCAGAGAGCATGGGGGGTTCCGATACCTGTGTTCTACTGCGAGGATTGCGGCGAGGTTATTGTTACTGATAAAACAATAGAAAATGTTGCAAAAATCTTTGAAAAAGAAAGTTCTGACGCGTGGGTTAAGTATTCTGCAGAAGAACTTTTGCCGGAAGGGTTTGTCTGTCCTAAGTGCGGGAAAAAACATTTTAGAAAAGAAAAAGATATTATGGATGTCTGGTTTGACTCCGGTTCTACCTGGAAGGCTGTCGTTGAAAAGCGTTCTGATGAATTAGGCCACACACCGGTTGATATGTATCTGGAAGGCTCCGACCAGCATAGAGGCTGGTTCCAGTCATCACTCCTTATATCAATGGCAACTCAGGGCAAAGCGCCTTACAAATCTGTTCTTACACACGGTTTTGTATTCGGAGAGGATGGCAGAAAAATGTCAAAATCTTTAGGTAATTATATAAGACCGGATGATATTATCAAAAACTACGGCGCAGATATTTTAAGACTCTGGGCTGCGTCTGTTGATTACAGAAACGATACCAAAATCGGCGATAATATAATAAAACAGCTTACTGAAATCTTTAAAAAGACCAGAAATACTGCAAGGTTTTTACTCGGTAATATATTTGATTTTGACCCGAAGGCGGACTATGTTAAATATGATGATTTGTTTATGATAGACAAATTTGCGCTGGGTAAACTCAATAAACTTATTGAAGAAGTAACAGTTGCGTTTAATAATTATGAGTTTTACAAGTATTTTCAGGCATTGCAGAATTTTGCAAGTGTTGATTTAAGTGCATTCTATCTTGATATTGTAAAAGACAGACTTTACACATCCGGTAAAAAATCACTTTCAAGACGGGCCTGCCAGACTGTTTTGTATGAAACATTGCAGGCACTTGTAAGAATTCTTGTTCCGGTAATGCCGCACCAGGCCGAAGATATCTGGCAAAATACACCTGAAATTCAGCGCGGCGGATTGGAAAGTATACTTCTTGCAAACTGGCCGGTTGCAAAACCTGAATGGAATGATGAAAAGTTAGAAGGTGAATTTGCAAAAATCTTAAAGGTTAGAGAAGCTGTTACAAGAGCAATTGAACCATTAAGAGCGGATAAAAAAGTAGGAAGTTCGCTGGAAGTTGCAGTTCATATTAAAGCGGATGATAATGCGGTATTAAAAGCAAATGAAGATGAACTCTGCAATATCTTTATTGTTTCGCAGGCGTATGTAACAGATGTTAAACCGGCAGATGTTATGAATGAATATACAGAAGATGGTTTAACAATCTGGGTTACAAAGGCGGAAGGAGAAAAGTGCGAACGCTGCTGGAAATACCGCAAACTCGGCTCACATGCCGGCTATGAAACAATCTGCGATGATTGCTATGAAGCAATTACTAAAGGATAGTTAGGATAATAATATTTTAAAAGAGTGTAAAATACTTATTTTACACTCTTTTTTGTTAGATATAATCTTTTACGCGTATTTTTCATCATCCATCCAGAAGTCCAGCGCATTGTTAAGCTCATCTTGCTCCATATGTGATAATTTTTTATTCGGGTCAAAAGTTCCGGGCCAATCACGCCAGTGCGCCCTGACTATTGTACCGTCACTGCGTCTGTACTCTTTTACATACACCTGTCCGCCGTTATCACTCCTATACCCGCCAAAACTGGAATTGTAGAATTTTTTAAGATGCGAATCTATAAAATCGTGTAAGTTGTCATCAAATTTTACTACATGTACATCTGCCTCAATAACTTTTTCCATTAAATTTTCCCAATTATCCGATACAAAATCAACTCCTTTTTTTAATGTTTTTCCACGGGTTAAATCATTTCTGGATATCTCTCTTTGTTCTGTTATGGGCTGCTGGTTTTCAAGTTTGTGGTAATAAAACCCAAAGCCATATCCTTTAGTTTTCATTTCATATATTGTACCAATATGATTATCGGCATTATATCCTGTAATAAAATCATTTTTATTACAGTAGTTAATAATATTTTTAGTATTACTATCTTTTAAATTGTAATTTTCTAAAATATCATTAATTCCGTAAGGATTAAATACTACGGTATCAGCTCCTGTTTTTACACCTGTTATTGCACTTGTACTCCCTCCGAGAGAATCGCCTGCAAGGATTATATTCCCGTACCCCTTGCATTGATTGTATAAAAACATGACATCTGCCGCCTGTTTCGGGATATATTTTAAAAACAGATCTTTATCATTACTATTTAAATCCTGAAAAGAGTCAATATCGCGAGTTTTCCAAAAATCATCCCATTCTCCGCCCCAATGTGTACCTCTGCTCGCAATAATAATGTCATTGCCTCGTCTGTACACTCGGCCGTAATACCCAGATTTAGGGTTGGTGTACTCAAACAAAAATTTACATGAAGAAGGAACTGTAAATTTTTCAGCGTCATAGGTTGCAAGTACACATCGTCTTGCATCTTCATGTTTTTCTACATCGTGTTTAAAATCTGTCATTTAATAATTTCCTTTCTATGTAATATACATTTACATTGTTAACTATCACAAAACATAATATCAGATTTATTTCATTTAACCCAAGAAATATTACAAAAAATTTACATCTTATCTAGGACTCTTTATGCACAGTTAATATAGGCCGTTTGAACAGCTTCAAAACAAGATATATTCTGCTTAAATTTAATTCAAATCGCTATAACACATATATTTATTGGCCTATACCCCATTTTTAAATTTTATTTAGAGTTGCATTGATTCATTTTAAATGTTAATATTACTTTATGAATTATGTTGATGAATTTGTTAAAAGTTCTGTTTTTGTTTATCTTGCACACCAGGGAATTGTTCTGCTCACAGTTATTATTGGTGGTTTTTTCGGATTGTGCCTGGTACCGGAATGTCAGGATTTTTCAAAATTGACATTTTGTTTAACTTTAGGAACACTATTCTTCTATCCATTCATAATAGCCTACTCTTCTGTTACATATTTAATTTCGTTGGTAACAAACAAAGATTGGGTTTATAACAAATTCTTTCTTCTTTTTAATTTAATAATAACTGCTATACTATACTACTGTATATTCAAATATGAACTGGGATTAGAGAGTATAGTTACAATACTTACTTTTCTTTTTATAATATATATTTTTGTTATGTTCATTGAGTTCATATTTTGCCTTATTATCCCATGCTGCATACTAAATTTTTTACAAAAAAAATATAATATACAAAGACTTAAGCCTCAATGGATTCAAAATAAATATTGCCTTAGAACTGCTCTTTTTTCTATTGGATTATTTCTG
>CASDWH010000042.1 GCA_949284715.1 uncultured bacterium
ATCATTGTTAGCCTTTATATATATTTATAGCAATGACATTAATCACTCTCTATGAGTTAAATATCAAGCAAACTCTTTCAAAACGTATCATTCATACACAATTCATTTTTTGAACACTTTTTTAACGGTACTAAAACTGGTTTTAAATACTATTTAAAAATTATTGTTGTCAGGATAATTTATAAAATAAGCGTTTACTGTATCAGTATCTCGCCTTAAATTTTCGACGATTGGGGTGAGATTATACAGCTCTTCAATCTCTTGTTGCGTTCTGCAAAAATAATCAATAACAGTGGCTGTGTTGTAGATCCGCTCCGCTAATTTTTCTAACTTCCTAAAATCTTTTTGTTTAATGCGATATTTTTTACTTTTACTCATACGACCTCCTTTTTAGGTGTCGTATTTGTCACTCTAAATTAAAATTAAATCAAGTAATTATATTTTTGGACTAAAATAATTTTATGACAGATAACTTAACACCAGAACAAAGAAATAAAAATATGAAAGCAATAAAAAGTTCCCATACCAAAATGGAAGATCAAATATGCCGTGCCCTATGGAGTATGGGTTTACGTTTTAGGCGAAATGTAAAAGGGCTGCCAGGGAAGCCAGATATTGCTATAAAGAAATATAAAATTGTTATTTTTCTTGATTCATGTTTTTGGCATAGGTGTCCAGAACATTTCAAAAAACCAAAATCAAATACGGCTTATTGGGAACCAAAAATTGAAAATAATGTAATTAGAGATATAAATATCACTCAATACTATATTACTAATAATTGGCATATTCTCAGAGTTTGGGAGCATGATTATAAAAGAGAACTAAACAATACTGTGATAAAGATTGCTTATTTTATAAAAACGCATTCACAGTAACATTTTTAACACTATTCACATAATAGTAATTTTATGATAAAATATACTGGGCATGAAGTATGTAAATAATGAGAAAACAGATAAGAAGTATAATAAACTAAAAGTAGGAAGTTTATTCGCCGGTGTTGGTGGGATATGTCAGGCATTTAAAAATGCTGGATTTGAGGTTATTTGGGCAAATGAAATTGATCCTAATGCATGTAAAACGTATGAATGCAATCATAGAAAAACTCATCTTTTTGCGAAAAGTATTGAAGACCTGACCAAAGATGAATTGCAAAAATATGGACAAATAGACATCTTAACAGCAGGATTTCCTTGCCAGCCGTTTTCTCTTGCAGGACATCGTTTAGGTTTTGATGATCCTAGAGGGAAATTATTTTTCAATTTTATAACAATACTTAAATGGACTCAGCCAAAAGCATTTTTTTTAGAAAATGTTAAAAATATCATGAGTCACAATGAGGGGAAAACTATTGAAAAAATAAGAACTTCGATAGAAAATTGCGGATATTCATTTATACCATTTGTGCTGAAAGCATCTGATTATTCTAAAATTCCTCAAGCTAGAGAGCGTACATACATGGTTGGATTTAAAGGAGAGAGTAGAAAAGATGACGAACAAATATTAACAAAATTATTTGAGCCGCCACAAGAAGTGAAAACAATATATCCTTTTAGCCACTTTTTAGAAGAAGATTCTGTTTTAGAAAGTGATTTTTATACATCTGATAGTGAAATAAGTCAAAAAATCAGAAAAAATGTAATAAAACCTAATACTTTTTATCAGTACAGGAGATATTATGTTAGAGAAAATAAATCGAACATGTGCCCAACATTAACTGCAAATATGGGTAGTGGAGGTCATAATGTTCCTATAATTTTGGATAAAAATATTCCTAGAAAATTAACACCTAAAGAATGTTTTAATTTTCAGGGTTTTCCAAGAACATTTAAATTACCAAATAATGTTAATAGATCTCAGTTATATAAACAGGCAGGCAATGCTGTAGTTGTTCCTGTCGTCGAATCAATTGCTACTCAAATCAAGAAGGTGTTGGAACAGGCTAATGACAATGAATCAAGTCGAGGTAGAGCCCAATATAAGTAATTTTATTACTTCACTTAGGGATATTGGTTATTCTTTTGATACAGCTATTGCTGATATTATTGATAATAGCATATCTGCAGGAGCAAAAATAATTGATATATATGCCTCAGGTAAAGAAAAATATGTAGTTATTTCAGATAATGGCAGAGGAATGACAAAAGACGAATTGAAAGAGTCTATGAGACTAGGTTCTTGTTCTCCTTTCACAGAACGCCAAGGTTATGATTTAGGAAGATTTGGACTTGGTTTAAAAACGGCATCTTTTTCGCAATGTAAAAAATTAACAGTTATTTCTAAATGTAACAATGATATAAATGCATATTGTTGGGATCTTGATTATTTAGTTGAGCAAAATAGATGGTTGTTAAAAGAAATTGCTATTGATACTTTTAAAGATAAAGATTGGTTTAGATTTTTAGAGGTTAATTCTGAAGGTACGATTATATTTTGGGAAAATATTGATAGATATGACGAATTTGAATTAAATGAAAAATTTGACAATTTGAGAAATCATTTATCTATAACTTTTCATCGTTTTTTAGAAGGAGAATTCCCCTCCAGAACAATAAAAATCACTTTTAACAATAGAGTAATTTTGCCATTTAATCCTTTTAATGACAAAAATCAAGCAACTCAAAGAAAACCTACTGAACGATTTGAAATAAACGGTGAGGATATAACTGTAACTCCATATATACTACCACATCCAAACAAAGTTTCAAAAGAAGAATATGAAAAGTATGCAACAAATGAGGGATATCAAAAAACACAGGGATTTTACTTATATAGAGCAGGAAGGCTTCTTATATATGGGACTTGGTTTAAACTACATAAACAATCAGAAGCGCACAAACTTGTGAGAATCAAAATCGATATTAGTAATAAAATGGATTTTCTCTGGAAAATTGATGTAAAAAAATCTACAGCAACACCAATACCACAGATTAAGCATGAATTAAAACGTATTATTGGACAAATTACAAATCAAGGTTTTCAAGTTTATAGGCAACGAGGACATAAAATAATAGATACATCTTTAGAAAGATATTGGTATATAAATAAACAGAATGGGAAGACAAAGTATTGTATCAATAAAGACCATCCTATGTATAAAATACTTTACCACTCATTACCAGAAGAAGATATGAATATTTTAAATTCATACTTAGCTGATATTGAAAAATATATTCCTATAGATAGTATTATTGCACAGGCAATGGAAAAGCCTCACGATATAAATCAATTTGATGAATGTAACGTTATCGCTAAAATAAACAACTGTGTATTAGAAATGAAAAATATGAATCTTAGCAATGATGATATTTTTTCTTTTTTATCCAAATGTGAAGGATTTTCTGAAAATATAAATTTGATAAAACAAGTATTGGAGGATTTAGATGACAAGTGATTATGATAAAGTATTGGAATATTTAAAAAATTCATTAATTGATAAAAATAATATAACAGTAGGTGATATTAATGCTTGTATTGAAAAAATTAATATAATTATAAAAAATGATTTATTTATGCCTGAGGTATCTTTTAAAGAATTAGATGACAACATAAAAATAAGGCTTCGAAAAGATATCGAAATGCTTTATGATATTAAAATGGATGACTGTACTATATTAACGGGAGAAGAACAACGAACAAAGGACAATGAATGGTGGAACAAGAAAAAAAAATCTTTGGATTCAGAGTTCTCATATTGGAAACATTATTTACAAACACTATCAAAATTACCTCCTAAAGTAGCAAGAACAATTGATACTGATACAGATATGATTATGAATAATTTGTTTGATCCCGCATCAGACTCACAGTCAGAGAGCCGTTATGGTATGGTTATGGGACATGTCCAATCTGGGAAAACATCAAATTATGCGGGTTTAATTTGTAAAGCACTAGATGCTGGATATAAATTTATAGTTATTATAGCTGGTATTCATGATAATTTAAGGAACCAAACTCAAAAACGTATTTCAAATATTTTTAAAAATATTAATAGAAGTAAACAACCTTTTATTTTGACAACTGCTGATAACGATTTTCAAAAATCGTCACCTCAAAAATTTTCTACTTTAAACTTTGATAATACGGCAAGCCCTGTGTTTATTGTTATCAAAAAGAATAAAACAGTTTTAGATGCAGTTTTAAAATGGGCATCTCAAGATAATAGAGTTCCGATGCTTGTTATTGATGACGAAGCTGATAATGCAACAATTAATACAAAAGAAGAAGATGATCCTACTGCTATAAATTTAAGAATTCGCCGGCTCCTTAAAAAGTTTAACAAGTTTTCATATGTCGCGTATACAGCAACTCCCTTTGCAAATATTTTTATAAATGATGATGCAGGAAATGATGAAGATGGACCGGATTTATTTCCTAAAGATTTTATTATCGTATTAAAAGCTCCGTCAAATTATATTGGTGCTACAAAATTATTTTTAGAAGAAAATATAGATTCCCATAATCAAAATTTATTAAATATAGATGAAATAGAAAATATTGAAGATCCAAGTGAATATTATACAATTAAAGGACAAGAGGAGCATTGTAAGTTTGAAATTCCGAGAAATCATAAAAAAGATTTTCAGCCACAAGCTCTGCCTTCAAGTTTATTGCTTGCTATTAGATTATTTTTCATAAATATTGCAATTAGAAATATACGACACCAGAATAGTGAACATAATTCTATGTTAATACATGCATCTAGATTTACAGGTGTACATTCCGCAATTGCACATCTGGTAGAACAATATGTATCAGAAATGAGAAAAGAGATTTGTCTATATGGACAATTTAATAGTGAAGAATCTTCTATATTAAGCAGTATGAAATCTGATTTTTATGAATATTATAATAATACTAATCTTGAGTGGCTAGATATTTTGTTAGAACTAAATAAAATATATGATAAAGTTGATGTAAGAGAAGCTCACTGCAACTCTAAACAAAGAATTGAATATTCAGAAATTCATCAAACAAACATAATAGCAATTGGTGGTAATAGTTTATCTCGCGGCTTTACACTAGAAGGTCTTAATGTTAGTTATTTTCTAAGAAATGCAGGAGCTGCAGATACATTAATGCAAATGGGTAGGTGGTTTGGTTATAGAAAAGACTATGAAGATATATGCAAGGTGTTTATGCCTGAGGATATTATAGCAAAGTTTGAATATGTTGCAGATATGTCAAATGAACTATATGAGCTTGTTGACGATATGAATAAATATCAGAAGACTCCAAAAGAATTTGGGCTTAGTGTTAAAATACATCCTGAAAACTTTTTGATTTCTGCAAGAAACAAAATGAAATCGGCACAACAATTTAATGTTCAAATTGGTTTAGATGGATTAACAAAGGAAGCCTCCAGGATTTCACGTAATGATAAATTTGTTGAACAAAATCTGAATGCACTAAATAATTTTATACTTGAGATTAATTCAAAGTATCAAAAGATAGAAAGAGATACAAAAGGTACAAAATTCTTATGGTTAGATGTTCCATCAGAGGAAATATATAGATTTTTAAATAATTGTCATTTTCTACCTGGTTATGAACACTTTCCTTTTGATGATATAAAACAATATATTGAAAAATATAATAATGATTTATGGCGTGTGGCTTTGATTGGTACAGAGAATGCCAAAATAAAATACAGGATTGAAGATATATGTGTGGGAACGCAATTAAGAAACGTCTATGAAGATATTGAAAAAAATGTATACATATTGGGTGCTCATAGACAAATGACCTCTGGAATTGTTGAAAAATGGGGATTAACTTCAGAAGAATTTGATAATTTAAAAAATAATATTAATAGAAAAATAACTCGAGGCGATATAAGGAAACAATTATCTGGACCGCTTTTAATTTTAGGTATAATATCTCCAAATAATAGGGAAAAAAATGACTTTAAACATAAATATTTTCCATCTTTAAGCTGTACTTTCCCGAGTTTAACTGGAGAGAGACAGCCCAAAACGATTACTAGGATGGTTAATTCAGTAGGTATAAAACAATTATTAGAGCAAAAAAGAATTGAAGAGGAGACTGACGATGAATAATCCTTGGGAAAATATAGGACAAGGTTACTACAGAAGGCAAGATAAAGATATAAATGCTTTTTATGCTAAGAATGAATCTGGCGAATATCTTTTTATAATTGACTTAGAAGAATTATTAGATAAAGATATTGAGTTATCTTTAAAAGGAATTGATTTAAAAACTTCAAAAAAAGACAATTCTTCTTTTTTGACATTAATATTGAAAAATGAAACTAATTGGGAGATATTTCTTCAATTGTGTGAAGATCTTATGATTTCTGCAAAGGCTGTAAAATCAAACCGAGCAAAAAACATTCATTCAAGATTAGTAAGATGGCAAACTTTTTTAAAGAATGAAAATTACAATATATCAGAAGAAATACAAATAGGATTAATGGGAGAACTAATTTTTCTTAATGAATATTTATCAAAATATGTTTCTCTTGAACAGGCTATAAATGCCTGGGTAGGTCCAGAAAAAGAAAAACAAGACTTTAGACTCAAAGGTATTAGTATAGAAATAAAATCCTTTATGGATAATAAACAAGATCAAGTTAATATATCCTCAGTAGAACAATTAAATAATAATGATAACAATTTGTATTTATGTACAATGGGTTTTAAATCATCTGATAGTGGTGAAACTTTGGAAGACTATTGTAAGAAGATACAAAAAAGAATTTATGAAGAATGTCCATCAATATTATCTGTGTTTGAAGACTTATTAATGTCATATGGTTATTATTTACATTGCAAATATGATAACCTTAAACAGCTGTCGCAATATAAAAATAGTTGTTATATCGTGAATAATAAATTTCCTAAAATACCAATTACAATAAAAAATCCAGCGATATTAAATATTAATTATAAATTGGATCTTTCATACTGTAAAGAATTTCTTGTAGAAATTAAAGATATAATGGAATTAATTAAGTAGGCAGGTATATAAATGTTTTCAATTGAAGATTTTCATGAATATTTGGTACAGAGCGTTTTTTCCTCTGCTGAATGCTCTGGCTGTATGAGAGAAGAAGCCTTTTTGGAAGAAGTCTCTGCATATTTAATAGATGAGTCTGATGTCTCAGAAAATGTTCAGTTTGCTGATTATAGAAAGACTGGTTTAGAAGTTCACGGTTGGGATTACGATGATGAAAGGGGAATTTTGACCTTAATAGTTCACGAATTTAGTCAAAAAGAAGCTTTGGCAAATATTGGTAAAATAGATATTGAAACCAAATTTAAGCGACTAAAAACCTTTTTCTCAAAAGCCTTATCTGGTTTGTACAAAAATATGGAAGAATCATCTCCAGCTTATGAAATGGCCTACAATATCTACGATAAAAAAGATAATTTTAATACAATTCGATTATTACTGATTACAGACTATAAAATTTCAATTCGCTCAGATGAGGACTTTTCCTCAGAAAAAGTGCTGCAAGGTTATCATTTTGAATATAGAATTCTTGATATTGATTATTTATACAAAATATATCAAAGCCAGAATCAAGTAAATGATTATGAAATTGATGTAGAGAAAATTTTAGGACATCCATTAAATTTCTTAATGGCAGATTCACGAAGTGATATATATGATTCCTATTTATTAGTGGCTCCTGGGGAATTAATATATAAAATATATGATACATATGGACAAAAATTATTAGAACAAAACGTCAGAACCTTTTTACAATTTAAAGGGAAGGTTAACAAAGGTCTAAGAATTACATTAAGAGAAAAACCTGAAATGTTTTTTGCTTATAACAATGGTTTAACAGCTACTGCAACTGATATCAAATTTACAGGTGATAAAAAAATAAAATCTATAACTGGATTACAGATTGTTAATGGCGGACAGACAACATCAGCAATATATGCTGTAAAACGTAATGATAAAGCCTCTTTGGAAAATGTGTATGTTCAAATTAAATTATCTGTAATTAAAAAATCAGAAGAAACAGATAAATTTGTAAGTAAAATATCAGAATATGCTAATACACAAAATAAAGTAAATAAATCTGACTTTTTTGCAAATAGTCCTTTTCACAAAGATTTTAAACAGCATTCCGAAAAAATTTATGCTCCGGCTAAAGACCGTTATTATAAAACTAGATGGTTTTATGAAAGAGCAAGAGGGCAGTATTTACAATCTATTGCTTTATTTAAAACAAAAGCTGAACAAAATAAATTTAAGAAAGAAAATCCAAAGGCTCAAGTTATTGAAAAGCCAATGCTCGCAAAAAGTGAAATGTCATGGATGATGCATCCTCACATTGTTGCACGTGGAGCAGAAACTTGTTTTGCCGAATTTGCTAATTATATTAGTAAAGAGATCGAAAAAGATGAAAATTGTATTACAGAATTTTATTTCAAATCAGCTGTTGCAAAAATAATTATATTTAAGGAAACTGAAAAAATTGTATCTTCATCTACTTGGTACAATGGTGGTTATAGAGCACAATGTGTGACATATACTATAGCTTTGTTGGCATATTTGTTTGAACAAAAAAATAAGATATTTGATTTTATGTCTATATGGGAAAAACAAGAAATCAGTGAGGAATTAAGAGAATATATTTCTATCCTTGCAGAGAAAGTATATGAATTAATTATGCAACCAGTTGAAGGGGCTGCTAATATTGGTCAATATTGCAAAAAACTAGAGTGTTGGGACAAAGTAAAAAAATTGGCAAATGAACTCTATATTGATACTTACATTGAATTATTATCTACAACTAAGGAAGAGGCTAATATCAAAAAACGTGAGGCAAAAAATAATTTAGAAATAGATAATAGTGTAAAAATGCAGGAATTTGTTATCAAAATAGGATTTAATTCTTGGAATAATATATTAATTAATGATACAAAATATAATCATCCATTATCACTCTCCCAAACCGAATACGGTGTATTGTCATCTATGGTTTCAGGCAAAATTAATTTTCCTACACCCAAGCAAGCTAAAGTATTATATAACATATATCAACGAGCTAAAGAAAAAGATATAATATAAATTAATTATTGGAGGTATTGTATATGGCCAAAATTACAAAAATTTATAAAAAAGTTGAAACAAAATCTTGTAAACATATTACCAGTGTTGAAATGGAAATAGCTAAATCTGATGACAATAAATATATTATACTTTCAACTTTTGGAAGTTCTTCAAGAAAAGAGCCAGGGAAAGCTTCTCAAATTATTCATCTTAATAAGGAAACAGCATCTAAGCTAATTGCAATTTTGCAAAAATGGGTTATGGATTCATAATAGACTTATAAAAATCCATAATTAACTGCTTCGTTTTACAAATAAAAATTCCTATAGACCTTATCGATATCTTCTTGTTCGATGCCGATGTAGCGGAGTGTTACTGATGGTGAGGAATGGTTGAAGATTTTTTGCAGGAGTACTATATCATTATATTTTTTATAATGATGATACCCGAATGTCTTTCTCAACGTATGTGTTCCAATTCTTTCCTTCGCCCCAACAGCTTGTGCTGCCTTATTCAAAATTCTATACGCCTGTGCTCTATCAAGCCTGCAATGTTTTTGTGTATAAAAAAGCGGTTGCTTACTCGGAAATCCTTCTACAAATAAATCAATCTCCTCTTTCAAAAACCTATTAAGCGGAAATTTCTTATACTTATTCGTCTTTTTCTCTCTAATTTCAATATAATCTCTGCCTTTTACATCTCCAACATCAAGCGATAATATATCAGATATTCTGAGTCCCGTATTTATCCCAAAACTAAAAAGCAGTGCATCTCTTGGCTTTTTAGCCAAATATTTTTTAATCTTTTGGATATCTTCTAGCTTTTTTATAGGTTGTACTACATTCATTTTTAAACTCGCTTAATCACAGACAATGATTGCTTCCTTCCTATAAAAAGTAAAGTCTAATGACACAAAATTTAAACACTGTTTAAACGACATTTAATCAGCGTTCAAAAAGTGTTCAAAAATTTCGGCAACATTCAAAATATACTTCCGCCTGCAAAAAAATCCGTTCACCCCTACCCACATATATTTACCCCAAAATACAACACAACTTCATTTTGTTGTATTTTTCGATTTATTAAATATTGGATAATATATTATCTAAATATTGACTTTTTACTAAATTTAGTATAATATATTATCTATGAATGGCTTTTTATTTAATCCCAAAACTCCTAATGATATTGCAAAAGAATTGGTTGAGAAAATTAAGCATCATAGAAAAAAGCTTAAAATTTCTCAGACTCAACTTGCATCAAAATCCGGTGTTAGTCTTGGTTCTATTAAAAGATTTGAATCTAAGTATGAAATTTCTCTGAATTCTTTTATAAAAATCCTAATCGCTCTTAATTTAGAGAGGGATTTGGAAAATTTATTCACCCAAAAAAATTACAACTCAATTGATGAGGTTATAAATGGATAACTATAAATATTTAAAAGTTTTTTATAATGATATTTTAGTTGGCACTTTAGCTAAAACTCCTGATAGAGTTGTTGCTTTTGAATATGATTCTGATTGGTTGAATAACGGATTTAGCATTTCACCTTTTAGTTTGCCGCTTATCAAGAAAGTTTTTATTCCAAAATATGATCCATTTGGCGGTTTATTTGGAGTTTTTAACGACAGTTTGCCTGATGGTTGGGGGAGGCTACTTGTTGACAGATTGTTTTTGAAAAATAAAATTAATCCTAATGAAATAGATAACCTCAATCGACTTGCTGTTGTCCAAGAATGTGGTATGGGGGCTTTGACTTACAAGCCTGAGCATAAGTTTGAATTAGAAAATAGTATTCAAGATTATGATATTCTTGCTCAGGAGTGTTCAAAGATATTAGAATCGCAAAATTCAGATAATTTGGATGAACTTTTTATCTTAGGAGGCTCATCCGGTGGTGCAAGACCAAAGATTTTGACATCGATTGACAACGAGGACTGGATTATTAAATTCCCATCATCCTCTGATCCTAAAAATATTGGTGAAAAAGAATATCAATATTCATTATGTGCAAAAGATTGCGGAATAAATATGACAGAAACAAGACTTTTCCCATCAAAAATATGTTCAGGATATTTTGGGATAAAAAGGTTTGACCGTAAAAACGCTAAAAAAGTTCATATGGTATCAGTTAGCGGACTTTTAGAGACAAGTCATAGACTTCCTAATCTTGATTACAATACATTGATGAAATTAACACTTGAACTAACAAGAAATTATCAGGATATTGAACAATTATTCAAGCTAATGTGCTTTAATGTTTTTGCACACAACAGAGATGACCATTCAAAGAATTTTTCTTTTCTTTTTAATGATACAAAAAAAGAATGGCACATATCTCCTGCGTACGATTTAACTTACAGTTTTTCATTTAATGGGGAACATGCGACAACAATTAATGGCGAGGGCAAAAATCCGACTTTAGACGATATTCTAGCCGTGGCAAAAAATATAGGACTCAAGGAAAAATTTGCAAAAGATATTGCATCAGATATTCAAGAAAAGTGCTCGAAATTATTTTAATTAATCTCATCTTTTTGCCTATTTAATCTTTAAATAGAAGCTTCTTTAAATTAATAATAGGTTTCTGGGACATTGAGACGAGGAAAATTGAATAAAAAATCAAACAGACAGCCGATTTGAGGCTGTTTTTTAGTATTGAGATGTATGGGTCTTTTCGTCTTGGATTATTCGGGGTGTCGGGAAGTTCTCAGCTTCCCGACACCTTACGGGCTTGCTCGTTAAGCCTCGCATCGCCCTACCGAAAATCCGCTTGCACTCAAGTACTCATTTTTTACGCTCTTTTGCACTAATTTTCTGTCACCCTGAATTTATTTCAGGGTCTATCCTGCTCACAAAGCCTATTTTAGCCCAGTGCAATTAAGTGCAAAAAAGTGCAATTTTATTTTTGCTTGCAAATTGAGATACCCCAAATTATTAATGAGATTGGGATTTTGTAAACTTTGTATAAAACTGTGCATAACTAACTTTTATATTGTAAAATCTAATATTATAAAATAAGGATAAATTTAATGAAATTTGAAATAAAAGATAAAAATTGGAAAAGATATAATTTATTTTGGCATTATATTAATAATTTGCGTAATGTTCTTAGTGTGACATGTGATATTGATATAACTAAATTTCTACCTTATATAAAATCTAAAGGTTACAGGTTTTATCCTTCTTTTATGTGGACAGTATGTAAAATTATCAATACCCATGAAGAATTCAGATTAGGCTGGGATGAAAATAATCAAGTTGGTGTGTATGATGTAATTCATCCATATTTTGCACATTTTTTCAAGGAAGATGAAATGTGTGCGTTATTCGTTGCTGAATACAATGAAAATTTAGAAATTTTTCATAATAACTTTGTGAATATTATTGATAAATACAAAGATTGTAGAGCTTTTGATTTTAAAAATGTTCCTCCAAATGTTTTTAATGTTTCCTGTTTACCTTGGATAAATTATAAAAATTTTGATATTCACGTTTTTGATGAGGGAAAATATTTAGCTCCAGTAATTACCTGGGGAAAATATGTTGAGAAAAACGACAGAATAACACTTCCATTTTCATTTAATATCCATCATGCTGCTGCCGATGGTTATCACCTTTCAAGATTTTTCATTGAATTGCAAGAATTACTAAATTCTTTTGAAGACTAATTTATAGAATTAAAGTTTTTATATAAAATATCTATCTTATTGAGCTTTTAATCTTTTATCAAAAGTTCTTTTATATTTCCATTTCTTTAGGGTTGCTTTCTGCTATCAGTAAGGTCAATGCAAACAGTGTACCGTTATCAATAGTCGGTTTATCATTTTTGTATAACATATTATTTCTATCAAGAAAATATAAAAAGCAGCTTGCAGCAATTCTTTTGTTGCCATCAGAGAATGAAGGGTTCTTTGTTATCAGATACAAAAGCATTGCAGCTTTTTCTTCTAGTGTCGGATAAAGTTCTTCCCCGTCAAAGGTTTGATATATCTGGTTCACAGAACTTTCAAAAGAATTGTCTTTGGGATTTGCAAAAAAATCTGAGGCAAACTCGGATTTCATATTGTCTATAACCTGCAAAAATTCTTATGTAGGAATCCGTACAGCCTCTTTCTTGGTTAGTCCTTTTTTATCAAGAGTTTTATGTTCAAAGTTATCAAGCAAATCCAGACCTTTAGCAAAATTTTCAAGTAAATTGGCAACATCTTGAGCCTTTTTAACGGTGTCAATTTGATTATTCAAACTTCTTGAAAGCAGACGGACTCTTGTTTTAAGGGCTTCTATTTTACTTTTTTGCGATTGTAAAAGTTTTTCATTAACAGCATAGCCTTTAGTCAGATAGTTTCTTAGAACATTTGTTGCCCAAATTCTAAATTGTGTGGCTTTTTTAGAGTTTATTCTGTAGCCTACTGCAATAATCATGTCTAGATTGTAATAAGCTGTTTCTCTTAAGACATCTCTGTTACCTTCTTTTTGAACTATTTCCAAAATGGAAATAGTTGAACTCTTTTGGAGTTCTTCTTCTCTGTAACATATTATTTATATGCTTATTTATTGCAGGAGTTTTAACACCAAAAAGTTCCGCCATGGCTTTTTGTGTCAGCCAGATTGTGTCTTGTTCCAGCTTAACATCAAGAGATACTGAACAATCAGCACTTGTATAGATTACAATTTCACCTTTATTCAAGTTTTCCACTAAATAAACTCCTTTGTTATGTAATGATATTAACACAAAAATGCAGCTGGATTTACGCACATCCAGCCCCCCAGAGCAAGTCGCGTGTTATTTGTAATGAGGGCAGTTTGGCGTAAACGCCCAGGTTAGGTTCTTGACGTGGCTGTTTTAGACGTAAGAATAAAGTTTTGTTACAAGGTTTTGTAAAAAGATAATAAGTGGTATTTTATAAGTATTACAATAATCTTTATACTATAATTTAATAATAAGGAATGAATGTATGAAAAAACTATTATTTATCTTTATTATATATTTTATGTTACACCTACAATCTTGTGCTGCTACTTGGGTTCAAGTTGGAGATGAGGTATATATTGATAAGGATAGTATAGAATATTATATTAATGACTTTGGCGAAACTCAGTTTGATAAAAAAATATATTGGATGAAATCAATAAATATTGACAATACTTATCAGCAAATAGAGGAAGGGATTGGAAAGAAAATTTCATATATTTTGGCGCAAAGGATTGTTGATATTGCACAAAAAAAAGTTGCCGTTAAGTCTTGTGTTTTTTATGACGAAAATGGTAACTCTGTATTTAATTTTACAAATAGGGATTATGCATTAAACTGGGATACTATCGTTCCAAATAGTAATGGCGAATTTTACTTTGAACTAATTAAAAATCCAAGATATTTAAAAAGAATGTATAAAAAGCAACAACTTAGAATAAACAAATAAAAGTATTATTCCAATTGTTAAAGCTTTTTGGCTTATTTGCTGCAAGTAAAAGGCTTCGGGATATAAAATGGAAACAATGGCTTTTAATCATCTGGGCAATACCATATCTCGGTTTATGTATAGGTTTGCCGCTGCTTGTCATAAAAAGTAAATAGCTGGCGGTGTATTGTATAATTCCAACTTATCCTGTTTGCATTCACTGTCCGTTTGTAGTAGTATAGATGAATAATGAGGTGGG
This sequence comes from uncultured bacterium, assembly GCA_949284715.1. GTDB lineage: Bacteria > Cyanobacteriota > Vampirovibrionia > Gastranaerophilales > Gastranaerophilaceae > CALUTH01. The sequence continues at coordinate 14,698 of CASDWH010000042.1, forward strand.
CATATGGAATTCTTTAGAGAAAATAAAAAGGTTATTATCGGGATTATTATAATATCATTTTTGCTATGGACATTTGGCGTTGGTATTTTAATGTTATTTAGCCTGGGACAGTAATATATATGAAAAAAGTCCTGTTGATTTTTATGTTAATAGTAATGTTTTTATCTGCCGGCGGATACGGTGCATCCGCGTGGGCAACGCAGGACATTGCACACAAACACAGGCAGACAAAGGAAAAAATCCGTAAATTAAAATGGCTTGAAAATATTGAAACAAGTAAGTTATATAAAAATCAGCAGAAGCTTGAAAGCGCAAAAAATACACTTCAAACATCCAAAAGCCAGCTTGTTACAACTCAGAACGAACTTGCCGGATTGGAGGTAAAATTATTTAAGGCTGTTAACGAATATAAAGAATTAAATGATACATTACAAACCCATATAAGAAATGTTTATAAGGTAAAACGCAGAGCTATATGCGAATTGTTATTAAATGCCGGAAATATAAATGTACTTGTTGATCGTTTGTATTTTCAAAAGATTATTTTGAAAAAAGATTTTGAGCAGATGACTGAGGCAAAGAAAAAGGCGCATGAAATTGCTGTTTTAAAGGCTACAATTGAACTTCGCAAACGTAACCTGGAGCAGCAAAAGCGTACCGCAGAAAGCCAGCAGATTTATATTCAGAGTGCAATAGATAGAAATGAAGCAATGATAAATAAACTGCGTACAGACAGGGCTTATTATGAAAAAACGGAACGGGAACTTGCAAGGCAGTCTGCAAGTATTGGTTCATATATTAACAGAACAGGAAGTTCTGATGTAAAAGTTGCATCAGGATTTATAAAGCCAATAGGCGGCCCGATAACATCACCATTTGGAACACGTGTTCACCCGATATTTAAAAGTAAATCTTTCCATTCCGGGATTGATATCGGCGGGCCTAATTTGGGAGCCATAAGAGCATCAAATGCCGGCAAAGTAATATATTCCGGCTGGTATGGCGGGTATGGTAAAGTGGTTATACTGGAACACGGGATAGTTAACGGTAAACCAATGACTACGTTGTATGCACATATGAATACAATAAAGGTTAGTAACGGACAATATGTACAAAAAGGTCAGGTGATCGGGCTAGAAGGTACAACCGGTTATAGTACAGGCCCTCACTGCCACTTTGAGGTGCGTGTAAACGGGCAGCCGAATAATCCGGTTAATTATATAGGAAGGTAATAGTTGAGTACTAGATATAAAATACTTTTAATAGCATTATTGGCAGGGGCAAATATTTCCCAGGCTGCATTTATGGGGTTAACTACGCCTGCTGATTATACAGGGGACAGCATTATCGGCCCCCCGCTTAAGAGTGTTGAACAGGCGTATACTCCGCCGAAGGCTGAACATGATTCCCAAACAGTTCCTCCCCTTAAAAAATTAAGGCTGAAGTATCAGCATAAGTATAAGAAGTTTTTTGGAGAACAACCGCCAAATCAGTTTTTAGATCCTGAAGAGGTTGTTGAGGCCGCAATTCCTGATACGGGTGAGGCGACATCTGATGAAAGCAATATTAATCCTGCTCCGGAAAAGAAAGCAAAGAAAAAATGGTTTAAGCGCAAGAAAAAAAATAAAAATACAGAATCTGTTGATAATGCTGAAAAAAATGTTTCTGATATCAAGCGGTCAGCTTCTGAACAGCCTGTAGAACAAAAAAAACTTTCTGTACAAAAGGACAATAAAGAAGTTACAGATAGAGTTATAATGAATTGCCAAACCATGGATTATGATAATGACAAGGCTGTAATTACAGCACACGGAAATGTTGCAATTACTCTTGTTGATGAAGGTGCGACTCTTTATGCTGATGAAGTTGTCTTTGATAAAGTGGCAAATACAATTACTGCAAAGGATAAGGTTCTTATAAAAAAGAAAAATCTGGAGGTAACAGGCGATTATATATTTATTGATTTAAATGAAGAAAATGCTCTTATAAGCCGCCCTGTAAGCACACTAAGCGCATTAGAGATTAACGCGGAAGAAGCAAATTTGCAGGAAAATGTCGTAACTCAGACCAATGGTTCAATACTTTTCAAGAAAAGTGCGCCGTTTTTCTTCCGTTCAGGAAAACGCGGGCCGCGTTTAGAACAAATGCTGACAAGAAAAGAAGATACGCTTAGTGATGATTTGCAAGAGGGCAGATACAAAATTAAAGTTACTAAGATGGTAATTAACAGCGAAAAAGAACACGATACATTTCTTGTTCAAAAAGCTACAATATACAAAGATGGTAAAAAACTAATAACACTTCCGAGAACAAAATTTTATACAAATAAAAATCATGATTATGCGGAAGGTGATTTTATAGAAATCGGTTCCAAGCGAGATGCCGGTATTTTCCTTGGGCCGGGGGTTGTGTTTAAACTGCCCAAGGGGGCTGCTCTTAAGGCTGTACCTTTTGTCAGCTATAAAGATGAAATTGGGTTTGGCGGTATGTTAAGATTTAACAGCGGTACCAATGAAACTTATTTGTTATACGGCTCCCAGCGTGATAAGTTTATCGGGCGAGGTATTCAGGACTTAGATGATAATTTAAAAATAGAATACGCTACAAACGATTATATGAATGAATGGTTTTTGGGGCGTGCTAGACCTGAATATGGTATTAGTCTTGTATATGACAAGTCGTATTTTAATCCGTCATTTTTAGGTGGTGAACGGAATATGATTTTCCGCCACAGAGTATCAGGCGGCTGGTATAAGGATATCGGCGAAGACAGGTATTATAGACAGTTAAAAGGTGCAGGACGTGAAACTACCAGATTTAAGTATATGGCAGAAATTGACCAAACAATCTGGGATAGAAAAAATGCAGATGATTTAACCTGGCTGCAATTGAATTTAGTAGGTCAGTTATCGGCTGCATTGTATGGAACAGGTGATACTCAAACAGTTGCACGTATAGGCCCGCGGATTCATACCCAATACAAACGCTGGATGCAGGATATAGGATATTTTCAATCTGCGTTTCAGGATGATTCACCTATGCCGGTTTATGATGCCTACAGATATGGTGCTTCTAACGCTTATATCAGAGAAACCTTAAAGCTTAATAAAATGCTTGCTGTTTCCTGGTTTGGCTCTGTTACGCTGTCTGATGACACATATACAAATAAAATGTTTCAAGAATGTGCATTTTATGTATCTCTCGGGCCGGATGATTTAAGGCTAAACATCGGATATGATTTTGTGAGGGAAAATGTTTACTTCATGGTTGATGTTGCTTTAGATCCTAAAGGAACAGAAGTAAAATATGATAAACTGGAGATTAAAAATCCTGATAACCTCGGTAAGAAAAAAGAGGATAATACTCCAAGGCCGGAGCCTGTATATGGAAGGCCTAAAAAGACCCCAGTATTAAGAAACGCAATAGTGGAGCCAGTGTAGAAAATGTTTGATAGAAAAACACTTGAAGAGCTAATTATAAATTACGGAAAGCGGATGGGGGAAAAGAATTTTACACCGGGATATTCAGGCAACATTTCTTGCAGATATGAAGATGGGATGCTGATTACCACATCCGGTTCGGCAAACGGGTATTTAAAGGAAGAATGTATTGTATATACGGGGTTTGACGGGCAGGCAAAAGAGGCGGGTAAAAAACCGTCATCGGAGAAGCTTTTACATATAGAGTTTTATAAAAAACGCCCTGATATCAATTTTATATTGCATGTACACGCTCCGTGTTTAAGTGCGTTTGCATCAGCCGGAAAAGCTCTTGAAACTCCGGTTATGGCTGAAAATATATTTTACTTTGGCGGTATCCCGCTTGCAGAGTACGCTCTGCCGTCATCAAAAGAGCTTGTTGATAATACTGCAAAATTTTTTGATAAATATGATGCAGTATTAATGGCGAATCACGGGTTTATTGTCGGCAGTTCAACAATGGAGGATGCCTATATGAAGCTTGAATTGGCGGAATCTTATGCGCAGGTTGTACTTTTGACTAATTTACTTGGCGGGGCCAAGCCTTTGACTGAGGAACAGACTCAGGCTGTATTGGTGCTGAGAGGTTAAAGCGGCGTTTTTATGGGGAAAGAGTTATTTATATTTGATAAAACTTTTGATGCTCAGGTAATAGGGACTGATGAAGCAGGACGTGGCCCGGCTTCCGGCGGTGTATTCGCAGCGGCGGTCGCTTTTAGTGAAAATTGTTCCGATATAGAGCAGGAACTAGAGAGCTTAAATGATTCTAAAAAGCTTTCAAAACATAATCGCGAAGAACTTTATCATATTATAAAGCATAATACAATTAATTCTGTTGTGTGTGTTGAAGTAAGTGAAATTGAAAGGTTTAATATTTTAAATTCATCGCTTAAGGCGATGAAATTAGCCTGTGAAAGTGTTATATCAAGGCTTGCAGGTGTTGAAATAATAACGCTTGTTGACGGAAATAAACTTATAAAAAACTATAGTTATCCTCAAAAATATATTGTAAAAGGAGATTCAAAATCAGCCTCAATAGCAGCGGCGAGTATTCTTGCAAAAGTTGAACGCGACTGGTATATGGAAAAGCTGGATTTAGAATTCCCTGAATATAACTGGCGCCAGAATGCTGGATATTTAACCAGACAGCATATTGAGGCTATTCAGAAGTTCGGAGTTACAAAATATCATCGCCGCTCGTTTCTTAAAAATATTTTAACGGGAGAAAAACAATTATCATTATTAAAATAGTAAAAGAAAAGGAGAAACTTTAAATTTCTCCTTTTATTATCTAAGAATGTACTTTATATATTAACATTAGGCTGCGTTCTGTTCTGTTTTATTACCTTCTAATTGTTTATACTTTGCTTCAAGTTCCTTTATAGCCATTTCTTTAGCTTCAAATTCTTTAAGCATTTCAATTCGTCTGTTCTGTTCTTCAATATGTTTTCTGTGAGTTTCGTTATATTTTGCGCCGAGCTTGTTTGCCGGTTTCATAATAAGTACCGGAACTACATATCTGTAAATCATACCGAAGATAAACAGTGATTTAACTATTCCCATACCTTTAATTTTGAAGTTAAGTTCTTTGTTTTTAATAACATCGCGGGCATAATCTTCTGCATTAGCAATGATTTTTTCGGGTTTTATCTTTGCAGAGTCAGGAAGAAGAGAGTTTGCCTTGTTAAACAGATTTTTGATATCCTCTGCTGATGGTATTTTATTTTCTTTAAGGATAGTATTTGCTTTTTTTATGGCATTCTCAATATCTTCCATTAGCGGAATGCGTTTGTTTTCGGGAAGTTTGGAGTTAATCTTTTTCAGTGCAGTATTTATATCATCTGCAAGTTCTTTATTGCCTTCAGGTGCATTGAGAAGTTCGTAAGATTTATCTACAATTTTTTGTGTATTATTGTCGAATAACTCAATTTGTTTATCTTGCGGCAGTTTTTTGTTAGCTTTAGATATTGCATTGTTAATATCATCCTTCAGAGTTGTTTTAGTTGCGTCATCCATAGTATTATCTGCATTTTTAATTAAAACATCAATATCGCGCTGCATCGGAATTTGGGATTCATACGGAAGAGATTCATTTGCCTTTTTAATCGCATTAAGCCGTAACTGTTTGAGATAAAGTCTTTCATTTGACTCGTCAATTAGTTTTTGAAGTTCTTCTGGAGTAGCATTAAGCTGGGTTGCCGCATAATTATGGGTTACTTTATTCCATTTTTTTGCAAGTTTGTTATCTATAAGATAGGCAAGAACAGTAGAACCGATGTAGGTCATACCATCATTAATTGCAAGGGTATTTCTTCTTTCCGGGTCTAATTTATCATTTTCAAGAGTTTTTATAACGTACATAAATGAAATAATAAATGAGTTAACGGCAGAGCAAAGGTTAACAATGTTCATATTTTCAGTTTTTTTACCGAACCATTTTATAATACCGGATTGCATTAATCTCCCGTAGTAATTTTTTGCAATTCCATCAACTAATCTGTCATAAGTTCCGCCTTTGAAGGTGGGTGTTGATTGCCTTTTTTGAAGAGAGAGAGGTTCTTCGTAATTATTATTATCAGTAAATCCTTTATAATTATTTTTTAAGTAAGGATTATTATTAAGTTTTGGTTGTATAGAGAGATTCATTATGCCACCTCCTTTCCGGGGGCAGAAACATTTTGTTGGGGCTGTTGTACAATTTCGTCTTCTTTCTTTTTACTTCCGCCTTTTTCAATACCAAAAGCGTATTTTAAAATCGGCGGAATAAGTGCGATTGTAAGTATAGCTTTCGGTATGCCTATTGAAATTTCAGGAATCATTTCAATGAATTTACAGGTGTTTTTAAATATTTTTGAAGTTTGAACTTTTCTGGCGCCCAGTGATTCAATACCGTAGAAGGAAGCCATTTTAGGGTCAAGGTATTTGGCAGGGTTTTCTTTAAATCTTTTAACACCATCAGTAACAGGTTTCATGACAGCACAGGTAACGCCGAAACCTACACCGGCAGAAGATATTGCGTGGGTTGCGGCGTGATAAGAGTCTTCCCTGTCGTCTTTGCCTGCCATTAATATGTTTGTTGCCGGCCGGAATCCGCCTGCAACGACTAGTGCAACACCATTTTGTGCAAGTGCTGTTTTTTCTTCAAAAAATTTAAGCATACTGTTAAACATTTTTGATTTATAAAGCCATTTTGCAAACGGCCCGGGTCTTTGACCGGTAAAATTAATGGCAGCTACATTTTCATTCCTCATGTTGCTGCCATTAATATCATTATTTATTATACTACTACTCTCGTCGCACAAAGCCGTACTCTTTCGGTGAATATTACGCTCGGTACACATGCTCTGCATCGGCGATTTAGACCTTAGTCTGTTTTCTGATTGTAAAAAATCAATTTTCATTTTTGCCTCTTTTGTAAGCTAATCTGTCTACACAATTATTCTAAAACAAAACAAATTTTTTTTTGCGTTATTATTTACATTTTGTTACAAAAAATTAAACTTAGATTGGCAAATCCGCTTGTTATCAGTATTGCAAATTTTTAATTAAAATTATTATTTCTTAAGATTTGTAATATTAGCCATACGTCTTATATATTTTTTACATCCAGTGCAGGTATTTATAATGTTCTGATGTTACCAGAAGTTGTTTTTTCATGCCCGAAGTTTCACTTTTGATAAATTTAATATTGTTTTGAGTTAATTTATTGAATAAATCTTTTGCAGTATTTTGTTCTCCTTTTCTTTCGTAATCATCAAGAATAATGATAAAATCGGTGTTGAGGTTATCAGGGATAAGGTCAAGTATATTTGAACGCGGAGTTTGCTGTCCTACGCCGAAAGGGCCGTCGATTATAATAAAATCAAATTTTTCTTCCGGCAAGGACACATATTTCAAACTGCCGTTTGGAAGAGTTTCTGTTTCTTTTAGCTCTATTTTGGTGTTTTCAGAGAGGTCAAGTTTTTGAGAAAAAACATTAATCCAGTTTTTATTATTTTCGATTATTGTTAATTTTGCATTCTTATTTTTGTATTTTACGTACTGAGTCGTTATTTTGCTGGACTGCCCCAGTCCTAATTCAAGAATGTTATGCGGCTCGTAGTTGTCTAAAACACTGAACAGTAAAAATAAAAATGAATAGTTTGCGGCACCTTTTGTGGGGCAGAAAGATTGGTTTAAAAGCCATTTGGATTCTTTTATGCTGTCATGCAAATAGTTTGCATACAGGTTTTCTTTTAACAGAAGATTGTTTTCACTTATTTGTTTTATCAGGGCTTTAAATTCGCTATATAATGGTAGTTTCATACTTGCTCCTTTATAAATTTTGTTTTATTACAGCGTGTAAAAATTTTATTAATTGATTGTTGTTTTTTAATTTTAGTTTAATCTTTTTGTATGGCGAGAGATTATAATATTTTTTAAAAATCTTTGATACCAGCCCCGTGTTATAAATCCAGGGCTTGAGTTTTACGGCAAAATGCAGGATAGCGGCTTCTTTTATCTGTTTTTTAGTTTTATTCAAAGGTATCATATTATATTTTTCAGGTAAAAATACTACTCTGTTATACAGGATTTTATTGAAAGCATCTTGATCCATAAAGTAATTGTATTGATTTGTTTTATATTCAAGAAGTTTGTTTGTAAGACGGGCTTCCCTCATTTTTTTTAGGTTGAGCAGCATTACCCCCGAGTTAAAATATTTTTCCGGTTCAATTTGCAGATGTTCAGTGTGCTGCGGCATGGCATACAGTGCGCTGTCAGAAACCACTCCTGCATAATTATCTTCTAGTTCCGTATTATATAATTCATCAAGCGGTTTTTGGATAATTGTATCACCGTCAAGGTACAGTACTTTATCTTCACTCGAAAGGATTTCAGGAAGAAAAAATTTGATAAGGGCAGTACTTGTCACGTGGTTAAATGCATTAATATGCTGCGGGATTAATTTCTTTATATCTACCAGTATAATGACGATTTCTGCCGTGGTGTCATTCAGTGAATTGATACAGGCAATAGTGCCGGAGGCTTCAAACGTTGTAATTAGGTAAATTTTGTAGTTTGAAGATTTGTTTTTTATTGCAGATGTAATGCTTACCAGAGCGGGCATTACATAGTTTTGGTCGGTTATGTAAACAAGACTTATACCCATAAATTCTTTTTTGCCGCCTTTAAAAATTTGAAAAACTTATGAGAGGAGGAATGATTTGTTACAGGTTTTAAGTTGCAGAAAGAATCAAATAATTGCAGCATTTCTTTAGAATAATGTTTTTCAAAACATTTTCTGACAGCAATTATATCCTCTTTAGAAATTATGTATTCCCACGGAAGCCGCAGGCAATTAAAAATATCAAACACATTGTCCATAATATCATTGTCAAGAATTACTGCTCCTATATTGACGAAAAAGTTACCCTGCGGCAGAATTTTTTTGCCTTTGACTGCACTATAAAGAATACAGCATGTAGGGCTGCGGTCAGCCTTAAGCGCGTGCAGGGTTATATCATGAAGAATTAAAATGCCGCCCTTTTTCATATATGGAAGTATTTGCAGGAAATCAAGAAATTCGCCCGGGTTTCTATGTGCTGTATCAAGAAAACACAAATCAAATTTTTCTCCGTCAGCGCAAAATTCGTCAAGGTAATTGCAGCACATTCCGCCGATTTTTAGTGTCCACCTGTTTTTTAGATGCGGGGTTTTATCTAATAAATACCCGACAGGCTTGCCGTTTCTTTCAAGATGGCTGTAATAATCGTGAGAGTATAATTTCCCGCCGTTCTTCATCGCATCAAGAATAACTATTGATGACGATCCGGAAGCAACTCCTACTTCAAGTACTTTTTGGGGCTTGTATTCCTGAATAATTCCGGAGATAAAACATTGATCCTGCCTTATTGAATACCCTTTACTGATTATCGGCAGAAGTTCTTTTGTAATATTGTCAGTATAATTTTTTCTTATCATTCTAATTCAGCCTATATATTTCTGCCCATAAATCTTTTAGAGGTTTTTTAATTAAGGGGCGGATTTTAGTTTTTTTATTAACAGTCTGTTCCAAATTTTCTATTATATCAACAAAATTCAGCGTGCAGACTAGAATGTAATCAGGCGAAAGCGCCGGTATATCATCAACTTTGTATTTTGTATAGCCAAGACAGGTTTCACCTTGCTGTATATCTTTGAACGAACGGTCTGTAATTCCTATGATGTTCAGCCTGCTTAAATCAAAGATGGTCAACAGGTCATGAAGGAAAGTACCGGCTCCGTATAACAAAATCTTTTTATTTTTTAATTTTTTTTCAAGCTGGTTCAGTCTTTTTTCAAATTTAATCTTTTTTAAGTAATCTAAATGTTCTTGATTATAAACTTCATCCATCTCTTCTTTTTCCTGTTATCATTTATGATACTACAAAAGATAGTTGTTGTGGATGTTCTAATTGTTCACGTATTTTGTAGTAGACATTGTAGGTTATTTCGCAGTCTTTTAAAGCTCTGTGATGCCCTTTTGTACTGATATTGAAATGTTTTGCGAGATTAGACAGCTTATAACTCGGGAGATTGGGGCAGAATTTTCTTGCAAGCTTTACTGTATCAAGCAGTTTATTATCAATAGTTGCACCTAAATGTTTTTCGATGTTATGTTTTAAGAAACGGTAGTCAAAATTGATATTATGCCCTACAATACAGTCCCCTTCCAGAAACTGCCTGAATCTTAATAATGTACTTTTTAAATCAGGCGCATCTTTAACCATTTCGTTTGTAATGCCGGTAAGCGATGATATAAACGGGTTGATAATACCATCAGGTTTTATAAGGGATGAGAATTTGTCCATAATGGTGTTATTTCGGACTTTAATTGCCGATAGTTCAATAATCTCGTCTTTTAGCGGTGAAAGTCCCGTTGTTTCTATATCAACAATAGTGTAGTCTGATAAAAAACTATTTTTGTCCATACCTGAAATTATACTCCGCATTGAAACATTTTACAAATTTTGTGATTGTAATTTTTATATTTTTATGTGATAAACGGGATATGAGAGAGATTTTACAAAGTAAGAGTTTTATATCTTTTTTGATTTTGACATTGTTGTTTGTAGTTTATACTCTGCTTCTGGTTGTTTTTATTACTCCAGTAACGGCTTTTGATATAAAAATAATACTTACTGTAAAGCAAATTTTTGAATTTCTTCCGCTTCCTTTTGTTGTTGCAGTGACGGATTTCGGGTTTTCATCATATTTTATACCGTTTTTAGTTCCATTATTTGTAATTTGTCTTTATTTAAAGAAATATGTAACATTTGTATTAATAACAGCGGGCTACCTGCTTTTAGTACCATTTATACAGATAGTTAAAAATATTATTATGCGTGACAGGCCTGATGTACACCTGCAAAGAATTGCAGAAACAGAGTTTTCATATCCTTCAGGACATTCTCTTCTCGCATTTTTTATGGGAAGTATACTGTTATATCTGGCTGAAACTTATGTGAAAAATGTAATTATAAAGCGGATATTATTCTTGATTATAATATTATGGATGCTGGTTATTCCTTTTACCCGTGTATGGCTCGGTGTGCATTTCCCAACAGATACTATAGGCGGTGCGCTGCTTGGCTCTTCTATTGCATGTCTTGTAATAACAATAATTAGATATTTTGAAAAGCCTGTGAAATAATTTTACAGTCTAAAAATCTACGGTGGTTTTATCGAACTTGTCTGCTGCGATATTAAGTTTTTATTAATTGTAAGGAAAACACTTGCAATTAAAATTTGTTCGGGCTATAATTTAATCGTGAATTAAATCACGAAATAGGAGAATAGAAGATATGACTACAAAAACAAAAAAAACAGTTGAAAAGTTGGAAGAAACTTTGAATCAACCTACTGTTGTTGAAACTGTTGAGCAGCTCGAAGGATTGATTTCCAGAGTAAGAAGAGCTCAAAAAATCTTTTCTACTTTCTCTCAAGAAAAAGTAGATGCAATATTTAAAGCAGCAGCAACCGCTGCCGACAAAGCACGTATTCCTCTTGCAAGAATGGCTGTTGAAGAAACAGGCATGGGTGTTATGGAAGATAAAATTATTAAAAACCACTTTGCATCAGAATACATTTACAACAAACACAAAGAAGCAAAAACCTGTGGTATAATAAGAGAAGATAAAACCAACGGTATTAAAATTGTTGCAGAACCTTTAGGCGTTCTTGCAGGTATTGTTCCTACAACAAACCCGACTTCTACAGCGATTTTCAAATCATTAATTTCATTAAAAACAAGAAACGGGATTATTTTCTCACCCCACCCGAGAGCGAAAAAATCAACTATTGCAGCCGCAAAATTAGTTCTTGACGCAGCAGTTGCAGCAGGCGCTCCGGCTGATATTATCGGTTGGATTGATGTTCCGTCTGTTGAACTTTCAGCAGCTTTGATGAAACACCCTCACGTTGATTGTATTTTAGCAACCGGCGGGCCTGGTATGGTTATGGCAGCATATTCATCAGGAAAACCGGCATTAGGTGTAGGCCCAGGTAATGTTCCTGCAATCATTGATGAAACCGCCGATATCTTAACCGCTGTTTCTTCAATTATTATGTCTAAAACTTTTGATAACGGTATGATTTGTGCTTCTGAACAATCAGTTATCATTGTTTCTGATGTATATGAACAAGTTAAAAAAGAATTCCAATACAGAGGCGCTTATGTATTAAGCAAAGAAGAAGCTGACAAAGTTGCCTCAATTATTCTTACACCGGCCGGCAGTGTTAACCCGAAAATAGTCGGTCAGCCTGCTCACACTATCGCAGAGCTTGCAGGTATTAAAGTTCCTGAAAATACAAAAGTTCTTATCGGTGAAGAAAAAGAAGTTGCGGTAGAAAATCCGTTTGCACACGAAAAACTTTCTCCGCTTCTTGCAATGTATAAAGCAAAGAACTTTGAAGATGCTGTAGAAAAGGCGCATGATCTTGTAATGTTAGGCGGCGCAGGCCACTCAGCAGCCCTTTATACAGATGCAAGAGTTCAGGATAGAATAGATTACTTCGCAGAAAGAATTCCTACTTGCAGATTGTTAATTAATTCACCATCTTCACAAGGCGGTATCGGTGATTTATATAACTTCAAGCTTGAACCGTCACTTACATTAGGCTGCGGCTCTTGGGGCGGTAACTCTGTAAGCGGTAACGTTGGTGTTGAAAACTTATTGAACTATAAAACAGTAGCTGAAAGGAGAGAAAATATGCTTTGGTTTAAGGTTCCGCCGAAAGTTTACTTCAAGAGAGGCGCTGTTGATTTAGCCCTTAAAGAACTTCAAGGCAGAAAACGTGCATTTATTGTTACAGACCGTTTCTTATTCAATTCAGGTGCTGTATATAATATTACTAATGTACTTGATTCAATCGGTATTGATTATCAAATCTTCTTTGATGTAAAACCGGATCCAACCCTTTCTACTATCAATGAAGCAATGGCAATGATTAAACCGTATGAACCTGATATATTTATAGCATTAGGCGGCGGATCTCCGATGGATGCTGCTAAGATTATGTGGTTAATGTATGAACAGCCTGATACAGTATTTGAAGATATATCAATGAGATTTATGGATATCAGAAAGAGAATCTGTCATATCCCTGAACTCGGTAAGAAAGCTACAATGGTTGCTATACCTACAACATCAGGTACAGGTTCAGAAGTTACACCGTTTGCAATTATTACTGATGATGAAACACACGTAAAATACGCAATTGCTGATTACGCCCTGACACCTAATATGGCTATTATTGATCCGAACTTTGTTGACGGTATGCCAAAAGGTTTAACTGCCGCATCAGGTATTGATGCTCTTGTTCACTCGATTGAAGCATACGTTTCATCTATGGCAACTAACTTTACAAACTCTAATGCTTTAGAAGCTTGTAAATTAGTATTCAAATACCTTGAACGTTCATATAAAGATGGAGCAAAAGACCCGATTGCAAGAGAAAAAATGCACTATGCCGCAACTATTGCAGGTATGGCATTTGCAAACGCATTCTTAGGACTCTGCCACTCTATGGCTCACAAACTGGGTGCTATGTTTAACGTTCCTCACGGTGTTGCAAACGCATTGTTAATCAGACAGGTAATTAAGTACAACTCTACTGATTGCCCGCACAAACAATGTATCTTCCCGCAATACAAATATCCGTCAGCAAAACTTAGATACAGTCAAATTGCTGATGAATTAGGTCTTGGCGGTAAAAATGAAGATGAAAAAGTTCAACTTCTTATCAATGCAATTGATAACCTGATGAGCAGTATTAATCTTCCTAAGTCAATTAAAGACTTCGGCGTAACAGAAGAAGACTTCTACGCTAAACTGGATAATATGGTTGAATTAGCATTTGATGACCAATGTACAGGTGCTAACCCGGCTTATCCTCTTATGGAAGATATTAAGAAAATCTACATCGACGCATTTAACGGTGTTGTGTAGAAACTGTTATTTAACTGCGGCGGGGAGTTTTCCCCGCCCTTTTAATTTGTATACTGACAGATACGGGGCGGTATAATTACTTATTAGATAGCAAGTTTAATAATATAAAGGTGAGCGATGACAAAAAAAATTTCTGATAAAACAATAAACAGATTAACTTTATATCATTGTATTCTTACTGATTGTATAAGAAAAGGGATTGATAGTATTTCCTCTACGACAATAGCAGGTTTGCTGCGAATAGATGATTCTCAGGTAAGGAAAGATATAGCTATGCTTGATAATACCGGTAAATCCCGTGTGGGGTATGATGTAAAAGAATTGAAATCTGCTATTGAACATAACCTGGCATTTAGCAAGGTCAAAAATGTGTTTATTGTAGGGGCCGGAAACTTAGGATTTGCACTTGCTAAATATAATAATTTTTCAAATTACGGTCTGAATATTTTAGCGCTGTTTGATAATAATCCGCTAAAACATGATGTTGAAGTCGGCGGTAAAAAAGTTTATCCGATAGAAGATTTAAAGGGACAGGCAAAGAAAATGGATGTTGATATCGCGATTCTTACTGTACCGTATAATGCGGCGCAGCAGGTAACAGATTATATGGTAGAGGCCGGAATTAAATATATCTGGAATTTTACGCCTGTCGTTCTTGCTGTTCCTGACGATGTTCAGGTGTGGAATGAAAATTTAATGGGGAATTTTCTCCAGTTTACGTATAGCAAATAATAAAATATAAAAATCTTTATGTGCTATTATGAAAGTATAGATTGGAGGGGCAGAAAGTAATTATGTATAATCCTAAATCTTCAAAGGCAGAGGAATTTATTTCGCACGAAGAGATATTAGATACTCTAGACTGGGCAGAAAAGAATAAAAATGATGCGGAACTTGTTGATAAAGTTCTTGCAAAGGCGCGTTTGAGGAAGGGGCTGAATCATAGGGAGGCCTCGCTGCTGCTTGCCTGTGAACTTGAAGATAAAAATCAGGAACTGTATGCCCTTGCACGCGAAATTAAAGAAGATTACTACGGAAACAGGATTGTACTTTTTGCACCGCTCTATCTTTCAAATTACTGTGTAAACGGCTGTATTTACTGCCCATATCACAAGAAAAATACCCATATCCCGCGTAAAAAAATGACTCAGGAAGAAATTCGCCGCGAGGTTATTGCGCTTCAGGATATGGGGCATAAAAGACTTGCAATTGAATCAGGCGAAGATCCTGTTAATAACCCTATAGAGTATATTCTTGAATCTATTAAAACAATTTATGAAACAAAACATAAAAACGGCAGTATCAGACGTATAAATGTAAATATTGCAGCAACCACTGTTGAGAACTACAGACGGTTGAAAGAAGCGCAAATAGGTACGTATGTACTGTTTCAGGAAACGTATCATAAAGAGAGTTATGAAAGACTTCACCCGACCGGGCCGAAACATAATTATGCCTACCATACAGAAGCAATGGACAGGGCTATGCAGGGCGGAATTGATGATGTAAGCCTTGGAGTATTGTTCGGACTGGAACGCTATAAGTATGAATTTGCAGGATTATTGATGCATGCAGAACACCTTGAGGCAGTATACGGTGTCGGGCCGCACGCGATAAGTGTTCCAAGAATTAAAAAGGCTGATGATATTGACCCGTCTGCATTTGAAAACGGAATAAATGACGATACCTTTGCCAAAATAGTTGCCTGTATAAGGGTTTCAACTCCATATACTGGAATGATTATATCAACTAGAGAGAGTCAAAAATGCCGCGAAAGAGTCCTGGAGCTTGGTGTTTCGCAGATAAGCGGCGGTTCAAGAACGAGTGTCGGCGGGTATACGGAAGAAAAATATGAGGAAGAAACCTCACAGTTTGATATTAGCGACAGAAGGTCACTGGATGAGGTTGTCGCGTGGCTGCTTAAATTAGGCCATATCCCGAGTTTTTGTACAGCCTGCTATTCTTCTCATAGAACAGGAGAAAGCTTTATGGCCGTCTGTAAGAATGAGCAGATACATAACTTCTGCACCCCAAACGGGTTAATGACTTTAAAAGAATATTTATTGGATTATGCGTCGCCTGAAACTAAAAAGCTGGGATTTGAGGCAATTGACAGAGAGCTGGCAAAATTCCCTGAGGGGGCGATGAAGGATACGCTTCTGAAAAATCTCGATTTAATTTCTCAGGGCGGTAGAAATTACAAGTTCTAAAATTATACAATAATTGTAATATAATTTAACAATGTAACGAAATGTAAATATGAGTTTGCAGCAGGCTCAAACTAAGTTATAATGCCCTATATGATATGATATGATATGATATGGTGGGGGAGTCTAAAGTTTTGTTTTAGTGTGCCGTAAAGAATACTATGTGCCAAGAAATTAGTATTTAAAAATTTAGAGAGGTAAACATGAAAAAACAAAACGGTTTTACGCTCGTTGAAATTCTTATTTCTCTTGCATTGGTTGGTGTCTTGAGTGTCGTTGCAATTCAAACACTCAGGACAAGAGATATGAGTGAAGAATTTACGGCTAAGCGTGACAAAGCAGCGATGAACATTGAAGGTGTTATTCATCAGGCTATGTTTGAGCAAAAAAGAGAAGAACTGGGGTCTGTCGGGGATATACAGGGGTTTATTAATGAAAAACTTCAAGCCGGCAGCGGGGATGGTTATAGTCTTATGCGTGACGGTACTGCATATTCTTTTTCGTCAAACGGCGATGGTGATTATGCCGGGGAATTGACATTGGACGTAAATGGAAGTATTGCGCCCAATGTAGCAGGGGAAGATATATATAAGTATAAGATAAATAGCAGAGGTAATTTGATTCTGGCAAATAATACAGAGTCTGATAATACTCCTCCGGCAGATGATACAGGCAATGGCGGCGCTTCTGACGCCGGCGGAGAAGATACTGAACAGCAGCCGGATAATGAAGGTGGAAACCCTGATAACAATATGCCGCCGCCGGGAGTTTTACCGCCAATATCGGTAGGGTATGAGAGCGGTACACCTGAAAAAGTAAATGAAGATAATTGTAATAAAAAAGGCGGTTTCTTCACTTACAATAGTACTGGTAATGCTTATTGTATTATTGCTTCTGTTGAAGGGTATGATTTATCAAAAGAGCAAATTGAAGAGCTTTATGGTGATTGGGTATTTAATCCTCCTGAAAACGATAAATAATCATTCTTAAGAGCAATGCCTGCGGTGTTGCTCTTAATTATTTACCCCTTTTTCATTTTGCTTAATGTATTCGCACTCTGCTTCAAGCCGTTTATCTTCCATTGCATCAATGAATTGCTGGATATTTTTGAGGCTGCCGAGTTCAAACCCTGTTTCCGCAAGGAGTACACAGTCGTTGCAGAGCCGGTATTCATTATATTGTATAGAGCCGGCAAGACATTTATATCCGCCGCAGCCATCGCATACAAAAAACTCGTTAACAATATCAGGATTCTCTTCTATATCATCAAGCCGCATTTGTTCTGCAACCTGCTGCATTTCTTCAACAATTTCTTCTTTTGATTTTGGCATTATATAACTAACTCCTTCATCTCCATAACCGCTTGCTTTAATCCGACAAATACAGCTCTTGAAATTATACTATGGCCTATATTGAGTTCGTGAAGGTTAGGAATTTCTTTCATTCTTTTAACATTCTGATAGTTTAAACCATGCCCTGCATTGACTTTTAGCCCGAGATTTTGGGCAAAAACGGCGGCGCCTTTTAAATCTTCAAATGTTTGCTGCTCTTTTTCGCCGCCAAACTCTTCGGAATAACGGCCAGTGTGTAATTCTATAAATTGTGCGCCTGTTTTTGCGGCGGCGGATACCTGAGAAATATCGGGGTCAATAAAAAAGCTTACTTCAATTCCTGCGGCAAGCAGCGGTTTTACAAAACTGCAAGCTCTTTCAAGCTGCCCGTGGACATCCAGTCCGCCTTCTGTTGTTAATTCCTGTCTTTTTTCCGGAACAATACACACCGAATGCGGCATTATACGCATGGCAATACTTTTCATTTCGTCTGTCATGGCCATTTCCAGATTCAGAACTGTACGCGGAAGTTTGCTTATGAGTTCTACATCCATATCATTAATATGACGTCTGTCTTCTCTCAGGTGGGTTGTAATACTGTTTGCACCTGCATCATTACAAATCCTTGCCGCTTTTATAACATCCGGTTCAACTCCGCCTCTTGCATTCCTTAGGGTTGCAACGTGATCAATATTTACACCTAATAGCATTATTTAACACCTCCTATAATTTCTTCCATAACTTATTTAACTCTAACAGAGCCGTGTATGTCGGAAGTATTGTAATATTATTTTCTGAAATAGTCAGGGTATAGTCAATAGCATTTTTAATATCCGGAATTACAATTATTTTTTCTTTGGGAAATCCTGTATATTTAAGCCGGACAGCCATATCTTCCGCCCTGCTTCCTGATACCACAACAGGTTTTTGAACATCTTTTATCCGCTCAAAACCTGCATCCCAGAGCCATGAAACATCGCGCCCGTCTGCATAATTATCGTTTATTATTATTAACAAATTTGATTCAAGATTAAGACTTTTAATGACTTCGCTTGCGCCTGCCGGATTTTTTATTAATTGAATAAGGGTTTTGTGTCCATGGACATCTCTTAGTTCGCTTCTTCCAAATTCTGTTTTAAACTCGATTAGCGGCTGTTTAATATTTTCTATTCCTGCGGTTTTAAGAAGCGCAATCGCTGCAAGTGCGTTGTAAGCATTAAACAGACCGACAAGCGGAACTTTATATTCTTCATCTTTGAGCTTTATTATCGAGTAATTTTTTTCAAGAGTAACTTCGGCTTCAAATTCAGGCTGCGGACGTTTAAAGCCGCAATCACAATAATAATGTCCTTGTTGTGCATAGAATTTTTTTGAATATTTTAAAGCCCTGCCGCATGGACAGTTAAAAATTTCTTCCGGAGCAGGCATTGCTTTTCCTCCGGTATTATCAACAATATTTTTTATCCCGTAAAAAACAATCTCTCCGCTTTGGTTTTTAAGGCTGGCAACCAAAGGGTCATCCGCATTTAGTATAAGCCGTACATCAGGAATAACGTTAATACCGTTTTGAATTTTTTGCTTGGTTGTGTCAAGTTCTCCGTAGCGGTCAAGCTGGTCGCGGAAAAGATTTGTTACTACAAGACAGTCTGCCGGAATAAATTTTGCGGTTTTTGCAAGATAAGCTTCGTCAGACTCTATTACGCAATTATCGTAATATTTATCAGGTTCAAGTGATAGTGCAAATGTGTTCGCAATTCCTGTTATCATATTTGCACCCTTAGAGTTTGCAATTACGCTTCTTCCGTTTGCTCTCAGAATATGGCTTATAATTCCGCTTGTGGTTGTTTTCCCGTTTGTGCCGGTAACCATTATTTTTTCTTTTCTGATTGATTTTACACCATCTGATAAAAAATCAGGATAATTTTTTAAAACAAGCGAGCCGATAAAAGAGGTTCCTTCCCCGGCATTGGTCAGCCTGATTAGTTTGTAAGCTGTTTTAGCAAGACATAAAGTTATCAAGAGTTTAAGATTCCGCATTAAAATATTCTCCCGAACGGTATTTATTTTTTTTGAAAAATAAAATATAATAGCATGGTAATACAAAGAAGGACAATATGATACTGTTTTTATTCACAATCGTGTTTTTAGCTGAATTAATTCTTACCGGCTTTATTCTAATAAAGCTTATAGATATGGATTTGGCAATAATAGAGTTTGATGAAAAACTTCAAGCAGAAAGAAGTATAGTTAAATACTCGATGTACTATCTAAAAGAAGTTACCGCTGCATATAAAGAACTTGTAGATGTTACATTCAAAAATTTTGATAAAAAGTATCGCCGCTTTGGTTTTAGCAGTCTAAAATCAACATTATTGTCATTATTTGTGCTTTTACTTCCCAAAACATACCGCCGGTTAATTGATTCCACAAAGCTGGGTTATAAAGTCGTCAGGTATTTATATAAAGCTTAATATATGTTATAATTGAAAAAAGAAAAGAGGAAAGAATATTATGTGCAAAGAAAAATCATCATTCGGGTTTGGCATGGGGCTTATAGCTGGTGTTGTAGGCGGTATAATTGCAGGTATTTTGTATGCACCAAAACCCGGCGCAGAGTCACGCAAAATTCTTAAAGAATCAATTTGCGAGTTTATAGAAAAGAATTCTCCCGCTGTTTCAGAGGCAAAAAAGAATGCTATTGAATCTGTTGACTTACTTCGTTATAAACTCGAAAGACAGTATAAAAAAATTAATGATAAGCTGAAGTCTATGAGAATGCAAAAAGCAAAACAGCTAGAAACAACTGATTATGATTTTAATTAGAAAGGAATATTATGGATTTACAGCTAACACACGGTTTAGTATTTTTGACCTGGTCAAGTGCAGTAATGATTATCCTGATTGGGATTTTCGTTGTAAAAGTTCTGTTTGACCTTTCAAGACTTACAAATACGATGAATGATACTGCAAACATTGTTAAAAACGAAATCGAGCCGACTTTGAAGAACGTTAATGAAACAGTAGAAATTGTTTCAACAAGAGTAAAAGAGGCTAATAATATAGTTACAAATGTTGAAGGTAAAGTTAAAGAGGCAGCAAAAGAAGGTAAGAAACTTTTAAAAACCATAGGCGGCGGAATTTTTGCTCTTGGAAAGTTCGCATTTAGCGGTATTTCCGGGTATATAAAATCAAAAATTAAATAGTAAACTTTTTAACTAGGCTTTTTGTTGAATTAAATTCTACAACAGGTCATTTATACTTTAGTAAAGAAAAGGAGAAAAATAACTATGTCAATTATGAAATTTTTTGCAGGATTTGCAGTAGGTGCCGCATTAGGTGCGTTGGCAGGTATCTTGCTTGCTCCTCAGTCAGGTGCCGAAACTCGTGAAATGATTGGTGATGTAGCATCTGATGTTGCAAAGCGTACTGAAGATACAGTTAAAGATATTCAGCGAAAGGCGGATGATATCGTTTCTGATATGCAGGCAAAAGGCGAAGAAATGATTAATAAAATTCAAGACCTTATTAAAAAGCAAAAAGAAGAAATCGCTCAAAACTAGTTTTTAAAACAAATTTAGTTAAAAAAAGGTGTGCAATCCTTTGTACACCTTTTTTCATGCACCGATAGTATTCCCTTTTGCTCTAAAATAATATATAATTTATAAATAAGAGGGAACTTATGGTTAATCTAATTATAATATTAGCAGCAGTAGTACTGGCGGGCGGCGCTATATATGTGCTATATTCTTTGCTGCTGTATACGGGCGGTAAGGATCCTCATGAAGAATTACAGTTGACTACAAAAAATATTATTGAACAGGTAGATGTTTTATATAAGAAAAAAGAGTATGCACTTCTGGAACTTTTTGCAACAAAATATCTGGATAGGGTTCCAGGAAATTATACGGTTAGAGAGTACCTTGCTAAATCGTATTTTGAAACAAAAAAGATTAATAAAGCCATCAATGAGTGTATACTGCTTATTAAACACTCTCCGCAAAATCTTGAGGTGCGTAAGCTTCTTGGGGAGTGTTATGTAAAAAAAGAAATGTATATGGATGCACTTACCCAGTTTGAAATCTGTTACCAGCAGGATGAACAGCAGGCAGATGTTGTAAAGCGTCTTGCTGAATTGTATAAACAAACTGACCAGATTTATTCTGCAATTAACGCTTACAAGCTTTATACTGAAATGATAGAAGAATCTCCCGAACAGGCAGATATATATTCTATTCTTGCAGAGTTGAATGAAGCTGCCGGTTACTATCCTGCTGCTTTTGAAGCTTATAAACAGCGATTAACTATTTATCCAACAGATTTTGATACAAATAAAAAACTTGCAAATCTATATATCAAAATTAAAAACCTTCCTAAAGCGCTTGAAATCCTTGAATATATGCTTACCTTTACTACTGATAACAGGCAGAAAATAGGATTGCTTGATAATATAATAGATATTAAAACAGAATTGGAGGATTATAACGGTGCTTTAGATTCGGCTAACCGCTTGCTGGAATCTCCCGGTGCTGATACTTTCAAAACCAGAAATATAATCGCCTCTTTGTTAATTAAACAAGGACGTCTGGATGAAGGAATTCACATTCTTGAAGATTTGGTTATGCTTTCGCAAAATGCGTACGATGTAACCATGGAGCTGGCTATGGCTTACCGTAAAAATAAAAACTTTAAAGCTGCTCTTGAAAAGTACAAAACCCTTCTCGATATAGCTGATCAGAAGGAGGCTAAAGAAATACGTTCTAAAATTTGCGAACTTTATATTGATTGGGCAATGTATAAAGAAAGAGGAAAGAAATTTGATGATACTGAAGCTTTAAAATACTTGACCAATGCAATGCAGTATGACGCACTCAATCCTAAGGTATATTACAATTTTGCTATGGTTAGTATGAAAAATACCAACTATAACGACGCTGTAATGTATCTTTTAAAGGCTATTGAATTTGAAAAAGAAGAATCAGAGCTATGCCAGTACTACATAAAGCTTTCTGAATGCCATCACCAGCTTGGAAATGTGTTTGAAGAGAAAAAAGCTCTGGCTGATTTGTTGAGTATTGATGAAGAAAATGCTGTAGGACATATGAAAATGGGTATTTTATATCATTCGCAGCAGGATATTAAAAATGCCGAGGATTCTCTTTTAAAAGCTATTTCTCTAGATGATACGTTAGTTGACGCAAAGTATTATCTGGCACTTATTTATGAAACCCATGATAAAGAAAAAGCAAATAAACTTTATCAGGAGATTCTTGAACAAGATCCGACTTATCAAAATGCGCGGCTTGCACTCACAGAAATTAATGTTCAGGATAATTAATTACTACATAGACTGGGTTGTATGTTAATTTGAATTTGCCAAATTGCTTTATATATTCTTTTTCAAATTGCAGCAGGCGGCCTTTTGTAAATGTGTAGTTTGTTAATGCATTGACTCCTGTATTTTGGATGTGTTTTAAAAGTGCTGTTATGGAATCAAATTCAAGTTCAATAATATCTTCTTTTGCTTTTTCCGGGTATTCATAATAGTTAAGTCCGATGCCCAGCAGTTTTTTTATTTCATAAAAGTTTTTGCTGCCAAATGTTGAAAAAGCCAGTATACCGTTTGCTTTAAGATGTGTTTGTAATTTTTCTATAACAGCGCAAGGATTATTAAACCACTGAAAAACGGCATTTGAAATGATAAGATTGTATTTTTTGTTTTCGAGTTTTATTTCTTCAATATTACCGGGAATAAAATTAACATTTTTATCGTATTTTATTATTATCTTATAACATTCTTCTACTATATCATTTGCTGTATATTTTTTGTATTTGAGTTTTTGAGCGCATTGTTGTGTTAATAAACCGCTGCCGCATCCTATTTCCAGAATTCTGTCATAATCTTTTGCAGGGAGAATATTTACAAGTGTTTCTGCCATTGATTTTTGTATAAAGGCGTTTTCATCGTACATTGCAAGACTTTTTTGAAAACGTTTTTTTAGAAGCAGTTCATTCATAGCAGTTCTTCCCAATTTGTATACGCAAAAAACGGACAATGACCGCTGTTTATTATTTCCGGTGTTTTCCAGAAGTTAATTTGTGATTTTGACGGGATAATTTTATCGTTGTTGCTTACGATTACTCTTGTATAATGATAACTCACGTCAGGGGTATAGTTCCTCAATGCAGCCAATTCGTTTTTTTGATTAAGATTACTCCTTGATGGAAATTCAAATTTTGCAGGAATGTTGTCGAACATATTAGTTATGAATTTTTTTGCAGATGATTCATCAAAATTTCTTTCCATCAGTTTATAAATCCGGGGATTGATACCGTATTCCGCGCTAATAGGGAAAAGAGTTCCATTTATGGCGGTGGCGCTTATTTGTCCGCAATTATATAATGTTGCAACCATAACCCCCATTGACCAGGCGATGACGTGTATTTCGCTATATATTGAAATATCAGGAAGCGGCGAAAGTTCATTATAATCACAAATGGTTAATACATCATAATTCCCCGGATTAAGATGCTTGATTACACAGTCATCCATCCCCCAGCCGTTGAAAAATATTATGAGTTTATTGTTGTTTTTTTTATTTAACCAGTTGAAGTTCATCAGATATATTATCTAACAATAGTTTTATATCTTCAAGAGTTGTTTCTGCTGTAAGTGAAACACGTATTCTGGAACTACCTTCCGGAACTGTCGGTGGGCGTATTGGCAGGACAAAATATCCAAGCCTTTGCAATTGTTCACAAACACATTCTGTTAGTTCCGCATCGCCGAGTATTAGCGGAATAATTTGTGTCACAGACGGGGTTTCCAATCCGGAATCCTTTAAATATTTTTGCACCGCTGTTATGTTTTTGAACAATTTTGTTTTCTGTTCCATTATTAAATCTGCTTTCTGTGTAAGCAGCCAGTATGTCCATGCAATGTTAACAGGCGGGATTGCTGTAGAAAAAATAAATGAACGTGATTTGTTTATTAATGTTGCGATGATTTCTTCCGTAGAAACAACAAACGCCCCAAAGGAAGCAAGTGCTTTCCCAAATGTCGCAGTTACAATATCTACATCATAACCTTTACTTATCCCCCCGCCAAAATCATCGTCTATTGCCATAAATGCGTGGGCTTCATCTATCATTAATTTACAATTGTATTTTTTCTTTAAATCTACTAACTGTTTTATATCAGCGCAGTCGCCGTCCATTGAAAATACACTTTCTGAAACAATTATGGCATTGTTGAAATTCTCGCGGTGTTTGATTAATAGCTCTTCAAGGTTCTCATAATCAAGATGTCTGTATCTGAAAAAATTTCCGTCAGAGAGCCGCATTCCGTCAATTATGCTGGCATGGTTCAATTTGTCGGAAAATACAACATCGCCCTTGCCGTTTAATGCTGATATAACACCCAGGTTGCACTGGTAACCGGTGTTATATAAAAGCGCTTTCTCTTTATTAAATATTTGCGCAATTAATAATTCTAAATCTTTATATATAGTTTCACTTCCGCTTAAAAGTCTTGCAGAGGCCGATGAAAAGAAATAATTTTTGCCTGTTTCTAAAAATTCATCAACAAGTTCTTTTTTTGTGCTTAATCCCAGATAATCGTTTGATGAAAGATTCAGCAGGTTTTTATTATTTATATTTATGTATTTATCAAACCGATAATTAATATCCTTGATAAATCTGAAGTTCTTACTCATATACACTCCTGTTCCTGTGTTTTTTCTGCTTATACAGGCTAAAAATTGTCTTATCTTTAACATTTTACACCATAAAATCTGAAATTCAATTCAGGCATGATATTTTTTCTTATTAGAAAAATATCTTTTGTTTTGCTAAAATAGTTTTATGAGGATTTGTTTTATACCAATAGATAATCGCCCTGTCTGCACATATCTACCTGAAGATATTGTATCTTGCGATGAAAGCATTGAGTTTTATATGCCGCCCCTTGAAATACTTGGCGGACTCGATAAAAATGCAGATGCGGCTGGAATTTATGACTGGCTCCAGCAAATCCCTCAGGTTGATTATACAATTGTATCTCTTGATACAATTGCCTATGGCGGATTAATTCCCTCCAGACGCTCTAATCTTTCATTTGATGAAATAAAGAATAATCTGCAAAAATTTAAAACTGTCTTAAAACAAAAATCCGGAAAAATTTTTGCTTTTTCCAGTATAATGCGGATTTCTAATAATAACGTGAATATTGAAGAAAAAGAATACTGGGCCGATTACGGCCAAAAAATATTTGAATACTCATTTACACGCTCTAAATACGGTGAAATCTCAAAAGAATGCCAAAACGCAAAAAAACAAATTCCTGATAGCATCCTTAATGATTATCTTGCTGGCCGCAAAAGAAATTTTGAAATTAATAAACTTTACCTCGGCTGGAAAAAAGAAGGATTTTTTGATGTCCTGATTTTTTCTAAAGATGATTGTGCAAAATTCGGATTGAATACTGATGAGGGCTACGAACTCTATAAACTTGGCGCCGATGTAATGACGGGCGCTGACGAAATTCCGCTTACCCTGCTTGCCCGCACGATACAAAAAAATATTTCTATTTGTCCGGTGTTTCTGGAAGAAAATTCAAAATACTTAATTTCAAACTATGAAGATATCTCCGTTGAAAAATCCGTTATCAGGCAGGCTGAACTTGCCGGGTTTAAAATAACGCCATATAATGATGCTGATATTATTTTGATAGTTAATAACTTTAAAGAGCATCAGGGGGAAATCGTCATGAATATTGATACCGACCCCTTTAAAGGTAATTTCACCCCGCCGGAAAAGCCGTATATTATTGCCGATGTAAGATATACCAACGGTGCTGATAATTCTTTTGTAAATGCTTTATTTGAAAACGGCAGAGATAAAAATTTTCTCGCCTATGCGGCCTGGAACACAACGGCAAATACCACAGGAAGCCTTTTATGTCTGGCGAAAGTTGTGTATGGGGCAGCGCTACTGGATACCAGTGCCTACGAAAAGCTGCTTATGATAAGACTTCTTGATGACTGGGCATATCAGGCTAATGTCCGGCAAATGATTGATAAGCCTCAAAATATCGACAATCTTATGCAGCCATTTATACAAAAAATAAGCAGTTTCCTAGGCTGGTATCCCCTCTCTGTTTATTTTACTCACCCCTGGGCAAGGCTGTTTGAAATAAACGTTAGTTTAAAAATGGAAAACAAAAATGAGTTTAATAGAAATTATACTTTTAGCGATAGCTTTATCAATTGATGCCTGTGTTGTATCTTTTACCTATGGATTGGTAATAGAAAAGCGGAAATGCCTTACTTCTCTCCTGCTTGCTTTGTTTACAGGGTTCTTTCAGTTCTTAATGCCTGTTTTAGGATTTACTTTTACAAGTCTGTTACAGTCCTATATTCATAAATTTGCATCGGTAATTGTTTTTCTAATATTTACATACCTCGGTGTCCGTTTTATTAAAGAAGCATTCCAGAAAGACAAGAAACAGCCTAAATGCCTTGGCCTTGTCTGTCTTTTTATGATTGCTGTAGCTACCAGTATTGACGCATTTTCTGCCGGTATTTCTCTTATGCTTTGCGGTAACAAAATTCTTCCTCCTGCTCTCATAATAGGTGTTATAACATTTTTGAACTCTCTTCTTGGGTTCTGGAGCGGGTTTTCACTCAAAAAATTCCCCTCCTTTTATCTTGAGATTTCCGGTGGTATAATACTTATAACTCTTGGAATTAAAGCCTTAATATCCGGTTAGAAAAGGAGTAATCTTGAAACAAAAAAAGTTGTCCTCAAGTCTTGAAGATTATATTGAAGCTATTTACAATCTTTCAAATTCTGATGGTAAAGTCCGTTCTGTTGATATAGCCAGGGAACTCGGTGTTACCCGCGCCTCTGTTTCCGAAGCCGTTCAAAAACTTGCTAAAGATGGTTTTGTTGATTATGAAAAATACAATGATGTTTCACTTACTATCGACGGAAAACAAGCTGCAGAAAATATTATTTTAAAGCACAAAGTGTTTACCGAATTCTTTACTAAAGTCCTCGGGATAGAGCAGCAAGAAGCTGAAGAAAATGCCTGTCGTATAGAACACGTTATTTCTCCCGTAATCTATAAAAAGCTTAAAGCCTATCTCGATTTTTTGGAGAAAAATCAGGACTTAATTAAAAAATTTAAATTAAAAGATTAACTTTTGTATCGAATTGTGAATGTGATTTGGTGATTCTCTAAAATTCCGTACTGAAAATCCAAAATACAGGCTGTGAGCAAATTTGCTGGTATTCCCTATTGCTGTGCCTCCGGGTTTAGTGAGAAAAAGTCAACTTTTTCGTTTATTTAATTTACTCAAATTACCATTATTTCCCAATCAAAGATTGACATTACATTGTGTGCGATGTTTAATCATATTAGCACCTTAGTCGAAATTTTCTTGCCGGATTTGACGGCTCAAGGGGGGCAGATAGAAGCCCGGATGCGTTTGATGGTGAAAAGCCGGAGGCAGTCGGTCGTGAAAAGCTCAGAGGCGGTCGGTGGTCAAAACCAAAGGCAGTCGGTCGTGAAAAGCTCAGAGGCAGTCGGTCGTGAAAAGCTCAGAGGCAGTCGGTGGTCAAAACCAAAGGCGGTCGGTCGTGAAAAGCTCAGAGGCGCGGTTCCCGTAGTATCTTGCCTGTTATCTGTCGAAATGTACATTACAAAGGTAAAAAGGAGAAATTATGCCTACAATTAACCAACTTGTGCGCTCCGAACGTAAAAAGCTCACAGACAAAACCAAATCGCCGGCTCTTATGGAATGTCCTCAAAGACGCGGCGTTTGTACCAGGGTATACACAACTACCCCTAAAAAACCTAACTCTGCTTTGAGAAAGGTTGCCAGAGTCAGATTAACCAACGGATTTGAAGTTACATCATACATCCCTGGTATCGGACACAACCTCCAGGAACACAGTGTTGTTCTTATCAGAGGCGGCAGGGTTAAAGACCTTCCGGGTGTTAGATATCACATTGTAAGAGGAACACTTGATACAGCAGGTGTTGCTAACAGAGCGCAAAGCCGTTCTAAGTACGGTGCTAAAAAGGGAGGTAAGAAATAATGTCAAGACGTTCTAAACCTGAAAGAAGAATCCCCGCAGCGGATCCTATCTACAATAATGTTGATGTTTCTAAATTTATCAACAGAATTATGCGACGCGGTAAAAAGTCATTAGCAGAAAAAATCTTCTATGCTGCACTTCAAAAAGTTGAAGAAAGAACTAACGAAAAAGCTTTGGAAGTATTCCAAAAAGCAATTACTAATGCTACTCCACTGCTGGAAGTAAAAGCAAGACGTATCGGTGGTTCTACTTATCAAGTACCTATTGAAGTTAAAGCTGATAGAGGCTTTGCTCTTGCTTCTTCATGGCTTATTACAGCAGCCAAAGCAAGAAGTGGTAAATCTTTTATTGATAAACTTACTCTTGAACTTATTGATGCCTCTAATGGTATTGGTGCTGCTTGTAAAAAACGTGAAGATACCCATAAAATGGCTGAAGCAAACAAGGCTTTTGCTCATTACAGATACTAATTTCAGGTATTTAATAAGGAGTATAAAGAGGACGGTGTTAATTACCGCCCTCTTTTTGTATATCTGTGTATTTGACCTTGTAATGCCGTGTTCCCCTCTCTGTAACTTTTTTCAAGTGGTTATGAACTTTTTGTAACAATAACTATGTAAAAATTTTAATGAAGTAAATGAAAACCTCGTAAGTGTTATAAATATTATATTATAGCTAATATCTAAAAAAATATTTGTAAATATTTAGGCATGCACGAATATTTCTGCTATACAATCAAACTGTTTTGGAGTATACTTTATTTATAATTTTTTGGAAATGAATAATAAGTATTCCAATTAAGAGGAGATTTTGAGCGGTAGTGGGTTATTCTATTACCGTTTTTTTTAGGGCTTATCTGGCAAAAGTTTTATTATACAGCTAAAAAACGCATTACTGATATTTAGTAATGCGTCTTAATAGTTTTTCTTTTATACAGCATCTATTCTTGTTCGTTATCTAGCAGTGAACCCTGCTGGATTGATATATCTTCTGCTATATCTGATGCTACAACGGATTGGGGCGCTGCCGAGTCCTCATCGCTGTCAGTATTTACTATCTTATTACAAGAAACAACAGTATCGTTATCAGAAAGATTTTGTGCTTTGACACCGGTTGCAGGTCTGCCCTGGCAGGAAATATCCTGTGCTTTAATTCTTGATACAACGCCGTTTGCAGTTACTATCATAATTTCGTCTTTTTCATCAACAATTGTTAAGGCCACAAGCCTGGAGGTGCTTGATTTAAACTTGGTTGCAATTAAACCGATGCCGCCTCTGTTCTGTGTTCTGAATTCAGATATCTTTGTCCTTTTACCAAACCCGTCAGAGGTTACGACAAGTAAATCTCCGTCTTTGTCCCTTGGTACAATATCACAGCCGATTATTGTATCACCAACTCTTAATTTCATTGAGTTTACACCCCTTGCACTTCTGCCGAGAGGCCTTAAATCCTCAATCGGGAACCTGATTGCCATACCGCAGGAGGTGCCGATTATTATCTCATCATTAGCTTTCGAGAGTTTAACCCAGTTGAGTTTGTCATCTTCTTCCAGTCCGATTGCTATAATACCGCTTCTTCTGATATTTGCAAAATTATCAAGCTCTATTCTCTTAATATATCCTTTTTGCGTAAGCATAATTAAGTTCATATCGTGAGAGAAGTTACTTACCGGAACAACGGCTGTAATTTTTTCATCCTGCGAAATTGGCAGAACATTGACGATAGGCAGCCCTTTAGCCTGTCTGCCGCCTTCAGGGAAATCATAAACATTGAGGCTGTAGCAGATACCTTTTGTACTGAAGAATAATACCTTGTCATGCATCATTGCAGTAAAGAAGTGCTGTATATCATCATCTTCTTTAGTTTTTATGCCGCTTTTACCGCGGGTTGCACGGTTTTGGCGTTCAAAAGTATCCAAAGAAATCCTCTTTAAGTATCCTTGATGTGTAATAAATACAGCCATTGGAATGTTTGGTGTAAGATCTTCTATTGTTACTTCATCAAGCTCCGGAACTATTTGTGTTTTTCTGTCATCACCGTATTTTTCTTTATCTTCAAGCAGTTCAGCTTTAATAATATTGAGTACTTTCTGTCTGCTTGCTAAGATATCCTCATATTCCGCAATCTTTTTGATTAATTCATCATATTCATTTTTAATCTTGTCTTGTTCTAATCCTGTTAAACGTCTTAATTGCATTTCAAGGATTGCGTTAGCCTGATCCGCGTCAAGTCCGAATCTGCTCATCAAACCGTTGCGTGCATCGTCGGTTGTTTTTGATTTCTTAATAAGTTCAATAACTTCATCCAGTGAACCTAACGCTATAAGTAAACCGGCTAATATATGCGCTCTTATTTTTGCTTTCTTTAAGAAATAGATTGTACGTCTTGTTACGATTTCTACACGGTGTTCAACGAATTCATTAAGTACATCATACAGATTCATCAAACGCGGCTGTTTTCCGCATAATGCAAGCATGTTTACACCAAATGTCGTTGATAATTGTGTAAACTTAAACAAATTATTTTTTACTACATCCGGCTTTGCGTCACGTTTAAGTTCAATAACAATACGCATGCCTTCTCTGTCTGATTCATCGCGAAGGTCTGAAATTCCGTTTATTTTACCTTCTTTTACAAGTTCTGCAATTTTTTCTATTAGTTGTGCTTTGTTAACCTGATAAGGAATCTCTGTAACAATAATTGCAGTTCTAGCCTGTCTGCCGCCGCCGCCGGGTATTTCTTCTATTGTGGCAACAGCTCTCATTTTAATTGAGCCTCTGCCTGTTTCGTAAGCCTGTTTAATATCCCCTAAACCTACGATTGTTGCCGCTGTCGGAAAATCAGGCCCTTTTATGTATTCCATTAATTCGGAAACGGTAATATTAGGATTATCAATCAAAGCAATTGTACCGTCAACTATTTCGCACAGGTTATGCGGCGGAATATTGGTAGCCATACCTACTGCAATACCTGAAACGCCGTTCAATAAAAGCATAGGAAGTCTTACAGGTAATACAGAAGGCTCTTCTAGTGAACCGTCAAAGTTTGGTACAAAGTCTACAGTTTCGCAGTCTATATCGGCCAGCATAGATGTGGTAATTTTATGCATTCTTGCTTCTGTATAACGCATTGCTGCGGCGCCATCACCGTCAACAGAACCAAAGTTTCCGTGTCCGTCTACTGTTAAATATCTTGTTGAAAAATCCTGAGCCATACGAACCAGTGATTCATAAACTGCTGTATCACCGTGCGGGTGGTATTTACCAAGAACTTCTCCGACGATACGGGCGCATTTTTTAAACGGCTTGTCAGGAGTCATGCCGAGTTCATTCATCGCAAATAATATCCGTCTGTGTACCGGCTTTAGCCCGTCACGGACATCCGGCAGGGCGCGGCCAACGATTACGCTCATTGCATAATCTATATATGACCGTTTCATCTCTTCTCTAATATTAACAGGAACGATTTTCCCGTCTGAAAACATATTTTGCTGGCTCAAAACTTCCTCCTTACATCCCAAATAATATATTCATTTTATCATAAAAAAAAACGCTGTAAAGTAAATATAACAGCATATAATAGCACTAAACCCGTAAAGCTTATTTTATGTTTAATAAATTATTGAAGATAGCTTCATTAAATTTATAGTTAAAAGGCGGCTTATACGTTTGAATTAGGTTCTTCTTTATAGTTTCCGCTTCTTTTTCTGTAAAATCTGAACACAGGCAGGCATAAAATTCTGCGTTTTTGTTTAGCCAGTTAATGATAATTTTTTTAGTATCGGATAATTTGCGGGTGTCCTTACTAATATCTTTATCTATTAGCAGTTTACTGATACTTTTTAGCAGGGAATTTTTTCCATTAGGATTTCTACAGCTTTTTAATCTTTGTTCAGAATTCTTGGTCATCCCGAACCAGAGTATATTGTCTATATTTTTAATGTGTTCTTTAATCTGGTTACACATATTTCTATTTTGTGTAAATAATTCTTCTAAACAGCCGTCGTTATTCAATTTGAGTAATAAAATGCAAGATTTTCCGGTAAAGAATTTATCATATCTTTTAAATTTTTCTAACATGACTAAAGTACACCAACAACTAAACTAAATCTGATTTATAGCAGAAAAATATTTCTAAAAACCGGCGGCAACGGGATTTGAACCCGTGTCAACAGAATGAGAATCTGCTATCCTGACCCCTAGACGATACCGCTGCGGCTAAATTTATTGTAGAACAATAAAAAATTTTTTCAAGTTTTTATTTAAAAAGAATTATGGCAGCAAAAAATACTGCACATTGCGCGTGCAAACCCTTTAAATGTGTTGTCTGGTATAGTATGAACTAGTTTAATTCTGCGGAGTATCTTGAAAGTGCTTCGGCAGAAATTTCTGCAACATCTTCAATAATGTTACCGGCAATTTGCATTGTCTGCTGCTGTGCTTTAATACCCTGTATAGCATAAGCCAGTTCTACCATCTGTGAACTCATATCACTGCTAAGTTGACTAATATCCATGTTTACTTCCTATTATTAACTGGGACATTATAATTATAACTCGTTTTATATCTTTTTCAATATAAAACGGATAGGCTAAATATATATTGGCATCTTCTTCTGTGCTATAAGGCTTGTAATTAAAGTCTTGTAGTCTATTGTAATTTTTTGTAAAAATTTGTGTACAAAATAAAAATATATTAGCAATTACAATCTTTTGGTGTATTGACAAGAATAGATAAAATCTTCTAATCTTAAGACAGATTAAGTTAAAATTTCAGACTGGGAGAATTATGGGTATAAAACTGAATAGAAAACAAATGGCGGTTATTGTGCTGCTGGTTATAATAGTGCCAATTGTATATAATAAAGTTTCTGGAGCAATACTCGGGGTTATACAAAAACAGGCTCTGCTGGCGCCTAAAGAGGTAATTGTAGATAATCCGCACATTGAAGAAGTTAATGTTTCAGCTGAAGCAACAGGGCGGGTTGAGCCGGTATATTCTGTTGATGTGGTGGCGCGGGTTCCCGGTTTTTTATTGAAAAAATCATTTAAAGAGGGTGATTTTGTAAAAAAGGGACAGGTTCTTTTTCAAATTGACCCGAGAGAATATCAAATTGAGGTTAATAACTCTAAGGCTTCTGTTAGACAATATGAAGCTTTATTGACAAATGCACAGCAGGAATTGGACAGGGCAAATGCGCTGGTCAAAGAGGATTTAATAAGCCGTTCTGATGTTGATCAGAGCCTGGCGGTAAGAAACCAGAACAGAGCTTTGCTTGAGGCTGCAAAACAGCAGCAGGCGCTTGCAGAAGTTAACCTTGGTTACACAACAATAAAATCACCTATTGAAGGCAGAATAGGAAAAGTTAATATTACAGAAGGGAACTATGTTACCGCAACCTCAGGTCCGCTTGTAAATATTGCCAGCCTTAATCCGATATATGTTTCTTTCAGCCTTAAAGAGAGCGACTTTATAAAAATGATAAAGGCAAGTAATTTGTTTAAAGATGTTCAGGTATATGTAGAATTGGATGACGGTAAGTGGTACGACAAAGTTGGAACGATTAACTTTGTTGATAATAAGATGGATAAAGATTCAGGCTCTGTAAGTATGCGGGCCAAATTTGATAACTCAAGGTTATGGCTTATGCCGGGAGCCTATATGAGAGTTAAACTTGTCGCACCGCAAAAAGTGCAATATATAACTGTTCCGCAGGCTTGTACCAAAGGTGATGCAATGAGCGGGTATTATGTTTGGGCCGTTAAGGATGGCAAGGCAGTAAAGAAAAATATAGAAGTTTCTGATGATATAAATACAAATTGGGTTGTTGAAAGCGGTGTAACTTTAGATGACACGATTGTTGTTTCCGGTATACAAAATATTTCTGTAGAAGGTCAAAAACTAAAGACTATTAAGCAGACCGCAAATATTTCGGAAACGGATAGTGATGCACAGCCTACAGGTAGTAACTAATGAAAAAAATACTGGATAAAGATAAATTATTCTTTTTTATAAGAAAACCGCGTTTTGCACTTGTAATTTCGGTGTGTATTGTAATTCTTGGTATAATATCTATTCTTGGTTTAAAACAGGAAAGCTATCCGGATGTAACGCCGCCGCAAGTCAGGGTTTCAGCCTCTTATCAGGGGGCAAGTGCAGAGGTAATAGAATCTTCTGTTGCAACGGTTTTAGAGAACAAGCTTAATGGTGTAGAAGATTTAACATATATGTCCTCAACTTCATATGACGGAAGTTACTCGCTCACCTTATATTTCAAGGTTGGTTCTGATAAAGATATAAACCTGATGAATGTTCAGAACAGAATCCAACAGGTTTTATCCCAACTGCCAGAAGATGTTCAGCGGACTGGCGTAACAGCAATAAGCCGCTCATCTGGTTCTGGTGCAATTATTCTTACGCTGTATCCCGAGTCAGGTAATTGGTCACAGCTTGATTTAACAAACTATGGGTCAATATATATTAAGGATGAGTTAAAGCGCGTTGAAGGTGTTGCAGATGTAAGTGTTTTCGGTGCCGGCGACTACTCAATGAGAATTTGGCTCGATCCTCAAAAAATGGCCGGTTTAAATGTTTCTACAAGCGAAATAAAAAATGCAATATCAACACAGAATACGCAGGTTACAGCCGGCGCTCTGGGCGCTCTTCCTACTGATGAAAAAAGTGCTTTGCAATTAACTTTGAAGACTCAGGGGCGGCTGGATGAGGTTGAACAATTTGAAAATATAATTTTACGTTCTAATATTGATGGCTCAAATGTTCGGCTCAAAGATGTTGCACGTGTTGAGTTAGGCGCGTCTTCGTATTCAAATTTGGGGCTTGTAAACGGAAAACCTGCGGCTGTTGTTGTTATCTCACAACTTCCTGATGCCAATATTATTAATCTTTCTAAAGCGGTAAAGGCCAAAGTTGATGAATTGAACTCAACACTGGATAACGGAATAAAAATTCTTTACGTTAAAGATGATGCAACATTTATTCATGAATCAATGAAAGAAGTTGAATTTACTATTCTTCTGACTGCTTTGATTGTTGTTATAATTATATTTCTGTTTTTGGGCGATCCGATGGCGACGCTGGTTCCCTGTGTTACTATTCCGGTGTCTTTAATCGGTACGTTTTTTGCTTTGAATGTTATGGGCATGTCAATAAACCTGTTGACATTATTTGCGCTGGTTCTTGCTGTAGGTGTTGTTGTTGATGATGCTATAGTTGTAATAGAAAATGTTAAACGGCACATAGATGAAGGTAAATCTGCTGTAGTTGCAACACAGCTTACGATGGAAGAAGTCGGTTCTTCTCTTGTTGCAATGGCAATGGTATTGATGGCCGTATTTGTCCCTATTATATTTATGGGGGGAATGACGGGGGTTATGTATAAGCAGTTTGCAGTGTGTATAGCTGTTTCTATTGCTATTTCTGCAATTTGCGCTTTATCATTATCTCCGGCTATGTGTTCTCATTTCCTTAAAGATAATAGAAATAATGTTTTTGGTAAGGTAGAAAAACGTAATTTATTCAATTTTATAAAAAATAAGATAAATAACGAAGCTGGAATTATTGTTAAAAAATTCAATGACTTTTTTGCAAAGGTTGAAGATTTTTACATGGAGTATGTTGAAAAATTTGTATATGATAAAAAGCTTGTCGCGATATTTTATGTTGTAATTGTGGCGCTTACTCTTTTATCCTTCAAAATGATTTCAACGGGCTTTATTCCTGATGAAGATCAGGGGGTTCTGCTGGCTAGTATTACTTTGCCGGATGGCGCATCTTTATCAAGAACAGAGGATGTATCTACAAAATTTGTTAATGAGATTCGTGATATTGATGGTATTAATGAAGAAAAACTTACAGTTTTTGGGGGCGATGGTTCTACAAACCAGTCTACGGTTATCATTCAGCTTGATGATTATGCTGACAGAAAGGTTGGTGTAGTTGACTGGATAAAACGTAAAATAAAAGGTCAGGCGACAGATTTATCTCACGTTGCAATTTTAAATAAAGTCAGGACAGTTGCTTCCAATACAAAAGAAGCTTCTATTGTTGCCTTCTCTCCTCCGGCAATAAGCGGTATGAGTATGATGGGCGGATTTGAATTTCAAATGCTTTCAAAAGGGGAGTATACCCCGCAGGAACTTGAAACCTGGGCAAATAAACTTATTGCCGCAGCTAACCAAAATCCGTCATTGTCAAGTGTATATACTTCATTTCAGGCAAATGTTCCGCAGTACATAGTTGAAATTGATTACGAAAAAGCACTTGCACAAAAAGTGGATTTACAGGAACTTTATTCAACACTTTCTTCAATGCTTGGAACTTATTATGTAAACGACTTTAACAAATATGACCGTGTATTTAAAGTCCAAATGCAGGCAGAGAGTCAATTCAGAAATAAAGCAACTGATTTATCGGGTATATATGTTAAAAATACAAACGGTGTTATGGTGCCTATATTATCAATAATTAAATTAAAGCAAACTGTGGGTACTGCATCAATTTCAAGGTATAACCAGTACAAATCAGTACAAATACAGGGGCAGCAGGCGGCAGGAAAAAGTTCCGGCGATGCTATGAATGCGATGGAAGATGTCGCAAATAGTGTATTACCCGGTGATATCGGCTTTGACTGGTCAGGAACCTCGGCGCAGGAACGTGAAGCTTCCGGACAAACTGTTATGATAGTAAGTCTGGCATTACTGTTCGTATATCTCTTCCTTGTTGCGCTGTATGAAAGTTATACTATTCCTGTTGCTGTTCTGCTTATTTCTCCGATAGCGGTGCTTGGCGCATTATTGTTCCAGATGATGATTAATCAGGCATTTGATATTTATTCACAGGTTGGTATGATTACTCTCGTGGGACTTGCTGCTAAACAATCTATTTTGATTGTAGAGTTTGCAAAAGAGGAACACGAAAAACACGGACTTCCTGTTAAAGATGCGGCAATTAAAGCAGCAAAATTAAGATTTAGAGCTATTATGATGACGGAACTGGCGTTTATTATCGGTGTTATGCCAATGCTATTTGCTGTTGGTGCAGGGGCAAATTCAAGAATATCTGTAGGTTCAACCGTTATAGGCGGTATGATTGCTGCCTGTACTCTTGGTGCGGTTCTTACGCCGGCATTTTACGTTATTGTTCAGGATATCGTAGATAAATTCCCGACAAAAGAAATTACAGAAGAAGATTTGGAGATGTAGTTTTAACGATGAAAAGGGCTATAAGTTTATTTTTAATATTTTCAGTATTTATACTAAATACCGGTACAGCATTTGCTTTTTTGGGGAAAAAGAATGATGATGCAAATGAAAAACCGATTCATATTGTAAAACCTGAAAAGCAAAAAAAAGTTAATAAAAGAAAAGAACGTAAGAAAAAAGAAGAAAACGAACGGACAAAAGAAGAAACTTCAAAAGAAGCTGAGGGCATGTATGAAACGAAATTCCCTGTTATTGACAGCCAGATTGAATATAAGGATTTTAACGGCGAAGTTACGCTGGAGGATTGTATTAAACTTGCAATTACACACCATCCTTCTATAATGTCAGCAATCAGCAATGCAGAAATTTATAAAACACAAATCGGGCAGGCGTGGGCAAATTATTTCCCGACTCTCAGCGCCGGTACAAGCTATTCCAGAAACGATATGCTGATGACGATGGGCGGCGGGGCTTATTCCAGCATGATGAACAGAAAATATGATTTGTTTTATGTCCCGACTCTTTCTGCGGATATGCTTTTATTCGATTTTGGAAAAACAAAAGCAAATGCAGATATGGCAAAGCGGACTTATGAATCTTCAAGGTATGATGCTGAAACGAGTATTGAAACGGTTATTTATAATGTAAAAGTTGCATACTACAACGTGCTTTTTGCAGAAGAGCAGCAGCTTGTTTATGAAGATACGGTTAAAGATTTTGAACTTCAATTAAAGCAGGCAAAAGCTTATTATGAAATAGGTAAAAAAGCAAAAATAGATGTAACGACAGCAGAATATAACCTGGGAAACGCAAAAGTAAATCTTATTAAAGCTAAGAACACACATGAACTTGCAGCCGCACAGCTTGCTAATGCTGTAGGTATTCCGGAGCTGGAAAATGTTGTGTTAAAGAGTAAACTAAATACAAAGGTGTATGATGTGCAGTTTGATAAACTTTTAAGCACCGCGGAAGCGGCCCGCCCGTCACTGCTTTCTGCTAAAAAAAGAATGGACTCTGCGGAGCTTAATATTCGAGCCGCCAAAAGAGCTTTTGCTCCGGATATAAGTGCATTTGCATCATATAACAGAGGCGGACAGCGTATTGATAGTGATAACGGGTATCAATTTGGTGTTCAGCTTAATTATACTGCACTGAATATTTATCTCTTAAAAAAACAGGTTGATCAGGCTAAAGCTAATTACAAAAAACTCGTTGCCGATTATGAACTGGAAAAACAGGGCGTGTATCTTGAAGTAAAAAGTGCCTATATTAATCTTATGAATTCTTTTGACAGCCTTGCAGTTTCAAAACTTGCGCTTCAACAGGCAAAGGAACAACAGTATCAAGCATTCAGACGCTATCAGGTCGGGCTTGGTAATGCAATTGAGTTTAAAGATGCAGAAAATACATATTTAAATGCCCAGTTAAGTTATTATTCCAACCTTCTTGATTATAACGTAAATGCTGCTGAACTTGAAAGAGTAATAGGCGCTCCGATAAAAGAAACGGAAGAAGAATTGTAAAACTAAGATATTTGTATTACAATTATCTAACATAATTGAGGAGAAAAACATGAAAATACCTAAAATTTACCCCGGAAATAGCAAGCGTTTGTTGTGTCTGACAAAGTCCTATATAGGCCAAAGACCTGATGGCAGCAAATTTAACGGCTATAAGGCTGTTATAAAACGGGAACCGGAAGAGGTAATTGGTATAACGCCGAAGGGCACAAAATTTTATAAAGAAAAATTAAGTGATAATTCGGCTGATTTATATATGCTTACAAGGGATAATGAAGAGATTATTGCTACAAAAAGACCGTCTGGTGTAAATGTTGTAAAAAGCTGCAATAAACAAATTGTTTCAAATACCGAGTCCTATTCCCGCAGTATTGGCTACAGTGCCGATAGTGATGAAAAAGTTTTATTGAGAATTATTAAACATAATGAAAATACCGGCGAAAAAACAAAAGGACTTCCTAAGTTTGTAAAGAAGCTTTTTGAATTAATGTAATTCTAAGAAGGCGGAAAATTTTTAATTTTCCGCCTTCTTTTTTAACTATTTCTTTCCAGATTTTTACTGTTATCGAGTAATGCTTTAAGTTCTTTTTTTGCAACCCGCGGGATATTTATAGTAGCATTTCCGCCGATACATCCGCCTTCGCAGCACATTACTTCAACAAGGTTACAGCCCGGGCAGCTTTTGTTTTTAGCAAAGTTTTTAAGCTCTTTAGCTGTATCTTTAGTAAGTCCGCTGATTACATACGGTTTAACCTCCTCAGGATTTTTACAAACGGACTTTACTGCTTCTGCAACCCCTGTTGTAACTCCGAAGTTTCTGC
Source organism: uncultured bacterium (assembly GCA_949284715.1). Lineage (GTDB taxonomy): Bacteria > Cyanobacteriota > Vampirovibrionia > Gastranaerophilales > Gastranaerophilaceae > CALUTH01. The sequence continues at coordinate 54,845 of CASDWH010000042.1, forward strand.
CCTGTTTAGAACTTTCTGTATCAAATTTTTCTTCTTCGCATTCTGCAACTTCAATACGCTTAGCTATAAATAAAGCTCCAAGTTCTTCGTATGTCATAACGTAATCAACATTTGGATTTTCCATAGTTTCTTTACGCTTTGCAACGCAAGGGCTTATGAATACAGTAATAGCGTCAGGATACTGTTTTTTAACAATTTCTGCTATGTAATAAAGCGGAGTTTCTGTTGTTGATTTAAACTCCTGGATTTCGGGAAGATGTTTTTTTACAAACTGGTTGTAGCCGGCGCAGCAAGATGTTGTCATAAAAGCAGCGCCTTCTTCCATTCTTTCTTCAAATTCTTTTGCTTCATTTATAGTTGTAACATCGGCACCTTGGGCAACTTCAAACACTTCATAAAAACCGGCTTTTTTCATAGCTGTTTTTAACTGATAGATGTTACCCGGAAGCTGTCCTATGATAGAAGGTGCAACCATTGCAATGACTTTTTTAGAGCCTGATTTGATGTATTTCAAAATATCTATAATCTGGCTTTTTTCATGGACTGCGCCAAACGGGCATGCTGCAACGCATTTCCCGCAGGAGATACACTGCTCAAAATCAATTCTTGTAATACCGTTGGCATCTTTCTGGATAGCACCAACCGGACACGCATCTTCACAAGGAACTGCAAGTTTAACGATAGCATTATACGGGCAGGCATTCATACACATTTTACAGCTTTTACATTTGCTGCCGTCAATTTTTGATTTTCCGTCAACCATCTCAATAGCGCCAAATTTGCAAGCTGTTTGACAGGGGCGGGCAACACAGCCTTTGCATAAATCAGTTACATAAATACGGCTGGGAACACATCCTGCACAAGCTGCGTCAAGAACCGTTAACGGATTTTCATCAACTTTTTCACGTTCAACAGCTTCTCGTGCGTAGTCTGATAAAAGCTTATATTCAATATCATCTTCAAGTGCAAAACCTAAACCGGCTTTAACTCTTTCTTTTAATATAGCTCTTTCTTTATAAATACAGCATCTGTAAGGTACATCTGCACCTTTCGGCCTCATATCATAGGGGATTAATCTGGTGTTTTCTTCGTAATTATCAGAAAAAAACGCTTCTATTATTCTTGCTAAAATCTCTTTTTTCAAATGTATTGATTGACTATTATTGTTTCCCATCTTCTTTTAACTTCCTATCTATTTCCTGTAAAACCTTATCTATAGTAGCTTCTTGAATAATTACATCATTAACTTTAACGTAAGGAGCTTTTGAGTATTCAGAACTATCCGTACAGTAGTTTAAGCAGGTGCTGCCGACAATTGAAACATCTTCTCCATAGCGTTTGTTAACAATGTCTACTAATTCCTGAAGTTGAGATGCGCCCATTACAAAACAGGTTGTTCCCATGCAAATTTTTACATTAACTTTTGCCATATTTTTTCCTTTTCAATGTTAGTTATTATAATAATTTATTATACCATATTTTATTCTTGCACTTGTTTTCCATATTTGATTGTATGGGAAGTTTAGCAAGCTCCTATTCAATTGTGTATCAAGCAAAGAGATAATACAATTGTTTGTAGATAAAATGTTACAAAAATCTTAGTGAGCGAGCAATTTTAGTCCGGTAATTCCTGAGAGAATAAGCCCTATACAAATTAACCGCATAGCAGTTGCCGGCTCTTTAAACAGAATTATCCCTAAAATAACTGTTCCCATAGTGCCGATACCTGTCCAGATTGCGTATGCAGTTCCAAGCGGTAAGTTTTTCAGAGCAAGCGCAAGAAAATAAAAGCTTGCTATCATGCAAATTACAGTTATCACAGATATAACAGGCTGTGTGAAGCCGTGTGAAAATTTAAGCCCAATAGCCCAGCTTATTTCAAAAACACCTGCAATTAATAAATGTATCCATTCCATAAAAAAGTCCTTTCTAATACTAAAAAATCCCGCAGAGATATATTATCTCCCGGGTTTTTGTCCCTCCGTGTCCGTAAGTATTACGGGTTTTCTCTCGGCCCTGACCGGTTGTCCCGCGGAACCCTAGAAAACTTATGTTCATTATACTCTTATAAAGATATATTGTCTATAAAGTTTTACCAAGTTCGTAAGCTTTTTGAGGGAAGGCAGTGATATTTATATCCCCTGCACTCCATACTCCCGGAACTATAATTTGTCCGGCGTCGCTCCAGCCTAAGTATGCAATAAGATTTTCGTAGTGTTTTATAATAGGTTCTGCTACAGTTTTTGATGTGTCAGCGTAGGTCATTAATAATACTGCTTTTTTAGGTCTGTGTATTTGACCGTTAATTGCATAGAATCGGTCAATAACGGCTTTTAGCTGGGATGATATGCCGAAATAATACATAGGAGTTGCAAAAACTACAGCATCTGTATCAACAATATTTTTACGTATAAATTCAAAATCGTCTTTGAATACGCATTCTCCGTTCATTCCGCATTTATTGCAGGCTATACACGGATGAACATTCTTTTGTGCCGAATCAAATCGTACAACTGTATGTCCGGCTTCTTCTGCGCCTTTTATAAAGTTATCGGCCAGAGTATTTGAGTTTCCATTTATTCTTGGACTTCCTGTTATAACAAGTATTTTCATATTTCTTCCTCCTTTGTTTTCGCTGTTTGTCGTTACGGAAACACCTGCAATACCGGCACCAGCGGCCGCTGCTGCTGTTAAGAGTGTATTTTTTATAAAATTTCTTCTATTCATTTTCGCTGCTCCTGTTTATTAGTGTAATATATTAGAGTTACTCTAAGTCAAGTAATTTTTTCAACTAATAAAAAACCGGCTGGTATATACCAGCCGGTTTAAATTTTAGCGTTTAAAAGTCAATCTTATCCAAGAAGTTCTTTTACTTCGCTTGCAAGGTTCTTAGTATCGAGTTTAAGACCTGGCCCCATTGTTGTTGTAAGGTAAGCAGACTTAACATAAGTACCTTTTGCAGAAGCCGGTTTAGCTCTTAAAACAGCATCAGCAAGAGTTGCAAAGTTTTTAATCAGGTCTTCTTGAGAGAATTGAATCTTACCGATAGGACAGTGAATCATACCCTGTTTATCAGCACGGAATTCAACTTTACCTGCTTTAGCGTCCTTAACAGCTTTTGCAATATCAAGAGTAACAGTACCGGTTTTCGGGTTTGGCATTAAGCCTTTAGGCCCTAACACTTTACCTAATTTACCAAGCATACCCATACAATCAGGGGTTGCAATAAGAGTATCGAACTCAAACCAGCCGCCGCTGATTTTGTCGATAATGTCTTCGGTGCCGGCGAATTCAGCGCCTGCTTCTTTTGCTTCAGTAACCTTAGCACCTTTAGCAATAACGCAGACACGAACTTCTTTACCCAAACCTGCCGGAAGTACAACTGTTGAACGTACTTGTTGATCGGCGTGTTTTACTTCAATCCCCAATCGCATGTGACATTCAACTGTTTCATTGAACTTGGAAAGTTCTTTTGATATTTCTTGTAATTTAGCTATGGCTTGTGTAGAAGAAGTTGGTTGTTCAAACCCTTCAAGCATTTCCATAACTTTTTTTTGTTTTTTAGTTAATTTTGACATTTTTTAAATTCCTTTCATGGTATTAGCGGACAAAAGTCCTTCCATAATTTACTTACGCTTCTTCTTTAACTGTAACACCCATAGCTCTGCAAGAACCTTTAATCATATTAACGGCTGCTTCCATAGATGTAGCGTTTAAATCGTTCATTTTGATTTTAGCGATTTCTTCCAGTTGAGCGCGGGTAATTTCACCGACTTTTTGTTTGTTAGGTGCAGCAGAACCTTTTGAAAGGTTGATTGCTTTCTTTATCAAAACAGGAGCCGGAGGTGATTTTGTAACAAAAGTGAAACTTCTGTCTTCGTAAACATCAATAACAACAGGGATAATGTATCCTGCTTGGGATTCTGTTCTAGCGTTGAACTGCTTGCAGAAATCCATGATGTTAACACCGTGCTGACCCAGAGCCGGCCCTACCGGAGGTGACGGGTTAGCTTTGCCTGCTTCTATTTGCAGTTTAATTTTACCTACTACTTTTTTTGCCATTTTATTTCTCCTTTCGTGGTACGAACGGGGGGCAGCCCCTTCCACGTACTATTCATTATATTTTTTGAATTTGTTTGTATTCTAACTCAACGGGAGTTTCACGTCCGAATACCGAAACATTAACTCTGAGCTTAGCTTTATCCGGATAAACTTCTGTAATATCGCCGACAAAGTCTGCAAACGGGCCGGATATAATTCTGATTTTATCGCCTGCTTTAACGTCAAGTTCAATCTTTTGAACCTGAGAAGTGGAACGGTGAATAATCTTTTTAATTTCGCTTTCCTTAGCCGGAATCGGTTTTTTGGCTGAACCGACAAACTTGGTAACACCTGCTGTGTGGCGCACTACATACCAGCTGTCTTCATCCATAATCATTTCGACCAGAACGTAGCCCGGGAAGATTTTTTCGTCTTTTTCGTGTTTTTTACCGTTTTTAATCTGTGTAACGGTTTTTTGCGGAACTTCTACACGGAAAATTTTATCAGACATATTCATATATTCAATACGTTTTTCTAGGTTGCTTTTAACCTTGTTTTCGTAACCTGAATAAGTGTGTACAATATACCAGCGCTTTTCGTTTTTTCTGCGGCTTTTTGGTGCTTCTTCCTGCTGTTCATCCGCTAAAACTTCTTCATTCTCTTCTGTTTCAGCTATATTCATTTCTTGGTCTTTTTCACTCATTACCATTCACCTTATATTTTGGATAATACGAAATCAAAAAGGATATCTACAATGTAGATAAATACTGTAAATACAAAAACGATACCTACAACAAATATCGTTTCAATGACAACCTGCTGCCTTTCCGGCCAGGTAATTTTGCCCCATTCGGATCTTACGCCTTTAAAATAATTAACAATTCCGCTTGCGGCATTGGTCATTTTCGCATTTTCGTTAGTTTTAGTACTCATTTTTGTTCCTTTTTATAAAAATCACGCCCTGAAGGACTCGAACCCTCGACATCCGGTTTTGGAGACCGACGTTCTACCAACTGAACTAAGGACGCTTATAGCAGACGAGCCGATTCGCCTGCTTTATGCTACTTAGTTTCTTTGTGGTTAGTGTGTTTTTTACATGTCGGACAATACTTGCTTAATTCAAGTCTGTCTTTTATGTTTTTTTTGTTCTTAACGGTTGTGTAGTTTCTTTCTTTGCAGTCTTCGCAAGCAAGAACTACCATTCTATCATTTTTTCCTTTAATGCCCATTGTTTTATTCCTTTATATAATTTGTTTTCTATCTAAAACAGAATGTGGCTCCCACATTCTGTTTTTATCGGCGTACTATTTTATATTATTACAAACATATTTTAATTGCAAATATTTGCAAAGATTTGTTAAGTGACAGGGAAAGTTTACACTTTTTCCAATTCTTGTCTTGATGATAGTATTATTGTTATATAATAGATTCTCATCTCCCCCTGCTGTTGTCCATGATAATTTCAAACAAATTTTTTTTTTTTTTACAGTCACTTAACAAAACTGCAACAGGGCAAAATTCTTTTGCTCACTCGCGTTGAATGGGTCTACAGGCAAAAGCTCCCGTTTTGCCTTCCGCCCCTCGCTCGTTCGCGCTGTTTGAGCGTAGCGAGTTATTTTGCCTTGGGTTGAGTTTAGTGGCTGTTTTTGATTGCGAAACAAAAGAAAGAAATAAAGCGCGGGTGCAGGGGGGCATAACCCCCTGTATAAATTATTGTCTTTCCTTTTGTTTAATAACTTTTATTTAAGTTTTTAACAGTTATTTAAATAATTTTATTAAAATTATTCGGGACAGTAGTGCAGCTACTCCAGCCAGTGGAGGAAACGTATTCCTATATAAATGGTGGACATTATAAGTGATATGAAAGTCACTAATACACCATATTTCAGGTAGTACATAAACTTAATCGGGTAACCTTTTACGGCAGAGGTTTCTGAAACAATAACATTGGCTGCCGCGCCTATAATTGTCATATTCCCGCCAAGGCAGGCGCCTAAGGACAAACACCACCATAGGGACAGTGTATACGCTTCGCCCATCTGGTGCTGGATTTCTAAAAGCATTGGCGCCATTGTTGCTGTATACGGTATATTATCTACAACGCCTGATAAAATTCCGGAACACCATATAATAAGCATTGATGCCGCGTTTTGTGAGCCGTTTGTTACATTTAGAATCCAATCTGCCATCATTTTAATTCCGCCTGCGGCATCAAATGCGCCGATTATGATAAACAGACCTATAAAGAAAAATATTGTATTCCATTCAATTTCTTCAAAGATTTTGCCGGGTTTTTCAAATAAAAGCAGAATACTTGCGCCAAGCATAGCTGTAACACATGTTTGGATATGAGTAACGTCGTGTAGTATAAATCCTGCAATTACAAGAAAAAGTATAACAGCCGAGCGCCACAACAGAAATTTGTCTGTAATTGTTTTTGAATTATCAAGGTTTGCTACCTTTGACATTTTATCAGGGGTTGTAACAAGCTGTTTCTTGAAAATAGCGGCAAGTATAAAAACATTTACAATAAGAATTAATGTAACTATTCCTGTTAATTCTTTTAAAAAATCAAGGAACGAAAGCCCTGCTACGCTTCCAATAATAATATTCGGCGGATCGCCGATAAGCGTTGCTGTTCCTCCGATGTTAGAGGCAAGGATTTCTGTTATAAGAAACGGAACAGGGTTAATGTCAAGTTCTTTAGCTATGACAAATGTTACAGGCATGATAAGGATTACGGTTGTAACATTATCTAAAAATGCTGACGCTATTGCTGTAAAAAATGCAAGTGCAAAGAATATTTTAACAGGGTGTCCCTTAGTCTTTTTTAGCATTTCATTTGCCAGCCAGTTAAACATTCCGCTTCGGGCGCAGATACTTACGATAATCATCATTGCCACAAGCAGGAATACTACATTAAAATCAACGAAATTAATAAAATATTTTGTATCCAAAGCCCCGTTACCGAGTTTTTGGTACTGGCTTAAAAGCCCTAATATCAGTGTAATACTGGCGCCAAGGAGTGCAATAGTGGTTTTTGGAATTTTTTCAAGCGCGATAAATATGTATGCAATTATTAAAATTCCTGCGGAAACAGCGATTGCGTTAGTTTGTATAAATGTAGTCAAATATTCCATAACCTCTCCTTTGTACGCTTGTTTATCAAGTTTATCATAAATTTGTTGAAAATTGAATTGACTTCATAACTCTGGTTTTATTATAATTTAAGTATGACGCAGATAATTAAGGTACAAAAGGGTACAAAAGATATATTACCGCAGGATATAGCGGTCTGGCATAAGATGGAAGAGGCGGCGCTTGAAATTTTTACAAGAGCCGGTTATAAAGAAATTCGCACACCAATATTTGAAGCGACAGAACTATTTCAGCGCGGCGTCGGTGATACAACCGATATTGTAAATAAAGAAATGTATACATTTGAAAAATCGGAACGTTCGCTCACTTTAAGGCCGGAAAATACGGCAGGCGTTGTGCGTTCATATATTGAAAATGGCATGCATAGACTTTCAGCACCTGTTAAACTCTGGTACAAAGGGCCGATGTTCAGGTATGAACGTCCGCAGGCAGGGCGTCAAAGACAGTTTCATCAGGTCGGCGTTGAAATGTTTGGCATAGAGGACTCGTCGGCGGATGCAGAGGTAATTCTGCTCGCTCTTAATTATTTAAAAAAACTCGGACTTCCGAATTTGTCAGTAGAATTGAATACGCTCGGATGTACGAACTGTAGAAAAGAGTTTAGAGCATTGCTTATTGAAACCTTACGGCCTCATTATGATAAATTGTGTGATGACTGCAAAGCACGATTTGAAAAAAATCCGTTAAGGCTGCTGGATTGCAAGGTTGATTCTTGTAAAGAGATTTTTGCTCTGCCGGAAGTGCAGCGGGTTATTCAGGCTGATTATACTTGCCCCGGGTGCAGTATGCATTTTGAACAGCTAAAATCTTACCTTGATAATTTAGGGGTAAATTATACCGTAAATAAGCTTTTAGTGCGCGGTCTGGATTATTATAACAGAACAGTTTTTGAAATAAAATCTGAAAATCTTGGTTCTCAAAACGCTGTTTGCGGCGGCGGGCGCTATGATACTCTGGTTTCTAAACTTGGCGGAGAACCTACTCCAGCTATCGGCTGGGCGATGGGTATGGAACGTCTGGCAGCACTTTTGCCGGAAATAAAAGATGATAAGCTTGATATATATATTGTTTCCGGAAATAAATTAGAAGCAATTAAACTGGCAGAACGTTTTAGAGCATTAAACTATAACGTTGATTTCGATATGGCAGGGAAAAAATTTGCAAAACAGCTTGAAAAAGCAGCAAAAACGGCGCATTTTGCTATTATTCTGGGGGAAGATGAGATAAATGGCGAGTATTTGACTCTCAAAAATCTGGAAACAGCAGCACAAATTCAGTTTCCGCTTGAAAATCTTTCTGATTTTGAGGCACGTACTTATAAATTTATTAGTACTAACTCTTCAGAATGGCTTCAGTCAAAGCATTCAATGCTAATGTCGGGTTTTGCGATATAAAAATATTTCAATCATAAAAATAAGCAGTTACAAAATGTAACTGCTTATTTTTTTATAAAAAACGAACCCTCTCAAAGCCCAGACTATTCTTTATTTGCTCCTGATTGTTTTTATAATTATTGTAAACTTTTGTAACAAATATGAATAGGTTTTGTTATAGAAAAATCTAAAACAGGAATATATATTTTGTGGGAACCACGCAAGGATGCATGTAAAAAAATACAAGACAAAATGAAAGGAGTCTCAAAATGTCTTTATCTATTGTTACCAACGTTCAGTCACTCAAAGTGCAACAAAACCTTACTGCGGCAACTGACACACTAAACACCGCAATTGAAAGAATGACAACAGGTTACAAAATCAACAGCGCAAAGGATGATGCTGCGGGTTACAGTATTGCAGCGCAAATGGAGGCGAAATTAAGTTCTTATGACGTTGCTTCAAACAACGCTCAAATTGGTTTGGATATGTTAACCACAACCGAAGAAAACTATTCATTGATTGTTGATCACCTTCAACGTATCAGAGATTTGACCGAACAAGCAGCAAACGGAACTTATTCAGATGATTCAAGAGCAGCGATAGAAGCTGAAATTTCAGCAAGACTTGCTGAAATTGACCGTGTTGCAGGATCTGCCGAATATAACGGTATGAACCTTATGGATGGCTCGCTTGTAGATGATGTTAATATTCAAGTTGGTATTGACGGATCAGGCAACAGCCGTGTAACTTTATCAAGCGCCCTGTTTGAAGCTGCTGATGCTCAAACATTGTTAGGAGAAGCAAATGATGCTTTTGCTGCAGCTTGTTCAGGTACGGATGCTTTTGACCAACTGTCTATAATTGATACGGCTATAAATGATATTAGTACCCGTGTAACTAACTTAGGTGCTTCTCAAAACAGACTTGAATCAGCAATTGATTCTATCAATGTTACTACAGAAAACCTTACTTCTTCACTTTCAACCGTCAAGGATGCAGATATAGCTGAAGAATCTACAAGATATCTTCAAGCTCAAATATTGCAGTCAGCAGCAACAACATTGCTTTCTACTGCAAACCAAACCCCGTCAATAGCTTTACAATTACTATAATAGCTTTTGATTTGGTATATGTGTTATACGGGCAGAGCGTTGCCTCTGCCCATTTTCTTTTCCGCAGGATGCAAATAGGAGTTATAAAAATCAAATTAGGTTTATGTTTTTCTTATTAGTATTATGTATGACTTGACATTTTAATATGTATCAAATAACATAATCTAGTGGGGCGACATGGCCAAGTGGTAAGGCAGGAGCCTGCAAAGCTCTTATCCCCCAGTTCGAATCTGGGTGTCGCCTTTTTTATCCAACTGTATCCGGAGCTTTAGAATCACTGTTGCTAAAGGTTTATTGTGGTTTGTAAAGTTTTGTAAATAAATAGAATGGTTTTTGTTATTAAATATCAAAAATCTGGAATATATACCATGTAGGATTTGCGCAAGGCTGCGCAGAATAACATGGAGAACCAGTTATGCCATTATCTATTATTACAAACGTACAATCCCTAAAAGTTCAACAGAACCTTACATCCGCAACTGACAAGTTGAATACTGCAATTGAAAGGATGACAACAGGTTACAAAATCAATAGCGCAAAGGATGATGCGGCAGGATATAGTATTGCGGCTCAAATGAGTGCAAAACTTAGTTCCTATGATGTTGCATCAAACAATGCTCAAATTGGTTTGGATATGTTGACTACGACTGAAGAAAACTACAGTTTGATTAATGAACACCTTCAACGTATCAGGGATTTGACCGAGCAGGCAGCTAACGGTACTTATTCTGATGATTCACGGGCAGCAATTCAGGCTGAAATTACATCCCGTTTAGAGGAAATAGACCGTATTGCGGCAAGCGCGGAATATAATGGCATGACACTGATGGATGGTACTACCGGGCCTGTTAATATTCAGGTTGGTATTGACGGAAGCGCAAACAGCCGGGTAACTTTAACTGCGGACTTGTTTGAAGATGCTTCTGCACAAGCCTTGACAGGTACAGCTAATGCCACTTTTGCTCAGGATTGTTCTGCTGCTGATACAGCTGCTGACCAGTTAGAAACATTAGATGATGCAATCGCCAATATTAGTACACGTGTTACTAACCTTGGTGCTGCGCAAAACAGGTTGGAATCAGCAATTGATTCAATTTCTGTTACTACAGAAAACCTGACATCTTCACTTTCTACTGTTCGTGATGCTGATATTGCTGAGGAATCTACTCAGTACCTGCAAGCTCAAATCCTGCAATCTGCGGCTACTACGCTGTTATCGACAGCGAACCAAACACCTTCAATTGCTTTACAATTGATTTAGCCGCATTCATAAAAGATTTATTCAAACCGGTTGGGGTATGGTTAGTACAGTTACTCCGGCCGGTTTCCCTTTAGCCGGTTATTTATTTTATCTTTTATATAATCATAATTAGCGGGGTAGTTTATCGGGGCGGCTGTTTGTGCAAGTGTTATAAATAATCCGGCATTGTCTGGCGGTGCTTGTAAAAATAGGTTACTGTACGCATTGTCCTTTCTTGCAGGAACTATTATACCGGTTGAGATTATTTTATTTAATGCCTTTTCAGAAGAGAGGTAGTTTACAAATTCAATAGACTCGGCTATATATTTGGTTCGTTTTGAAATTCCCCATCCTGTCGTATCACAGACTACAACACTCCCTTTTTCCATTGAAGGAAACGGCAGAATATCCCATTCAAATTTTGCAAGTTCTCTTAATTTAGGAGTCATCCAGCGTCCTGATAGCAAAAATGCACTTTTATTTTTTATAAAAAAGTCACATCCGGTAGAAGTCCCAAGTTCATGCATCTCAGGTGCGTAGTGATATTTCCGGCTTAAATTTTTGTAGAATAAGACACTTTTATATGTACTCATATTTTCTGCTGTAATTTGTTCAGGATTTTCTCCGCTGCTTACTATAAATGGGTACAAATAAAAAATATCATCTTCCAGCGGGATTGCAAAAATGTTCTTTGATTTTAGCTTTTCAGCAATGTTTAAGAAATCATTCATTGTCCAGTTCTGTTCGGGTAGTGGAATGTTATATTTATTTAATAGAGTTTTATTGTAATATATAACAAGTACTGAAATATCTCTAGGCACGGCTTTTAGTGAATTTTTGTATTTAAGTCCGGATATTGCATTTGAGAAGAAATCATCAGTTGAGAATTTTTTATCCAGAGGTAATAAATACTCCCTGTAGCGTGTAATATTTTGATTATTTATTAGAATAATATCGGGTTCGCTTTTTGAGGCAAACATAAGATGCAGCTTTTTAAAGTAATTTTGAGGGATATGAATGAGATTAATTTTAATATCAGGGTGCAGGGTTTCGTAATCATTTATTAGTTCTTTCATAACCTTGATTTCAGACGCAGTCCCCCAGGTAGAGAAGTTAAGTTCGGTTTTAGAACTGGTATGAGTACAGCCGCATATTATAAATGGCAGGAGCAATAATATTGCTATTTTTTTTACAATCATAGAGTCATAACCAGAGTTATGTCAGAATCTGATACATCAATAATAAATTTTTCTTTATCTGCTCTTACTAAATATCTTGTTCCGTTTTCAAGTTCTTCTGTTTTTCTAACAGTTAGTTTAGAAGGTATATCTTCGGACAAGAAATCATATAGATGAGTTATAGTACCGTTTTTCATTCCGATTAGAGATATATTATCATTGTAAGATGTTATATAAAGCTCAGTTGAAAAATCAATATTACAAGAAGCATATATTTTTTCTTCTAAAACTGGTTGTATCGGAGTATGGGTTTCGCTTTTTAGCGCTATATTGCTTTCCGGTGTTTCTTCTTCGGCAGCATTTTCTGCTGGTTGCTGCTTATCAGAATCGAATTCTACACCCAGCGCTTTAAACTGTGCCTCAATATCATCCATAGATGTAAATATTGTTGTAGAAAAATTTTCATCGGCACGCGGAACCTCTATTTCCGGCTTAATTAGTTTGAATTCTGATAATATTTCGTTGTTATTGTCGTTATCATTGCTTTCAGCTTCTTTTTGACGGTTAATAACTTCCATTTCACGCGCAATAGCATTGTCTATATCTTCTACTGACGGTGCTTCATCAGAGGTGTTAATCTCCGCATAATCAGGTTTTGCAAAAGAAAACTCTTTAAATATATCATCATTAGAAAAATCAACATTGTCTAAATCAGGATAAATATTATTATCAAGGACTACAAGCTCATCAGGATTCTTAACATCCTGCGTTTTTATTAGTGTAAATGCAAAGTCCTGTTCGCTTTCATAGTATTGAATATTTTCTTCATCTACTTTTTCTTTTCTTAATTGTGCTTCTAATATTGCATCTTCTGACATTTCAAAAGAGGTTATAGGCGAGAATATAACATTTGTATCTATATCGTTAAATTTTATATTTTTGTTATTTATTATTGCATTAATCTCAGCATCGCTAAGCTGCGGGTATTTTTTGTCGAATTCTTCTACTGTTAATTTTGTTATCGGACTCTGAGCCGGTTCAGCTTCCGGAGCGGCCGTTTCAGCTAATTCAGGTGTCAAATCAGCCTGCAATTTAGCAGTAATAGCTTCAATATCTGATTCAGTAAAGGTTAACCCCTGAGTTGTAATAACATCATCAATAAGGTTATCTATTGGATTATTGTCATCCTGTTCATTTTTCGGAGCGGATTTGCCTGTTTCTGGTTGTTGTGATTCATTTTCCTGAATGTCTGCCGGCTCTTGCTTGGTGTCTTCGTGTACAGTTTGAGAGGCTTCTTCTGTGGTATTTTCTACTGCATTTTCTTCTTCGTCATCATCGGCGAAAGATGAGAGAAAATCATCAATATCATCATCTTCATCCTCTACGGTATTATTAATATCGGGTGTTGAAACCGGCTGAATATTTTCTGTTTGGGAATTTTGAACGCTGGCGGGTATATTAACTGTTTTGGGGCCGGCGTATATTTCATCGAGATCAATTACAGTTTCTTCCGGTTCTTCTGTTACAGAGCTTTTGGGCTGTATTTTCTGCTGTGTCGGGATTTCTATTTCTGGCTGCGGATGGTAATCATAACTTGAATCTAAATCTATTAATCCTACAGGTTTATTTTGTGCTTTTGATTTATTTTGTGCTTTTTTGTCTTTGTTATTTTTTTTCTCATTCTTGTTATTATCAAGGTTTATGTTCATATCTCCGCATAATTCTTGCATTTTGTCCTTTCCTTTTATGTAAAGGAGTATTATAACAAGTAGTACTGCGGCTGTACCAATGAGCAGGTATAGTATTTCGCTTGTGTGTCTGGTAGAAATAGGTTGTGAAGATGGCTGAGCAGGCATGGTTGTTTCCGGCACAGGTGCTGGCTCTTGGTTTCGCTCAGGAGGGGAAACCTTTGTATCTTCCATATTAGAGGCATACTCTTGTTCTTCTTCCCGGCGCTGCTCCTCCAGCATCCGTTGTTCTTCTTCAATCCGCTGTTGTTCTTCTTCAAGTCTTTGCTGCTCTTCTTCTTGCAGCCTTTGTTGTTCTGCGGCCAGTCGTGCTTCTTCTTTCAATCGTTCCTGTTCTGCCTGGCGCTGCATGCTCTGTTCTTCAAGAAAAGCAATATCACTTGTATTAGCTGTTCTGCTCTCTACAGAAATAGCAGTTCCAGGTGTTACTTTAAGTGATATTCTTGTATAGTTTGACCCGTCGGTTGATGATGATAGAGTTGTTGCCTTTGCAAATTTTATATATCTGCCGCCCGGTGTAAATTCTTTATTTGTACCATTTACGATATTATTAAGAACGATATTATAATAGTTACCTGATTTTACAGCTTTCAGCGGAGCGGAGTAAGTTTGCTCCGTTATAACAACTACTTTTACCTGATTATTTGCTTCAAAAAAACGCAGTCCGATAATTTTATTGCCGGAACCTGCTGCTAATGATGATAACCCCATCATTATAGCTGTTAATAATACGCTCACTTTCTTCTTCATCTTCGTTCCACTGCTCATAGTTATAATTTTATCATAATTATATGATATTGTGTATATTTGTAACAAAAATTTTGCTTGATGAAATTCATTACAAAATATATACTTATAATATATAACAACTATGGAGGATTCTTTATGTCATCAGTAAACAGTAATCAATTTGCTCACATGTTTCAGGAAGTTTTTGGCGCGGCAAAGATTACTAAAACAGAAGCAAACGCTCAAGGGTTGGATGTTTCTAACATTGATTCAAATCTTATCAGCGCACAGACTGCGTATGAAGACAAAGATATGCAGGAATATGTTATTGCACAATACAATGCTGATTTTGAATCATTAGATGAAATCCCTGAAGAAGAAGAGGACATTGAACCTGCTGAAGGTGGTTCAAAAGCAGATGCTTAGCTAAAGTCCGTGCTGTTTTATACGGCACGGACTTTTGTGCTGTTATTTTACTGTAAATTCACCGTAGGCCAAAGGTAAATTAAGGTTTTGAGGGTTATAAACCTGTAAAATATATCTGCCCGGCTGATGTATGACAAAGTAATCAGTCTGGTAATATACTTCGTCTTTCATTAACCGGTAATCTTTCACACGAACCATTTCATATCCGCCGCGGGAAATATTATCTGCGGTTTTAAATATTTGCACGCGTATGTAATCATTTTTCAGTGCTTTTTTAGAAAAGAATAAATAATAAATTTTTTGGCCGGATTGAAATTCTGATACAGGATATAAAACTGTTTCTTTAGTAATAGGACTCTCATTGAAGCAGACAAACGCTTGCTGCTTTATGTATCCGCTGAATAATATGCTGGACAAAAATCCTATTAATAATAAGGTGAATAATTTAGTATGCATTATTTTTCAAGCTGCTTTATTTTTTCATCAATGGTATTAAGCATGTGTTCATCTTCTTCAAAACCTTTATACAAAGTATAATTTTCTATAGCATTAAACTTGTCGCCGAGATTTTCGTACGCCTGTCCGAGCGCGTAGTATGAATACGGGTAATCCGGTGTAAGTTTTATGACCGTATCAAAACATTTTATACTATCCTTATGACGGTTAAGTTTTGCGTAAACAAGCCCTAAATTAAACCAGCCGTTGGCATAAGCAGGGTTTACTTCTACCGAGTGTTCATAAAATAATGCAGCTTTTTCTTCGTCACCTAAAAGATTATAAATATTACCGATTTTTAGCATTGTAGTGCTGTCTGAAGGTTTCATTATTGTTGCTTTTGTATAATAATCAACAGCTTCATTGTATTTACCTGATTGATAGTACTCGTTGCCCTTTTTTACTAAGTCGTCGTACGTCAGTGCCGTTTGTGGTGCATCTGCCGGCTTGGTTTCAGTTTCTTGCTGAACGGTTGATTGGACTTCGCTGCTATTTTCAGCCGTCGGCGTTTTATCATTTGCTGTTTGAACTGTTTCCGGTACTGCTTCCTGCGGAAGGCTGTCTATAAATGCTTTGTATGTATTATAATATCCGGTGTTATCAGGTTCTTTTTCTAATGCCAGCTTATAATTCTCTTTTGCCAATTCGTATAAATTCATTGATTTTGCCGCTTCGGCAATTCCAAAATATGCGGAGCCTTCTTCTGGACTATCTCTAAGGGCATCTTTAAAATAAAGCGTAGCCTGTGCGTAGTCCATTCTGTCTAAAAGATAATATCCGTAGGCAATTTGTGCGGATACTAAATTCTTCGCAATCCGGTCATTTTCTTTTACGAGAAGCAGGTCTTTGTATAAATCAATAGCTGCCGGATAGTTCTTTTGTGCATGCAAAACGAGAGCTTTATTTGCTTTTACATCAAAATCATCAGGTTTTGATTGCAGAACTAAATCATAATACTTTAAAGCACTGGCATAGTCTTTGTTTTCATGGTAATAACGAGCCAAAAGTTTTTGTGTATCAATATTTGTAGGGTCTTTAAGATAAGATTTTTCAAGATTGAGCAGCGCCAGAGCGTCTTTTCCGCTTTCTTTATATACTACGCCCAGATTTTTATAAGCGGCAGCGTCTTCCGGAAATGCTTCAATATATTCTTTATATGCGGTTATTGCCTCATCATATTGGTTCATATTCCCGAGTAAGTTTGCATAATCGAATTTGAGTCCTGTTAGTTTCGGGTTTAATTCAAAAGTTTTGTTAAAAGCGTTGAGAGCTAAATCTTTCTCATCAAGGTTCTGGTAGGACAAAGCTAAATCAGCCCAGGCTAATGTATTAGCGTCGTCGGCTTCAATTGCTTTTTGAAGCATAGGAACTGCGCTTTCGTATTTTTTTGTGTTAAACAGAGCCACGCCGTATCTAAAATAATCTTTAAAATTTGAAGGATATTCTTTGTATAATTTGTTATAAATATCGCAGGCTTTTTCGTAATCTTTTACAGCAAGATATGAGTTTGCGAGGTTTTCGTTTGCTTCTATATGTTCTGGGTAGGCTGATAGAAATGTATTATAATAATCTATTGCAGATTTATAATCTTTTGCAATGTATTTTACATTAGCCATATTTAAATAGTTATATTTATAACTTGGAAAAATCTCGGTGCCTTTTGCATAAGCTTCAAACGCGGCATCATAATTTTGCATTGTCTGCTGTAAACTTCCGATACTAATGTATATAAAAGCATCATTAGGCTGGAGTTTGAGAGCTTTATTGTAGGCTGCTAATGCTGAATTATAGTCGCCGGTTTCTGTATATAGTCCGGCTATTTTAGTATAAAGCATTGCATCGTCACCGTTTATTTCAAGAGCTTTGTTAATTATGTTTATTGCTTCCGGATAATTGTGTTTGTATTCATAGCTGCACGCTTCCTGATACAGCTCATGGGCTTCCTTACTCATTTTTGCCTGAACACTCATAGAACATGTTCCGCATAATATTAATAATGCAAATACGTAATTAATATATTTCATAATTATCCTCTTATTTAAAAATTATTGTTTTTTAAAAAGTCCCGTGATTCCTTTAATTATATTTTTTCCGGTATTTACAATCTCTTTGACCGCGCCGGCTTTTTCTTTATCGGCATCAGAGAAAAGTTTTGAATTTTGCTCGGCTTCTTCTAATGCTCTTTGCTGGATGTAAGAATTAGCGTGGTCGATATCACTTTGTAGAACAAGCCACTTAAATGATTTTACCAGAGATAAAGGTTTTGCAACATCCCCTCTTGCTATAACTTGAAATTTTGTAGCGTTATAATCAGAGTATTCTTCACTAAAATGGGGAATTGCATCCATATCCTCCTGAGAAATTGTTTCGCAGAAAAGAGTATAAAGTCCGAGAGTTGCCAGATTCATTATTGAAGAGCCTGTTTGTGTCTGAATCATGTTTACAGGGTTAAGCATTGAAATAGGGCCGAGCATATCGGATATTGTAGAGGCCAAACGTCCGCGGATTCTTAAGTCTGCAAGATTTGCAAGAATATCAAAATTCCCTTCTATATTCAGGCACATAATTTCACCAAGCGACGTAATCGGTTCTATTACTGCTACCCCGTTTTTAAGAGTTATATGTCCTTTGAGTTCGTCAAAGCGAGAAGTATTTACTGATAATAAATCATTTATTATTCCGCCAATTGATGTTTGGAAAAACTCTGATTCTCTGATGTTTGGTGCAAGAATGAGGTTTTCTAAGCGCCCGAATGGCCCTAATTGTCCGTCTATAATAGTAAAGTCTACATCACCGTTTAGTGATTTCATTTGTTCTTCATAGGAACGACCCTTTAATGATACGTCTGTTGAAAAACTTGCAGTTCCTGTTATGGTGTCTTTCATATTGGCAAGCCCAAGCAGTGCTTTTTCTACGTTAAAGCCTGCTCCGGTTATATTTGCTCTAAGAAGTGTGGTTAGAAGGTTTATGGATACATTACCTCTTATATTTCCGTCAAAGGCGCTTGCTAATATGTCGCTTACGTATAGAATATTATTTTTCATTAAAAGCCCGCAGATAATATTAGAAGCGTCTATGCCGCCAGTTTTAGCTCGTTTGATATTGACTTTCCCGTTTCTAATTTCTACCGGTATATCAGCGCTTGATGTTGTTTGGGCTGTACCGGTGCCTGTTTGCGGAATAAGTTTCATTGCCGCTTCCGAAACCTTCATCACTTTGTCTAAATCAATGTAATCAGAATTTAACATAAGGCTGTTTATTATTAAATTAGCCGCCGGCAGTAGACTTATTTGCGTATTAATCTGGATTACAGAATCATTCAGGTTTAAATCAGAAATTTGGGTTTCAAGTGTATTGCCTTTAAAATCAAGGATTATATTTTTTACATTGGTATACAATGTCGGAATATTAACGTTTTTCAGGCTGAATTTTCCTTTATACCTTGGAGCGGGTAAAGATCCGTAAGTGAACAGGTGTCCGCCAAAGGTAAAGCTTGAATTATCTAATCCTTGTATTGAACCGTTTAAATCTCCGTTAGTTTTAATTTTAAGGACATTTATATGAGGAGTAGAGCTAAGTCCGGTAATTGTACCTGATAAACCAATGATTTCATTATAGGTTGTTATTATTTTATCAGGATTTTTTTCATCAGGTATCCGGGTTTTTATGTATAACCCGGAGTCATGGATTTTTATTCTGTCTTGCTTAAAATCAATAGCTGATTTTATTGTTGTATTTTTACCCGAAAGTAAATTTAAATGTATAGGTGTTAAGTAATTATTTCTATCTGCATCTATTGTAATATCAAGAGTTTGTTTCTTTTTATTTCCGTTAATTTTTGCAACAAGCGGAATAGTGCCTTTTGCATCTATAAACGGAGCCGCTATACTGCCGCCGAGTTGTTTTATTCCGTCAGCAACCAGTTTACCGTCAGCAGTGATATCAAAATCCGGATTTGAATTATAATTTGCGATTACGCCGGATAACGTTACAGTGGAAGAATTGTTTATTTTTAAGGTTGAAGGATTTATTGTTATGTTATTTTTATCAATATTAACGAGGGCTTCTTCGCTTGTAATTATAGAGGTTGATTGAGGAATTGTTATTTTGAAGCCTTTATTTGAAATGTTTCCTGTAATATTTTTTAAATCGCTTGTAAAATTCCCTTCAAACAGCTTATTTGCAAGCTTAATTTTACTTGCTTTCTCATACATTGTAAAATCTTTTAATCCAATATTAATATTACTTATTGCTTTTTTAAGTTCGCCTTTAAGTGCGATATTTGCGTATATATTACCGGAAGTTACTTCATAAGTATTTTTTAATTCTGCCGGGGCAAATGATTTAAACAGCGGAGCTAAGGGGAGTTGTTCAAGATAGATATTTATGTCGGCAATTGATTTTTCATTTATTGAACCGTTGATATTAATATCAGTACCATTTATGGTAGCGCCTGTATCTTTGATTTGCAGGATATTATTGCTTAAATCTACAAGCGAATTAAAATTCATAAAATTAAGGTTATATTTTTTATTCACGATACCGGCATCTTTTATAGTTATATTTCCGCCGGATTTCAATGTCTTAAAATTTGTTCTGAAACAGGTGTCTGCTTCAATATAACCGTAGCCTGCAAACAGATTTAAGTCGTTTTTAATTCTGAGGGTGTCAAGTACGGCTCTGGCAAGTATAATAACGTCATTGAAGTATATTTTATCACTTTTTATTTTAAGATTTGCAAGTCTGTTTCTCCCGTAATTTACTAATCCTTGAATATTAATTGCCTGACCTTCTTTGATAACAAGATTTGTATCTATATCAGCTCGGGTGCCTCTTGTTGTTAAATGTAGATATGAGAGGGGCAGGGTAACATTAGAAAGGGTCATTGTTAAATCATCAAGGTTAAGAGAACCGTATGTAGTAACTGTATTTTTTCTCTGGCGGACTTTCATATCCATATTAATTATCCCTTTAGGATTATAATCTCTGTAAATGAGTACCGGATTAACAAAAGGGATGTCAATAATTTCCTGCGGATCGTCATCTTTGTCCAGTTTTGCGGCTTTTGGAATAAAACAGTCCAGATTAATATTCGCGATTATATTGGTATTTTTGTCGCTCATTAATTGAGAATTAGTTTTTACTTTAAAGCTTTTGCCATTATATCCGAGTATGAGGTTTTCACCTTTTAAAGTTAGCGTGTGTGCTGTTTTTAAATCATTAATTACTGCCTGATAATTAGTGATTTTAACTGCCGGAACATTAATTCTTATCGGAAGGGGCATTTTAGCGGCCTGAGTTTCTGCCTGCGCGTCTGCTTGCAGGAGTTTTTGTTCAATGGTATCATCTCCGTCGTTTAGGATTGATTCAATTAGTGTAATGAGTTTGAACTGTTTTCCGTTTTGAATTTCAAGGTTAATTTGAGGGGATTCTATTTCTGCGCAGGAAACTTTTACACAAAGAACTAACAGGTGAGGTAGTGAAATTCTTGTTTTTATTTTGTTAGCGCCGGCAAGGAGCGAGCCGTCAGGCAGTTTTACAGAAAGGTCATCTGCCTGAATACCGATTGCAAGAAGCGGAGTTGTAATTATTTGTGCATTTTCAAAGTTTACGTCAAGCTTTGAATACTCTTGCGCAAGCTGTTGGATTTTAGGTTTGTATTGATTTAAATCTACTGCTTTTGGCAGCACAAAAATAAATGATAAATAAAGCAGAATAACTACAATCCCTAACGTAATCCCCAGCCACTTAAAGAATGTTTTCATATCTACCTCGCGCAACCTTTTAATTATATAAAGGATGATAGCACAAAAAAAACTTGTCGGCAAGCGTTGAAATTTAATAAAAATACTATTTTTGGGGTAAATTTTAGAGGTTTAAAAAGGGTAATATTGAAAAAATATACATTTCCCCCGCAAACTCCGGGGAACTGTTTCACATCCTCTATATTTCAAGATAGAAAGCTTTGTTTAAAATTCTATTATTTCTAAAATAACTTTCATAGAATACGGCTTTTTTAATTCTTTCGTACCAGTCCTCGTAGGAATTGCGGTATTCGGTAATATTTTTATTTATGTAATGTATTGTAATAACCCCTTTATGTCCTTTAGCGGCTCTGAGGATTTCGCACTGGGGAACAAGGTTTTTATAATAGTTTGTACATCTTATTGCTATCGCATCATTGGTTGTATCTTTTATTAACTTGTAATTAGAGGTCGGGTTCTGGCGCCGGTTAAGCGCCATTACTGATTCAAGGAGCATTTTGGGGCTGTTTATATAATCGTTATAAGAGTGAATAATAACAGTTTTTCCCCAGTTTTTAGAAGTATCGCCTTTTATTACATACTGTGCGATTCCTTCATTTATTGTTTGTCTGTAATAAACCGGCTCCCACAATTCTCCGTCAGGATATTTAATAATAACTGTTTCGTAACCCGGTGCTTGGGTGCAGCTCAATAATAAGGATATTATACTAAATAAAAGGAGTTTTTTCATCTGCAAAAATCCCTTCTATTCCTGTTATTTTCTGTAGTTTTTCTTTTATTATAACTTCGCTTTCAAAATGACCGATATCAAAAACAACTTTTGAAGTTTCGCAGGCGGTGTGGTATTTTAAATCGCCAGTTACAAAACATTCCGCATGGGAGCTTTCTATAAATTCGCTTCCGGAACCTGCACAGAATCCGATTGTTTGTATTTTTTGTACTCCGCGGTTGTTAATGTAACGAAGGTGCGGAGAAATTGGTAAAAGCCTGTCTTTTAACACTTCTATACTTATCGGTGTTTTTAATGTAACAATGCGGACAAACTCATTTTCAGACTGTGCGTTGTCAAACCCGGCTTTTTCTATAAGAGTATCCGTTGTTCCGCCTTTTGCTTTATCCAGATTAGTGTGGGCGCAATACATCTGAATATCTTTGTATTGCAGCGGTACAAAGAAGAGCGGATGATGTGAAATTATTAAATCACAGTTTTTTTCTTTAGCCTGTTCATAAACGCTGTCTGTAATTGTTAGTGCAAACATAACATTCCTGATATTATTTTCAGGATGTTCAATAATCCAGCCGCTGCAATCCCAGCCTTCCTGTGTTTCAGGCGGAGCAAACGCTTCCAGTCTTGATATAATTTCCTGTTTGTTCAAATATGCTCTCCAAAATTATTTTTGCAATTTCGTCTTTTGTTGTTCTTTCAATAAATTTTGTATTTAGTTTTTTATCAATTATATAAACTTCGTTATAGTCGCTTGAAAAACCGGAATCCGTTCTGGAAATATCATTTGCTATTATAAAATCGCAGCCTTTGCTTTTAATTTTTTCAGAAGCATTTTGAAGCAGATTTTCGCTTTCTGCTGAAAACCCTGCGATTATCGGTTTTTCTCCTGTCCGTTTTTTGCAAATTGTTTTTAATATATCAGGATTTTTAACAAGTTCTATATTCCAGCTATCACCGGTATTTGTTTTTTTTACTTTTTGGCTGCTATAGTTTTTAATTTTCCAGTCGGCAACAGCGGCTGCCATAATTATGCAATCCTGAAGGTCAAGTTGTGTTTCTACTTCTTTTAACATTTCTTCTGCGGATAGTGTTACTATATTTTCAAAATCTCCGTCGACTTTAAAAGTAGAAATCAGTGTAACCTTTGCTCCTAATTTAGAGGCGCATTTAGCAAGCGAAATCCCCATTTTACCGGATGAGAAGTTAGAAATATATCTTACAGGATCTATTTTTTCAATTGTACCGCCTGCTGTTATCAGAATCCGTTTCCCTTCCAGCGGTTTTAACGGGTTTAGAAGTTCTGCTGTTCTTAGATAAATTTTGTTTAAGTCTGCGAGGCGCCCGGTGCCGTTTGCTCCGCAAGCCAGGAATCCTGTTTCCGGGGCTACGAAATTGTAACCTAAAGTTGTTAATTTCGTTATATTTTCTTGTACTACAGGGTTGTTATACATATTGCAATTCATAGCTGGCGCTATTATAAATGGTTTATTGTAAGCCGCGGACAGAGATGTTAATAAATTATCGCAGATTCCGTTTGCGATTTTTGCAATAGTATTTGCTGTCGCCGGCGCTATTACAAATATATCACTCCAGTCACACAGAGAAATATGTTCCGGGCTGTAATCAGATGTGTCAAAATTGTTTATATAAACTTTGTTATTAGTGAGTGTCTGGATAGTAAGCGGTGTAACAAATTCAAGGGCATTGTTAGTTAAAACGGCTTTTACTTCGGCTCCTGCGCGTTTATACATTCTGATAAGTTCAAGACTCTTATATGCAGAAATTCCGCCTGTTATACCTAATAAAATTTTTTTTCCTTCTAAGTTCATCAAACACATTTCCTTGTGCCAATTATATCATGAGAAAAGCCTTTCTTCAATCGCCGCAGTTTTTTATAATGATACTTAATAATTCTTAATAAAATATTTTCCATTGTTTGATTAAGTGCGATACTTGCAATGATGAAAGTTTTTTCAATTACTCCATATACAACAAAACGTGATAATAGAAATTCCGTATCATTTAAGTCAATGAAGCCGTCAATGTTTAATGGTATTGACTATGCCTGCGTGCGAAAATTTAAGGCTCCCGTGGAAAAATTTAATACCGTCGCTGATTTCCAGAATTGGGCGTCAGAATGTGTGCAAAAATTATTAAATCAAAAATTTACGGGAAGGCAGGATGCAACAGAAGTTCAACGCAAGGCTATGGTTGTGGAATGGTCGCATTATCTGATGCATGATAAGACACCTGTAACACCGGCTGCATCACTGCTTGTACTTTCTGCAATATTAAAAGAATTAAAACCGGATAATGATAAAATTCCGCCGACGCTTAATAAAAAAGCTCTAGCTGACTCAATGGCTGATTTAAATTGTATTTTAGAAAAAGATAAAAATACAAGATTTGATTTTTGTAAGATTTATCAACGACATATAAGCAAAGTTTATTCCGGTGATAATTATTTTACAAATAATAGTTCCGGCTGGATAATAATTCCTTCAAAACGAAAAAATGAAGAAAAATTTGAAGATAATGTCAATAAACTTAAACAGTTCTCTGCGCCTACATGGTGTACAAAATCCTTTAATGCTGAGTATTATCTTTCTAAAGGGGATTTTCATATTTATATAGAGAATGGTGTTACAAGACTCGGTATGAGATTTGAAAAAGATATTATTACCGAAATCCAGGATGAACATAATAATAACCATATCCCGTTAAAGTTTTTGGATATTTTGGATGAGCATATAGAAAAAAATTCTTATACACTTGCGGCTAATATTAAGAGCCGTATTGCGGATACTCATTTAAAAAGAGGTGTCGTTGAGGATATTTACAATGGTATAGGTATCAAAAATATTCATGATAATAATGTCTATAGAATAATGGAATATTTAGGTTATAAACCGCGATTTGAACCGGATGGTTCTATAAGTATTGCAAATTATTCAAGGCTTAATATCGGAAATAATATTACAATGTCTGATATTGGTTTTAATGAAAATAAACTATTTGAGAAAATTTCGCAAATCCGCGGAGATGCAATATTTGCAGATACCGGGGTTACAAATTTATCCGCCGTAAAAAAGATAGGAGGAAATGCAGATTTTGAAAATTCTTTTGTATTTTCTCTCGGCGGACTTGAACAGGTTGACGGGTATTTAAATCTGGCTAATTCTCTTGTAAATTTTGCTCCGAAGGTGAAAAATGTCGGCAAATGGCTGGATTGTGAATATTCAACTCTGGAAGATTTGCCTTCTCTTGAGTATGTCGGGGAAAACGCTTATTTTTGTAATTCAAAATTAAAAAAACTTGATAAATTGAAATATATCGGAAAGTTTGCAGACTTTTCCAATACTGAAATTAATGAACTGCCGTCACTTGAATATATCGGCAATGGCTGCAGCAGCAGTAATTCAATGATGCATTTCAACAAATTTAAACATTAAAAACAGGACTATATGATTAAGCCCTGTTTATTAATGTGAAAATTTTATTTTTCAAATTCTGCAAGTTGTTTATATAATTCTTTTTCCTTGTTAGAAATTTTTTCAGGAATTACAATTTTAATTTTAGCATTTAAATCCCCGTAGCTTCCGTCTTTTGGAAGTCCGAGTTTTTTAAGCCGCAGAGTCTTACCGGAAGAAATACCGGCAGGAATTTTAATATTAATTTTTCCGTGCAGGGTTTCAATTTCGCGCTGCCCGCCAAGAACTGCAACAGGCGGTGTTATTTCTACTTCTTTTGTTAAATCAGCTCCGTCAATTTGGTACTGGCTGTCTTTGAAGTGGACAATGAGGTATAAATCTCCGGAGCGGCCGTAATTATCTTTTTTGCCTTCGCCTTTAAGTCTTATTTTTTGTCCTTCCTTAACGCCTTTAGGAATTTTTACTTTAACGGACTTAGGGGTTGAAACAATTCCTGTTCCTCCGCAATTGGAGCAGTATCCGGCCCCATTACATTGGGTACACTTATCCATTTGTGTGAAGGATATATTAACAGCTCCGCCGTCAAATATTTCTTTGGCGGTAAGGTTGATATTCTTTGTTATATCCAAATCTTCTTTTTGCGTCTGGCGGGTGGTTCTGGAGCTTCCAGAAGAGTAGGTGTTTCCGAAGTCTGCGCCGCTGAATCCGCTGCTACCAAAGTCAAAGCCGGAAAATCCGCCTCTTGACCGCCCCCGTGTTGAAGACGTTTGAGCCGCTCCCATCATATCACCGAACAGCGAACTAAAGAAGTCTGAAAAACCGCCGGCATTACCAAATTCAAAAGTTTGAGCGCCTCCGTTATTAAAGTTAAAACTAAAATTCTCAAACCCCGGAGGCGGTGTATATTCTGCTCCGCCCTGCCAGTTGGAGCCAAGGCTGTCATAACGTGAACGCTTATTAGTGTCTGATAGTACTTCGTAAGCTTCATTTATATCTTTGAATTTTGTTTCTGCTTCTTTTGTTTTATTTACATCCGGGTGATATTTTCGCGCGAGCTTTCTGTATGCGGATTTTATTTCCTGTGCTGTTGCATCACGTTTTACACCCAGAATTTCATAATAATCTTTGTATTTCATAGTTATCTCCAATTATTATATTAATACAAAAAACTCCTAAATCGCTTAGAATTAATATTTTTTTAACTATCTTATTATTGAATTTAAACCAATTGTAAATTTTTGTAACGATTTAGGTAAAGAAGAGGTAAAAGATTAAAGAAAAGGGGAGGAAGTGCCGATAAAAGATGTATAAAGGAAAAAGGACGGGATTAACGCAAATGGGAATGGCAGCGACACAAGCGAATTTGTTGACGTTAACCAATCGAAAGAATACGATAGGGTATAACTTGTCGATGCTTTCCGCGCAGAA